>JBBRSJ010000004.1:0-155579 GCA_038245515.1 Candidatus Limnocylindrales bacterium | reverse complement strand
GCGATCCGACGACGCCCTGCCGCGGACCCTGATCGCCGCCGTCCGGATGGTCCTATTGGACCAATCAACCGGGGGACGATCCGCCGCAGGCGGGCGATCCGGCGGTCGAAACCGTTGCCCAGCCGCACCGGCACCCTGGGCGACAAGCGAACGGACTCGAGCATCAACCGCCCTGGGGGCTCCACCTGTGGAGGCGTCGCGACCCCCGGAAAGTGCCTGCTCCCGCTCGCTGGAGCGGCGATTCGGCGGCATTTGACCGTTCGCTCGCGGGCCGCGAGCTCCAGCCGCGATCGTGCGTCCGAGCACGAGGCGACCGTCGACGTCTTCGAACGACTGTGCGAACATCCGCAGACCGTCTGCCGGAGGGGTCGCGGACTGGGTCCGACGCGCAAGCTGACCTTTCGACGCGCCGAGCATCGACGGGACCGGGGCAAGGGGAACGACTTTCCATGACCAACGTTCGACGCCGATCGAATCCGCGATCATCGGCTCGCCGTCCGCGGGCAACCATCGCCACGGCGCGCTGACATCGGCCGTTTCCGATGAACCCCGCGTCCGCTATCTCTCCCGCAGCCTTCGCCGCCGCGTCCGATCGCGAGGCAGCCGAGCGCCGGCTGGCGATCGTCGGGCTCACGGCCATCGTCGTCATCGGCGCCGTGATCCGGCTGGTCAACATCACCGCGGTCGGCCTCAACAGCGACGAGGCCGTCTATTCCGGCCAGGCGGCGGCGTTGGCGGGCGACGTCGGGTACCAGCAGTTCTTCGCGATCTTCCGAGCGCATCCCCTGCTCGTCCAATTCCTCCTGTCGATGCTCTACCAGTTCGGCGTGAATGACGTCGCCGGACGCGTGCTGTCGGTCGGGTTCGGCATTGCCGCGATCGGCCTCACCTACGCCCTGGGCTCGCTCCTCTTCTCGCGCCGGGTGGCCCTGCTCGGAGCCGCAGTGCTCGCGATCCTTCCATATCACGTCGCCGTGTCGCGGCAGATGCTGCTCGACGGGCCGGAGATGACCCTGTGGCTGCTGGCCATGTACTTTCTGGCGCGGTATGCCGCATCCGGCGTGGCCCGCTGGCTCTACGCCGCGGCGTTCACCGCCGGCCTGACCATTCTCGCCAAGGAAACCGCCGTGCTGATCGTCATCGTGGGCGTGGCATTCGCGCTCATGACGCCGATGGTGCGTCTCGGCCTTCGTCGCCTGGTCGTGGCCGCGGGCGCATTCCTGATCGCGGTGTCGCCGTACCCGGCCTCGATCGCGCTGAGCGGCGCGTCGGACTCGGCTCGCCAGTTCCTGCTGTGGCAGGTGCTGAGACAGCCGAACCATTCCGGCACCTTCTACTTCGAGGTCCTCGCGACGGCCGTCGGGCCGGTCGTCCTGGTGCTGGTCGCGCTGGGCCTGTTCGCCGCCATCCGGATCGGTGGCTGGGAGGACCGCCTGCTGCTCGCGTGGGTCTTCGTCCCTCTCGCCTTCTTCGAGGCTTGGCCGGTCAAGGGCTATCAGTACCTGTTGCCGATCGCACCCGCGCTGGCGATCCTCGCCGCCCGAACACTCGAGGCTCCGTGGAGCACCTGGTTCGCCCGTCGTTTCGCCCGCGTCGGTCTCGAGGGGCAGCAACTCGTCGGCGCGCGGGCATTGGCGTTGATCCTCGTGCCAGTCCTGCTCGTCGGAAGCCTCGTTCCCGGGGCGATGGCGACGACGGCAGCGACCGGCGCCCAAGGGTCACTGGCCGGGACCGGCGGCCTCCCGGGCGGACGGGAGGCCGGCCTCTGGATCCGCAGCCACGTGCCGGCCGGGGCCACGTTCATGACGATCGGACCGACGATGTCCAATCTCATCCAGTTCTACGGACAGCGGCACTCCCACGGCCTGAGCGTGAGCCCCAATCCGCAACGCCGGAATCCGGCCTACGATCCGATCCTCAACCCCGATCGATCCATCCAGACCCTCCAGATCCACTACGTGGCATTCGACGTGTGGTCCGCGGAACGGTCGCCGTTCTTCAGCGCGACCCTCCGACGCTACATCGCGAAATATCACGGCCGGCTTGTCTACGAGCAGCACGCCGACACACGAGGCGATGACGGTGCCATTCATGATCAAGTCGTGATCCAGATCTACGAGCTGCGACCGTGACCGCCCGACGTCGCCACCCGCGGTGCCGGCCGACCTTCAGGGCGCCCTCCAGTCGGCGGCGCTCCGCCAGCCCAACTCGCAGCCGTCGCGAGCGGCTCCTGTTCGCCGTCGGATCGCTGGGCCTCCTATGCCTCGTGGCGGCGCCGGCTGCGATTGGCGCGTCACCGATCCCCTCCCCGCCTCCGAGTGCTGCTTCGTCTGTCTCGCCTTCAGGAGGAACGCCGACGTCGACGCCGACGGTCTCCCTGGCGCAGGGATCGGCCACCGCGACGACGCCGATCGAGCACGTGGTCGTGCTGATGCAGGAGAACCACACATTCGACAACTACTTCGGAACGTACCCGGGCGCGGACGGCATCCCCGCCAACGTCTGCATGCCGCGCAATGCGGCCGATGCCTCCGCAGGTTGCGTCAAGGCCTACCACCTTCCGTCTCGTCGCACCATCGACCTTGCGCACGGAACCGACGTCGCGGCGCTCGCCATCAACGGCGGCAAGCTCGACGGCTTCGTCTCTGCCCAGACGAGGCGGAATCTTCCGGGCGAGCTCTCCATGGGTTACTACGACGGGTCCGACCTGCCGTTCTACTGGAACCTGGCGTCGACATCGGTCCTTGCCGATCGCTTCTTCAGCTCGGATGTCGGCGGCAGCAAGGAGAACCACATGTACTGGGTCGCCGCACAGTCCGGCGGCAAAACGGTTCCGGCAGAGGGATATTCATTTACGACGATCTTCGATCAGCTCCAGGCGGCCGGCCTGGACTGGAAGTTCTACGTCCAGAACTACGATCCGTCGATCACCTTCCGGAACCTCACCGGCGCGCCGCAGGATTCGCAGACGATCTGGGTGCCGTTGCTGAACTTCCCGCGGTTCCTGGACGATCCCGCGCTCTCGAGCCGAATCGTCGACATCAGCCAATATCACGTCGACCTCGCCGCGGGGACCCTGCCCGCCGTCGCCTTCATCGCCCCGTCGGGGGCGAGCGAGCATCCGCCGGGCGACGTGGCGATCGGCCAGGTCTACGGCGCGTCGCAGGTGACCGCCCTGATGCAGAGCAGCAGCTGGTCGAGCAGCCTCTTCGTTCTCACCTGGGATGACTGGGGCGGCTGGTATGACCACGTGCTGCCGCCGACGGTGGATGCGAGCGGCTATGGGATGCGCGTGCCCGCCCTGTTCATGTCACCGTATGCGCCGCCAGGACGAATCGACTCGACGACCTACGATTTCACCTCGATCCTGAAGTTCATCGAGGAGAACTGGCGGCTCCAGCCGATGACGGCGCGGGATGCGGCCGCCAACAGCGTGGGGACGGCATTGGACTTCTCTGCGGGTGCGCGGGCCCCGGTTTTGCCAGGGAGCACCTATCCCGACCGGGCTCCCGTGAACCCGCGGGCGCGTGAGGCGCTCCTCACGATCTACGGGGTTATCGGACTGGGCGTCCCGGCCGGCACCGCTTTGTTGTGGCGGCGGCGGCGCGTCCTGACGGCGGCGACGACCCGATCGGTCACGGCCGACGGACCGATCGGACAGCGCCTGGCACGATCGCCGCGCGCGGAGCAAGTCGACGTTGCCGCTGCGAGCTCGGCGTCAACCGTCCCCCCTGTCACGCCGGTGGTGCCGGCGGCGCCGGTCGTCGTCGAACCTCGGGTGGTTACAACTGGGGCGCCAGGTGCCCAGAAGGGCGCGCCGGAGACCGCGCCGGTGGTCGGTGCGGCCGGCGCAGGATTGCTCATACGGACGGCCGTCGAGAGGCCGGCGGCCGCGTTGAGGGCTGCGGCGAAACGAGCGACCGCGCCGAAACGCGCGACCGCGGCGAAACGAGCGGAGTCCGCGAAGCCAGGGGCGAGGTCGAAGCCGACGAAGCAACCTGCGGCCGCAGCCACGCCCCTTGGCGAGCGCGGCGCCGCCCCGAAGCCGGCGGCCCGGCGCGCGACGGCGGCGAAAGACAAGGCGTCGACTGGATCGCCCGCGCGGTCGGGCGCGCCCGCGACGCCTGAGGCAACGAAGCCCAAGGCAGGCGCGAACGCGCCCGTGAAGGCTACGCGACGAGCCGCGAAGAACGCGCCGCAAACTGCCCCGGACGGGACGGACCGGTCGGCCGCAGCGGCAAGGGCAACGACGCCAGCCACCGCACCTGCCCGGCCCCAGGTCAAGACAACATCGAGGACCGATCGGACCCGAAAGCAGCCAAGGTCGGACGAGGTCATTCAGTCCGCCTTGCGAGCGCAGGCTCCCAGGGCCGACGCGCCGAAGGCGGCCCGAGCGCAGGCTCCCAAGGCCGACGCGCCGAAGGCCGACGCTCCAAAGGCGTCGGGGCCTCGCTCGAACGCAAAGAAGTCGACCAATGATGGGAGGAAACCAGCGTGATCAGGGGGCTCCGACTTTCGCGGCGCCGGGAATCGATCTCGGCCGCCGGCGACTCCAGTCCGGGCACGACCGGTCGCGGCCGCATCACCGCGCCAAGCCGCTGGCTCCTGCTGGCCACCGCCCTTTCCCTCGTGACGGCGATCGGTCTCGTGGCTCCCATGTCGGCTTTTGCCGTGAGCCCTCCGCTCGCACCCGTCTCGGTGGCCCTGGCTCCGCCACCCGCCGCGAGCATCGGTTCCGAGGTCTTGATGGCCGGGACGATCCGGCGCGGCGACGGCCTCGCTCCGACCGGCCTTCGCGTTGCGCTCTACGTGAACAATCGTTTCGATTCGAGCGCACATGCGGACGATCGCGGCCGGCTCTCATTCCGATTGAACGGGCCCGCGATCTCGACAGCGGGGTCCTTTGCAATCGAGGCGCGGTTCGAAGGCGCGCACGGCCTCGCGCCCGCACGCGCGGCCCGAACCCTGACCCTTCGGCCGGCCGTCGTGACGATCACGACGGTCCCGGCGGTGGGCGGCGTCCCAGTCTCGGTCGGGAAGGCAACAGCGACCACCGGCGCGGACGGCATTGCGACCATCAAGGTCAGCAAGGTCGGTGTCGTGGCGCTCGTGGCCAGTCCTGAACAGCTCGTGACGGAATCCGTCCGCGTCAGCTTCGCTCGCTGGGGCGATCAGGTCTTCGATCTCTCGCGCAACATCGACGTGCGCGGTGACGCGACCTATGTCCTCGGGCTCCGCACCGCCTATCAGGCGTCCGTCCACTTCGTGGACGCCGACGGTGTCCCGGTCGATCCCACGACCATCAATCGGGCCCGATTCACCTCGTCGACGGGCGGAGAGCTCGTGCTGACCAGCTACGACAATGCGTGGTGGGAAGCTGGAACGGCCGTCAGCCGCACGGGCGGCCTGCAGCCGTCGACGACGCTTTGGCGGCTGCGGGACGTCGAGATCTCCGGGACGAACGCCGTATACCAGGGGCAGCAGGCATTCACGCCGACTGTCAAGGGATCCTTCACCGTCAGCCTTCTCCTGTACGACGTCACGGTTCGGACCGAAGACGCCCTCACAGGCTCGTCGGTCGGTGGCACCGCAGAGCTGGTGCTTCCGGATGAGTCCAGCCGGTCGGGAACGCTCGTCGACGGCGTTGTCCATTTCGGGGGCCTCCCTCGCGGGTCGTACGTCGTCAAGCTCAAGACCGACGGCATCTCGCCACAGACCCCGGTCGCCCTCTCGCGATCCCAGGAGGTCAAGATCCGGGTGGTCTCCGCGTTCGACCTCTGGGCCGGCGCCGGGCTCGTCGTCGCCATCCTCGTCGTCCTCCTCTATATCGGTCGACGTCGCCATTTCTGGTTGTTCGCACGCGCATCCGCACTTGCGAGGGCGACCGTCGGGCATCTGCCCTTCGAGTCGGCCTCCGTTGCGATTCGCAGGGTGCCGGAGGCGGGGCGGACATTGACGACGGTGCGAAGCGATCTCGCCCAGGTTGACCGCGGCCGCGGCGCGGCGGCCTTCGCGTTTCTTGGCACCGCCCTGACCAGGCTGGGCCGGGTCGTCCTCGAGCTGGCCGCCCTGGTCCCGAAGGCCGCCCGACGCCTCGTGCGTGCCGTTTTGCAACGGCGCGCGTCGGCGACGAGTGGATCGGACGGTCGGGATCCCGCCAGGGGCCAGGGCCCGGGTGTCCGCCCCCGGCCGGCCTGGCAGCCATCGACGGGAAGCGAGGTGCTCCCCACGATCCACCCCCGGATGACCGCCGCGTCCCGGCCGCCGGCCTCCCAGCAGCAGGATGCCCGCCGTCCGATCGGCGCTGCCGACGGCTGGTTCAAGCCCGAGGCCGAGGCTGAGGGCGAAGACGACGGGCCGACGCACGAGTGCCAGAGGTGCCATCGGCAGATCCCCGACGACGCGAACTTCTGCCGGATGTGCGGCTATCCCCAAACGTAGGTCGTCTGGCGAAACCACGTTGAGCCTGCCGCGCGAAACGTCGACTCGGCCTCGACTCGGCTCGGCTGCACGATTCGCCCTTGCCGTCGGCGTCGCCTTGGCCACGCTCGCCGCCGCATCGCCATCGCCAGGGGCGTCCGGGCCGGCGGCGGTACCTTCCGCGGCGGCATCGTCCACGGCGACGGCCTCGGTCTCGGCCCCCTCCACGACGGCGCCATCCGTGACGCCGACCGCCGGCGCTCGTCCCCTCGTCTTCGCCTATTACTACATCTGGTACGCGCCGAGCAGCTGGCGACGAGCGAAGATCGACCTGCCGGAGCTCGGCTCGTACGACTCCCGCGATCCGGCGGTCGTGGCACAGCACCTCGCTTGGGCCCGTGCGGCCGGGATCGACGGCCTGATCGTCAGCTGGAAGCACGAACAGCGGCTCGACGATGCGCTGCGTGTGCTGGTCGACGAAGCGACGAAGACCGGGATGAAGCTCATCCTCCTCTACCAGGGCCTCGACTTCAACCGCCTGCCGCTCGACGATGCGGTCGTCGCGAGCGACCTGACCTGGTTCCTCGAGCATTACGGCAATGCCGCGCCGTTCGATGTGTTCGGTCGGCCGACGATCGTGTGGTCGGGGACCTGGGGGTACAAGAACAGCCAGCTGGGCCTCGTCCGGACGAAGATCGGCGCGCCCGACCGGGCGTTCCTGCTCGGCTCCGAGCGATCCGCTGGGGCCTACACGCTGCGGGCGCAGTATTTCGACGGGGACGCGTACTACTGGTCATCGCCCGATCCGATGACGACCCCCGGCTACCAGCGACGGCTCGACGAGCTGGCGGCGGCGGTCCGGCTCGATTCCGGTCGCTGGATCGCGCCCGCGGCACCGGGCTTCGATGCCCGCCTTGTCGGTGGGACAAGCATCGTCTCGCGGCGCGACGGCGCGACGTTTCGCGCGGCGTGGGACGGCGCCCTTCGGACGAACCCGGACGTCCTCGGCATCATCAGCTGGAACGAGTTCAGCGAGAACTCCCAGATCGAGCCGAGCCACACGTTCGGCCACACCTATGTCGACCTGACAAGGACCCTCGTCGACGAGCTCCCGTCGACCGGCTCGCCGGAGCTCCCGTCGGCGCTCCCGTCGTCGTCCCCGTCCGCCTCCCCCTCGGCCGCAACCCTGATGCCCCGTTCGAGCTCCCCATCCGGGGCGGCTGCGGCCGTGAATGGGGTGAGCAACGCCTGGAGCGTCGTCGTGGCGATCGTCATCCTCGCCGCTGTAACGTTGATCGGCCGGGCGATGCGACGGCGATCCGTCCCTTGAGCCGGCGAACCGGCATCCGGACCGGAGTCGTTGTCGGCCTCACGGGAATCCTCGTCGTGGCGCTTTGGGGCCTCCCGACATTTGCCGGGCCAGCCTTCGTGACCGTGGAGCCGACGATCGTCGCCGTGCCTGGCCCATCCCGGTCCAGCCGAGCGGTGATCCTTCCGGACGGGACCGAGATTCATGCAGGACGTCTCGAGATCGCTCTTGAGATCACAAACCGGTACCCGCTCCCGGTCCTGATCCAGTTCCACGGACCCGCCTTTCGCGCCCGACTCGTGGATCGGGCGATGATCGACGGCGTGCCGGTCTGGAAGGCCACGGCCGAGGATCCCGAGCTGGAGCGGGGCGACGACTCGCCGGATGGCGGCAGCGGATCCGCGCGCGTGATCCGCATCGCCCCGGGGATCACTCGTCTGGCCGCAGCGGACGTCGGAATGGGTCTTGACCTGACCCCGACCCTGGGCGCGCACTCCGGAATCTTCACTGTGCAAGTCGTCGCCTACGGCATCGCTGGCGCGCCGCTGCTCGTCTCGATCGGCGATGCCACTGCCGCCGGACCGTGGCCTTCCGACCGGCAACACCCCGGCGATGCGCGAGCCTAGGGCGTGTAGGTCACCAGGACTGCGAGGTACTCGAGCAGGTAGGACTTGTTCGGCTGGCTCGTCACGTCGGTCACCCGGACTCGGAAGCTCGCGCTCGAGAATTCTCCGCCTGACCAACTCCGGCCCCATGTGTCGTTCGTGGCACCGAGGGTGTAGGTCGTGATCGTCGAGCCGCCGGTGAGTGACTGGGCCTTCGGTGTGGTCCAGGACGTCCCGCCGTCCCACGACAGCTCGACGCAGATCTGGTTCGTTCCGCCGTTGTTGTTCATGCCGACGTCAGCGCGAACCTGGATGCCGTCGACGGCCGCCACCGTGCCCGGCACGCCCAACCCGAAGTCCCAGAATCGGTGGCGGTCCTTGCCGGCGTTGGTGCAGCTGATCGTCGAGTTCGTGCCGGAGTTGGCGTCGGTGGCGACCGCGGCGTCGTCACCGCAGGCGTTGGCCGGGAGGGATTCGTAGCCGTTGCCGTTGCCGCCGGTGTCGGCAGCATTCGAGGTCGTGGTGCAGCCCTTGTACCCTGTCGACACCGGAACGACGGTGACCGTCGCAGAGGCCTGGTTGCTGTTCACGCTCGTCCAGCTCTGGAACACGCTGCGCAGGACGTAGTAGTAGGTGCCGCTCGATGCCGGCGTGTCGGTTGTCGCGACGGTCGTCCCCGGCGTGATCGAGGCGATGACGGCATACGGGCCGCCCGACACCGTCGCTCGTTGGAGGTCATAGCCGGTCGCGTACGTGTCGGTCGTTGCGGCCCAGGTCAGGGACGCCGTCGTGCCGCCGCTGGCGCCGAGCGATGTCGGCGGATCGAGGGTATCGGTCGAGACCGCCAGGGTCGTGGCGGCGGCATCGGTCAGGCGAGCGAGCGACCACTGCGCCGTCGTGCCGAGCAGCGCCACCAGCAGGACGACCGCAACAAACCCGGGCCGGCGGGCGCTCATCGAATCATTCGGCGGCGTGCCGACCGCGCTCCTGGCCGAACAACCAGCGGGCCCGGCGCTGCCTCGTCTCGCGGGTTCGCTCGAGCTGCTCGCGGACGGTCGGCCGAGTGACGGGCCACGGCCCGCTCGACGGACGAGCCCGGCCTCCGCGCGACAGGGCGCCGCCGCGCGACGAGGCACCGCCGGGCGCCGCATCGGACGACCCGAATGCCGTCGCGACTGCCCGCGAGGGGCCCGCGCCGGAGCCCTGGATGAGCGGGACCCGGCGGGCGGCGATCGGCTCGCCGTGGGGGAGCCCGGGCTCGAGCCCGGCGGCCCCGCGTGGCACGTCCGACGGCACTCGCGGGGTCGCGTCCGGGCTTTCCGGACGACGCCCGAGCTGTGGCTCGAGATCGAGCGATTCGAGCAGCCACGCGATCGCCAGGAGCGTGGCGGCAAGGCCGAGGACGAACAGCACCCCGACCGGCAGCGACAGCAGCGCAATCAGGTAGCCGGCGAAGGGGATTGCCAGCTCGACCCGACCGAGGACCGCCGACGCCGGCACGAGAGTCGGGTCCGGGGTCGCATTGGCGTCGCCCCGGGTCCGGATCCAGCGGCCGTCGGGGCGGTCGACGACGGCGACGATCCGGTGGGTGAACGTCGTCTGATCCGGGCCGACTCGGAGCGACACCACCTCGCCAATGGCGAGGGTCGCGGGATCGATCGGCGCGATGACGACCGCCGCTCCGAGCCCGATCGCCGGCTCCATCGACCCGCCGCCGATGACGATCGTTTGGCGACCCGTGAGCGAGACCACCTTCGCGAGGGCCACGCCGAGGAGGACGACGACGATCAGGATCACGAGCCCGACGTCGACGATCCGGCGGAGCGCCGTCGTGGCGCCTGCGAGCACCCTCATCGCGATTCCTCCAGGAACGACCGAGGCCGTGGGGCTGGCTTGCCGCCGACCGGATCCGGAGATGCCAGGGCGGGCATCGGGCGGGTCATCGACGGCAGGTTGCGCGTCATCGCGCTCGGAAAGGAAGCCGGGCTGTGGCCCGCCCCGGACGGGCGGGCCACAGCCGGCGGTGCAGCCGGGAGAGTCGGGGTCTACGGGTTGTTGGCGGTCTGCTCGGCGCCGAAGGTGAACGTCGCGGCAGAGCTGACGCCCTGGAACGCGTTCCCGGTCGCGAGCGGCAGGCTGACCCGGAAGCAGAGGACCTCGCTGGTCCCGGCAGCCAGGTTGCGGTCGCCGGGATTGGCGCCCTGAGCTGGGTTGCCGACCGCGGCCCCGTTGAGGGTCGTCGCCGCCAGGACGGAGGCGCCGGTGAACAGGGCGCAACCGCCACCGCCATCCTGCTGCTTGATCGTCAGCTGGAGCTGCGTGCCGAGGGTGTTCGTCGCCGCGACCGAGATCGCGTAGCGCAGGTCTCCGGTGCCGGCGTTGCTGACGGTGAGGGCCTGCGTCGACGCGTCGCCGGGCAGCATGTTCGTGACGGCGGTCAGGACCGCCGGGCTCGTGTTGACGTCGATCGTCCCGGTCGTGAACGCCCAGGTCGAGGTCGCGCTGTCGGTGAACTGGGCGAGCGACATGGAACCCGCGCCGATCGTGAGCAGCGAGACCGCCCCGAGAAGGGCGATGAGTCCGCGACGCCGCTTGCGCCGGCGCTCGACCGTTCGATCCGTCGTCTGGGTGTCCATTGGGTTCCTTCCCGATCCTGGGGCTGGCCGGACGCCGGTCTTGCCGGTGCCTCTCGCTTCGTTTCCGAGAACGTGCCGCTGGTTCGGGCCTGAAGATTCGCGGTGCCCGGACGGGTGACGCCGTTCAGGGGCGAGTGAACGAAACAAACGCCGTAGGCCGCTACAGGACCTCAGGACCAGCCCGGCCCGTACCTTGGTCCCACCGAGGCGGGTCGGGCGTCAGTCCTCGGCGGATGGCTTCCCGAGGCGCTCGTCGTAGCGCCGGTCGCGCCAGGCGAGCGCCGCCTTGAGGCCCTCGCGCCGGACGATCGCGTCGAACTCGCGGGCGGTCTTGCTCATGTTGACGAAGGACTGGAGGTCAAGGCCCATCTCGACGGCTGCGGCGAATCCCGACGCATCCATCGCCCGATTGAGCATCAGCTTCGTCGGGGCCATGACATCGGGCGGCACCCGGGCCAGCTTCCCGGCCAGGCGGTCGACCTCGGCGGCAAGCTGATCGGCGGCCACCACGCGATTCACGAGCCCGATCCGCTCCGCTTCCGCGGCGTCGATCAGATCTCCGGTCAGGAGCAGCTCGCGCGTCCGCTTCTGGCCGATCACGAACGGCATCAGCAGGGTGACCGGGGCCGAGCCGAACCGAATCTCGGGCTCGCCGAGCCGGGCACCTTCCGCGGCGACGATCAGGTCACACGCCATTGCCAGCTCGAGCCCGCCCGCCAGGGCGTACCCGTGCACCTGGGCGATCACCGGCTTCGGGCAGGACCACACCGCGAGCGTCGCCTCGACGTCGCGGGCGAGGACGTCGCGCCAATCCCAGGCTGTCGGCGGTGCCGCCTCGGACAGGTCGTAGCCGGCGCAGAACGCCCGGCCGGCGCCCGCGATGGCGATCACCCGGATGGCATCGTCCGCGGCCGCCTCGGCGATCGCTGCGATCAGTGCGTCGCGCAGCTCCGCGCTGATCGCGTTGAGCTTGTCCGGTCGGTTGAGGACGAGCCGGACACCCCACGAGGTCGGCTCCCGGAGCAGGACGGACGCCGGCGCGCTGCCCGTGGACGCGTCGGTCATGCGTGATCCTCCACGACGACGAGGGCGTCGGCGGCGGCGGTGGCGTCTGGGCCCGAGATCAGCGGGTTGCAGTCGACCTCGACGATGGCCGGGTCGTCGACCAGGAGCCGGCTGAGCCGAACGATGGCCGCGACGACGTCCGGACGGTCGATCCCCGGCCGACCGCGGACACCGCGCAGGACGGCGGCCCCGCGCAGCTGGTCGAGCATCGCCTCGGCGTCGGCCGCGTCAACCGGCGCGAGCCGGATCGCGACGTCGTCGAGGACCTCGGCCAGGACGCCACCAAGCCCGACCAGGACGAGCGGCCCGAAGGACGGGTCGCGCCGGCCGCCGAGGATGATCTCGACACCGTCGAGCTGGCGGGTCACGAGGAGGCCGTGGCGGGTCGCGCCGTCCGGGAGCGGCATGGCGAGTAGCTCGGCGGCCGCAGTCCGGACGGCGGCGACGTCGCGCAGCCCGACTCGGACGCCGCCGACGTCCGACTTGTGGGCCAGGCCGCTGGCATCGAGCTTCAGCACAACCGGGAACCCGACGGATCCGGCCGCCGCCGCGGCGGCCTCGGGATCGGCCACGGCAACGGCGTCGACGACGGGCAACCCGGCCTCCCCCAACCGAGCCAGGCTGTCGCGCTCCGAGAGGGTTCGCGTTCGGGGGTGATCAGCGGACGATCCGGACTCGCCGTCGAAGTCGAGGAGCCCGGGCACCGCCGGATCGTGTCCGATCAACGTTCGATCGCGGGCGAGGAGCGGCCAGCCGGCACGTACGGGCCCGCGCTCGACGCGGCGTGCGTGGCAACCCTCCCAGCTGGCTACGCTGGCGATTGCGGTAAACGCCTCCAGGGCACCGCGCAGGACCGGCACACCGCCAGCGGCCCGCATCGCCGCGAGGATCTCCGGGGTCGGATCGCCGGACGTCAACGACACGAAGACGGGCAGCAGGTCCGGCCGGCCGGCGGTCGCCGCGAGCAGCGGGCCCACGACATCGAGGGCGGTCTCAACTTCGGACGGCAGCGAGCGATACGGGAAGTCATGGACGAGGGCCAGGACGTCGTACGCGTCCGCGGCCGCGAACGCGTCGAAGGCCGCGGTGTAGGCCGTCCCGGGATCCGTCGCGCCCCATGGGTCGAGGGGGTTGCCGACGTAGCCGAGGGTCGGCAGGGTCTCGCGCAGGGCGGCCCGCGCGGCGGGTGGGACATCCGGCAGGTCGACCCCAGTCTGCGGCGCGAGATCGGCGATCAGCGACGCCTCACCGGTCGAGACGGTGACCACGCCGGTCCTCCCCCGCCCGACGCGACGGCCGAGCCGGCGGCAGCCGGCGACCAGCTCCGCGGTCTCCAGCAGCTGGTCCAGGTCGCGGCAGACGACGACCCCAGCGGCGGCCAGCGCGGCGTCCGTCGCCTTGGTCTCGCCGGCCAGCGATCCTGAATGGGCGACGGCGGCGGCCTGCGCCTGGCGACTTCGGCCGACCTTGACCGCAAGGATCGGCTTGCCGATCTCGAGCGCCCGATCGGCGAGGGCGAGGAACCGCTCGGGTCGCTTGAAGCCCTCGAGGAAGAGGATGATCGCGTCGGTCTGGTCATCGTCGATCGCGTGGGCCAGGAAGTCGCACACGTCGAGCACGACCTCGCTGCCGCAGCCGACGATCCGTGAGAACCCGATCCGGCTGCCCGAGTGGATGAACGTGTCGGTCACTGAGCCGGACTGGGCGATGCCCGCGACGCCGCCCCGCGGCAGCCACGGATTGATGTCGCCGATGTAGGTCGCGCTGTTCGTGGTCAGGTCGACCAGGCCCATGCAGTTGGGCCCGAGGAGCGCGATCCCGTGGCGGATCGCCAGCTCTCGGACGTCGCGCTGCATCCGGGCCGCAGCCGGCCCGCCCTCGACGACGCCGCCACCGGGAACGATGACCGCGGGCACGCCGCCGGCGGCGGCCTCCGCAACGACGGTCGCGGCCCGGATCGGGTTGACCGCGACGACCACGGTGTCGGGTACCTCGGGGAGGTCCGCGATCGACGGGAAGCACGGTTGTCCGTCGAGGGTGTCGTAGCGCGGGTTGACGAAATGGCAGCGGGTCTCGCTGTCTAGGACGCGGAGGTTGTCGCGGACCGTCTGCGCGATTCCGCCCCGCGCCGAGGCGCCGACGACCGCGATCGAGCGCGGCGCGAACAACGGCCGGAGGTCGATCGGCGGCGGTGCCTCCGGACCCGGTCGACGCTCCGGTACAGTCGGGTTCACCCGGAACGAGACGGCATCCGCGGCGCTCTGCTCGGCCGTCACCCGACGACCCGCCCGACGCCGCGCTTCTCGAGCGCCCGTACGACGATCATCCGCTGGATCTCCGATGTCCCTTCCCAGATCCGGTCCACGCGGAGCTCACGGAGGTACCGTTCGGCCGGGAACTCGCGCATGTAGCCGCGCCCGCCGAACACCTGGACGACCCGGTCGGCGCAGCGCCACGCCGCCTCCGAGGCGAAGAGCTTGGCGAGCGAGGCCTTGGCGTGGACGACCTTCGGGTCCGTGCCGGCATCGGCGAGCGCGGCCGCCTCGCGGGTCAGCAGCCGGGCGGCCGCCGCGTCGGCGGCTGAATCCGCGAGCGGGAACGACACGCCCTGGAAGTCGTAGATGCGCTGGCCGAACTGGACCCGGTTCGTTGCCCAGTCGACCGCCAGTGCGAGCAGGCGCTCCATCGCTCCGGCGCACCGGGCGCCGATGTGGATCCGCTCTTCGACGAACCATTCATTCGTCAGCTCGTCGGCCCGGCCGATCCCACCGAGGATCGCCGACGCCGGCACGCGCACGTCCTCGAGCACGAACTGTGGATGGCGATCGGCGAACGTGTGGGTGTAGTCCGGGTCGTGCTTCATCGTGACGCCGGGCGTGTCGTAGTCGACGAGGAAGAGCGTCGGCCGGGGTTGCGCCTCGGCGGCGTCCGCCCGCTCGACCAGGAGGCAGTGGAAGATCATGAAGTCGGTCTCATCGGGCGGCCCGGTCACGAACCATTTCTCGCCGTTGAGAAGGTACTCACCGGTGGCACCGTCGCGCGTCGCCGTCGCCTCCAGCGTTCGCGCGTCCGAGCCCGCGTTCGGCTCGGTGATCGCGTAGCTCCCGAAGCGCTCGCCGCGGAGGCTTGGCTCGAGGTAGCGACGGCGCTGCTCGTCGTCGGCGTGGATGAGGGCGTTGTAAGCGCCCGGGATCAGCGACCACAGGCCGCCCGTCGCCTGTCCGAGCTGCTCGTGGACGAGGACCTGCTCGAGGACCGTCCAGCCCTGCCCGCCGAGCTCGATCGGAAAAGACCCGCCGTGGAGTCGTGCCGCGATCGCCGCCTGCTTCAGCTCGTCGCGAGTTGCCGTTGGCAGATGTCCGCCGGCCCGCTCGAACTCGGCCTCGACCGGCTGGAGGACGTCGACGACATACGCGCGTGCTCGTGCCTGGAGGTCAAGCTGGGCCGGGCTGAGGGTGAGGTCCACGGGCCGAGGATGACGGCTCACCGTCCGGCCGTGCCCGCCGTCCCGGTTCGCGCGACGCCCGTCGGTCTCAGGCGACGAGGTCGCCGAGGATCACGATCTCGATCCCGGCCCTCGACCGAACGCGACGATCGTTCGTGACGAACGCCGTCGCTTGCGCAGTTCGAGCTGTCGCGACATGAACGGCATCGCCCAGGTCCCGATCGCCGCTCCGGCCCCAGGCCGCGTCAACGGCGATCTCGTCGTCGAGGGCGACGAGTCGAAGGTTGGCGAGCCCACGGAGCTCGTCCGCGTACCGTTCGAACAGGACTCCGTCGCCGACGCTCGCGGGCCGAGTGAGGATCTCGGTGAGGCCAACGGTCGCGAGAATCCCCTGAACCTTGCCGGCCTCGATTGCGTCGATGAGCAGCGCGGCGGCATCCGCCGCCGGGCCCGCGCCCTCGAACAGATAGATGAACACGTTGCTGTCGATGCCGACGCGGCGATGCTTCCCAACGAGGTCATCGAGCTTCATCGTGGCGCCCGATCATCCCACTCGTGGCGCAGTGTTCGGACGTACTCGACCGGATCGACGCCCTGCCAGATCTCGGAGCCGAGGCCCCGCAACCGCTGAGAGGCACGCCGCGATCCATGCAGGATCAGCTCATCGCCGCGAATCTCGACGGTCAGGCGATCACCCGCCTCGATGCCGAGAGCCCGACGAGCGGCGCTGGGCACGACGATCTGATGCTTGGTGCTCACCTTCACGCTTAGCATGGGCGCCGATGCTAAGCGTCTTGAGGGCGGCCGTCAACGGGCTGGAGCCCTTGATCTCCGTTCGATTTCGGGCTCAGTTCCACCGTCAGCCTCCCAGGGCGCGCTTGCGCTCCTCGAACTCGGCCGCGTCGATCTCGCCTCGCGCAAATCGCTGGCGGAGCAGCTCGAGGGCGGTGTCCTCGGAAGGCCGTGCGGCACCCGAGTGCATGCCGGAGCCGGTGTTCCGGATCAGCCACCGGATCCCGAGCACGGCCAGGACGATGATTACGGCCCAGAACGCGAGGATCAGGACGAACCACAACAGGGCGAACAGCCCGAAGCCACCGAACATGTCAGTCATTTGGGTGTCCCCCGTCGATCAGTTCAGCTCGGCCAGGCGAGGACCATGATCCGGAGCTCGGTCATGTCCTCGATCGCGAAGCGGACGCCCTCCCGGCCGAGCCCGGAGTCTTTGACGCCGCCATACGGCATGTGGTCGACGCGGAAGGCCGGAACGTCGTTGACGATGACCCCGCCGACCTCGAGCTCCTCGAACGACTTCCAGGCTGCACCGATGTCATTCGTGAAGACCCCGGTCTGGAGCCCGAACATCGAGTCGTTGACCTGGTGGATCGCGTCGTCGATATCGCGGAACTTGAACGCCACGACGATCGGCGCGAACGCCTCGTTCGAGCAGACCTGAGCCGTGACCGGGACGTCGGTCAGGATCGTCGGCGGGAAGTAGGTCCCATCGGCCCGGCCGCCGAGCAGGGCCTTGCCGCCCGCGGCCAGCGCCTCGTCGACCCAGCGCTGCGTCCGCGCCGCGGCATTACCGTCGACCATCGGCCCGACGTCGGTCTGCGGATCGAGCGGATCGCCAACCTTGAGGGCCCGCGAGGCCTCGACGAACTTCGGCATGAACGCGTCCCAGACGTCCTCGTGGATGAACATCCGCTGGACGCTGATGCAGACCTGGCCGGCGTAGGCGAAGGCGCCGACGACGCAGCGCCGAACCGCCCAGTCGAGGTCGGCGGTCTTGTCGATGATGACGCCGGCATTCCCGCCGAGCTCGAGGACGACCCGCTTCTTGCCCGCCCGCTCCTTCATCCGCCAGCCGACCGATGGGCTGCCGGTGAACGTCAGCAGCTTGAAGCGGTCGTCGCTGACCATCCGGTCGCCGAGCTCGCGGCTCATCGGCAGGATGCTGACGGAGCCTGCCGGGGCGCCGGCCTCCTCGATGATCTCGGCCACCGTCAGCATCGTGAGCGGGTCCTTCGACGGCGGCTTGAGGACGATCGGGTTGCCGCTCGCGATCGCCGGCGAGACCTTGTGAGCGGCCAGGTTCAGCGGGAAGTTGAACGGGCTGATGCCCGCGATCGGTCCGATCGGGAACCGCCGGGTGATCCCCATCCGGCCCTTGCCGGCAGGGCTGATGTCGAGCGGGATCGTCTCGCCGACCATCCGCTCGGCTTCCTCGGCGCCCAGGCGGAAGGTGATCGCCGCGCGGTCGACCTCGACGAGCGCGTCGCGGATCGGCTTGCCGGCCTCCGTGGCGAGGAGCTTGCCGAGCTCTTCCCGGCGCGCCCGGATCCCGGCGCTGATGTTGCGGAGGATCGCGCCGCGCTCGTACGCGGGCAGCGTCCGAGTGAGCTCGAACGCCTTGACGGCCGCCTCGACGGCCTGCTCGTACTGGGCCTCGGTCGCGTGGAACGTCGCGCCAGCCGGATGCTCGGGATCGGCCGGGTTGGTGACGATGAGGGGATCGTCCGACTCCACCCACGTCCCGGCGAGGAAGATCGGATGCGGCTTGGCGCCGGTCGTGGCTGTCATTCGGGAAGCTCCTGCGTTCAAGGTCGTCGTGCCATTCTATGCGCGCCCCCGACACCGACCACGCGAGGACCCAGCCGATGAGCCGACCGCGATCTTCCTCGTCATTGCGCGAGCTGCTCCGGGTCAAGCCCGATTCGAGGATCCGACTCGCCGACGTCGATCCGAACGCGACCCACGGCCACGAGAAGGCATCGGCGCTGCCCCACATCCAGAAGGGCCTCGAGCGGCTGACCACCCTCCAGGATCGGCTCTGGGCCGAGCAGAAGCACAAGATCCTGGTCGTCCTCCAGGGCATCGATGCCGCCGGCAAGGACGGCACCGTCAAGCACGTGATGAGCGCCTTCAACCCGATGGGCTGTCTGGTGACGTCGTTCAAGGCACCGACCATCGTCGAGCTGGCCCACGACTACCTGTGGCGGGTCCACCAGCGCGTCCCGGGCTCGGGCGAGATCTCGATCTTCAACCGCTCGCACTACGAGGATGTCCTCGTCGTCCGTGTCCACGATCTCGTCCCGAAGGAGGTCTGGTCCAAGCGCTACGCCGAGATCAACGCGTTCGAGGAGCTGTTGGCGTCGTCTGGCACGACGATCGTGAAGTTCTTCCTATGGATCGATCGGGACGAGCAGAAGGCCCGCCTCCAGGACCGGCTCGACGATCCGACGAAGCGTTGGAAGTTCCGGCTGCGCGACCTCGCGGAGCGGAAGCTGTGGGACCAGTACGTGGCTGCCGACGAGGACGTCTTGAACCGCTGCTCGACCGCGGCCGCGCCCTGGTACGTCATCCCGGCGAACCGGAACTGGTTCCGCAACCTCGCGATCACTGACATCCTCGCCGACACGATCGAGGAACTGAACCCGCAATACCCGCCCGCCCCGGAGGACCTCACCGGCGTCGTCATTGAGTAGGGCTGTCGCGGAGTAGGGCTGTCGCGGCGCGAGCCCGTTGATCGCGCTATTTCTTGCCGAAGAGCGTTCCGAAGACGCCTCGGAGAAGGTCCTGGCCGGCCCTCGAGGTGATCACCCGGCCCGCGGTCCGGACGCCGGTCTGGACCATCCGGTCGCGCGCATGGGCGTCGGCGCGGGCCTGGCGCTGGGCGGCGGCTCGCTCGCGCTCGGCGGCCCGCTGGGCGGCCGCCATCTCGCGTGCCTGGCGGGCGATCTCGCGCTGCTGCTGGGCCGGCGTCATCGTGTTGAGGCCACCCGCGGTGGTCGGCGGCACGCCGGCCGCGACCGCCTGCTGGGCGGCGGCGTCGGCGGCCGCCGCCTTGGCCGAGGCCAGCCGGGCCCCGATGATCTCGTAGGCGCTCTGCCGATCGACCGTCGCGCCGTATTTCGTGCTGAACGAGCTGGCTGCGATCCGCGCCTGGAGGTCCGCGTCGGGCAGCGCGGCCATCAGCGAATCGGGCGGCAGCAGGCGTGCGGCCGCGAGCGGCGTCGGGCTGCCCTTCGGGGACAGCACCGTGACCAGCGCCTCGCCGGTCCCGAGTGATGTGATTGCCTTTTCGACGTCGTAGTGGGTCGTGGTCGGGAACGTCCGGGCGGTCTTGCGGAGCGCATCGGCGTCGTCCGGCGTGAACGCCCGGAGCGCGTGCTGGACGCGATTGCCGAGCTGGGCGAGGACCGACGAGGGCACGTCGGTCGGGGCCTGGGTGACGAAGTACACGCCGACGCCCTTGGACCGGATCAGGCGCGCGGTCCGTTCGATCTGTCCGAGCAGTGCGTCCGACGCCCCGTCGAACAGGAGGTGCGCCTCGTCGAAGAAGAAGCAGAGCTTCGGCTTCGGCAGGTCGCCGACCTCTGGCAGCGTCTCGTAGAGCTGGGCGAGCATCCACAGCATGAACGTCGAGAACAGGCTCGGCTGATCCATGACATCGCGGAGCTCGAGCACCGAGATGATCCCCTGCCCGTCGGCGGTCGTCCGGAGGAGGTCGGCCACCTCGAACTCCGGCTCGCCGAAGAACGCATCGGCTCCGGCCTGCTCGAGGACGACGATCGAGCGCAGCAGCACCCCGACCGAGGCCGCGGACATCCCGCCGTAGTCGGCGAGGATCGCCTTGCCCTCGTCCGAGGCGAGGTACTTCAGGGTCGCGGCAAGGTCCTTGAGGTCGAGCAGCGGCAGGTCGTTGTCGTCGCAGTACTTGAAGATCAGTGACAGGATCGAGGTCTGGGTGTCGTTGAGGTCGAGGACCTTGCCGAGGAGCAATGGCCCGAAGCTGTGGACCGTCGCCCGGACCTGAGCGCCGAGCTTGCCCGACAGGGACAGGAATTCGACCGGGTGGCCGGCGGGCTCGAAGGTCCAGGCGAGCGACGCGACACGCTCGATCACCTTCGGGTTGGTCGCATCGCCGGGCGCCGCGACGCCGGTGACGTCGCCCTTGATGTCCGCGACGAAGACCGGTACGCCCGCCTTCGACAGCTGGCCGGCGAGGAGCTGGAGGGTCTTGGTCTTGCCGGTCCCGGTCGCGCCGGCGATGAGGCCGTGGCGGTTCATCATCGAGAGCGCGACCTGGACCCGGACGTCGTTCAGGAGCTCGCCGTCGAGCATGGGACTGCCGAGGATCAACCCGGGCTCGGTCAGGCCGTAGCCCTGGGTCATCTCGTCGCGGAAGGCCTGGTCCATGGGTCGCTCCGGCACGCGGTGGGGGGCTGAATGGCGGTCCCGAAGCGTACCATCGGCTCCCAGCGCAACAGATTCGGAGGAGGATCACCATGAAGATCGAGGATGTCGAGGGCATCGGCCCCGCCTTTGCAGCGAAGCTCACGACGGCCGGGGTGGCCTCGACCGACGACCTCCTGGATCGCGCGGCGACGAGCGCCGGCCGCGACAAGCTGTCCGAGGCGACCGGGATCTCCAAGCGCCTGCTCCTCGAGTGGGTCAATCACGCCGACTTGATGCGGGTCAAGGGCGTCGGCCCCGAGTACGCCGACCTGCTCGAGGCGGCGGGAGTCGACTCGTGCGCCGAGCTCGCTCAGCGCAACGCCGCCAATCTCGCGACGACGTTCCTGGAGCTCGATGCCGCCCGGCCGAACACGGTTCGCCAAGTCCCGTCGGAAGCGACGATCGCCGGCTGGATCAAGCAGGCGGCCGGCATGCCGAAGATCGTCAGCCACTGATGGTCGGTCAGTTCCGGGAGTTCCTGCTCAAGACCAACGCCCTCGCGCTGGCCATCGGCGTCATCATCGGCACCGCCCTTGGGACGGTCATTAGCTCCCTGGTCAGCGACATCATCATGCCGCCGATCGGGGTGCTCCTCGGCGGCGTCGACTTCAGCTCCCTGGTGATCAAGCTCAAGGAAGCCACGACCGACACGGCGGGCAAGCCTGTGCCGGAGGTGGACATCCGCTGGGGCGCCTTCGTGAACGCAATCATCGCCTTCGTCGTGATTGCGTTTGTCGTGTGGCAGATCGCGAAGATGTTCATCAAGGAGCCGCCGCCGGCCGAGGTCAAGACCTGCCCGTTCTGCAAGGAGTCAAACGCGGTCGACGCGACGAAGTGTCGCGCCTGCGCCAGCTCGATCTGACGGTCACCGGCCCGCCGACCAGCGGGCCCGCGTCAGGCAACCTTGGTCCTCGCCCGGCCGAACCGGACGAACGGCCTTCGCCGGCCGCTCTACTTGAAGTAGCCGCTGACGTCCAGGATGATGTTGACGGTCTGCCCGCCCCCGGCCTTGTAAATCAGCGACTGGTTGCCGCCGCCGAGCGGCGCCGTGATCCCGTTGGCCCGGACGTCGCCGAGCGGGAAGTTGATCGTCGAGGTCGGCGGGGTGGTCGTCGGGAGTGGCGTGTCCGCCACGTAGCCGGCCTGGGTCTGATTGACGATCGTCAGGTTGCCCGTGATCGCCTGCACCCCGGCGGGAACGCCGAAGTGGCCGACGGTGGCCAGCGTCCGCGCCGCGTTCGAGCCGAACGGGCCGTGCAGGCCGCTGAGTGCGATCCCGGTCCGGGTGTCGAGGATCCGTCCGGGATTGAGCGGATGGAACAGGAGCCCGCCGGTCACCGCCGCCGGCTGGTACCAGCCGGTGACGTCGAGGATCACGTCGACCGTGCCGCCGGCTACCGCCTTGTACACGATCGAGAGCTTGTGGCTGGCGTTCAGCGGCGCCGTGAATCCGTTCGCACGAACGTCGCCGAGCGGGAAGTTGATCGTCGAGTTCGGCGGCGTGGCCGTCGGGTTCGGGGTGATCGAGACATAGCCGGCCTTCGTCTGGTGGACGACTGTCAAATTGCCGGTGATCGCCACAGCCGTCGTTGGAATCCCGAGGACGCCACCGACCAGAAACTCCTGCGGAACTTCCGCCTGGAAGTGCTGGGTGTTGAGCAGGCGAATGGGCGTCTGGGGGAAGTATCGGTTGTTTGTCGCATTCGGCAGGAAGTAGCCCGTGACGTCGACGATGATGTCGGTCGTCTTCCCGGTCAGCGCCATGTAGACGGCCGACAGGGTCCCGGTCCGGCTCAACGACATCGTGATGTTGTTCGCCCGGATGTCGCCGAGCGGGAAGTTGATCGTTGAGCTCGGTGGCTTGGTCGTGGGATAGGGCGTGACCGAGACGTACCCGGCGGCCGTCTGGTGGACGACGGTCACGTTGCCGGTGATCGCAACGGCGTTGGCCGGGATCTTGACGAGACCGCCCACCGAGAAGCCGGCCACCGGGAATGTCTGCGGGGTGCCAGCGGTGAACTTGACGCTGTTGAGGACACGGACCGGCGGTATCGGCACGTACGACGAGCCGAGGTCCGTGCGGAGCTGGTTGACATGGGTCGACCAATACATGGGACCGGTGGAGAACTCGTCGGCCTGCCAGACGGCGTCGGGAACCTGCGGGTCCTGGGCGAGCACGTTGTAGTCGCCCCACCGTGTTCCGGGATAGGTACCCGAGCCGGCTGCGATCCTCTGCTTGCCTGCGAGCGTGTTCACGGCCGCGCCGGCACGCTGGTAGGCGGTGTACGTCGATGGATAGTCCGGCGCGTTGAGCGAGGACATCGTCCACACGACGTGGAGGTCGGACGAACCGGACAGGCCGATGCCGCCGGTGTAGAGGTCCTTGCCGGGCTCTGCGATCAGGAAGTCCTGGGCAACGGTCGTTGCCGTCGGGGTCATGTTGAGAGCGCTGACCCGCACGCAATCGCGATTCCGGAGGACACCGCCGGTCGGGACGCAGGGATACGTCGAGACGAATACGAGCTTGTTCGCCTGCCAGATCGCGTCCGTCGGTCGGGCGTCGACCGCGTCGACGATCGTCGCCGGTGTCCCTGGCTGGCTGGGCGCAGGAGGGTCGGCGAACGCGAACAATCCTGTGTCGGAGCGGCTCAGGGCGACATTGTTCGTGGACGGGAGGCCCGTGATCCGGAACGCGGTCACGGCATTGCCGGCGCCGACATGCTGGGCAACGCCGAAGACCGTGGCCGACGTGGCCGGTACCTGGACGGCCGGCCGGAACGTGAAGTAGCCCTGCGGGTAGTTCGGTGGCGCGCCGACGTCAGTGAAGTAGACGAACGGGATGTTGCTCGACGGGCCGATGAGGTCGGCCCAGGAGACCACGTCGAGCTCGGTGCCGAAGGCTGGCGTATTGGCCAGATCGCAGCCAAACGTGCCGCTGCCGTTAACGAGGTCGTACAGGTTCGACGAGAGAACGATCTTGTCGGTCGAGGTCCCCATCCCGGGGTAGTCCGGAACCGCATCAGCCCAGATCAGCGACGTAATCGACCATCCCTGGTTTGGATCGGCGTTATCCGAGATCGCGATGTCGAGGAAGCCCGTGCCGACGGTCGCGCTTATGGACGAATCCGGCGTGCAGTCAAAGCCCGCTTCGGAGGCCAGCCAGCGACCGTGGACCGAGTCGTAGATCACATGGGGATCGAAGGTTTCCGCTTGGTATCCAGCCGGCAGCGCGAAGAAGTCCGGCAGGGGCCACACCACCCCTGGAGCGACCGGCCGACCTGTGATCGTGATCGCCTCGTTCGTTGCCTGGACGACATGATCCGGGCCGACCGCGATCGATGGATCCGGCGGTTCCACGCCAAGGGCCGAGTCGGCCCCCGCGGTCGAGATGCCCAAGTTGGCCGGGTTGACGGTGGAGACGGTTGCCTGCGGGGGGTCTCCGGTCGTGTCGCGAGGAGCCGGCGCCTTCGGGTCACGGGACACCACCGGTGCAGAATGGAGTCGCGGCTGGTAGATGTGACGATCGGGCTTCGGCTTCGGGAGCGAGCCGACGTCAACATGACGGCCCGGGCGGCCGGCGGCGTGGTGCCCCGAGCCAATCGGCCGCATCACGCGGTCGGTCAGGCGAGTGCCCGGCGCCGCGGTCGTCGTCGCCGTGCGAGCCGCCGCCGATCCGGCCGAGGCGGCCGCGAGCGGTGCGCTCGTCGCCACGGTGGCGACGAGGACCAGGACAGCGAGCGACAGGGGCGCGAAGGCCGGGCGGCGCATGAATTCCCTCCCTGCACCGCGCTCTCGCGGCGTCCGTTGTCAAACTACTGGACGCGCCGCCCTTCGTCACGTCGCCCGAGGTCAGGCCTCCCGGGCGCGCGGGTACGACCCAAGGATCCGGACCATCTCGGTTTCCGCGCGGAGGTCGTCGAGGGCCGCAGCACAGGCCGGGTCGTCGACCGCCGCATCGATGTCGACCCAGAACACGTACTCCCAGCGGGCGCCGCGGGCCGGTCGTGACTCGAGCGAGGACAGGTTGACCCCGCGCGCCGCGAACGCCCCCAGGCAGCGATTGAGCGAGCCCGGCACGTTGCGGACCGAGAAGACGAGTGTCGTCTTCCGCCTCGCCGCCGCCGTCCCCGCCACCTGTGCTGCCTCCGCCACCGCCCCGTCCAGGCGGGCGAGGACTGCGAACCGCGTCCGGTTCTCGTCACCGGATTGGATGTCGTCGGCCAGGATCTCGAGCCCGTAGAGCTCGGCGACCCGCGGTGAGGCGATCGCCGCCGCCCGGCGCTCCCGACGCTCGGCGATCATCCGGGCGGCGCCGGCGGTGTTGTAAGTGGTCATGACCTGCCAGTCGCGGGACCGAAGGAAGGCGTCGGCCTGGACCAGCGCCTGGCCGTGGCTGTAGACCCGTTCGATCCAGTCGAGCGGTTGGCCGGGAAGGGCGAGGAGCGCGAGCCGGACAGGGACGGTCACCTCGCCGACGATCCGGACGTCGCGCTCGAAGTACTCGGCCAGCAGGTCGTAGGTCTCACGGATCGTTCCTGCGACGCTGCTCTCGATCGCGATCACTCCGGCGGCCGCTGCGCTCGATCCGTCGGCGACCGTGTCGAAGACCGCGCGCCAGGTCGGCACCGCCATCCGATCATGGGCGGCGCCAAAGTACGCGAGCACGGCCTCCTCGGAGAAGGCACCGGGCTCGCCCTGGTAGACGATGGGTGCGTCGTGCGTCACGCGCGCAGTGTCGCCCATCCGCGAGTGTGCCAGAGGCCGGCGGAGCGTCTCGTGCCGGTGCCCCTAGTGATTGAACCAGTCGGTCGTGTCGATCTGGCCGGCGTCCTCGTCGAGCTCCGCCCGGCGTGCATTCGCGGTCGGTGCGCTCTCGCCGGCCCGCTTGCGGTTGCCGGCAGCGTCGGCGGCGCCCTGCCAGTGCTCTTCGGCGAGGAGCTCGTTGATCGCGTCGACGTAGGCCTCGATCGACGCCGCGATGATGTTCGTCGAGGTGATCTCGCCGGTGTAGCGGCCGGTCGCGCGCGGCCCGGCAGCGTCGGACGGCGGGGCGATCGTGACCGTGACCCTGCCCTCGGCATCGGGGCCCTCGGCGACGGCATGAACGTCGTACGAGAGCAGCCGGGGATGTCCGGTCAGAACCGGGGAGACGGCCTTGTCGACGGCTCGGAACAGCGCGTCGACCGCGCCGTTGCCGTCCGACGAGGCCTGCCACTGGTGCTCGCCCGCGGCGATGACGACCGCCCCGCGGCTGTTCGCGTTCGAGCCCGACGTCACGGTCCAGCGGGCGAGATGAAGGGTGTCGGCCGCATCGGCTGCGGGCGACGGAGCGGCAGATGCCGAGGCGGCGGCACGGTCGGATGTCATCGGGTTCCTCCGGTCGGGGACGTCGCGGGGGTCGCCGACGCCGTCGTGAAGTGTCGTTCGTCGCGGCGGCGGAGCTCCGCCCCGGACTTCCAGATCGCGTATTCGAGCGAATCGGCGAGGGCCTGGGCGGACGCCGCGATGATGTTCGTGTCGCTGCCCATGGTGGACCATTCGAGCGTCCCATCGGTCGAGTCGATGATGACTCGGGTCCGGGCGGCCGTCGCCGAATCGCCGTCGAGGATCCGGACCTTGTAGTCGTACAGGTGGACGTCGTCGAGCTGGGGGTAGAACGCACCGAGGGCCTTGCGGAGCGCGGCGTCCAGGGCGTTGACCGGCCCGTTGCCGTCGGCCGCGGTGTGAAGCACCTCGCCATCGACCTCGACCTTGACAGTCGCCTCTGCCAGGAGCTCCCGGCCGGACCGCTGCTCGACGAGGCAGGTGTAGTCGAGGATCCGGAAGGGCGCCGCGTAGTCGGCCTGGTGGCGCCGGATCAGGAGCTCGAAGCTCGCCTCGGCGCCCTCGAACGCGAGACCCTCGCTCTCGAGCTTCTTGACGAGCTCGCTGAGGACCTTCGGGTCGATCACGCCCTCGAGCTGATGGCCGAGCTGCTCGGCCCGGATCCGGGTGTTCGCCCGGCCGCCCAGCTCGGAGACGACGAGCCGGCCGGCGTTGCCGACCGCGATTGGGTCGATGTGCTGGTAACTCCGCTCGACCTTGGCGACGGCCGCGCCATGGACGCCGCCCTTGTGGGCGAAGGCCGACCGACCGACGTAGGGCTGCCAGTCGTTGGGGTTGAGGTTCGCGATCTCGGCGACCGATCGGCTGAGCTCGGTCAGCCCGGTGAGCGTCCCCCCGCCGGCAGGCACGAGCTCGTGCGAGGTCTTCAGGGCGAGGTTGGCGAGGATCGAGACCATGTTGGCGTTGCCGGCCCGCTCGCCGTAGCCGTTGATCGTGGCCTGGACGTGGCGGACGCCGGCAGCGACAGCGGCCATGGAGTTCGCGACGGCGAGCTCGGCATCGTTGTGGGTGTGGATGCCCCACTCAATGGGCTCGCCGGCGGCCGCCACATCGCCCTCGATCGCGGTCCGCACGTCGGTCACGATCGCGACCAGCTCGTCGGTCAGGGTCCCGCCGTTCGTGTCGCACAGGACGAGCGTCCGGGCGCCGGCCTGGCGTGCCGCGCGCAGCGTGGCGAGGGCGTAGTCACGATCGTCGCGGTAGCCGTCGAAGAAGTGCTCGGCGTCGTAGACGAGCTCCCGGCCGCGCTCGACGATGAACCGGACCGAGTCAGCGACCATGTCGAGGTTCTCCTGGGGCGTCGCGCCCAGGACCTCGGTCACGTGGAGCAGCCAGCTCTTGCCGAAGATCGTGACCACCGGCGTCTCGGCGGCGACGAGCTCACGCAGGTTGGGATCGGTCTCGGCGGTGTTCGACCGGTGGCGGGTCGAGCCGAAGGCGGCCAGCTTCGCGGTCTGCCAGGTCATGCCCTGCGCGGCCTTGAAGAAGTCGATGTCCTTCGGGTTCGAGCCGGGCCAGCCGCCCTCGATGTAGGGCATGCCGTACTCGTCGAGCATCCGTGCGATCCGGAGCTTGTCGGCCAGGCTCAGGGTGACATTCTCGCCCTGGGTGCCGTCGCGGAGGGTCGTGTCGTAGAGGGTGACGGGACGGTCGAGGTGCTCGTTGGCGGAACTGGCGGTCATCGGTGGGTTCCTGTCGTGACGTGGCGGATCGGGTGCATCACGAGGGGGCTGCCGAGGTTGCCCGGGCAGCCTCCGGAATGCCGATCCGCTCGACGATCGCCGCCGTCATCGCGGTCGTGCCGACGCGCTGAAGGCCCGTCACGTCGCCGTCGGGCGGCAGCAGGTCGGCCGTCCGGAAGCCATCGTCGAGAGTCCGGCTCACCCCGGCCTCGATCGCAGCGGCCGCATCCTCGCGGCCGAGCGACAGCCGGAGGAGCATCGCCGCCGACAGGATCGTCCCGATCGGGTTGGCGAGATCGCGACCGGCGATGTCCGGCGCGGACCCGTGGATCGGCTCGTAGAGCCCAAACGTGCCGTGCTCCGTGCGGCGCTCGCCGAGCGACGCCGAAGGCAGCATCCCGAGGCTCCCGGCGAGGACCGCGGCCTCGTCCGACAGGATGTCGCCGAAGAGGTTCTCGGTCACGATCACGTCGAAGTCGGCGGGCCGTCGGACGAGCAGCATCGCGCAGGAATCGACGAGCTGGTGGGCGAGGGTCACCTGCGGCCGACCGGCGCCGATCTCGGTCGCGACGCTTCGCCAAAGCCGCGATGTCGCGAGGACGTTCGCCTTGTCGACCGACGTCACGTGGCCGCGCCGGGCCTTCGCGAGATCGAACGCGAGCTCGACGACGCGGCGGATCTCGTGCTCGGCGTATGGCATGGTGTCGATCGCGTGCCGCTCGGTCGCGCCGTCCGGGTTGTCACTGCCTGGCGCTGGCGCCTCCGTCCGATCGCCAAAGTAGATCCCGCCGGTGAGCTCACGGACGATCAGCAGGTCGACGCCATCGAGCAGCTCGGGCCGAACAGGCGACGACGAGATCAGGGCCGGGTGAACGCTGACCGGCCGGAGGTTGGCGTACAGGCCGAGCCCGCCACGCAGCGCGAACAGGGCCTGCTCGGGACGGACCGAAGCCGACGGGTCCGACCATTTCGGGCCACCGACCGCTCCGAGAAGGATCGCGTCGGCATCGCCGCACGCCGCGACGTCCTCCGGTCGGATCGCCACGCCGTTGGCGTCGATCGAGGCTCCGCCTGCGAGGTGCTCCGACCACGCGACGCTGAATCCGAACGCCGACCCCGTCGCCTCAACGGCCTCGCGAGCCGCCGCCACGACGTCCGGTCCCACCCCGTCGCCCGGGATCGTGGCGATCCGGTAGGTGGCCGGGTTCAAGGCAATTCCTCGGCCGTCTTCTGCCCGACAAAGGCCACGTCGACCCCGTTGATCTGGGCCCCGTGGAGCTTGTTCACCGCCACGAGATAGCCGTCGATCGACGCCTCGATGATGTTCGTCGATAGGCCGTGGCCGCTCACGACGAGCGCGCCCTGGCCCTCGTCGGACGACCGCCGACAGCGGACGAGCACCTGGCCCTGGGCGTCCTCGCCGGCCGACACCGCCTTGATCTCCCACTCCGTCAGGACCGGGTGCCAGCCGAGGATTCCCTGGACCGCCTGGTCGACCGCGGAGTACAGCGCGTCGACCGGGCCGTTGCCGGTCGCCTCGGCGGAACGGTCCTCGCCGTTGACGCTGAGCGTCACCGAGCCCGTGGCGTTGCCGCCGTGCGACGAGGTGACGCTCCAGCCAACGAGTTCGACCGAGGCCGGGACCTCGGACGCGCGCTGCTCGACGAGGGCGAGCAGGTCGGCGTCGGTGACCTCCTTCTTCGCGTCGGCGAGGGCGATCGCCTGGCGATAGATCGTGTCGAGCGCCTCACCCTCGACGTCGTGGCCAAGCTCGCGGAGCTTGCCCTGGAGGCCACGCCTGCCCGACAGCTTGCCGATGGTCAGCTGGCTGCCGGTCAGGCCGACCGACTGGGGGGTCATGATCTCGTAGGTCAGCGGATGCTTGATCACGCCGTCCTGGTGGATCCCGGACTCGTGGGCGAACGCGTTGCCGCCGACGATCGCCTTGTTCGGCTGGACCGCGAACCCGGTCAGGTAGCTGACCAGCCGCGAGGCGGCGGTGATCTGCTCGGTCTGGACGCCGCTCACGAGGTCGGGGAACTGGGTCGGCCGGGTCCGGAGGCCCATGACCACCTCTTCAAGCGAGGCGTTGCCGGCCCGCTCGCCGAGGCCGTTGATCGTGACCTCGACCTGGCGGGCGCCGGCCTGGACGGCCGCGAGGGTGTTGGCCGTGGCGAGCCCGAGGTCGTTGTGGCAATGGACGCTGACCGTGGCGTCGCGGCCGACGAGGTCCACGACCCGCCCGACGAGCGCCCCGAACTCCGACGGGATCGCGTAGCCGACCGTGTCCGGGATGTTGACGGTCGACGCCCCGGCAGCGACCACCGACTCATAGACCTGGAGCAGGAAGTCGGTGTCGGTCCGTGAGGCGTCCTCGGCCGAGAACTCGATCTCGGCATCGGCGCCGAGCGCCTCGCGCCCGTACTTGACCCAGCGGACGGCTTCGGCGAGGGCCTCCTCGCGCGAGATCCGGAGCTTGTGCTTGAGGTGGATGTCGCTCGTCGCGATGAAGACATGGAGATGCGGCTTCTCTGCGATCCGGATCGCCTCGACCGCCCGCTGCGGGTCGCCGTCGCGACAGCGGGCGAGCGCGGCGACCGCGATCCCGCCTTTCGTCTCCTGGGCGATCCGGCGGACGGCTTCGAAGTCGCCTGGCGAGGCAGCCGGGAAGCCGGCCTCGATCACGTCGACCTTGAGCCGCGCGAGCTGGCGGGCGACCTCGAGCTTCTCGGCCGCCGTCAGCCCCGCGCCCGGCGCCTGCTCCCCGTCGCGGAGGGTGGTATCGAAGATCCGGACGCTGCCGGCCGCGACCGCCGAGCCGCTCATCGCGAGCTGCTCGCCGCCGCCGGGGTGGGTGCCGCGCCACCCGATGCGGCGCCACCCGATGCCGCCGAACCGACCGACGACTGGGCCTCGCCGGCCTCGACGACGACCGGGTTGAGGAACTGCATCTGGGCCCGCAGGTCGCGCCCAACCTGCTCGATCTGATGCTCCTTGTCCTGCTGGCGGAGTCGCGCGAACTCCGCCCCGCCGGACTCCTGCTCGGCGATCCAGCGGTTCGCGAAGGAGCCGCTCTGGATGTCGGACAGGACGTCCTTCATCGCGGTCTTCACGCCCTCCGCGACGCGCGGTCCGGAGACGTAATCGCCGTACTCGGCGGTGTCGCTGACACTGAACCGCATGAAGTTGAGGCCGCCGCGGTACATCAGGTCGACGATCAGCTTGAGCTCGTGCATCGTCTCGAAGTAGGCGAGCTCAGGCTGGTAGCCGGCCTCGACGAGGGTCTCGAACGCAGCCTTGATCAGGGCCGATACGCCGCCGCACAGGAGCGCCTGCTCGCCGAACAGGTCGGTCTCGGTCTCCTCCTTGAAGGTCGTCTCGAGGACGCCGGCCCGGGTCGAGCCGATCCCGCGGGCATACGCGAGGACGCGATCGCGTGCGGTGCCCGAGGCGTCGTTCTCGACCGCGAACAGGGCGGGCACCCCGCCGCCCGCCTCGTACACCGAGCGGAGGAGGTGGCCCGGGCCTTTCGGGGCGACCATCCCGACGTCGATCGTGTCCGGCGGGCTGATCCGGCCGAACCGGATGTTGAAGCCGTGGGCGAACATCAGGAGCTGGCCGGGCCGGAGGTGCGGCTCGATCTCCGCGTCGTAGACCGACTTCTGGAGCGTGTCCGGGACCGCGATCATGATCACGTCGGCCGCTTTCACGGCGTCGGCCACGTCGGCCACTCGGAGCCCCGCTTCCTCGGCCAGCGCCCGGCTCTTCGAGCCCGGCTTCAGGCCGACGACGACGTCGTAGCCGGAGTCATGCAGGTTCTTCGCGTGGGCGTGGCCTTGCGACCCGTAGCCGATGATCGCGACGGTCTGGCCTGCGAGCGCCTCCGGCCGGGCATCGTTGTCGTAGTACATCTTCGCGGTCATGTGGTCCTCCAGGTGACGGTCAGGTCGGTGGAGCCGACTCAGCGCTTGATCTGTTCCTCAATGGAATTCGAGCCGCGCGACATCACGACGGCGCCGGTCCGGACGATCTCCTTGATCCCGTAGCCGCGAACGAGGGCGACGAACCCGTCGATCTCGGCTTCCGGCCCGGTCACTTCGACGACCACCGATTCCGCGGCCAGGTCGACGACCCGGCCCTTCGAGAGCTCCACGAGCTTGAGGATCTCGCCCCGGTTCGAGTCGGTCGCCCGGATCTTCACGAGAGCCAGCTCTTGCGCGACGACCGGCTCGGAGGTGACGTCCTGGACCTTCAGGACGTCGATCAGCCGGTAGAGCTGCTTGGCGGCCTGCTCGACCGCGACATCGTCGCCGTTGAGCGTGATCGTCATCCGGCTGACGTCGGCCTGGTCGGTCCGGCTGACCGCGAGCGAATCGATGTTGAAGTTCCGGGCTCGCATCAGCGACGAGACGCGGTTGAGGACGCCGGGCTTGTCCAGGACGATCGCGATCAGGGTGTGGCGGCGGGTCTCGCCGCCGCCCGGCAGCGCGCGCACCGGGGGCGCGGCGTGGGCCGCCTCGCGGGCCGGCACCGCGACGGCAGGGCCGCGGCCATTCGAGCCCGGTTCGCCGCTCACTCGTCCGCCCCTTCCCACTTCTCGATGAGGTCGGACAGGCCCTTGCCGGCCGGCATCATCGGGAAGATGTTCTGCTCCTCGGCGATCTCGAACCACACGAGGGCCGGACCGTCGACGGCCTGGGCGGCCCGGATCGCGTCGTCGACCTCGCCGGGCGTCCGGGCCCGGAACGCCGGCATCCCGTAGGCGTCGGCAAGCTTTGCGAAGTCGGGTCCGGGCAGGTGCGCGGAGTGATAGTTGCCCCCATAGATGATCTCCTGCCACTGCCGGATCATCCCGAGCTTCTTGTTGTCGAGGAGGGCGATCTTGACGGGGATGCGGTCCGCCACGAGCGTCATCAGCTCCTGGCTGGTCATCTGGAAGCCGCCGTCACCGGTGATCGCCCAGGTCTCGCGATCCGGCCGGCCGAGCGCGGCGCCCATCGCCGCCGGAACGCTGAAGCCCATCGTCCCGAGGCCGCCCGAGCTGACATGCGTGTTCGGCTTGCGGAAGCCGGCGTAGCGGGCGAGCCACATCTGGTTCTGGCCGACGTCGGCAACGTAGGTCGCCGCATGGTCGCTCAGCTCGCCGATCCGCTCGACGACGTAGTCCGCGGACAGCAGGCCGTCACGCCATGCCCCGGAGCCGTGCCACGAACTGCCCTCCGAGTCGCGCCGCCAGTCGGCGAGCTCGGCGAAGTAGTCGGCGCGGGTCGCCGGATCGACGGCCTCGATCATCGGCAGGAGCGCGGCCAGGACGCGCTTCGCGTCGCCGACGATCGGAACCTCGACCGCTACGTTCTTGCCGATCTCGGCGGGGTCGATGTCGACGTGGACGATCCGGGCGTATGGCGCGTAGGTCCGGACGTTGCCGGTCACCCGGTCGTCGAAGCGCATCCCGATCGCGAACAGGAGATCGGCCGACTGGATCGCGCGGTTCACGTGCTTCCAGCCGTGCATCCCCATGTAGCCGTAGCTGAGCGGATGCGTCTCGTCGATCGCGCCGATCCCGAGGAGGGTGTGGGCAACGGGGATCTGCGCCTTCTCGGCGAGGGCGACGAGCTCGTCCCAGGCTTCGGCGTGGAGGACACCGTGGCCGGCCAGGATCACCGGCCGCCTGGCCTTCGCCAGCTCGGTCGCGGCGAGCTTCAGCTGGCGGCCGTTCGCGTCGAGGTTCGGGCGGAAGCCGGGCAGCCCGGCGACCACCTCGTCGTGGGTCGGGTGGACGACGCTCGTCTCCTGCTGGAGGGCGTCCTTCGTGATGTCGACATGGACCGGACCGGGGCGGCCGGAGCGGGCGATGTGGAAGGCCTCGGCCAGGACGCGGGGCAGGTCGTTCGCGTCGCGGACGAGGTAGTTGTGCTTCGTCATCGGCAGGGTGATGCCGTTGATGTCGATCTCCTGGAAGGCGTCCTTGCCGATCAACGCCGCCGGCACGTTGCCGGTGATCGCGACCATCGGGACCGAGTCGAGGAGCGCCGTCCCGATCCCGGTGACGAGGTTCGTGGCGCCCGGACCCGAGGTGCCCATGCAGACGCCGACCTGGCCGGTGACCCGGGCATAGCCGTCGGCGGCGTGGGCCCCGCCCTGCTCGTGACGGACGAGGACGTGGCGGAGCTGGGGATAGTCGCCGAGGACGTCGTACAGCGGCAGGATCACGCCGCCGGGATAGCTGAAGAAGACGTCGACGCCCTGGAGCAGGAGCGCCTCGCAGACGATGTCGGCGCCGATCCGGGTCCGATGACGGGGACGGGCGTCGTCGAGCATCGCCCGCCGGGCGGCCTCGATCGCGGCCGCACGGGGCGTCCCGTCGCCGGGGACGTGGGTCCGGCGCTCGGGGCCGTCGGCCGCCGGAGCGGCGGTGGTCGGAGCCGCGAGCGTCGCGGTTCCGCGTCTCGGGCCGGTGTCGACGGCGGCGTCCGCGGCTCCCTCGGCGGCGCCGCCCGCGGCGTCATTCGCAGCGCCCGCGGCGGCGGCGGCCGAGCCGTCCGGCCCGGAGCGCGCGTCCGGACTCGGCGGCGGGCCGTCGGCTCCCTTCGTCATCGTCATCGATCCCTGCCTACCCTCTCGATTGCCCGGGTCACCGAGGCCGCGTCGCCCCGTTGCTCCGGAATTCCCCTCGAACAGCAAAAGACCCTCGCCACCCGGCGAGGGTCCCTTCGGTCATCGGTGGCTCGTCGCTCTCAGCGTCCGTTCCTCCGCGTTCCTCCGTTCTCCCGCCGGGAGCCGGTAATGAGGAGCCCCACAAGGCTCTCAAGCCCGACGACGAGCGAGCGAAGAAGGGAGAGGAGCGAACCGTCCGTGAGACCCGAATCGTTCAAGGGAATCTGGACACGCCGGCCATCCGCGCGAATGGCGATGGCGACATGCCGTCGATTGCGACCGTCGAACAGACCCAACATCGGTCTCCGGAACAGACCCGGCCGACCCGGGTGGTCCGCGCAGTCTACGAGGCGCTCCGTGATCGCGCAACCACCCGCACCGCACTCGACGATTGCAGCCTGGCGACGGAACGTGGGTGGGCCAGCCGGCTCATGCGACCGGGCACGCCACGAGGCCGCCGGTCGCCCGACGGCCTCGTTCCCCCCACGCAAGCGTGGATCGGCGCCGGCGGGGCTCAGCGCCAGCGCTGCCCGGCCTCGAGGACCAGCGCGGAGCTGGCGAGAGCGGACAGGGCGAGCAGGATGCGGAACCCCTGGCCCTTGAAGAACGCCAGGTTCGTCTTCATGGTTCGGTTGACTCCATTCGAGTCGGGTCGCGTCGTCGAGATCGGCAGCTGGGCGGTCTCCCTGCGGAGATCCCTGGCTTTGCGTCCCCGCCTCACGACGGGTTTGCCCTGGACGGTCACGGCGGCGGAGGACGGATGTCCTCGATGCCGACCATGGCGAACCGGCGACCGCGCGGACATCGAACGGCAGTACCGGTTCGACTCAGCCATCAGTCGGAGTTGCGGACGGGCACCGGGGGTTGGGCGGCCTGGGCCCGGCCTAGCGCGTTGCGTCGCGCCGATCGCGGGGCGGCAGCCGATCGCCGTGATCGCGCATCGCAGCCGCCACGGCGACCGCCACTCCCACCCCGATCAGGACGTCGCCGATGCTGAAGACGTTGGCGAGGGGCAACCAGCCGGGCAGAGCGAAGATGTCGGTCAGCGGCCGCAGCGCCGGGTCGGCCACGACGACGCTGTTCGTGTGCTCGCCGATCCCCATCCGGAGCGACGCCAGTGCCGCCGGATCGGCCGGCATCGCCCCGCTGTTGGCGACGATCGCTGCAAGATTGGCGGCGGCGCCGGCGACGACCAGCGCGACCCCGGTCAGCCGGAGGTTCGCGAGCAGGACCAGTCCCACGGCGGCCGTCGAGGCGACATAGACGAGCCGGGCCAGATCGTCGGGCACGCCGTCGGCGACCGGCGAGAACAGGAAGAGCTGGATGGCGAGGGCCCCGATCGCCAGTGGCCAGAGGCGGAACCGGATCGTGCCGAGCTGGGCGAGGTCGCCGCCGGCGAGAAGGCCGGCGAGGAGGCCGATCGGGATCGCATACAGGATGAACACCCGGGCAGTATCGGTGGCCGCTGCTTCCGGCGGGGGCCGGATCGCGAGCCACGCCGTCCGAGGGACTGCGCCTGCGGAAGGAATCGAGCGGCGCCGCCCGGGGGACGGCGCCGCTGTCGGCGAGAAACCGCGGGCTACTTCGCCTGGAGGCTGAAGGTCACCGACGCGCTGCTGCCGGTGTACCGGCCGGCGTCGGTGACGCTCGGTGTCCACGTGGCTGTGAGCGCGTACTTCGCGTTCTTCTGGGTGAGCTTGAGGGTGATCGATGCCACACCGCTGGTGTCCGTGTTCGCGAAGGTGTTCTGGCTTCCGAGCTGGAAGTCGATCCTCCGACCCGCCAGGGCCTTGCCGGTGGCGTCCTTGAGCACGGCGCTCAAGGTCACGGACTTGTTCGGACCGCCGCTCAGGGCGCCGGTGTACACGACCGTGCCGGCCTTCTTGCCGATGACGATCGAGCCGGTGGCGGACGCCGAGGCGTAGAGCGAATCGACTGCGCCGTCGAATGCGGCGCCGGTCGCGTACGAGCCGGCATCGAGCAGTGGCGTGAAGCCCAGGCTGGCGACACCGGACGAGCCGGTGGACGCGGAGCCGGGCGCCGTCGGCCCGACGCCGAATGCGATCGAGCGACCGGACACGTTGTTCCCGAACTCGTCGACGAGCGATGCGCTCAGGGTTCCGGCCGTGTCATAGGTCCCGGTCGTGTCGCCGAGATAGGAGACGGTGACGTTGCGCTTGCGGACGACCACGGACCGCGTGTCGCTGGACGACCCACCATCCTTGTCGGTGACGGTCAGGGTCGCGACGTACGTACCCGGGGTGGTGTAGGCGTGGACGACGCTGGCGCCGCCGGTCGCCGACATCGGCGGCGAACCGTCACCGAAGTCCCAGCTGTAGGCGAGCGTCGACTGGTCCCCGGCGCCCGGGTCGGTCGCGCTCCCGTTGAACGCGATCGGGCGACCCCATGCGCCGCTGCCGTCCGGTCCCGCGTTGACGACCGGGTTCTGGTTGCCGACGGTGACCGAGAACGTCGTCGAGCTGGTCAGGCCGGTCGTGTCGGTCGCCGTCAACAGTCCTGAATAGGCACCGTTATCGGCAAAGGTGTGGAACGGATGCGGGCCGAACGCGACGCCGCCGTCGGAGAAGTCCCAGCGCAGCGTTGCGGGGCCGCAGAGTGCGGTCGTCCCGGAACCGTCGAAGGCGACCGGCACGCCTTCGAGCTGGTCCGTGATGTCGCCGCCCGAGGCGGCGTGGGGCGGGACGTTGTTCTTGAGGACCGTCCCGAGCTCGGTCAGGTGGGTCGCGGGATCGGCAATGTCGGGACTGAACGTCTCCGACGCATGGACCCCCACGTCGAACGTCACGAAGCCCGCGTCGATGATGAACGGCGGGACCGGAATCGGAACCCAGCCCCCGATCTCGATCGCCGGTCCGTTGGAGGCGGCGACGGTCGACCCCACGGATGCCCCGGTGTCGCTCAAGGCGAGAGTGTCACCGGCGCCGGCGGCGCACGGACCGGCGACCGACTGGGTTCCGGGGACGGTCTGGGCGTCAGGGCCGGCCAGGGTGACCCCACCCGACAGGACGGTCGAATCGAGCGACGTGCCCGCAGCGGTGATCTTCACGGAGGCACGGAGCTTCATGTCAACGATCGGGGTCAATGGCACCGGCACCTGGCCGAAGATCCGGATCGAGTCCGATTCGACGTTGCAGGTCACTGCGCCGCCGAGGTTGAGGGTGCACGGGACGACCTGGGTGTTGTTGATCGCGCCGGCGAAGCCGCTGACGGTGAACCTCACCGTGAGCGTGCCCGCTCCGTTGGTGGCGATGGCCCGTGCCACGTCCACGGTCCGGCCCTGCCGGATGTTCGCGTCGTCGTACGTCAGGGTCTCGCGGACGGGCTGGCTGAACTCGGCGGTGGCGCCGACGGTCAGGTTGCCGAACGGCGAGATGTCGTAGGTCTTCGTGCCGATATCGGTCGGACCCGTGTGGATCGTCCCGTCGACGGTCGCCGTCTGGGTCGCGGCCGCCACCGGCGCGACGGTCATCAGAGTCGCGACGAGGACCGCGCCGAGCGCTGCGGACAGCCGTCTCGGCCGCGTCGCGGGCAAGGGCAATGAACGAACGGTGGCCATGACGAACCTACCCCTCTAATTGCGCCGTCCCCCGGTCCCCCGACCCTCGGCGCGAAAAGAGGGTCACCGGCCCCGCGGCCTGAACCCGCAGAGTTGCGACAAGGTACGGGTTCGCCGCCCTCGCCGCGTCTCGGTTCCGACGCGGCCGCCACTTCCCCGGCCGCGCTCCCGTGCTGCGATCGGGCCAATCGGTGCCATAGCGCACCGCGAATTGCCATCGCCACCGATCGCGGGCAACTACGATCGAAGCTGTGCTAGCCTCGACCGCCCCGTCACACCCTCGCATTTCGAGCCGCCATGACCGCCCCGAGCCAGCGAACCATCGTCGAAAAGATCTGGGACGACCACGTCGTCGATCAGGACGAGGGCGCCCCGGTGATCCTCGCGATCGATCTCCACCTCGTCCATGAGGTCACCTCACCCCAGGCGTTCAGCGGTCTCCGGGCGCGCGGGCTGACGGTCCGCCACCCTGAGCGGACCGTCGCGACCGCGGACCATTCGATCCCGACCCATCCACGGAGCCTGCCGATGGCCGACCCGATGGCCGCCGCACAGGTCGACCAGCTGACCCGCAACTGCTCCGATTTCGGGATCCCGCTGCACGGCATGGGCGACCCCGGCCAGGGGATCGTCCACGTCATCGGCCCGCAGCTCGGGCTGACCCAGCCTGGGATGACGATCGTGTGCGGCGATTCCCACACCGCGACCCACGGCGCGTTCGGGGCCCTCGCCTTCGGCATTGGCACGAGCGAGGTCGAGATGGTCCTCGCGACCCAGACCCTGCTCCAGCGCCGGCCGAAGACCTACGAGGTCCGGGTCGACGGCCGGCTCGCCCCTGGGGTCAGCAGCAAGGACATCATCCTCGCACTGATCGCCCGGATCGGGATCGGCGGCGGGACCGGCCATGTCTTCGAGTACACCGGCGAAGCGATCCGCGCCCTGACCATGGAGCAGCGGATGACGATCTGCAACATGTCGATCGAGGGCGGCGCGAAGGCGGGACTCATCGCGCCCGACGACACCACGTTCTCGTACGTCGCCGGCCGGCCGCACGCCCCGCACGGCGTGGCCTGGGATGCCGCGGTCGAGGCCTGGCGGGCGCTGCCGAGCGACGCCGGCGCGACCTACGACAAATCGATCGCGATCGACGCGTCGGCCCTCGAGCCGATGGTCACCTACGGCACGAACCCGGGCATGGGCATCCCGATCACCTCGCGGGTCCCATCGCCCGACGACCAGGTCGACGGCTCGGCGAAGCGGGCCCTCGAGCGCGCCCTCGAGTACATGGACCTCCGGCCCGGCCAGGCGATCCTCGGCCAGAAGGTCGACGTCGTCTTCGTCGGGTCATGCACGAACGGCCGGATCAGCGACCTCCGCCTGGCCGCCGAGGTCCTGAAGGGTCGCAAGGTGGCCGACGGCGTCCGGATGATGATCGTGCCGGGCTCCGACGAAGTGAAGCGCGAGGCCGAGGCCGAGGGCCTCAACGAGATCTTCCGCGCGGCCGGGGCCGAGTGGCGCGAGGCCGGCTGCTCGATGTGCATCGCGATGAACGGCGACCAACTGTCGCCTGGCCAGTACGCGATCAGCACCTCGAACCGGAACTTCGAGGGCCGCCAGGGCAAGGGCGGACGGACGTTCCTCGCCTCGCCGCTCACGGCGGCGGCGTCGGCGATCCGCGGCGAGGTCGCCGATCCGCGCCTGCTACCCGGCATCGAGGCCATGGCCGCGGTCGGCGGGCGCTGACGATGGCCGAGCCCTTCCAGAGCTTCACGAGCGCGGTGATCCCGCTGCCTGCGGAGAACGTCGACACGGACCAGATCGTCCCTGCACGCTACCTCAAGGTCACCGACAAGGACGGCCTGCGCGAGGCGCTCTTCCGCGACTGGCGCTACGACGAGGACGGCGGGCTCAAGGAGCCGCTCTTCGTCATGGACCGGGTCGCGATGCTCGACCGCAAGATCCTGCTCGTCGGCGACAACTTCGGGACGGGCTCGTCGCGGGAACACGCGCCGTGGGCCCTGACCGCCTGGGGGATCCGGGCGATCCTGTCCACCTCGTTCGCCGACATCTTCCAGAACAACGCCCTGAAGAACGGGCTGCTCCCGATCGTCGTCGAGGCCGAGAAGCACCGCCAGCTGTTCGAGATGTTCGCGGCCAACCCCACGGCCCAGCTGACGGTCGATCTGGAGGCCCAGGTCATCCACTTGCCCGGCGATGAGGATCTCCCGTTCGAGGTTGATCCGTTCGCCCGGCTGATGCTCCTCGACGGCACCGACGAGATGGGCTACCTGTTGGACAAGGCGCTCGCGATCGACCGTTGGGAAGCGGCCCACCCGGCCCGGATCGACACCCGCGCCGGGGCCGCCTGACGGACGACACATTCGATCCGGGCCTCACGGGCGGCGGTTCCGCGGGTGGCCCAGGGAGCGGGGTCGGGGTCGGACTCGTCAACCCCGCACCGGTCGACCCGGCCGCCGGTCAACCGACGCTGGTCCGGCCGGTGCCGGGTCGCCTGAACCCGCACCCGGTCGTGCCGATCGCGCTCCAGGCCTCCATCGATGGCCGCCACGTCCTCGTCAAGGTCAGCTGGTACTCGGGTGTTGCGCCCTGCTCGGTTCTCGATTCGGTCAAGGTCGAGCGATCAGGCATGGACATCGCGATCACTCTGATCGAGGGCGCGGACGACATGAGCGTCGCATGCATCGACATCGCCGTGCTCAAGGCCACGGTCGTCGACCTCGGCGACCTGGAACCCGGGACGAACACCATCGCGTCGCCGGGCAGCGAGGCACCGCCGGTCGTGGTGACGATCGCCTGACCTTCGCCCAGGACAAGGCGGCTGCCGCTCAGCGACGCCGCCGCTCAGGCCCGGCCCGGCCAGCTCGGGCCGGCCTGCTCCGGGGCCGCCGCCCGCCTCGGCCCCGATCGTCAGCGATACTTCGCATCGGTGAACCTCTTCGATCTCGTCATCCTCGTGATCGTGATCGCGGCCGTCTTGATCGGCGTCAGCTCCGGAGCGCTGCCGCAGGTCGGCGGTCTCCTCGGCGCCATCGGCGGCGGCGGCCTGGCGATCCTGTCCTTGCCGCTCTTCGAGCCGGCCCTCGCGGCCATCCGCCAACCCGAGATCCGCGCGATCGTGGTGCTCGGCGGCATCCTGTTCGTCGTCGGCGTTGGTGAGGCGATCGGCTCGGCGCTCGGGAGGGCGGTCGCGATCCGTGTGCGCGGCCGCGCCCTCGATGTGGTCGACCGCGTCCTCGGCGGCTTCGTGGGGGCAGCCCAGGCGATCCTGGTCGTCTGGCTGATCGGCGGACTGCTTGCCGCCGGCCCGATGCGAACCCTCGCCGTCCAGGCCCAGACCTCCTTCGTCGTCCGCGGCCTCAGCGGCATCCTGCCGCCGCCGACCGAGATCGCGGCGGCGCTCGGCCGGATCCTCGACGACACCGGGATCCCCGATCTCTTCGTCGGCCTCGATCCCCTGCCGGCGCCGGACGTCACCCGGCCGACGGATCCGGTGGCACGGACGATCGCGACCAACGCGATCCGCAGCACGGTTCGCGTCTCGGCCGCGACCTGCCTGTACGAGTCGAGCGGGACCGGGTTCGCCGTCGCTCGAAGCTACATCGTGACCAATGCACACGTCGTCGCCGGCGGCTCGACGATCCGAGTAACGACGCAGGACGGCCAGCCGCTCGACGCCGTCGCCGTGTTCGACGATCCCGAGCTCGACGTCGCCCTGCTGTGGATCCGCGACCTGAACGCCGAGCCACTTCGCTTCGCGCCGGCCGATCCGGATCGCGGCACGATCGGGGCGACCATCGGGTTCCCCCACGGCGGCCCGCTCCAGATCGAGCCCGCGGCCGTGTCGGGGTCCTACGACGCCCAGGGCCGAGACATCTATGGAACCCGAAGGGTGAGCCGCCGGATCCTCGAGCTGCGAGCGGTCGTCGACCAGGGCGACAGCGGCGGTCCGCTCATCCTCGCCGACGGCACGGTCGGCGGAGTCGTGTTCGCGGAGGCCAGGACCGACCCGAACGTCGGCTATGCCCTGACCCCGACCTCGGTCGCGACGGCGATCCAGCCATGGGTCGGCAGGACCTCGCCGGCCGACACCGGCGCCTGCATCCACTGACCGCGCGCCACGACGGCGCGCATTCGCGCGACGCCCACTAGGATCGTCCGATGACCGATCCGACCCGACCGCCGAACGCCGTCGCGGACCCCCTCGCCCGGCTCGCCTCTGAGGCGTGGGACCGCCAGATGGCCGCCCATCCCGCCTTCGCCACGGAACTCGGCGATCGCCGCTTCGACGCCCGGCTGCGGGCCAACGGGCCGGGAGCGCTCGCCGCCGATGCGAGTCGGCTGCAAGGGTTGTTGGGGCGGGCCGAGGCCATCGACGCCGAAGGCCTGGCGCCGGCCGACCGCGTGACGCGTGCCGCCCTCATCGACTACCTCTGGGCCGAGCTCGACCTCGTATCGAGCGGCGTCGACGCCTGGGCGGTCGATCCGCTCGACGGGCCGCAAGTCATCTTCCTGAACATTCCGTCCATCCAGCCCGTCCGCACCCTGGCCGAGGGCGACGCCCTCGTCGCGCGCTGGCAGGCGATGGGCCCGTGGATCGACCGTCTCGTCCAAACCACACGCGACGCACTCGGTCATGGAATCGTGGCGCCCCAGGCGCTGGTCCGGAGCGTGATCGCCGAGCTGGACGACCTGCTCGCCCGAACGTGGGACGACTGGCCGCTCGTTGCGCCCGCCAGGACCCTTCCGGAGGACTGGCCGGAGCGCGACCGCCAACGCATCGCGACGGCCATCCGAGCCGCGGTCGGCGACCGAATCCAGCCGGCATTCGCCCGCTACCGGGCGTTCCTCGCCGATGAGCTCCTGCCCGTGGCCCGGCCTGACGATCGGCCGGGCCTCTCGCACGTTCCGGGCGGGGTGGACGCGTACGGCCGGCTGGTCCGGGCCCACACGACGATCGACCTGGCGCCCGAGGAGATCCACCGGATCGGCCTCTCGGAGACCGAACGGATCGACGCGGAGTTCCGCGAGCTCGGTGGCCGCTTGCTCGGGACCGCCGATCTGCCGACGATCGTCCGCCGGCTGCGCTCCGACCCGGCGCTCCATTTCACCACCCCCGCCGAGGTCTTCGCGGTGGCCCAGGAATCGCTCGATCGCGCGAACGCGGCGATCGCGGACTGGTTCGGGCGGCTGCCGGCGACTCCGTGTGTCGTGGTCGAGATGGCCGCCCACGAGGCGAAGCATTCGACGATCGCGTACTACCGCCAGCCCGCCGCCGACGGCAGCCGGCCCGGCAGCTACTACATCAACACCTCGGCGCCCGAGACCCGGCCGCGCTACGAGGCAGAGACCCTGGCATTCCACGAGGCCGTGCCGGGTCACCATCTCCAGATCGCAATCGCCCAGGAGCTCGACGGGCTGCCGGCCTTCCGGCGGCTGGCCGGGCCGACCGCGTACATCGAAGGCTGGGGCCTGTACAGCGAACGGCTGTCGGTCGAGATGGGCCTGCTGTCGGGCGACCTCGACCGGTTCGGGATCGCCTCGTTCGATGCCTGGCGAGCGTGCCGGCTCGTCGTGGACACCGGACTTCATGCGCTCGGCTGGAGCCGCGGTCAGGCGATCGAGTTCATGACCGAGCACACCGCGCTCGCGGAGAACAACATCGCCAACGAGGTCGACCGCTACCTCGCGATGCCGGGCCAGGCGCTCGCGTACAAGCTCGGCCAGCTCGAGATCCTGCGCCTCCGCGACGAAGCCCGATCGAGGCTCGGCCCGGCGTTCGACATCCGGGCATTCCACGACGTCGTCCTCGGCCAGGGCGCGGTCGGGCTCGCCACGCTGCGCGGCGTCGTGGAGGCATGGGCCGGCGGCGGCTCGATCGCCGCGGCCGAACCCGACGGGTGACGCCTTACGCGGCGAACTCGCCGTGGGGCGACACCGCGTCGGAATCGCCGATCTCGATCGGGTTGTTGGACGGATCCTGGCTCCACTCGAACCAGCCGCCGTCGTAAACCGCGATCCGCTCCCAGCCCTGGAGGTAGGCGTAGAACCAGGTCTCGCTCGCCCGCCAGCCGGTGCCGCAGTAGAACGCGACCCACTTGTCGGCGGTGATGCCGGCCTCCGCCCAGTTGGCGGCGATCTCCGGGTACGCCCGCATCGTGTTGTCGACGTTGCGGTAGTGCTCCATGTGGTAGGCATCGGAGCCGCAGTTGCCCCAGACGTCGCCGGCGATCCGGCCGGCCGGGCCGATGTAGTTGTAGCCGCTGACGCGGCCGACGTGCTCCTTCCAGGTCCGGACGCTGACGAGGGCCGCACCGTCGGGATCGGCGATGATCTGCTTGGCCTCGTCGATGTCGATGATGACCTCCGGGCGGAGCGGAACACTGGCGCCGAAGGCCGCGACCGGGCTCGGCTCGCGAGGGAGCGTCTCGACCGGGTAGCCGGCGCGGATCCACCAGTCGTAGCCGCCGTCGAGCAGCCGAACGTCCTCGACCCCGGCATAGCGCAGGATCATCAGGGCACGCGTCGCGGCGATCTGGCCGGCCCGACGGCCGGGCCACCTCTCGCTCGCGTCGCCGACGGTATCGCGGCCGTAGACGACGACCGTCGTGTCCGCAGTGATCCCGAGGCCGCAGAGGGCGGCGTCGATCTCCTCCGGGGTCCGGCGGTTCCAGTCGATCGGATTCTCGAGCCAGTTGGTATCGAGGTACTGGGCGCCCGGGATGTGCCCCTCGGCATACTCCTCGGGCAGCCCGAAGTTCACATGGAAGAGGACGAAGCGGCCGGTCGGCTCCGCCTCGGGCCGGCCACCGGCGAGGAGCTGGCCGAGCCACTCGATGTGGACGAGCCGATCGTGGCGCGCCAGCCGATCGACCGGGCGATCGGCGTCGGACGCCCACGCTGCGAAGCCGCCGCGAAGGATCCGGACGCGCTCGATGCCGGAGCCGGCAAGAGCCTCGGCGACTCGCACGGCGTCGGCATCGTCCCGCCCGCAGACAACGATGTCGCGGTCGGCGTCGATCCGCTTGCCGGCCAGGAGCCGGGCGACCTCGGGCGCGTCGACGGTCGTGAGCCAGTCGGCCGGGAACGAGACCGCGCCCGGGATGTGGCCGCCGCGCTGCTCGTCGCCGACGCGCCAGCCGTTGAAGGCGCTGAGCGGACGGACGTCGACGATCGTGAGATCGGGGTCGGCCAGGGCGGACGAGAGGGCGGTCGCGTCGACGACAGCGGGAGCGGGAGCGGGAGCGGTGCGATCCTCCGCTCCTTCGGATGTCATGGGATCGTCCTCGTCAAGGCTGTCGCAGGAAACAAGTAACCCTGCGACGGTCCGCAGGTGCCAATGATCTCAGGAGCGGGTCAGTGGGCGGCTTCGGGCTCCGTGTTCCGGATCCGCTTCGCGAGCGCCTCGAAGACGCTGGTCCGGATCGCCGGAAAGCGGTCCATGAGCGAATGGAACTCTCTGTGGCCGAGCACGAGGAGCTTTGAAGGCGCCTCGGTGGTCGCCGTCGCCGACCGCGGGCCTTCCGCGAGCAGGGCGATCTCGCCGAAGAAGTCGCCGGGCTCCATCGCCCGGATCCGGGTCCCGCCGCGATCGATCCCGACACGGCCGGTGACGAGGACGAAGAATTCGCTGCCGTTGTCGCCCTCGCGCATGAGAACCCGGCCCGACGGGACGTCGATCTCATCGGCGAGCCGGCCGACCTCCTCGATCTCGCGCCGGCCGAGGCCCGCCAGAAGGGGAACCCGCTTGAGCAGCTCGAGCTTCTCGTCCGCCATCACCCTCTCCATCCATACGGCCGACCCGCCCGCGCAGCATAGTCGGGCGGCGTTGCGCGCGGAAGAGCGTGGCGAATCCGCCGACAGCTCGGAGCCCGGCCTTCCGGGCGCCGCCCTACACTGTCCGCTCGACCGCCGCCGATCGATCAAGCCCCCCGGAGAGCCCGCCGATGCCCGACCCGATCCACCCCTACGACCGTCCCTCCGACCCGGCCAAGCGCCACTCGGCCGCCCTCACCGATGGCCCCGACCGGGCCGCCGCGCGGGGCATGCTCAAGGCGATCGGCTTCACGGACGAGGATCTCGCCAAGCCGATCGTCGGCGTCGGGACGAACTGGATCGAGACGATGCCCTGCAACTACAACCACCGGCGCCTGGCGGAGGCGGTGAAGGCGGGGATCCGGGCGGCCGGCGGGACGCCGATGGAGTTCAACACGATCTCGGTCAGCGACGGCGTGTCGATGGGCACCGAGGGCATGAAGGCGTCGCTCGTGAGCCGCGAGGTCGTCGCCGATTCGATCGAGCTGGTCGCCCGCGGCCACCTCTTCGACGGCGTCGTCTGCGTCTTCGGCTGCGACAAGACCGGGCCCGGCGCGGCGATGGCGCTCGGGCGGCTCGACATCCCGGGCCTCGCGCTCTATTCCGGCACCATCCACCCGGGCATCCGCTCGGCGACGATGGGCGGCGACGGCTCGCGCGACGCAACGGTCGTGACGATCTTCGAGGCGATCGGCGCCTACCGCGCCGGCAAGATCACGCTCGACGAGCTGTACGAGGTCGAGAGTGCGTCCTGCCCGGGGCCCGGGGCCTGCGGCGGCCAGTTCACCGCCAACACGATGAGCATGGTCATCGAGGCCCTCGGCCTGTCGCCGGCGGGACTCAACGGGATCCCCGCCGAGGACCCGGCCAAGGACGACGCCGCCCGCCGGGCCGGAGAGATGGTCATGCGCCTCGTTCGCGACGACCTCCGGCCGGCGAGCTTCGTCGACCGGCGCTCGATCGACAACGCAATCGCAGCCGTGGCCGCCACCGGCGGCTCGACGAACGCGGTGCTCCACCTGCTCGCGATCGCCCACGAGTTCGACATCCCGCTCGACATCGACGAGTTCGGCACGATCGCCGACCGCACGCCGATCGTCGCCGACCTCCAGCCCGGCGGGCGCTACACCGCGAGCCATCTGTACGAGGCCGGCGGCCTGGGGCTGGTCTTCCGGGAGCTGCTGGCGGCGGGCAAGATCGACGGCGCGGCGCCGAACGTCGACGGCCGGACGCTTGCCGAGATCGCGGCCGCGGCCGTCGCCACAGAGGGCCAGGACGTCGTCGTTCCGTTCGATCGGCCGATCAAGGCGACCGGCGGCCTCGCGATCCTGCGCGGCTCGCTGGCCCCGGACGGCTGCGTCGTGAAGCTCGCCGGGCACGAGCGACGCCTCCATCGCGGGCCGGCGCGGGTGTTCGACTCGGAGGCCGACTGCTACGCCGCGGTCCGCGATCGCAGGATCGTGCCCGGCGACGTCGTCGTCATCCGCTATGAGGGTCCGGCCGGCGGGCCCGGGATGCAGGAGATGCTGAGCGTCACGGGCGCGCTGGTCGGCGAGGGCCTCGGCGACTCGGTCGCACTGATCACCGACGGCCGGTTCTCGGGCGGCACCCATGGGCTGATGATCGGCCATATCGCCCCCGAGGCCGCGCTCGGCGGCCCGATCGGGCTGATCGAGGAGGGCGACGAGATCATCGTCGATGTGGACGCCCACCGGCTCGATCTGTCGGTCCCGGCCGACGTCCTCGAGCTTCGGCGCGCCGCCTGGACCCCGCCGGAGCCGCGCTATCGGGGCGGCGTGTTCGCGAAGTACGCGGCTCTCGTCTCGTCCGCGTCCGAGGGCGCGGTGACGACCGGGCGACGGATGGCGGCCGCTCTCGAGGTGGCCGGGCGGGAAGCCGCGGCGCCGAACGCCAAGGACGCAGCGACCACCGCCGGATGACGCTCCGGATCGGGTTCAAGACGTCGCCCCAGGACGTCGACTGGGCGACGGTCGACGCCACGTGGGCGCGCGCAGGCGAGCTTGGTGGCGCGCCGGGTGGAAGCTTCGACAGCGGCTGGTTGAATGATCACCTCACGAACATGGACGACGCCCAACCCGGTGGTTCGCTGGAGGCACTGACCCTGCTCGCGACGCTCGTCCACCACGTTCCCGGGCTCACCGTCGGCCATGCCGTGCTCTCGAACACGTTCCGCCACCCGGTGCTCGTCGCCAAGGCGGGCGTCGTGCTCGACCATGCGACCGACGGGCGATTCGTGCTCGGCCTCGGCGCCGGCTGGTTCGAGGGCGAGCACGAGCCATTCGGCCTGGAGCTGCCGCCGATCGGGCCACGAATCGACCGCCTCGTCTCGGCCGTGGACACCCTCCGGGCCCTCTGGTCGGTCGAGGCCGCGACGCCGCCCGGCATCACGCGCGACGATCCGTTCCATCCCCTGCGTGGCGCCGTCAACGCACCGCCGCCGCGAACCCCCGGCGGTCCGCCCATCTACCTCGGTGGGCAGGGACCGCGCGGGATCGCCCTGGCCGCGCGGGCCGCGGCGGGCTGGCTCCAGCCAGGCACGCATGCCGGCAACGTCCCCTACTTCATCGAGAAGCGCGCCGACCTCCTCGCGGCCCTCGACGTGGCCGGGCGCGATCCGGCCGGCTTCGACCTCGTCGGCCAGGTCGGGACCGGCTCGACCTCCGCGAGCCGCCGCGAGGCTCTGGACGCGGCCGACGCGCTCGCCGCGGCCGGAGCAACCCACGTCGTCTTCGGGATGCCCGCGGCTCTGGGTCCGTCCGGCCTCGACGACGTCGCCCGAGAGTGCCTGGCGCCGCTCCGCGATCGGTTCTCGTGATCGGGAGGCATCACGCGGGTGTCGATGCGCGGCACCCTGGTTCGGGCGATGATGACGACATGACCCTGCCGCCCGACCCGGAGGCCTACGACAGTGAGCGCAGCGCGGCCGCTCGCCGCCGCGGCCTGTCGACCCCGTACATTCCCGGCGGCCGCGATCCCGACCAGGCGGCCGCCGACCGCGAGGACCGGCGCTACCTCAGGATCCTCATCGCAATGGTGATCGTCATCGTCCTCGCGGGCTTCGTCTTCGGGTTCCTCGCCGCCCTTGCGGGCCTGAATTCGCTCGTCGGCAACCCGGGCTGACCGTGGCCGACACCCGCAGCGCCCTGCCGTCGGCCGCCCTCGACCCGGAATCCCTCGCCGCGGCGGGCGACGAGCTGATCGAGACCCTCCGCGCGTTGATCCGGATCCCCTCGGTCAACCCGGTGGCACCCGCGATGGCGGATGGCGAGACACAGGCGGCTCGCTGGATCGCTTCGGCGCTGACCGACGCCGGGCTCGAACCGGAGGTCCTCGAGCTGGTTCCAGGTCGCGGATCGGTGACGGTACGGCTCCGCGGCGACGGCACCGGGGGTGATCCGCTGCTCCTCCTCAGCCATCTCGACGTCGTCCCTGCGCCGCCCGAGCTCTGGACCCACGGTCCGTTCGACGGTGACCGCGCCGACGGCTATGTCTGGGGTCGGGGCGCCGTCGACATGAAGAACCTCCTGTCGATGGAGCTGACGGTGGTCCGGATGCTGGCTGGAGAGGCCCGGGCCGCCGGTCGCGACCCGGCAAGCGATCCCGTCCCGGGCCTTACCCGGGACGTCCTGTTCGCGAGCACGGCCGACGAGGAGGCCGGCGGCCTCAACGGGATCGGCTGGATCGTCACCGAGCGGCCGGAGCTCATCCGGGCGGCTGCCGCGATCAACGAATCCGGCGCGGTCGCGACGACCTTCGGTGGCCGCCGCTTCTACCCGATCGGGGTGGCCGAGAAGGGGTATGCCGTCTACCGACTGACGGTCCGCGGCACGTGGGGCCACGGCTCGATGCCACGCGACGACAATGCCGCGGTCCGGGCGGCGACGGCGATCACCCGGCTCGCGGTCCAGGGCGGGCCGCGTCCGACCGCGGTCATGCAGTCGTTCCTCGGCGGGGTCGCCGACCAGCTCGATGGGGATCAGGCGCGTCTGCTCCGGGCGCTCGCCAGCGAGGACCCTCGCCTCGGCGAGGCGGCGATCGACGCAATCTGCGAGCCGATGTCCGCGCGGGTCGTCCGGGCACTCCTGCGGGACACGGTCAGTCCGAACATCGTCCACGCCGGGGTGAAATACAACGTGATCCCGGGCGAGGCAACGATCGAGCTCGACTGCCGGCTGCTGCCGGGAACGACCGAGGAGGACATGCGCGAGACGATCGTCGGGCGGCTCGGCGACCTCGCCGCACACGTTGAGGTCGATCTCGTCATCCACGCCCCGCCGGTGGCGGCGCCGATCGACGGCCGGTTCTACGAGCTGCTCGCCAGGACGGTGGTCGACCACGACCCGGCGGGCATCCCGCTGCCGTTCATGGTCCCGTTCGCAACCGACGCCAAGCACACGGCCGCGCTCGACGTCCCGACCTACGGGTTCTCGCCGCTCCAGCTGGATCCCGAGGAGGGGTTCATGGACCGATTTCACGGCGTCGACGAACGGGTCGGCGTTGACGCGCTGCGTTGGGGCCTGCCGGTCCTGTACGACGTGGTCCGCCGCTTCTGCGCCTGATCGCGCGCAGCGGTAAGGCATCGCGACCGGCCACCGCCGGGATATGCGGCCATCGAGGTCGAGCTCGATGGGGCGACCGCCCGATGGCGCGCCACGCGACTCGATCGAGGATGCGCTCAGATGACGGCGCGGGTTGGCCGTCCCGGAAGGAGAGCATCGATGGACCGCCAGACACGGCGCGAGCAGTTCGAGCGAATTTGCGCGCTGCGCGAAGCCCACACCCGGCTCGGGCCGGACGACACGACCAGCGTCATCACGATCGAGGTGATGATCGCCCGGGCCAGCCGGCTCCTGGCCCGGATGACGCCGCGATCGGTCGAAGTTCCGGACGGCGAGCCTCGGACGTCCAGCTGACGCCGGGCCGTCGATCGCGCAGGTCAGTGGCTTTCGTCGGCAACCTCGGCCTGATCGCCGCCGGTCGCGACGGTGACCGTCTGGTTGCAGGCCGGGCAGTGGAAGATCGTCCAGCGCCGCCAGTCGCGCTCGGGCTTGTTCTCGCCCGGATCGTGCTGGACGGGCTCCATCCGTTGCCAGGTCCCATCGCCGTGGCCATGCTCGACGCGGAACTCGGAGATGACGCGCAGGTTCGGATCCATGGGTCTCCCAGAGGTGCGATGGTCCGATCGGCGCATCGTCGCTGCCCGCGGCCGGCGGCGCAAGCCCGAAGAGCGGCTACTCGGCCCGGTTCTTGATCAGCCGTCCGCGCCGCGAAATTGCGTGGGTTGCAAGGGCTGCGACGCCCATCGCGATCAGGGCCCGCTCCGCGGTCGGCATCGGCCGGATCGCGGACAGGAACTGGTCGGCGCGGGCACGGTCGACGACCCGGAGCAAGGCGGCGCCGCGTGGCGTCAGGACGAGGGTCCGCTGGCGGCGGTCCTCCTCTTCGACCTTGCGCTCGACGAGCCGGCGCCGGACGAGCCCGTCGACGAGGCGGCTTGTCGCCGACGGCGAACGGTTGATGGCGTCCGCCAGGTCCCCGATCGTCATCGTGCCCGTGTCGGCGAGGACGTAGAGCGCGGCAAGCTGGGTGAAACCGAGGCGCAGCTCGCCGAGCTGGGACGCGAACCCGATCACGAGCTCGCGCCAGAGTGCCCGGCCCATCGCGACCCGCTCGGAGATCTGGCGGACGTTCGTGATCCGCGTGCCCGCCGCGAGGACCGTCGCCGACAGGTCGGCCTCGAACCGGCGCGCGATCGTCCGCGCCGGCGGCGGTGGACCGATCCGCCGGCCGGCCGTCCGGGAATCGGCAGTCATCGGAGGCGTTCCGAACTGCGAGCGGCGCACGACGCGGACATGTCGGCGAGCATAGCCCGATCACCGGGACCCGTGCACTGTCGCACAGGCCGGACCGTGTGACGGCCGATTTCGACGCTACGCTCCAGGGAATGACCGCGCCTGCCTTCGTGTTCCCCGGCCAGGGCTCGCAGTCGGTCGGCATGGGACGTGACCTGGCGGCCGCTTCACCGGCTGCCGCAGCAGTCCTTGCCGCCGCCGACGCCGCGCTCGGCGATTCGATCAGCGGCCTCGCCTTCAACGGACCAGCCGACCTGCTCGACCGGACCGAGAACGCCCAGCCGGCGCTGCTCGCAGTGTCCATCGCCTATCTCGCCGCGGTCCGCGAGCGCTGGGCGGCCCTGGGGATCGACGCGCCCGAGCCGGCTTTCCTCGCCGGCCACTCGATGGGCCAGTACTCGGCCTTCGTCGCGGCAGGGGTGATCTCGCTCGAGGACGGCGTCCGACTGGTGCGTGAGCGAGGCCGGCTGATGCAGGCATCCGGCGCGGGACGCGACGGGGCGATGGCCGCCATTCTCGGTCTTGACGACACGGCGATCCCGGACCTCGTGGCGCAGGCGTCGGCACACGGCATCTTCGAGGTCGCGAATCGCAACGCCCCGGGCCAGGTCGTCGTGTCGGGCGAGCGCGCGGCGATCGACGCAGCGGCGGGGATCGCCAAGGAGCTCGGCGCGCGCAAGGCCATCGTCCTGCCAGTATCGGTCGCGGCCCACTCCCCGCTCATGGCTGAGGCCGCCGCCGCGATGCGCGACGTCCTCGCCGGCATCGGCTTCCACGATCCTGTCGCGCCGCTCCTCGCCAACGCCGATGCCCGCCCGATCACGACCGCCGAGGGCGCTCGGGCCGAGCTCGTCGACCACCTGACGGCCGGCGTTGACTGGGTCGCCGCGATCGACCGGATGACCGCCGCGGGAGTGACCACCTTCCTGGAGATCGGGCCCGGCCGCGTGCTGACCGGGCTGATCAAGCGGATCGCGCCGGATGCCGACGCGATCCCCCTCGACGATCCGACGGCCCCGGACCGCCTCGCCGTCCCGTGGGCGACCGCCACGACGGCCTGACCCAACCGCCACAGACCCCGACCCAACCGACTCGAGAAAGGACTCCTCCAGCGTGCGCAAACCCGATTACGACCGCCGCGTCGTTGTTACTGGCCTGGGCGTCGTCAGCCCAGTGGGCAACGACGTTCAGACCGCATGGGGGAACCTTCTCCGCGGCCGTTCCGGTCTTCGCGAGATCACGAAGTTCGACGTGTCCCGCTACGAAGCCAAGGCCGCCGGCGAGGTCGTGGACTTCAACCCGACCGACTGGATGGACGCCAAGGCGGTCCGCCGCAGCGAGAGCTCGATGTGGTTCGGCGTCGCTGCTGGCAAGCAGGCACTCCAGGATTCGGGCTTCGAGATCACCGACGCCAACCGCGAGGAGGTCGGCGTGGTCTTCGGCTCGGGCGCCGGCGGCCAGCAGCTGATGATCGATGCCTGGGTGAACCTCCACGAGAAGGGCCCGCGGAGCGTACCCCCGACATTCATCGCGAACGCTCTCGTCGATTCGGCGTCGGGCATGCTCGCGATCGAGACCGGCGCGATCGGCCACAACGTGTGCATCGTCAGCGCGTGCGCCACCGGGACCCACAGCGTCTCTGAAGCGGCCGAGGCGATCCGCCGCGGCGACTGCGTCGCGGTGATCTCGGGCTCGACCGAGGCGCCCCTCCTCGAGACCGCCCACGCCGGATTCACGAACATGCGCGGGATGGGGATGCCTCGCCCGGGCGAGGGCCTCGCGAGCGTGTCGCGGCCGTTCGACAAGACGCGCGACGGCTTCGTCCTGGGCGAGGGCGCGGGTGGCCTGTTCCTCGAGGATCTCGAGCTGGCCAAGGCGCGCGGCGCGAAGATCTATGCGGAGGTCGTGGGCTACGGCTCGGCCGCCGACGGCTGGGACATGATCCAACCGATCGCCGGCGGGACGGGCTCGGCGCGGGCGATGAAGATGGCCCTCGACCGGCGCGGCGTGCCCGCCGGCGAGGTGGATCTGATCAATCCCCACGGAACGTCAACGCCGCTCGGCGACCAGCGCGAGGCCGAGGCCATCTGGACGGTGTTCGGTGACCGGGTCGCTGGCGAGCGCCATTCGCTCGCGATCAGCGCGACCAAGTCGATGACGGGCCACATGATGGGCGCCGCCGGCGCATTCGAGGCCTTCGCGACGGTGATGTCGGTCGCGGAGCAATGCGTCCCCCCGACGATCAACTACCGCGATCCCGATCCGGATTGCGACCTGTGGGTCGTGACCGAGGCGACATCGATGCCGGTCCGTTACGCCCTCAGCAACAACATCGGGCTCGGTGGCCACAATGGGGCGGTGATCTTCAAGCGGTACGAGGGCGACTGAAGGGCAGTCGCGCAGGAACGACGAACGCAGCCTGGTCACTACAATCCGACCCAATCCTGAGCCCTGAGGAGCTACGTGCCTGAACTGGATCCTGCGCGGCGGGCGGTCGTCACCGGCGTGGGGGCGGTCATGCCGATCGGCAATGACTTCCCGACGTACTGGTCGAACCTTGTCGCCGGCGTCACCGGGACCCGCTTGATCCGGGGCTTTGACGCGTCCGCGTTCGAGGTCCGGATCGCGGCCGAGGTCCTCGACTTCGACCCGACCCGGTTCATGGACGCGAAGATGGCCCGTCGGATGACCCGGTTCATCCACCTCGGCATGGCCGCGGCGAAGGAGGCCGTGGCCGACAGCGGGATCGACTTCGCGGCCATGGACGAGGACCAGCGCGACCGCGTCGGCGTCGTGATGAACACGGGCGGGGGCGGGATCGAGGCGATCATCGACGGGACCCACGTCCACGACACGAAAGGCCCGCGGTTCGTTTCGGCGTTCGCGGTCCCGGCCTTGTCAGGCTCGATGGGCGCCGCCTTGCTGTCGATGGAATGGGGCCTGACGGGCCCGGTCATGACCCAGGTCGCCGCCTGCGCGACGTCGGTCATCGCCTTCCACGACGCCCTCCGCCTGATCCGCACCGGCGAGTGCGACGTCGTGCTGGCCGGCGGCTCCGAGGCCCCGGTCGTGCCGATGGGCGTCGCAGCCCTCGCCAACATGGGCGCCCTCTCGAAGCGGAACGACTCGCCCGAGACGGCTTCGCGCCCGTTCGACGGGACGCGTGACGGGTTCGTCCTCGGCGAAGGTGCCGGGGTCGTCGTCATCGAATCGCTCGCCCACGCCCTCGAACGCGGCGCCACTCCGCTCGCCGAGGTTCTCGGCGGTGCCCTGACCGCCGACGCGTTCCACATCAGTGCGCCAGAGCCGACCGGCCGCGGCCAGACCCGGGCGATGACCAAGGCCCTCCGCAACAGCGAGGTCGCCCCCGACGAGATCGACTACATCGTCGCCCACGGGACCTCGACGCCGCTCAATGACGTGACCGAGACGCGGGCGATCAAGGCCGCCTACGGGGCCCACGCGAAGAAGGTCGCGATCAGCTCGCCGAAGTCGATGATCGGCCACCTCGTCGGCGCCGCCGGGATCGCGTCAGCGCTGGCTGGCATCGGGGCGATCCGCGACCAGGTCATCCCGCCGACGGCCAACCTCCATACGCCGGATCCCGAGTGCGACCTCGACTACGTGCCGCTGACCGCGCGGCGAACGAAGGTCGAGACGGTCGCCGTCCATGGCTTCGGGTTCGGCGGCCAGAACGCGGTGGCGGTCTTCCGGCGCGTCGCCGACTGACGACCGCTCAGGCCCGCCGAAGCGCGCCGTCGGTCTCTTCGATGGCCTCGATGAGCTCGGCCGGCCACGGGGCGGGCCGTTCGGTCGCGTAGTCGTAGCGGACGATCACGCTTCTAACCGTTGCGACGAGCCGCGCCGGCCCGCCGGCACGAGACGCGCTGAGACGGTGCTCGAGGCCCAGGCTCGTGCGTCCGAGACTGGTCGGGCGGGTCTCGATGACGACCGCCTCGCCGAAGAAGACCGGCGAGCGGAAGGCGACCTCCACCTCCGCGAGGATCAGGCCCAGGGCGCGACCCGGCTCGCGCTCCAGCGGCTCGCCGGTCCGCTCGGTCCACCAGCCGATCCGCGCCTGCTCGACGAAGGTCAGGTACACGGCGTTGTTCACGTGACCCATCGAGTCAGCGTCGGAGAAGCGGACCGCGACGCTCGAGCGATGGCCGAACGTGCCGGCCAGGTCGCGCGGGTCAAGCGGGCCGTCAACCGCCACGCGGTCCCGTGGCGCCGGTCCGGTCATGACGTCTCCGCCAGGCGCCCGACAATGCCGGCGATCGGCGGGCGAATCTCGACGCTCGCTGGGTCGACTTCGCCCGTTGGGCCCGGAGCAGAAGCGGCGCTCTCGATCATACTCCCGGGGAGTATATCAGACTTGGGGGACCCGCCGGCCGACCCACAGCGACCGGATCCGGCAGATGCCTCCGGGCCTGCCTCCGCGAACCGTCAGCAGCCCGTTCGGATCCAGTGTCCGTCGCGGTAGACGTACCAGACGTGGGCTTGTTCGCCCGCCAGCTCGCGCGGCCGGACGATGGCCTGCGGATAGCGATCGCGCAGGCGATCCTGCAGCTCCAGCGGCGCGACCCCGCCATTCTCGACCAGGGCACGGGCGAAGGACCCGAAGGCTTCGTCCTCGGGCGGGTTGAGCACGAGCGTCGTGCGCAGCTCTGGTTCGTTGACGGTCGACATCCGATTCTCACCGACGATCGGGCCCGACCGATCTCGTGCGTTCGTTCCAGTTGCGTCGGACGGTTGCAGGCGCATCTCGGCCCGCTGGCGGTGTGCGGGCGCCCGGTAGCCCCAGGACGAGCCTGATTCGTCCACGATCGAACCGGCCACCGGCCCACGATGGCGCCGCAGCCGACGACGACCGATCATGGGCCGATGGCCGACGACGACCTGATTCCGATCGTGCCGGGCGGGCGGGCCTTCCGCATCGCAGCGATCGAGGCGCCGTGGGGTCCCATCCACGTGGCCGCCACTCGCCGCGCGATCGTCGGCCTGGCCGTGCTCGCGGCGCGCGAGCCGTTCGTCTCCGAGGTCGTCCGGCGGACCGGTGGAGAGCCGACGGGCGGAGCGGACTCGCTCCTCGACCGGGCGATTGCCGCGGTCGCGGCGTTCCTCGACGGCGATGGCGATGGCATCGCGGCTCTGCCGATCGACCTCGTCCACGGCGGCTCGTGGGATCGGAACGTCCTGGCCGGCGTCCGCAGGCTCGGCTGGGGCGAGGTCACGAGCTACGGGCGGCTTGCCCGGGCGATCGGCCGGCCCGGTGCGGCACGGGCCGTCGGGGGCGCGGTCGGCCGCAACCCGATCGGGCTCGTGATCCCGTGCCACCGGGTGATCGCGGGCGACGGAACGATCGGCGGCTATGGCGGCGACTGGTTCGGCAGCCGCGACGACCTCCTCGCGATCAAGCGGGAGCTGCTCGCGCGCGAGGGCACCGCCCTGCCCGCTCGATCCCTCCGGGACTGACGTCCGCGCGTGTCGGGCAGGCCGTGGCGGTCCGCGAGCGTTGGGCCGAGGCGGCCGCCCCGCGCCCGGTTCGCTTCGCTACACTCGGGCCCAGTCGAGGAGACGGGGAGCCGCGTCGGCCGCGGCAGAGAGGGATTTCGATCCGTGACCGACGCGCCGACCGATCTGGCCGGACCCGCCCACGCTGTCCCCGTGGCCGGAGCCCCGTCCCCAGCCGACGGTCCCCGCCCGTCCACGTTCTCGGTCTTTCGCAAGCCCGACTTCCGGCTGCTCTGGTCGGCCCAGCTCGTCTCGACGATCGGGACCGCCCTGACCGACCTCGCCGCGGGGATCCTGGTGTTCCGGGTGACCGGCTCGGCTGCGGCCGTCGGGCTGATGTTCGTGGCCACGGCCGTGCCGACGCTGATCGTCGGCCTGATCGCCGGCGTCTTCGTCGATCGCTACGACCGCCGCAAGATCATGGTCGCCGCGGACCTGTCGCGGGCCGCCATCGTCTTCTCGATCCCGCTCCTGATCCAGGCCAACATCGCCCTGCTGTACGTCGCGGTCGCCCTCGTCAGCACCATCTCGCAGTTCTTCAACCCGGCCAACGACGCCGTGCTGCCCGAGGTCGCGAGCGACGAGGAGCTGGCGGCGGCCAACTCCTGGATCATGATCAGCTCGTTCGGATCGACGTCGATCGGGTTTGCCCTATCGGGACTCCTCGCCACCGCGTTCAGCATCGACTGGGCCTTCCTCTTCGACGGCGTGACGTTCCTGATCTCGGCGGCGCTGCTGATCCGCGTCCATGTCGGCAAGATCGAGGCAGAGGGTGACACGAGCGTCGGCGTCGTCGTCGCCAACCTGAAGGAAGGCGTGGCGACGCTGTTCGGGACCCCGATCCTGCGCTCCCTCCTGTTCATGGGCATCCCGGTCTACTTCTCGTTCGGCCTATGGAACGTCCTGCTCCTGCCGTTCGCGATCAAGGCACTCCACGCGACGGAGTTCGAGTACGGCCTCCAGGAGGGCTTCACATCGGTCGGCTTCGTGATCGGGTCGCTGATGATGGCGCGGTTCGCGGAGCGCTTCCGTGAAGGCTCGTGGATCGTCATCGCGACGATCGCGATGGGGATTGCGGGGATCTGGTACGGCCTCGCGACCTCGATCATCCTCGCGATCCTGCTCGTCATGATCTCCGGCTTCTTCAACGCTCCGTCATCGATCGCCCGGCGGGTCCTCCTCCAGCGAGCCACGCCGCGCGAGCTCCGCGGCCGGGTCTTCTCGGCCTTCGCGGTCGTCCGCGACGTGACGTTCCTGGTCGGGATCGCCCTCGCCGGCCTCGCTGACATCGTCGACGTCCGGATCCTGGTCGTGGCCTCGTCGGTCGTCCTCGTCCTGACCGGACTGTGGAGCGCGCTCGTGCCGGGCATCGGCCGTCCCGCGGCCGAATGGCGCCACGCGATGTCCGCCCTGCGGAAGGCGTCGACGGCGCCCCTCGAGCCGGTTTCCGTCCGGGCCGCGACCCTCGCCGACTTCGACCGGCTGGCCGGTCATCTGCCGGCGCTCGCACGGCTCGACCGCGAGACGCGCAGGGCACTCGTCTCGGCCGCAACGGTCCGCGACTTCCCGGCCGGTGCCACGATCGTCGGCGTCGGCGACGTCGGCGACGCCGCCTGGTTCATCCTCGACGGGCGAGCCGCGGCGGGCACGCCCGAGTCCGACGGCGGCTACCGCTCGCTTTCGACGATGGGCCCGGGCGACTTCTTCGGCGAGATCGCCGCGCTCACGGGGAGCCGCCGGACTGCGACGGTCGTGGCCGACCAGGACACGACGGTCATCGAGGTTCCCGCTCCCGCCCTGCGCCGGCTGATGGCCGTGCCGGAGCTCGGCGCGTTGTTCCTCTCGACCCTGACCGAGCGCCTCAGCCGGACCAACCAGGCCGACCTGCCCCGGTTCTCCGGCATCGATCAAGCCTCCCTCAAGGACCTCCGGACGCCGCGACCGAGCGCCGAGGCGCTGCCGAACGCCGACTGAGCCCCGGGGCCGCGCGCCTGGAAGGCTGTGCCGCAGTTGACAATCGCCGCGTCGCCGGAGGCATCGGCCGAGAGCGGGTGCACTTGCTAGTGTGGCGCCACGCACGTACGTGCCGCGCCGGATCGGATCGGCCGGCGCGGGGTCAGGACCTGGAGGAACGACGAATGAAGAAGCTCAATCGACTGCCGCGGGAGCAGGTCACCGGCCCCGAGGGCGACGTCAAGAAGGGCGATGCGGATCGCTATCCAGGCGCCGACACGGACGTCGAGGGCCATCGCGCCGACTTCCTGCCCGGGCTGCCCGGGACCGGCGGCGACGACCTCCACCGGCCGATCGGCGCCGGCGAGGCGACCGAGGACGACGTCGAGGGCCATTCTCTGCCGAGTGGCGGCGCGTTCCTGCCCGGGCTGCCCGGCACGGGCGGCGACCGGTTCCGGCGTCCCGTCGGCGGCGGCGAGATCGCGGACGACGACGTCGACGATTCCGGCCCGGGCTGATCCTGGCACCGACGACCGGGGCCTGGACCCCCGCTACCAAACGCCCCGTCCGGCGTCCCGGACGGGGCGTCGATGGGCCTGGTCCGACGGGCGCGGCCGCCGGCCTCCGCTCGGCGGCTCAGGCCGGCGAGCTCGCCGTCGCGGCGAGGATCGTCTTGATCTCGAACGGGCTCGCCGACGGGTGGGCGGCCCGGATCCGGGCGGCGTGACCGGCGATGTGCGGCGCGGCGAAGCTGTTGCCGGTCGCGACGATCCGGCCGCCGTCCTTCCAGGCGACGTCAACGTCGAGCCCATACGCCCCGAACTCGACCGGCGGATGCGGGTTGTAGAACCAGACGTCGGGATCGCGGACATCGTGGGCCGCGACCGAAACGACCGACGCGAAGAGCGAGGGGTAGCTCGCGACCGCGACGTTGTTGGCCGCGCACACCAGCAGGACATTCGCGAAATAGGCGCGATCCACGAGATCGTGGAGGGTCCCGTAAAGGGCCTCGCTCCGTGACGAGAGGCTGAGGTTCACGATCGAGGCTCCACGGTCGATCGCCCAGCGCAGGCCGGTGGCGAATGCCAGGCCCTTGCCCCGATTGTCCGACCCGAGGACCCGCACCGACAGCAGGGTCACCCGGGGCGCGAGACCGAGGACGATCCCGGCGCACGCTGTCCCGTGCCCGACCGCGTCGACCGGATCGTCGGGCACGATCATCGCGTCATCGCCGTCGAGCTCGACCCGGACGCTCTCGCGGAGCCGCCCGGCCAGCGCCGGATGCGCGCCTTCGATTCCGGAATCCACGACTGCAACGACGACGCCTTCGCCGTCAGCGCTGCCGAACGCCCACTCCCGATCGATCGCCTCGATCGGGGCGAGGCGCTGAAGGGCGGCGCGCCGATCGGCCGTGAACGGCTCGCTCCACGCGGGCAGGGGCTGGCTCAACGCGTGTGCCCTCCGCGGCTCCGGTCCGCGCGCCGGACGAGGACCGCGAGCAATTCCCCGATCAGCTCGAGCTGGCTCGGGTCGGCCGCCCGCAACCGACCGATCTGGTCGGCGAGCCTCCACAGTGGGTCGTCGCCATCGGCGTCGAGGCCGGCGACCGCCGCCGCGACAAGCGAATCGAGGCCCGCATCGTCGGGCTGGCCGGGCGGAGCCGGAGCGGCCGCCGCCAGGACGGATCGGAGCAGGCTCGCGGTGTCGCGCTCGATCCGGCTGCTCCGGATGGCGACCGTCGCCTGTCGCGCGAACACCGTCGCGAGCTCGACATCGCGCAGGTCGAAGCTCGAGCCGCCGCGCTTGTCGAGGACCTCGAGCACACCGAGGATGCCCTCGTCGTCGACCAGCGGCACCGCCACGAGCGAGCGCGGCACATAGCCCGTCTGCTCAGCGGCTTGCCGCCCGAACCGGGCGTCGCGCTCGACGTCCGACAGGGCGATCGGCTGGCCCGTCGAGAACACGTAGCCCGCCACTCCCTCGCTCGGACCGATCGCCATCCCGACGACGCCCTCGCCGTGTTTGCCGGCCGCGACCTGGAAGACGAGTCGATCGGTCGCCGGGTCATGGAGGGCGAGCGACGCCGCCTCCGCATCGAACAGGGCGACGGTGGCCTCGACGATCGAGCGCAGGATCGGCGTGCCGGCTGCCGGCGCGATCCGCCGGGCGGCTTCGACCCGGAACGCGAGCGCGCGAAGAGTCGGGATCAGCGGGTCCCCGCCCGGGCCGGACTCGTCGGTCATCGCTCGACGGTCCGGGCAAGCCGCTCCATGTCGACGACGACGAGCCGGTCACGCTCGAGACGGACGAGCCCCTGGTCCGTCAAATCGGCGAGGAGCCGGTTCACCGACTGGCGCGAGCCGCCGATCATTCCGGCCAGCTCGGACTGGGTGTACGGCCAGGCGATCCGCGCCTCGCCAGTGGTGGTCCCGGCGCTCGTGGCGAGGCGCAGGATCCGCGACGCGAGTCGTCCCGGCAGATCGAGGAAATGGAGGTCCTCGACGTGCCCGGTGAGGCGCCGGATCTCGGCGGCCAACGAGGCCAGGAGCGCCCGCCGCAGGTCCGGATCGGAATCGATGAGGTCGAGGAACGCGTCGCGGTGAAGGATGAGCGTCTCGGTCGCCTCGACGGCGACGATCGTGGCCGAGTGCGGCGCGCCGTCGAGGATCGCGAGCTCGCCGAAGAACTCGCCGGGCCCGAGGATCGCGACGATCGCGGGTTCGGCGCCCTCGTCGCTCGGGAGGACGACCTTGACCGATCCGCTGGCGAGCACGAACAGCGCGTCGCCGGGGTCGCCCTGGTGGAAGACGGTCTCGCCGCGCCGGAAGCGCCGAACGCGGAGCACCCGGACGAGGGCGTCGATGGCGGCGTCGTCGGCGGCACCGAACAGGCCGCACGCCCGGAGCGCATCGCGCGCCATCGCATCGTCCGCCAGCGCCACGCCGACCTCCCCGGGGCAGCCGCACGGGTGCGCGGCTCGTGGCCGCATCGTACGCGGGCGACGCGGCGGGCGGGTCGCCCGCTCGCCTCCTCCGATCAGGTCCGGGCGACGGGCCGCATCGGGTAGAGGCCGATGACGATCGGGGTTCGCGGGTCGAGCGAGAGCTCGTAGCCGATGTCGCCGCCGCGCAGGAGGTCACCGAGGAGCGAGCCCTCGCGACCGGGCAGCCCGACGTAGATCCGCCGCGCTCCGCCGAGGTCGATCGGGCAGACGTCGTCGTCGCCGCCGTTGATCCCGAAGCGTCGCCGGAGCTCGTGCATCGGCACGTACGGTCGGCTCTTGATGAATCGCCGGAGCTGGGGCGCCGTGCACATCGGACCGGCGACCATGACGTCCGGGACCGCGGGGCCGGAGGGCGGGATGGACGCGGCAGCGGGCTGGTTGCTGGCTGCGGTCGGGTCCCCGTGGAACCCCGGCGCGGCGCCGTCGAGCGCGGGCGCAGCGCCATCGACCACGGGCGCGGGGCCGTCGTGGCGCGGATCGACCCGACGTCCGTCGGAAGATCGCGACGGCTCGGGTCGCGACGGCTCCAGTCGCGGCCCCGGGCCCGGGGAACCATCGCTCCCCGGCGCCGCGACGTCGGCCAGGGGCGTCGGCCGGATCAGCCGGGATTCGCCGTCAGCCGCCGCAGCGGTCGCGTCGAGACGCGACCGGACCGGGTCGGTGGGCCGGATCGGGCCACCCGAGCGGTGCGGTCGGCTGCCGTGGTGCCGCCGGCTCATCGGCGGCGGACGCCCCGGCAGGGAGCCGGTGCGACGATCGTGAGGGCGGCACCGGGGCGCCGCGGGAAGGTCGAGGACATCGAAATCAGCCTGAGGGCGGACCGGACCGGTCCGTCGTTCCTCGATGATACCGCGCTCGGTGGCGGCACGACCGGAGAACCGGCCTCAGCCGGCGACGACGCGCAGCTCGCGCGGCTCATTGTTGAGGGCAATCGGGCCTTCTGGGCCGCACACGACGATGTCCTCGATGCGGGCGCCGAAGCGGCCCGGCAGGTAGATCCCGGGCTCGACGCTGAACGTCATGCCCTCCGCGATCGGCTCGCGATTGCCGGCGACGAGATACGGATCCTCGTGCCCCTCGAGGCCGATTCCGTGCCCGGTCCGATGGAAGAAGTTCTCGCCATAGCCTTCGCCGTCGATCACGTCGCGCGCCGCTCGGTCGATCGCCTCGGCCGGGACCCCCGGCCGGACGGCGCGGCTGGCTGCCTGGTGGGCCGCGACCAGCACGCCGAAAAGATGGCGGAACTCCTCGTTCGGACCCTTCGCGTCGTCACGGCCGGTCACCCACAGCGTCCGCGTCGTGTCGCTGCCGTAGCCGCCGAGCGCGCCGCCGATATCGAGCACGATCGGTTCGCCGGCCTGGATCACCCGCTCCGACGCCTCGTGATGCGGCGAGGCGGAGTTCGGGCCCGAGGCCACGATCGCGAACTCGGCCAGCTCGTGGCCCTCGGCGAGGAGCCGCTCCCGGACCTCGCGGGCGACGTCGGCCTCGGTCCGGCCGACGAGCCGGCCCGAGGCGATCTGGTCGACGACGCGGTCGGCGGCCGCGCCCGCGAGTCGGAGCAGCTCGATCTCGTCGGCATCCTTGACCATCCGCAGCTCCCGGAGGACTGCGGTCGCCGACGCCCAGCGACTCCCGGGCAGAGCGGTCTGGAGGTGCAAGAGATGGAGCGACCAGAGGCGATCCGAGACCGCGACAGACGGCTTCCCGCGTCGCCGCGCCCGTTTCACGAGATCCGCGACGAGGCCGTGCGGATCGTCGGTCTCCATCCAGGTCGCGATCTCGACCTGGGTTCGCAGGCCGGCCCGGGCGGCCGGCTCCTCGAGACGGGGAACCACGAGGACCGGTGGCCGGCCGGCGACGACCGCGAGCATCGTCAGGCGCTCGAGGGGCATGGCCCGGTACCCGGTCAGGTAGTCGAGGTCGGGGCCCACGCCGATCAGGACGGCATCGAGGCCATGGAACAGGACGCGCCCCGAGAGCTGGCGCAGCCGCTCCGCGTAGCGCTCGGCAGGGATCGTGGGATGGACGGCCGTCGTCATCGGGTGGTCGTCTCCGTCGCGTGCCGGTCGGAGGTCGGCTGCCGGTCCGCCGTCGGCGCCGCCGCGGCCGCGGCCATCCAGCGGGCGATCGCGGCCGGGCCGTCGTCGAACAGCTTGCTGTAGGCAAGGACGCGGTCCGCCCCGACGGCGAGCGCATCGCGGCGCAGCACGTGGTCATCGTGCTGGCCGACGGCCAGGACGGGGACGCCGGCCGCGCGCGCTGCCGCGATCGTGGCAAGGCCGTCGTAGGCCCGGCTCGTGAGGTCGACGATCGCGCCGTCGGCACCCGCGAGAGCGGCGCCGAATGCGTCCGCGGTGCGCGCCGGCGCGGCCTCGAATCCCGCGGCGCGGACGTGGGCGACGAGCCGCGTCGACCAGATCAGGTCGTCGGCGAGGACGAGGATTCGGGCGGGACGGGCGGGATCCACGCCCGGGTGGCCGCTCAGCCGAGCGACTCGACGAGGTGGCGGAACACGTCACGGGCCGTCACGACGCCCGTCGGGCGGCCATCCTCGACGATCGGGATATGGCGGAACCCGCCGACCGCCATCTTGTTGATCGCGACCGCGATCGTCTCGTCGTGGCGGAGGACGACCGGATCGTGGGTCATCAGGGCGGCGATCGGGCGGCTTGCCGCCGGCTGGCCAGCGACCTTCACCACGGCGTCGCGATCGGTGAAGATCCCGACGAGCCGCTCGCCCTCGGTGATCAGGACGCAGTCGATGCCCTTGTCGTGCATCCGGCGAATCGCTTCGTCGACGTCCGCACCGATGTCGACCGTCTCGCACGGCGCGATCCCGAGGGCTTCGAGGTGCTCGCCGAGGAGCTGGCCCCGGAAGGTCGTCGGCGACTGCGGCGTGTCGTGACCCGCGAGGTCCGAGCCGCAGTTGTCGCAGACGTCGGAACCGAGCAGGTTCTCGAAGCCGCAGACGGGGCAGCGCATGGCGGTCTCCGTGCCTACTCGACGGTCCAGGTCTCGCCGGCCGCGAGCGCCGCGGCGAGGTCGCCCTCGCCGGTGCGGGCCACGGCGTCCGAGATCTGCTTCGTGATGAGCTGGTCGTGAGTCGGCCGCGGGACTGCCCGCAGGACGCCGACCGGGACCGGGTAATCCGGCCAGAACATCCGCGACAGCATCAGCGCGAGATACGGCTCGTCGGCCTGCTCGTCGTGCACGAGGAGGTCGCTCTCGGCGATCCCGTTCTCGCCGATCGTCACGACCTCGGGATGGAGGCCGCGGAGGCGGATGCCCTTGTCGCGGTCCTTGCCGAAGATCATCGGCTTGCCGTGCTCGAGGACGAGCATCCGGTCCTCGCGGACCTCGCGGTCGGTGAAGTCGCGCCAGGCGCCGTCGTTGAAGATGTTGCAGTTCTGGAGGACCTCGACGAACGTCGAGCCGTGATGCAGCCCGGCTCGCTGGAGCGTCCCCTGGAGGTGCTCGGTGTGGGTGTCGACGCTGCGGGCGACGAACGACGCTTCCGCCGCGAGCGCGACCGTCAGCGGCATGATCGGGGTGTCGATGGTCCCGGCCGGGGTCGACTTCGTCTTCTTGCCGAACTCCGACGTCGGCGATGCCTGGCCCTTGGTCAGCCCGTAGATCCGGTTGTTGAACATCACGAGGGTGATGTCGACATTGCGCCGCATCGAATGCAGGATGTGGTTGCCGCCGATCGAGAGTGCGTCGCCATCGCCGGTGATCACCCAGACCATCAGCTCGGGGCGGGCAGCCTTGAGTCCCGTCGCAAGGGTCGGGGCCCGACCGTGGATCGTGTGGAAGCCGTAGGTATTCATGTAGTACGGCAGGCGGCCGGAACAGCCGATCCCGCTGATGAAGACGATGTTCTCCTTCGGCACGCCGAAGTCGGGCATCTGCTTCTGGGTCTGGGCGAGGATCGAGTAGTCGCCGCAGCCAGGGCACCACCGGACCTCCTGGTCGGACACGAAGTCCTTCCGGTTCAGCTGGATGATCGCCGCGTTCTCGGGCGAGAGCGCTGGCTGGGTGGTCGGTTCAGTCATTCCGAAACTCCGAGGATCCGCTCGGCCTGGGTCACGATCTCGGCGATCGTGAATGGCTTGCCACGAACCCGGTCGTAGCCCTCGGCATCGATCAGGAACTGGGCCCGGATCAGCATCAGGAGCTGGCCCAGGTTGACCTCCGGAATGAGCACCCGACGGTAGCTCCGCAGGACCTTCTCCGTGTTCGCGGGAAACGGGTTGAGGTGGCGTAGATGGGCATGCGCGACGGTGCTCCGGCCCTGGTCATGGAGCCGTTCGACCGCGCTCCGGATCGCGCCGTAGGTCGAGCCCCAGCCCAGGATCAAGAGGTCGCCGCGGTCGGGCCCGAAGACCTCGAGCGGCGCGATGTCGTCGGCCATCCGGGCCACTTTCGCCTGACGCAGGAGCTGCATCCGGTGGTGGTTCTCCGGGTCGTAGCTGACGTTGCCGGTGATGTCGGCCTTCTCGAGACCGCCGATCCGGTGCTCGAGACCGGGCGTGCCGGGGATCGCCCACTTCCGGGCGAGGGTCTTCGGGTCGCGCTCGTACGGGCGGAAGCTCTCACGCTCGGTCCAGTTGTCGACCGAGATGTCCGGCAGCCCGTCGAGCGATGGGATCTTCCACGGCTCGGCGCCGGTCGCGAGGAACGCGTCCGACAGGTAGACGACCGGGGTCACGTACTTGAGCGCGAGCCGCCACGCTTCGATCGCGAGGGTGAAGCACTCGCCCGGCGTCGCCGGCGCGACGACCGGCATCGGCGAGTCGCCGTTGCGGCCGAACATCACCTGGAGAAGGTCCGCCTGCTCGGTCTTGGTCGGCATGCCCGTCGATGGCCCGGCGCGCTGGACGTCGATGACGACGAGCGGCAGCTCGACCATCACGGCGAGGCCCATCGCCTCCGACTTGAGGGCAATTCCGGGGCCGGACGAGGCGGTCAGCCCCATCGCGCCGCCGTAGGCTGCTCCGATGGCGGCACCGATGGCGGCGATCTCATCCTCGGCCTGGAAGGTCTTGACCCCGAAGCTCTTGTAGCCCGACAGCTGGTGGAGGATGTCCGAGGCGGGCGTGATCGGATATGAGCCGTAGAACAGCGGCCGCTGCGCGAGCTTGGAAGCCGCCAGCATTCCGAGCGCGGTTGCCTCGTTGCCGGTGATGTTGCGGTAGGTGCCTGGGGCCAGATGGGCCGGGGCCACCCGGTAGTGGGTGTGGAAGATCTCGGTCGTCTCGCCGAAGGCGTAGCCGGCCTTGAGCGCCCGGGTGTTGGCCTCGGCGACGACCGGCCGCTTGCCGAACTTCTCGTCGATCCAGCGGATCGTCCCGTCGTACTCCCTGCCGTACAGCCAGAACATGATCCCGAGCGCAAAGAAGTTCTTCGTCAGGTCCTTCTGCTTGGACGTCATGTCGAGCCCGTCGAGGGAGCGCTCGTTGAGGGTCGAGATGGGGATCTCGAAGAGGCTGTACTGCTTGAGCGAGCCGTCCTGAAGCGGGTTCGACGCGTAGCCCGCCTTCGTCAGGTTCTGGGCGGTGAAGGCGTCGCTGTTCACGATCAGGGCGCCGCCCGCGGGCAGGTCCATGACGTTCGTCTTGAGGGCCGCCGGGTTCATCGCCACGAGGACGTCGGGCTGGTCTCCGGGCGTGTGGATCTCACTCGAGCTGAAGCTGATCTGGAAGCCGGACACACCGGGCAGCGAGCCCGCCGGTGCGCGAATCTCGGCGGGGTAGTCGGGCAGGGTGCTGATGTCGTTGCCGTAGACGGCGGCCGTCCGGGTGAACTGGGTGCCGGTCAGCTGCATGCCGTCGCCGGAGTCGCCGGCGAAGCGGATCGTGACGCGATCGAGCTCCTGCGTCTGCGGCTCGGTCTCGCGGGTGGTGGTCACGTAGTCGTCAGCCCCCCTCGGCTCGTTTCATCGTCTGGTGCGGGCGCGGCGGCAGGTTGAGGAGCTCCTCGGGGAAGGCCTCGGCGAGGTACTTGAGGATGTCCTGTGGCCGGATGACGCCCTGAAGGATGTCGTCGTCGTCGAGGAGCGGCACGTTCCGGTAGCGCCCGGTTTGCATGAGCTCGATCGCGGCGCGAACGGTCTCCTCGAGGTGGAGGTGATGGGGCTTCGTGGTCATCAGCGTCTCGACCGGTTGGTCGAGATCGATCGGGGCGACATCGCCACCGACGAGGCGCCCGAAGATGTCGCGCTCGGTCAGGACGCCGGCCAGGTGGCCCGCCGCGTCAACGACGAAGACCGAATCGCCGGTCCCACTGCGGCGGATCGCTGCCAGGCAATCGGCAAGGCTCGTTCCCGGTTCGACGGTCACCGGCTCACGCCGACCGACGACCTGGAGTCGCTCGTCGATGAGGAACGGGACGCGCGCCGTGACAGCGCGCTCGGACAGGTCGGTCACGTTCCAAGTGTATCCACTTCGTTCGGGCGGGCCCGTGCCCGGGTTTCGATCGGGTGTCGCTCATGGTCACCGGCCGGGACGCGGCCCGGCCGTCGCGCGGCGGCTGCTAGCCTCGGCCGGTGGATCGCCGCCGGGCCGTCGGGCTCGCCCTGATCGTCGTCTCGGCCGCCGGATTCGGCTCGGGCACCGTCCTGTCGAAGCCGATCTACGCGACCGGCTTGGACTGGCTGCAGCTCCTGGCGTGGCGGTTCACGATCGGGGCAGCGCTGGCCTGGGCGTGGATCCTTGTCTCGCCGGTGCGCCGCGCCTCGCTCGCCCGGCTCGGCCGGCGCCAAGCGATCGCCGCGGTCCTCCTCGGTCTCTGGTACACGGGAAACGCCGGCACGTACTACGCCGGCCTCCAGACCGTTCCCGCATCGCTGGCCGGGGTGCTCGTCTACCTCTACCCGGCGATCGTCGCCGTCCTGTCGGTCCGGTTCGCGACCCGCCTCTCGGGCCGGCGTCCCTGGATCGCCCTCGGGATCGCGCTCGTCGGCGTGGTGCTCGCCCTGGGCGGCATCGACCTCGGCCCCTCGCCGCCGATCGCAGGCATCGCCCTCGTCCTTGCCTCGCCGCTGATCTACGCGGGCTGGATCGTCCTCTCCGCACGGCTCGCCGGGGAACGATCCGGCCACCTCGCGCACGATGCCGCGGCAGCCGAGCAGGTCGGTGACGCGGCGGCGGCCAGCGCCCTGATGATCACCGCGACCGCGGTCGTGTTCGTCGCCGGAGCGCTCATCACGAGCCGTCCCTTCCTGCCGGACCGGATCCCCGGCGGCGCCTGGCCGTTCCTGCTCGCGATCGGCTTCCTCGGGACCTTCCTTGCGATCCAGACGTTCTACGCCGGGGCGCGCCGGATCGGGGCGGCCCAGGCGGCGCTCGTGAGCACGGTCGAGCCGCTGATCATCGTCAGCCTCGCGTGGGTCGCCCTGCACGAGACGCTGACGCCGATCCAGCTCGTCGGCGCCGCGCTGATCATCGTCGGCATTCTCGTCGCCCAGACGGCCGAGCGACCGATCGGCGGCGCGGAGCCCGGAGCGCCGCTCGACGCCGAGGCGCCGCTCGGCCGCTGACCCGCCAGATCAGGGGCGAACCTCGGCGAGGAACCGCCGGGCGCCGTCCGCCACGAACGCCCCGTCCGCGCCGATCCCCACGAAGGTATAGCCGAGCCCGAGCAGGTCGGGCACGACCGCGGTGTCGTAGATGAGGATGCCCGCGGCCTTGCCGTGAGCCCGGCAGGCCGTGACGACGCTCTCCAGCGCGGCACGGTAATCGGGATGCCCGAACTCACCCGGAATCCCGAGCGAGTGGGACAGGTCGGCCGGCCCGACGAACAGGACGTCGACGCCGTCGATCGCGGCGATCGCGGTGGCGTCGCGCAAGCCGCCGACAGACTCGATCTGGATGATCCCGACGACGCGGTCGTTGAGGCGCTTCACGTCCGCGTGCGCCACGACGCCCAGCTCCGCGCCCCGAACGCGGGTGGCGACGCCGCGGATGCCAGCGGGCGGGTAGCGCAGGAACGTGACGGCCTCGCGGGCCTGGTCCGCCGAGTCGAGGCGCGGAACCATGATCCCGCGCGCTCCCATGTCGAGGGCCCGGCCGATCCGGATCCGCTCACCCGACTGCGGCCGCACCAGGGCGGATGGACCCCCGAGCTCTACGGCCCGAAGGAGGCCCGGCAGGTCGGCCTCGGTCGCGGCGCCATGCTCGAGGTCGACGAGGAGCCAGTCATACCCGGCCGCCGCGCAGACATCGGCCGAGGCGGGTGAGGCGAGGTCGAGGAACAGCCCGAAGAGGGTCTCGCCGGCCAGCGTGCGATCACGGAAGGATCGGTCGAAGGGGTCGCTCATGTCGGCATGATGGCGTGTCCGGCTACTCGATGCGTTCCTGTCGACCGTCAAGTTCCAAATGGTCTCGCTCAGTCCCCCGATCCCTAATCGGGGAACGCCTCCGGGCCCCGCTTCGCGAGGTCGGAGGCTTCCTTTGCGTGGTCATCCGACGGCAGCCAGCTGTAGGGGTACGCCGGGTCGTCCAGGTCCATGGCGGCCTGGGTGACGTGGAGCGGATGGAACGTGTCGACCATCACCGCGAGCTCCTCGGTCGCCTCCTTGTCGATCGACGCCTCGACCGTGCCAGGGTGCGGCCCGTGTGGGATGCCCGCCGGGTGGAGCGTGAACGATGCGATGTCCACCCCGCGCCGGCTCATGAAGTTGCCGGCGACGTAGTAGATGACCTCGTCGCTGTTGATGTTCGAGTGGTTGTACGGCGCGGGGATCGCCAGCGGGTGATAGTCGAACTTGCGCGGAACGAACGAGCAGACGACGAAGTTCCGTGCCCCGAATGTCTGGTGGACCGGCGGCGGCTGGTGGACGCGCCCGGTGATCGGCTGGAAGTCCGCGATGTCGAAGCGGAACGGCCAGAGGTAGCCGTCCCAGCCGACGACGTCGAACGGATGGTGGCGGTAGTGGTAGGCCGTGATCCGGTCGGTCGAGCGGACGTCGATGACATAGTCGCCCTCGGCGGCATTCGGCTCTGCGAGCTCGGGCGCGTGGAGGTCGCGCTGGCTGTACGGGGCGTGCTCGAGGAGCTGGCCGTAATCGTTCCGATAGCGCTTCGGCGGCTCGATCTCGGACGGCGCCTCGAGGTAGAGGATCCGCTGCTCGGAGCCCGCGTCGGGTTCGAGCCGCCAGGTCGTGCCGATCGGTAGGACAAGGTAGTCGCCGGGACCGTAACGGAGGTCGCCGAAGATCGTCCGGCAGACGCCCGTCCCCTCGTGGACGAACAGCATCTCGTCGGCGATCCCGTTGCGGTAGAACCGTCGTTCCGGCTGGGCCTCGGCGGGGCGGACGATCCCGAACACGACGTCGTGGTTGAAGTAGAGCGGGATGCGGCCGCTGACGATGTCACCCTGCGACTCGACGGAGCCGGTCTTCGTCAAGCGATGGCGGTGGAGACCGTCGTCGGCAGCCTCGAGCGCGATCCGCGGTCCGGCCTCGATCCGATGGGTCTGGGTCGGCGGCGTCCGGTGGTAGAGCAGGGAGCTGCGCCCCGTGAAGCCCTCGACCCCGAACAGCTCCTCGGCGTAGAGGCTGCCGTCCGGAGCGCGGTGCTGGGTGTGGCGCTGACGAGGGATGCTGCCGCGGGCGACGTAGTACATGCGGGACTGGCCTCCTCGGGCTGAGGAAGCCAGTCTAGGCATCCTGGCGCGGTCAGTTCTTCGCCGTGGTCGGCGTGAGCTTCACGCCCTTCAGGATTGATGCGAAGAGCGGCTGGGCCGAAACCGGCCCCCGCATCGTGCAGGGGCCGGTCCCGGTGGGCGCGATCGAGACACGATCGTGGTGAGACGCGATCAGGGCGCCGCGGGAATCCAGTGCGGGATGTAGGCAAAGCCCTGCGGGACGTCCGTCAGGCCGTCGCCGCCGAAGTTGACCGTCCGCGGATCGGAACCGTCGGCGTTCATGATCCAGAAGTAGCCACCGCCCGCCGCACGCTCTCCTTGGAAGAGGATCCGGCCGTCCGGCATCCATGACCCGCCGGCGCCCGCCGTGATGGTCTGCAGGCCGGAGCCGTCCGGCCGGATCGACACGAGGTCGGGGGCCGGCAGGCCCGCGATGCTGCCCATCGACGACCACGGGTAGTAAGTGAAGAGGATCCGTGTGTCGTCGGGCGACCAGTCGGCATCGCCCGGCATCGGTGACGCGATCGTGAGGCCTGTCACCTTGCCGGTCACGACGTCGACGATCTGGAGGACACGGTGGACGGGGGAATCACCTGATCCCCATGTCGTGCGGTTGAACACGATCTTCTTGCCGTCGGGCGACCAGGCCGGTTGCTCTGGCACGGCGTCCGTCGACGGCCCGACGGTCTGGTCGAGCTTGATCACCTTGCCGGTGGCGAGATCGCGGATCCCGAGCCACGACGTCGACGCCCCGGGGCGACTCTCGAGCCGGCCCTGCGCGCCGCTCCGTGACCAGCGCCAGGCTCCCTCGACGTGGACGAAGACGATCTTGGTGCCCGTCGGATCGAAGGCCGGGTCGAGCTCGCTGCAGCTGCACGCCGTGGATAGCTTGCGCAGGCCGGTGCCATCGACGTTCGCCAGCTAGACCACGGCCGGGTCGCCGGTGTCCATGAACACGACCTGCTTGCCATTCGCCGATACGTCCGCGTTGAGCTTCCCGCTGGGCGGATTGCCGGGCAGGAATTCGCGTGCCGTCGCCCCCGTCATCGTCGCCGGGTCCATGAAGTACAGGCGACGGCGCTCGGGGTGAGTGTCGGTCGTGGGCATCACACGGTCGCCCACCGGATCCTGCGCGACACGGGTCTGGCCGAGGACGCGCTGCAGAGCGCCCTCGTGCTCGCGTGGCGGCGGCTCCCGCATCTTCGTGATGCGGACCGCTTCGAGGCGTGGATCCACGATGACGGGGCGGTCAGGCCCGAACGTTCAGGGTCGCCTCGGAGATGGTCGTAAGGCGATCGCATCGCGGGGCCATGGGCAGTGCGACAGCCCCCACTTGGCCTCGAACTGCCCGATCTGCCGGGCGAGCGGGTTCGTTGCCTCATCGATCCCCTGGGCCTGCGCAAGCTTGCCCGCGGCAGGGAGCGGCATCACCTGGGCGATGGTGGGGGGAACGGACGCAGAACGTTCAATCTCCGACTTCGAAGCCCGATCTGGCTTGTCGGCGGCGCATCGGTCAGCGGCCGACGAGTACGCTCCTCCGCTCGAGCAGAACCACGTCGCGCCAGCGCCCCGTCGCGTCTCGCCCGAGGCGCTCCTGGACACCGATCCGGCGGAAGCCGGCGCGCTCGTGGAGGGCGAGGCTCGGGGCGTTCTCGGCCAGGACTCCCGCCAGGAGCGACCAGACGCCGACGGCCTCCGACGCTGGCACGAGCGTTGCGAGCAGCGCGCCGCCGATCCTCCGCCCGCGGGCGCTGGCGTCCACGTACACGCTCTCCCAAGCCACGCCCGCGTAGACGTCGCGCGGTGAGTATCGGCCGATCGCCGTCCAGCCGACGACGCGGCCGCCGAGCCGGGCGACGAACCGGCAGTCCCGGCGGTGGCTCGCGTTCCAGTGACGCCAGTCTGGGATGACGATCTCCAGCGTGGCGTTGCCGTCGGCGATCCCCTGGCCGTAGATCTCGAGCACGGCGGCGCCGTCGTCGGCGGTCATCGGGTCGATCGTGACTCGCGCCCCGGGTTCGTTTCCTGCCACCGGTCAGCCGCCGCGGCCGCGGGCGTCGACCGGCCACTCCTCGGCTCGACCGTCGGCGTCGACGGCGACCACCGAATCGACGAGGTCGATCACCGGACAGACATGGTTCGGGATGACCGCGACGAGCTCGCCGAGACGCGGGCGGTCCACACCCGGCGGCGCGGCGACGACACCGTGATAGTCGTTGACCCGCTCGATGACGAGATCGGGGTAGCCGACGATCGCGCCGAATCCGGCCAGCCACTCGGCTCGGTCCTTCGTCAGGGCCTTCGCCCCGGCGTCGAGGACGATCCGGTCGCGGTGGACCGAGATCACCGTCGCCGCCACGGCCACGGCGCAACCGTCCGCCCGGATCGACCCGAGAACCCACTGCTGGCGATCGCCGTAGACGTAGGTCCCGGCCCGCATCTCGTTGACCGGGCCGGTCGCGGCCGTGAGCATGGTCGGGGTCGAGCCGGCGCTGATCGTCGCGCACGCGAAGCCGTCCGCGCGCAGGGCCGCCGCGGCCGCGGTCAGCGCCTGGACCTCGTCCGCGCCGGCGTCGGCCGCCCCGCCCACCCGGTAGCCATGGCCACCGTGGCTGAACACACCTTCGACGGCCAGTCCCGCGGCCCGTGCCGCGCGGGCGACCTCGACGACAGCCCCTGGCGAGTCGAGGCCTGTCCGGTGGTTGCCCGGATCGACCTCGACCAGCACCATCAGCGCCCGATCGCTGCCCGCGACCGCCGCGGCGAGGACCTCGGCAGACCCCGTCGACTCGACCCCGACCCTCAGGCTGGGTGCGGCCTCATGGACCGCGCGCAGCCTGACGGCCTTTGGCCCCGTTGCACGCAGCGGGTAAGCCAGGAAGACATCGGCGATGCCACCCGCCACGAACACCTCGACTTCGCCCAGGGTGCCGGCCGTGATGCCCAGCGCGCCGGCGGCGAGCTGCATCCGGGCGACCGCAACGCTCTTGTGGGTCTTCGCGTGTGGGCGAAGGGTGATCCCGCGGCCGTCCATCTCGGACTGCAGGTGCGCGATATTCGCGGCGACGCGGACCAGGTCGACGACGACCCGCGGCGTGTCGAGCTCGTCGGGGAGGGCCGGGAACGCGAGGGATTCCATCCCGTGCGTGGCGGAGGTCACCCGCTCGGCTCGACGTCGGTGTCTGTCGCGGGCGCGAATTCGACCGGATCGGTCCAGCCCTGGCTCGTGATCGCATAGATCAGCGCGATGCCGGCGTACAGCGCCAGTGCGAGCAGCGGCGCGACGAGCGAGATCGCGATCGCGCCGAGGTAGATCGGGACGCCGACGAAGCCGCGGCGCCCTTCGACCGCGGCATGGGCCGCGTCGTAGCCGGGCTCGAGCAACTCCGGGTGGTCGCGCAGATGGCGCCACATGAAGCTCCACGGCACGGCCATCAGGGTCGAGGTGAGGCCGTATGCAACCGCCGCGACGGATGCGTTCGACCCACCTTGCCCGATGTAGTCGGCGAGCAGCGCCGTCGGGAACGGCAGCGTCGCGACGCCGAGGAGCAGGACGAGGTTCAGCCAATGGAGTCGGGCGTCGAATCGGGCGATCTTCGCCATGAGCGTGTGGTGGTTGAGCCAGATGATCCCGATCGTCGCGAATGCGACCAGGTAGGCGACGTAGGACGGCCAGCGGAGGGCCAGGGCCTGGAGCAGCCCGCCCTCGCTCATGGTCGCGGGGTCGGGGACCTTCAGCTCGAGGACGAGCAGGGTGATCGCGATCGCCATGACGCCGTCGCTGAAGGCCTCGACCCGATTCGTCGACGACAGGCCGCGGAGATCACGGCCGTGACCGCCGCGCCGTGCCGGCAGCTCGCTCATCGCGGGCGCTCCATCACCGGCGTCCGCAGGCTGCCGAGGCGGTCGATCCGGAGCACGACCTCGTCGCCTGGCTGGAGGTAGCGGCCGAGGGTCGCGTCCTTGACCTCGAGCAGGCAGCCGGTCCCGACGGTCCCCGATCCGAGCAGGTCGCCCGGCCGCAGCCGAACATCCGCCGATGCTCGCGCGACCATCTGCCCGAACGAGAACTGCGCATCCGACCAGCGTCCCCGCGATGTCTCGACGCCGTTGACCTCGGCGGTCATGGCCAGATCCGGGCCGGTCGCGCCGGCAGTGCGGCCCGCGCGAGGCCAGACCTCGTCGGGCGTCACCAGCCAAGGCCCGATCGAGCTCGCGAAATCCTTGCCCTTCGCGGGACCCAGCCGGACGACGGTCTCGTCGCGTTGGAGGTCGCGGGCCGACCAGTCGTTGAAGATCGTGTACCCGCCGATTGCCTCATCGCCGCGCTCCTCGGGCAGGTCCACGACCGGCGTGTCGACGAGCGCGGCGACCTCCAGTTCGTAGTCGAGCTCGCTCGAGGCCACGGGCGACCAGACGGGTTCGTCCGGCCCGCGGATCTCCGAGACGTTGCTGAAGTAGAAGATCGGCAGGCGGTACCACGCCTCCGGGACCTCGCCCCCGCGGCGCTTCCACATCGTCCGGACGTGACCCTCGAACGCATAGAAGTCGCGCAGGCTCGGCGCGCGCAGGATCGGGGGCCCGAAGGCCAGGTCGGCCGCATCGAGCAGCGCGTCGTCCTCGCCCCGATCGCCCCGCGGGGCAAATCCGTCGACGAGCTCCGCGAGCGCCTCGACCCGGAGGCCCCGGGCCAAGTGGTCGTCGAGGGTCGTGACCGGCATCCGGTGGAGGACCCGGTCGTGGGCGAGGTTCGGATCGGCGGCAACGGCTCGCCGCCGGGCGACGTCGAGGTCGATCCACGCCTGCGGGGAAGCGGCTTCGGAGGTCCCGGGAGCGCTCCCTCCGGCAGACCCCGCAGTCGGTTCGGCAGGGAGCGCGGCCGCCAGGCGCCATGGTGCTCCGGTCGGCCCGTGGCGCTCGTGCACGTGAGCGAGCTTCACGGGCGGTGGGGGTTCCGGGACGTCATGGCCGCGAGTGTAGGCCACCACCCGTTCGGCGGGCCGGGTCCGTCATTCGGGGGATGACGTCGCTCGGACCCGGATGCAACGCTGCCCGAAATGTCCGCCCCCACGCCCGGCCATCACCGCCCGACCGAGTCTGCGACACCCATCCCACCGCCGCCCGAAGCCGGGCGGGTCCCGGATCGTGCGCCGATCGGGGGGATCGGGACGATCATCGGCCTGCTCAAGATTCTCGCGCTGGTGATCCTTGTGATCGCATGCTTCGAGGGAGCAGCCGGGTGGTTCGCCGGCGAGTCACGGGCCGTCGCCCTCGCTGCCGGCGGAATCGTGTATGGAGCCTGGGTCCTGGCCCAGGTCCGCGGTCTGGAGTCGAGCGGCACCGACTGGGTCGTCACCCGCATCTCGGTGGCGACCCTCGGGCTCATCGGCCTCGCGGCCGGGCTCCAGCCGTCCCTCGCGAACGCGATGGCGATCGGCTCCCTGGTGCCGGCCGTCATGGCGATTCCGGTCGTCCAGAGCCGTACGCTCCCGCGGCTCCTGATGCTGTCCGGGCTGACCGCCGCGTGGAGCGTCGTTGCGGGGCGCATCGTCCCGCCGAATGCCCTGCCCGAGGCCGGCCAGACCGCGATCGCGACAGTGATTCTCGTGTGCGTCTTCGCGTTCCTCGTCATCTTCCTGTGGGAGGTGAGCCGCCGCCTGAAGGGCACGGCCGCCGACCTCCGGAGCGTCGTCACGATGTCGGGCGACCTCGCGCAGACCCTCGATCCGCGCCTCGTCGGCGACCGGATCGCGATCCACATCGCACAGGCGGTGGGCGCGGACGACTGTGCCCTGAGCTACTTCGATCGCACGACGAACCGGGTCGTGACCCTCGGCTATCAGCCGCCCGAGCGGCGCGGCACCCTGAGCGAGTCGTACGCCGTCGACGCCTTCCCGGCCACGGCCCGCGTCCTCGCCGACCAGGTCACGATCGTCGTCGAGGTCGACGACCCGGCGGCCGATGCTGCCGAGGCCGCCTACCTCCGCTCGATCGGCCACCGCAGCATGGCGATGGTGCCGCTCATCGCCGCTGGGCGGACCGTCGGCCTGATCGAGGTCACGTCCGCCCGGCGGCATGCCTTCGACGAGCGCGCCGTCGAGCTCGCGACAATGCTTGCCGGCGAAGCCGCGATGGCCCTCGAGAACGCGCGTCTTTACGACGAGATCCGCCACCAGGCCCTTCATGACGGCCTGACCGGGCTCGCGAACCGGGCGCTGTTCCGGGACCGCGTCGAGCATGCCGTCGCCCGCAGCTTCCGGAACGGGACCCAGCTTGCGGTCCTGTTCATCGACCTCGACGACTTCAAGCTCCTCAACGACACCCACGGCCACGCCCGCGGCGACGAGGTCCTCGTGATCGCGGCGCGGCGGGTCAACGGCGTCCTCCGCCCGTCCGACACAGCCGCCCGCTTCGGCGGCGACGAGTTCGCAATCCTGATCGAGGACGTTGCCGGCGAGGCCGATGCTCTCGCCGTCGCTGGCCGCGTCGCCGATGCGCTCCGCCAGCCCGTCCCGCTTGGGCACGCCGAGTTCCGGATCGCGGCCAGCGTCGGCGTGGCCATCGGGAGGGCCGGTCTCGAGACCGCCGACGACCTGCTCCGCAACGCTGACGTCGCTATGTACGCCGCGAAGGGCTCGTCGCGCGGCGGCGCGGAGATCTTCCGCCCCTCCCTCCACGACGGAGCCGCCGAGCGGGCCGAGCGGGCCGGCCGCTTGCGCGGCGTCGAGGCGCGCGACGAGCTCCGCCTCGATTACCAGCCGATCGTCGACCTCGCCACGAACCAGATCGAAGGGCTCGAGGCCCTCGTCCGCTGGCAGCCGCCGGAGGGCCCGGTCCTGATGCCGACCGACTGGATCGACCTCGCCGAGGAGAGCGGCGACATCGTGCCGATCGGCCGGTGGGTCCTGCGGGAGGCCTGCCGCCAGGGCCGCGACTGGCAGATCCGGCTGGCCCGGCCAGACCTCCGGATCAGCGTCAACCTCTCGGCACGGCAGTTTCGCGAGCACGACATGGTCGCGACAGTCCGCTCGATCCTCGACGAGACCGGCCTGCCGCCGTCGACGTTGATCCTCGAGATCACCGAGAGCGGCCTCATGCGCCGGACCCAGGCGACGATCGCGCTCCTCGGGGCGCTGCGGACGCTCGGCGTCCACCTCGCGATCGACGACTTCGGGACCGGTTACTCGTCGCTCAGCTATCTCGAGCGGTTCCCGATCGACATCCTGAAGATCGACCGGACCTTCGTGTCGTCGGCGGGCGAACAGGTCTCGCCGATCGCGCGGGCGATCGTCGATCTCGGTCGGACGCTCGGGCTCCAGGTCGTCGCCGAGGGCATCGAGCACATCGAGCAGGCGCGCTGGCTGGCTGCCATCGGGTGCCGGTTCGGCCAGGGTTACCTGTACGCGAGGCCGATGGGCGCGGCCGCAATCGAATCGCTCCTGGCGGAAGGCGACGGGCTGGCCCGGCCGCTCGAGCCCGAGGCGGCCGTCCGTGCGCCGCGCAAGGATCGGCGGAGGCTGCAGGTCGTCAGCGAGTAGCTCAGCGGACCGCGCGCCGCAGGCGCTTGAGACCGCCCCGGGTGCTGCTGATCATCCGCGCCGATCAGATTGCGGCTCAGCGAGCGTGGACCGGCATCCGGACGCGCCCGGATCCGTCGGCCTCGCACCTTGGACAAGCTCGTCTGCCGCCATCCTGATCAGCCACGTTGATCAGCATCCGTACCGGTCAGGCGGTCTGCATGTGCCCGCTTCGACGGGCGTACCAGGCGGCCAGGCCGAAGAGGAACAGCGCGTTCACCGGGTGCAAGGCGGCCAGCAGAGGCGCCGAGCTGCGCAGGTCGGGAAGCATCGTCTGGACGATGTACAGCAGGAGAAGCAGGATGGTGAAGCCGATGTCCGTCCGCGGCCGGCGGGCGGCGATTCCGGTCAGAAGGAGCGCGAGCCAGGCCAGACCGATCGCCGTGTAGCCGAACTCGCGGTGCATCGCGAAATCGCCTGACCCGCCGAGGTTGGCGATGGCGGCTCCGGCGAGGAAGACCTGGATGACGATCGCGGCGGCGAACACGAGCGCCGCCACTTGGTGCAACCGGCGAAGAACCATCGGGCGTTTCCTCCGCTTGACGACGCCGGCGCTGCGCCGGCCGCGCTCTTCCCCTCCGGTGCTGGCCGGACTCGGTCATCATGCAATCGCACGCCAGGACGTCAAGAGCGGCGTTCGGCGACGCCGGTGGCGGCGCGGCCGGTTCCGATCGTCAGCCGGCTACAGGTTCCCGCGCCGCGCCTGCTCGATTTCGATCGCCTCGAAGAGCGCCTTGAAGTTGCCGACCCCGAAGCCGCGCGAGCCGTGCCGCTCGATGATCTCGAAGAAGAACGTCGGCCGGTCCTGGATCGGCCGGGTGAAGATCTGGAGGAGATAGCCCTCCTCGTCGCGGTCGGCCTCGATCCCGAGTTCCTCGAGCGTGTCGATCGGGACCCCGACGTCGCCGACCCGCTCGCCGAGTTGCTCGTAATAGGCGTGGGGCATGCCAAGGAATTCGACGCCCAGATCGCGCAGGGCCCGGACCGTCCCGACGATGTCCTCGGTCCGGAGCGCGATGTGCTGGGTCCCGGCGTCGAGGTAGTAGTCGAGGAACTCCTGGATCTGGCTCTTCTTCTTGCCCGCCGCCGGCTCGTTGATCGGGAACTTGACCCGGCCATTGCCGTTGGTCATCACCTTCGACATCAGGGCGCTGTAGTCGGTGTGGATGACCTTGTCGTCGTAATGGATCAGCTGGGCGAAGCCCATTACGTCGCGGTAGTAGTCGACGAATTTGTCCATATCGCCGAGGGCGACGTTGCCGACGCAGTGGTCGATCTCGAGCAGGTTCATCCCGGTCGCCGCCGCGGCCGGCTTCTTGACCTTGCGGAAGCCCGGGGCGAAGACGCCGTGATAGTCAGTGCGCTCGATGAACGAGTGGCGGACCTCGCCGTAGGTATACACGGCCGACCGGCGCAGGACGCCGTCCCCGCCACCGTCGAGCTCGACCGGCTCGATCGCGGCCTTTGCCCCGCGCTTCGTCGTCTCGGCGAACGACGAGGACGCGTCGTCGACGAGGAAGGCGATGTCCTTGACTCCATCGCCGTGGCGATGGACGTGCTCGGCGATCTCGCCTTCGGGGCCGAGCGCCCCGGTGAGGACGAACGTGATGTCGTTGTGCCGCATCACGTAGCTCGTCCGATCGCGGACACCGGTCTCCAGCCCGGCATAGGCAACCGGCGTGAAGCCCCACAAAGCCCGGAAATAGTGGGCCGACTGCCTGGCGTTGCCGACCCAGAACTCGACGTGGTCGATGCCCTTGAGCGGCAGGAAGTCCTGGGCTTCGTCGTAGGCATTCTTGTTGACGATGGCGCCAGCCTGGTTGGCGGCACCGCGGGCGATCGTGTCGGTCATGCGAACGCTCTCCTGCGGTCCGGCAGCGACGGCTCGGGGAACTTGGAGCCCGATGCGGCAGCCACGGGACGGCGATCCGGCGCGCGGCCGGGATGGTCTGGCCGCCCATGCTACGCCGACCGTGCCAGACTGACGGCATGAACGACCTCGCCGTCCGGCTCCGCGACGCCGGCAAGGCGCTCCTCGGCCTCCGGGGTCCGCTCGTCGCGGGTGAGCCATGGCCGCTCAGCGAGCAATGGGGCACCGAGCCCGAGGCGGATTGGGGACCGCGCGAGGTCCTCGCCCATGTCAACGAGATGCTCCCCTACTGGAGCGCCCAGCTCGGCGCCGTCGTCGCCGGCGATCCAGGGACGGCGATCCCGTTCGGCCGGACCGCGACCGATGCCGTGCGCCTGGCCCGGATCGAGAGCGATCGGCAGAAGCCGTCGGGCCAGCTTCTCGACGAGATCGACGTGGGCCTCGTCGCCGCCGAGGAGTTCGTCGCGGGCCTCTCGGCGGCCGCTGGCGACCGGGTCGGGCTCCATCCCAGCCGCGGTGAGCTGACCGTCCGGGACTCGCTCGGGCGGTTCGTCGTCGGCCATCTCGAGGGCCACGTCGTCCAGCTTCGCGCAATTCTCGAGCGCGGTCCGGCGGCCTGAGCCGACGGCCCCCGGACCACTGGCCGGCGGGTCCTGGTACGGAAGTGCTATTCCAGAACCTTCATTTGCGACGTACGTTGCGGGTCCGCGCAGAACGACCCAGTGCGCGTGGCAACGGAGGAACTCGTCAGTTGTTGCAGCAGCTCAAGTCGCAGGGGTTCAGGATCCTTTTGGTCCTGTCCGCGCTGGCCAGCTCCGCTCTCGTTCTTGAAGCCGGACAGCGCTGGAAGTAACCCATACCGTCCTGTCGACGATCGCACTCATCCCGGCGGGCCTCCGACCGCCACCGCGCTCTGCGCTCCGATGAGCCGCCCGGTCCCACGGGCGGCTCTTCGATTCCGGGCCGATTGATTCCTGGCCGGCTGACCCAGGGCGGCTGATCGTCCGCCGGCCACCCCGTGTCTCAGTCGGCGGCCGGTCGGTCGCGGCCCTCGCGCAGGACGCTCCGCAGGACGAACGCGACATTGGCCGGTCGTTCGGCGAGGCGGCGCATGAAGTACGGATACCACTGCGTCCCGAACGGGACGTAGACACGGACGCCGAACCCCGCCTTGACCAGGCGCTCCTGGAGATCGCGCCGGACCCCGAACAGCATCTGGAACTCGAACCGGTCCGGGGCGATCCCCTGGTCCCGGACGAACGCGACCGCGCGGGCGATGAGGCGGTCATCGTGGGTGGCGATCCCCAGGAACGTCCCGTCGCGGAGCAGCTTCTCCATGAGCTCGCCGTACGCGGCGTCGACGTCGGCCTTCGCCTGGAGGGCCACGGTCGCCGGCTCGACGTAGGCGCCTTTGCACAGCCGGATCCGTGCCCGCTCGCCGATCAGCGCGTCGACGTCGTCCGGGCTGCGTCGGAGGGCGGCCTGGATCACGACGCCCGAATCGCCGCGACCCGCATTGATCGGCCGGAGCTCACGCCACAGGGCTAGCGTCGCGTCGGTGGTCGGACTCGCCTCCATGTCGAACCGGACGAATGCCTCGACCTCGGCGGCCTTCTGGAGGATTCGGACGAGGTTCGCGCGGCACATGGCCTCGTCGAGGTCGAGGCCCATCTGGCTGAGCTTGACGCTCACGTTCCGGTCGAGGCCGCGGCCTGCAAGCGCGTCGAGCGTCGCCGCGTACTCGTCCGCCGCGGCGCGGGCGGCGTCCGTGGAAGCGACGGCCTCCCCGAGCACGTCGACGCTGGTCCGGAAGCCTGCTGCGTGAAGCCGCTCGAGGGCGGGCAGCGCCTCCGCGAGGCTCTCGCCCGCGACGAACCGAGCCACCATCGAGCGGGTGACCGGAAGTCGGGTCGCCAGGCGACCCAGGGACCGCCGCCGCGAGAGCCACAGCAGCGACGTCCGAAGGGCTCGCTCGGGAGCGGTCTTCAGGGCGGTGAGGGCGGGCATGGATCGATGGTAGCGGCTCGGTCTTTCGGCCAGCGGCCGTGCTCTAGCATGGCGCGGTGGACATCCCCGATTTCGGCTCCGACCTCGTCGGCGTCGCCGCCCGGACGGCAGTCGTCTATGTCTTCCTCGTGCTCGGCTTCCGGTTCCTCGGCAAGCGGGAAGCCGGCCAGCTCTCGACCCTCGACCTCGTCGTCCTCCTGGTCATCTCGAACGCCGTCCAGAACGCGATGGTCGGCCAGAACACGTCGCTCCTCGGCGGGCTCCTCGCTGCGTTCGTGATCCTGGCGCTCGACCTGCTCCTGCATGCCGCGGCGGATCGCTGGACGTGGCTCCGGAACGCCCTCGACGGCGAGCCGACGCTTCTCGTGGAAGACGGGGTCGTCCTGTGGGACAACCTCCGGCATGAGGGGATCAGCGATCGCGAGCTCGGGGTCGCCTTGCGCCAGAACCAGTTGCTGTCGGTGGACGAGGCGCATTTCGTCTTCCTCGAGACGAACGGGATGATCAGCGTGATCCCGTTCCGCGACGGCGAGGGCCCGGGCGACGACACGAACCCGGACGACGCGCACGGCGACGCCGAGAACGACGGCGACAGCGACAAAGGCGCGAGCGCGGCCCGCGGGTCCCGACGGACCTATCACCGTCGCCGACGACGCATCGGGCGCCTGCCTGGCAGCCCCTAGACGCGCGAGGGCTGAATTTCAGGCTGGTAGGCGGGACTCGCCTACGCGTCCAGAATCGCCACGCACACCAGGCGATCGGAGCCAGAAGATGTCCCGCGTAACAGGCGACACCCGCCGATTCGGCAAGAATCCGCTGCCCGGCGGACCCATCCGGCGGATCTAGCCACCGCCCTTGCGAGCCGCGCCGTCGTCGGCGGTCGCCGTCAGGTCGTCCATCAGGTGGCGGCGCAGGAACGCCCGGATCCTGTTGAAGGCGTCGCGCTTGTTCTCGCGACGCTCCCAGCCGTGGCCCTCCTCGTCGTACCAGTGGACTTCGTGGTACTTGCCTTCGATCTCGAGCGCCTCGACCATCTTCTCCGTCATCAGCGGCACGACCCGCTTGTCCTTCCGGCCGTGGAGGATCAGCAGCGGCGCCTCGATCCGCTCGGCCTTGTACAGCGGCGAGCCCCGCCGGTAGAGCTCCGCCCGATCGGGGTCGTCGGGCGATCCCATCATCCGGGCCAGGTCGAGGCGGCCGGGCCGGTCGCCATGGTGGAAGCTCTGCGCGATCTCGGAGTCGCCGTACAGGTCGACGCCCGCCTGCCAGAGGGCGGGTTCCTCGACGAGCGCGCTCAGGACGAGGTAGCCGCCGTACGAGCCGCCGTAGATCCCGAGCCGCCCGTTCGACCACGGCTGCGCGACGGCCCAGCGGGCGCCGTCGATCATGTCGAACGTGTCCGCATGGCCCCACTCGTCGTGGTTGGCGTTGCGGAAGTCGCGGCCGTAGCCGGTCGAGCCACGGAAGTCGATGTCGAGGAACGCGAAGCCCTCACGCGCGAGAAGCTGCTTGAACGGGACCCACGCCCGGTAGGCCTGCCACGTGGGCCCACCGTGGGGATAGACCACCGTCGGGACGCGGGTTGCGCCGCGCTTGCCCGTGGCCGACGCGGGCCGCCAGAGCGTGCCCTCGATCCGGCGCCCATCGCGGGCCTTGAACGAAATCCGCTCGCCCGCGATCGTCCGGTCCGGGCGGAACGCCGCCGCGAGAACGGCCGGCATCGAGCTGGTGACCTGGCGCGCCCGTGAGCCCTCGGGCGCGACGCCCGAGACCGGGAGCAGCCACAGGTCCTGCGGCCGGTCCTGGCTCTCGCCGACGGCCGCGAGCCACGCTCCATCCGACGTGAACCCGACCGATCGCCAGACGCCGGGCCACGGGTTCACGACCTGGCCCGAACCGGCAACACCAGCGACCGACGGCGGCGGGTTCTTCGGGGGCCGGCCGCGGCCGCGCTTGACCGGCGTCGATCCGCCGATCGGAGCCACGACCAGGTCCATCAGGCCGTCATGGATGGCGGCGTGGACGAAGCGCTCGCCGTCGGGCGAGGGCAGCGCCGCATAGCCGTAGCCTCCCGACGGCTCGCCGTGCTCGCGGTTGCCGGTCGTCAGGATGGTCCGCTCCCGGCCGTCCGCCGACACCCGGACGACCTGGAACCAGCCATCGGCGTCGCTGAGGTAGAGGAACCCGCCACCGGGCATCGCCCGGGCGCCCGCCGCCCATTCCGAGCCGCCACCCGCGATCCGCCGCTCGGTCCCGTCCGCCACGTCGACGAGGTGGATCTCCGCGACCGCGAACTGCGGCGCCCGGAACGTCGTCACCGCAATCGTCGCGCCGTCGGCGGACCAGACGAAGTCGTCAACGTCATAGCCGACCGCGGTCAGCGTCCGCGGCTCCGGCGGGCGCGGATCGGCGGCCCTACGCGGGCGACCGCGGCGTGGCACCGGCGCGTCCACGACATCGACCTGGGTCCAGCCGCGGCGGCGCGAGGTGAACGCGATCCGCTGCCCGTCGGGCGACCAGCGCGGCATCGCGACCCCGGCCGGGTGGCCGAAGACGAGGACGTCCCGGCCGCCATCGATGTCGACCATCCGGATCTCGTCGCCGCGGGTGAACACGAGGCGGCGGCCGTCCGGCGACCACTGGGGGTCCGCAACGTCCTTCTCCGAGGCAGTGACCTGGATCAGAGAGCCGGCGCGCAATGAGAGCACGAGGACCTGGCGCGCCCCCGCGACATCCTGAGTCAGCGCGACGGCCCGGTCGCGGGGATGGACGCGGAACTCACGCGGGCTATCGACTGCGACGATCCGCTCGATCGACAGGCCACCTGTGGCGGTGAGCGCCGTTGAGGCCGACCTGATGGTGCTGTCCGATCCGTCTGCGAGCTTCATCAATCCTCCCTGGTGACAGGCTGCGAGTCCAACCGATCCGGCGGGCGGGCCGCGGTCGGCGGCCAGCCGACGCGGGCGGCCCATCGCCCGATCATGGCGTGATGGGCGCGGACGTGGCCGTGGAGGTCGTCGTAGGCCCAGCTGAATCCCTCGGGATCGAGCCATTCCTCGTCGGTCATGCGAGCAATCGCCGTCCGGAGCCGGTCGCGGCCGGCCGCGAATCGGCGCCGGAGCTCGGCCGGCGGCGTTCCCCGCGTGGCGACGACGTGGCGCTCGTTCCAGGCGTCGATCCCTTCGGCCGGGATGTCGGCCCAGGGAGCGCCGTGGGCGTGGGCCTCGAGCGCGTCGGCTCCGCGCTCGAACCAGGCCGCCAGGTGGCCGACGTGATCGGCGAACGTCCAGTCGGCGCCGGTCGGCACCGCCCATACCCCCTGCGGGATGGCAGCAATGCGGCGCTCGAACTCAGTCAGGACGGATGCATCGGTCGTCCGGAATCGCTCGCGGTCGGCCGCCAGGGTCGACCGGCTCGGCTGGGGGTCCGGACCGAACGGATCGTTCTGGGCCTGGCGCTGGCGGAGGGTATCGGCCCATGGCTCGAGGACGGTCAGGTGGTCGAGCGCGTGACCGTGGAGGACCTGGTGGATCCAGCCCCACGCGGCGTCGCTCCGGATCGTGTCGTCGGGAAGCTGCCCCGCGACGGCCAGGATCCGCTCGTGGGCGACGATCCCACGGGCCTGCAGCTCGGCCGGAGCGAGGTCCACGAACCTGGGCCGGCGGCGTTCGTTCAGGGCGTCGAAATCGCCGCCCTCATCGTAATCGTGGTCGGTCGGCCAGCTCGAGCCGCGAAGAACGTCGTCGACGTAGTCGGTCGCGAGCTCCCACCAGTCGACGACGTGGCCGACGTGATCGAGGAGCGACCAGTCCGCGCCGCCCGCGTCCGACGGAGCCGCGCCGGGCAGTCGCCAGGCGGCGTCGTCGAGGCCCGCCCAGACGGCCACGAATCGATCGTGGATCGCCGCCTCGTCCGTCCAGTAGTTGCGCGTCGGGGAACGGAAATCGATGGCCCGGAGGTCGCCGAGAGCGCCGCGCCGGAGGTCGACGAGACGGTCGGTGGCGAGTGCCGTCACGGCCTTCTGGGGGTCTCGGGAGTCGGTCGACCGACGCTCGCCTCGAGCTGGTCGCCGAGCTCGACGGTCCGCCGGAACGCGGCCCAGACGGCCTCGGACAGCACGGTCCGGAGCCGGCCGGATTCAAGCTCGTGGAGAGCAGCAGCCGACGTCCCGCCCGGCGAGGTCACCATGTTGCGGAGCTCGGCCGGGTGCATCCCGGACTGCTTGGCGAAAAGCGTGCTGCCCTCGAGCGTCTCGACGACGAGGTCGTGGGCGATATGGCGCGGGAAGCCGAGGTGGACGGCCGCGTCGATCAGGGCCTCCATGACGAGGAAGACGTAGGTCGGGCCGGTGCCTGAGACTGCGGTGGCCATCGCGACCATCTTCTCGTCGTCGACCTCGAGCTCGATCCCGAGGGCGCCGAGGAGCGCTCCCGCCTGCTCGCGCTGCTCGGCCGTCGTCTCCGGCGTGGCGTACCAGACGGTCACGCCCTTGCCGAGCCGGGCCGGCGTGTTCGGCATCGCCCGGATCACCTGGTCGTGGCCAAGGGTCCCGATCAGAGCTGTGGTCGTTGCGCCGGCGAGGATCGACAGGACGACCTGTCCGCGTTTCAGCATCGGCCCGATCTCGCGGCCGACCCTGGCGAGCATCTGGGGCTTGATCCCGAGCAGGACGACGTCCGCGCCGTCGATCGCCTCGAGGTTGGCGTCGGCGACGCGGATGCCGTACTCGGCGCGGAGGTGGTCGCGCCGCTCGGGCCGGGGATGGCTCGCGACGATCTGGTCGGGCGCGACGAGCTCGCCCCGGAGGAGGCCGGCGATCATCGCCTCGGCCATCACCCCGGAGCCGACCGTCGCAATGGTCTTCCCGCTGAGTGGCGTCGTCATCGGGCCGGATTATCGCATGGGATCCCGGCCGGGCGAGCCTGCGACGCCCGTCCGGCGCAACGAAATCGGCGACTTGCGGGCCGGCGACCGCGCTATTCCCGGAGGGCGGTCGCGAGCATGAAGAAGCGACCGGTCGTCGTCACCGCGACTTCGCGAAAGCCCGCCGCGGCGAGCGCCGCCGCGATCTCGTCGGCAGTCCGGTAGACCTTGACGATCGTGAACTCCCGGCCGTCGTCCAGGCGACGAACGGAGCGATCGTCGGCAGGCGCCGGGTGGTCGACGGCGCCCGATCGGGGATCCGGCAGCGAGTCGATCAGCGCGATCCGGCCGCGAGGCGCGAGCCAGCGCGCCGCGAGACCGAGGAACGCGGCGGTCCGATCGCGCTCGACATGGCTGAGCCAGAACCCGGCGAACAGGGCGTTGGCCGGCTCGCCCTCCGGTTCGGCCCAGGCGTCGCGGACGTGGAGGTGGGCGCGCAGGCGATGGGCGACGAGTCGCTCCCGGGCGCGCTCGAGGGGCGCCTCGGCCGCGTCGGTCATCCAGAGCTCGCCCTTCGAGGCCAGGAGCGGCGACCACCAGCCGGTGCCGGCCGCCAGCTCGACGATCCGGCCGCTCATCGGCAGTCCGTCGAGCCAGCGGCCCGCCGCGTCGAGCTCGGCATTCCAGGCGGCGTCGTGGATCGGCCCGTGCTCGTACCGGCCGCGGCGGAGGTACCAGTCGTCGTATTCGGGGGCGCGGGCGGCATAGTAGGCGATCATCTCGGCGTCTGACGGGGGCGCCGCGTCGGGCCGAGGCGGCGCCGCGGGCGGGCCCGGCGTCACTGGCGGCGGAGGCGGCGCCGAAGTGGAAGCGGCGGCCCGAGCCTCGAGCGCGGCCCTCAGCCGGAACCTCAGGAACTCGTTGTCGCCGGCCCTGCCGAGACAGTCGGGGCAGAGTTTCGCGAAGCCTTCGAGGTCGTCGGGTGAGCGGGTCGTCCAGGATCGGCCGCACCACAGGCAGGCAAAGGTCGAGAGGGGCGCGGACGCCGGCACGGAGCGAGCCACGGTCAGTCGATCGGCGTCCAGCCGGTCGGCGGCGAAAGGTCGCGGAAGGCCTCAGGGTCGAAGATCTCCGCGAGCATCTCGATCCCGTCCACGACCCGCGGTCCCGGCCGCGAGAAATAGGACGACCCGTCGAGCGCGATCAGATGGCCCCGCCGGATCGCCGAGAGCTCCTCGAGCCAGTCGGGAAGCGCGGTCCGATTCCATTCGTGGACCGTTTCGCGCAGGTGGTAGCCACATGGCATGAGCAGGAGCAGGTCCGGGTCGACGTCGGCGACCGCGTCCCAGCTGGTCGGCCGGGCCGGGCTGCCGTCCTGGCCGAGGAGATCCCAGCCGCCGGCCCGCCGGATCTGGTCGGGGACCCAGTGACCGACCGCGAACGGCGGGTCGAGCCATTCGAGCCCGACGACGCGAGGCCCGACGAACCCGGATTCGCGCCGTTCCTGAGCCTTCGCCTCGATCGCGCCGAGACGGGCGCGCAGGCCCTCGACGAGCTCGACGGCCGCGTCCTCGGCCTCGGCCATGGCGCCGACGGTCGCGATCGTGTTGAGGATGCCCTCGACCGACGTCGGCTCGAGCGATACGACCGTCGTGTCCATCTCGAGCGCCCGCACCACGTCGTTGACTTCGCGGTAGCCGACGGCGCAGACCGTGCACAGCTCCTGCGTCAGGATCAGATCGGCGTCGGCTGCCTCGAGCGCGGCTTCGTCGAGGTGGTAGATCGCCGAGCCGCCGTGGACCGCGTCACCGACCCGGCGATGGATCTCGCGGCTCGACGCGCCGGCCAGGTCGAGGGCGTTGCTGGTCATCACCGGCAGGCCGACGACCTCGGGCGGCCAGTCACACTCGTGGGTAACGCCGACCAGCTCGTCGCGCAGGCCGAGGGCGCACACGATCTCGGTCGCGGACGGCAGCAGGGAAACGATTCGCATCAGGGCCCGAGTGTAGGGCGGACCGGATCAGCCGTTGTCGACCTCGACCCAGGCCGATCGCCAGGCCGGCGGTTCGAAGACCGGCGCGAAAAACGACTGGAGGCGCCAGATCCGATCGTCGCGGACCTCGCCGATGGAGACGACCTCCCATTCCGAGCCGTCGGGATAGACCGCCTTCTGGACTCCGGTGAACGTGTCGCCGGCGCCTTCGATCCTGAGCAGGGTCAGGGCCGGGGTGACGACCCAGCGATCCTCGCTCCCGACGACGCGATCGAGGCCCTTGTCCTCGTACCCGCCCGGGTAGTTCTCGAGGATGGCGCACAGGTTGTCCACGCCCCGGATCACTTCACCCGATTGGGGATAGGTCCCGACGAAATCCCGATGGGTCAGCTCGCGGATCGCTGCGCTATCGCGGGCCTGGATGGCTAGCGTGAACGCCCCGAAGACGGCCCGTGGCTCGGGTGACGTCACCGAGGCACGCTCAGGCCGGCTTCAGCTCGTCGACCATCGCCCGGGCCGCGGCCTTGTCCGTGTACCACGTGGCGTCGATCTTCGTGTAGCTCGCCCACTCGGCCGGCAGCGACTCCTCGGGAAAGATCGCGTTCACCGGGCACTCCGGCTCGCAGGCCCCGCAGTCGATGCACTCGTTGGGGTCGATGAACAGCTTGCGGTCGGTGCCTTCCTCGTAGTGGATGCAGTCGACCGGGCAGACCGAGACGCACGAGATGTCGAGCACGTCAATGCACGGCTCTGCGATCACATAGGTCATGGGGTTGGTTCTCCTCGACCGGCTCCGTTAAGGTTCGCGATGCCGCCGCGTCGACGGGCCCGAATCCTAGCACCGGTTCGCGGCGGTCAGCCGCCGCCGGGAGCAATCCGGATCGCGGCCCGCATTCCCTTCGCCCAGTGTCCGGGGATGTGGCATCCAATCAGCAGTCGCGCAAGCGCCGCCCGGTCCGCCGGGACCGTCCACGTCACATCCAGCCTCTGCCCCGACGGGACGACGACCCGGATCCCGGCGACGTCTGGCGCGACGCTCACGACCGGCGTCGGGCCGGGCGGCGGATCGGCGACCGCCGCCTCGGCCGCCTCCCAGGCGTCCTGGACGGCCTGGTCACCGATGACGGCCTCGTGGATCTCAAGCCCGCCGTTGACGATGTGGAAGACGACGGTCTCGCCCGGGACCAGGTCGACCGGGTCTGGCAGAAAGATCCAGTCCTTGAGGATGATGTTGACCTCGCGCGGGGCGCCCGACGAGCCGGGAGAGATCGGCGGCGTGGGCGGGGCCGGTCCTGCCTCGCAACCGGCGATCACCGCGATCAAGGCGAAGATCCCGGCGAGGCGAGCGGCGGCGGGCGGAAGCGGGCGGATCGGCACGGGCGGCAGTCTAGGACGCCACGCCCGCTCCGCGCGACGGCCTCCGCCGCTCCTTGACATGGGGAAGAACTGCGCCGCACAGTGCGGCATCGCCCCGCGCTCGCTGCGCTCGACGCTCGCGTCCCCCGATCACGAGGACCCGCTTGGCGCCTTCCGCTCAGACGATCACACCCGATCCGGCGACTGCGCCGGCCGAACGCGGCGGCGTCCCCGCCATCCGCCTCGAGGGCCTGACGAAGACCTTCGGCGACGACGCCGTCGGCCGGCGCGTGGCCGCGTCGATCCCGGGCGCATCGGCCAGCGGCCCCGTCACGGCCGTCGATCACATCGATCTCGACGTCCGCAACGGCGAGTTCTTCTCGATGCTCGGCCCGTCGGGCTCGGGCAAGACGACGACGCTCCGCATGATCGCGGGCTTCGAGCTGCCGACTGCTGGCCGGATCCTCCTCCACGGGGTCGACGTCTCGAACCAGCCGCCGTTCGTGCGCGACGTCAACACCGTCTTCCAGGACTACGCCCTGTTCCCGCACATGACCGTCGCCGACAATGTCGCTTATGGCCTGCTCGTCCGGAAGGTCCCGAAGGCGGAGCGGATCCGGCGTGTGGGCGAGGCCCTCGACATGGTCCGCCTGACCGGCTACGACCGACGCAAGCCGAGCCAGCTGTCGGGCGGCCAGCGCCAGCGGGTCGCGCTTGCGCGGGCCCTCGTGAACCGGCCCCGGGTCCTCCTCCTCGACGAGCCGCTGGGTGCGCTCGACCTCAAGCTCCGCGAGGAGATGCAGATCGAGCTGAAGGCAATCCAGCAGCAAGTCGGGATCACGTTCATCTACGTCACCCACGACCAGGAAGAGGCGCTCACGATGAGCGACCGCCTCGCCGTCTTCAACCGTGGCCGGATCGAGCAGGTCGGCGCGCCGGCCGACGTCTACGAGAAGCCCGCGACGGCGTTCGTCGCAGGGTTCGTCGGGACGTCGAACCTGATCCGAGGCGACGCCGCGCGGGCGATCATCGGTGAGGACGGCATCTTCACCGTTCGACCCGAGAAGATTCGCCTCGCCGAACCCGGCGACACCGTCGGCGCCGACGAGACAAGCGCGCCTGGTCGGATCCGAAGCGTCGTCTACCTCGGTCCCGATACCCGGTTCGTCGTGGCCCTCGATGCCGGCGCGGACCTTGTCGTCACCCAGCAGAACCTCACCACCTCGTCGATGGATGCGCTGGCCCTGAGCGGCAAGGCGGTCCGGCTGATCTGGAAACGTCAGCACAACTTCGCGATCGAAACACCTGGAGGAGGAGCAGCATGAGATCCCGGTCATGGCTCGCCGTCGCGGGCAGCGTCGCTATCGTGGTTGCCGCGTGTTCGTCCGGAACGACGCCGGCGCCGACCACCGCCTCGACCGCGCCGAGCGTGGGCCCCGCATCGTCAAGCTCCGGCGCATCGCCGTCGGCGGCCGCCTCGGCATCGGGCGGACCGAGCTCCAACCTGCCGACCTCGATCGGCGCTGGCGAGGGCGAGCTCGACATCATCGTCTGGGCCGGCTACGCCGAGGACGGCTCGAACGTCAAGGAATACGACTGGGTCCACCCATTCATCGCGGCCAACCCGGACTGCGCCAAGGTCAACGTCAAGCCGGCTGACACCTCGGATGCGATGGTGTCGCTCATGCAGGGCGGTGGGGGTGGGCTCTACGACGGCGTGTCCGCGAGCGGTGATGCGTCGAACACGCTGATCAACCGGGGCGACGTGGCCGAGGTCAACGTCGACCTGATCCCGGACTTCAAGGACATCAGCCCGTTCCTCCAGTCGCCGGCCCACAACACGGTCAACGGCAAGCACTTCGGCGTCTCCCACGGCTGGGGTGGCAACACCCTGATGTGGCGGACGGATCTCGTGACGCCGGCCCCGACGAGCTGGGACGTCACCTTCGATCCGGCGAAGATGGCGGCGTACAAGGGCAAGATCACCGCGTATGGCGGCTCGATCTACGTGGCCGATGCGGCTCTCTATCTCAAGACGCACAGCCCGGAGCTCGGCATCACCGATCCGTACGAGCTGACGCAGCCCCAGTTCGACGCGGCCATCGCGCTGCTCAAGACCCAGCATGGCTCGATCGGCAAGTACTGGGAGGCCTACACCGACGAGATCGAGAACTTCACGAGCGGCGCCACCGTGGTCGGGACGACCTGGCCGTACCAGACAAACACCCTCAAGGCGGCCGGGGTCAAGGTCAGCGCAATTGTGCCGAGCGAGGGGATGACCGGCTGGGCCGACACCTGGATGCTCGCGTCGCAGGCCAAGCACCCGAACTGCATGTATAAGTGGATGGCCTGGATGGTCACTCCCCATGTCCAGACCCAGGTCGCCGAGTACTTCGGTGAGGCACCCGCCAATCCGAAGGCCTGCACCGAGCTCGACAAGACCTACGGCTCGTACGGCGTGAAGAACTTCTGCACCCTGTACAGCGTCAACGACCAGGCGTTCTACAGCGCCATCAGCTTCTGGAAGACACCCCAGGCGGACTGCGGCGACAGCCGTGGCCAGACCTGCATCCCGTACGACCAGTGGGTCACGGCATACCAGGGGATCAAGGCCGGCAGCTGAGCACCGTCTCGAGATCCGTCGACCCATGAGCATCGGGCGCTCGGCCAGCCGGTCGGGCGCCCACCCGTCCCCCATCCGGTGTCGATGACGACCACGAACGCCGACTCGCGGCTCCCGGCAAACGGCTTCCGCAGGCGGCTCCTTGGCGCCCTCTACCGGCGCCCGCGCCTCCAGCGGATCCTGCTTCTGGCGCCCCCGACGGGCTGGTTCGGCGTCGTCTACCTCGGGTCGCTGGCCCTGCTGCTCGTGACCGCCTTCTGGATGTTCGACGGCCGGACGGGCCGGATCGTCCATCAGTTCACCCTGGACAACGTCCGCCAGATCGTTGAGCAGCCCGTATTCCGGACGGTCGCGCTCCGGACCCTGATCTTCGCAACGGCCGTGACGATCGTGGACATGCTGATCGCGTTCCCGATCGCCTGGTACATGGCCCAGATCGCGGGTCCGCGGACTCGATCGATCCTGTTCATGCTGTGCCTGCTGCCGCTCTGGGCGAGCTACATCGTCCGGGTCTATGCGTGGCGCCTCATCCTGGCGCCCAACGGGCCTCTCGACTGGGCGCTCCAGCGGTTCGGGCTCGGACCGGCCGGCCTCTACCCTTCGGAGCTCGGGGCGGGGATCGTCTTCGCCTACCTGTGGCTGCCGTACATGATCCTGCCGGTCTACGCCGGCCTGGAGCGGATCCCTCGCTCGCTCCTCGAGGCGAGCTCCGACCTGGGCGGTCGAAGCGCGACCACCTTCCGGCGGATCGTTCTGCCGCTCGTCCTGCCGGCGCTCGCTGCCGGTTCGATCTTCACGTTCTCGCTGACGCTCGGCGACTACATCACGCCGACCTTGGTCTCGAACAACCAGTTCATCGGCAACGTCATCTTCGAGCAGCAGGGCGTGTCCGGGAACGTCCCGCTGGCCGCCGCATTCACCCTCGTCCCGATCGGGATCATGGCGATCTACCTGTTCGTCGCCCGGCGCCTCGGCGCGTTCGAGGCGCTGTGATGGGCCGCTGGCTGCTCCGGGCGGCGACGGCCCTCGTCCTCGCCTTCCTCTATATCCCGATCTTCATCATCGCCCTCTACGCGTTCAACGCCGAGCGGATCCAGGTGTGGCCGATCCGCCAGTTCAGCACCCAGTGGTTCGGAGCGGCCTGGGACAATGAGTCGGTCCGCGAGGCACTTGGCCTGTCCATCCAGGTCGCGCTGTCATCGAGCCTGATTTCGATCATCCTCGGCTCGCTCGCCGCATTCGCGATCCACCGATTCCGGTTCTTCGGCCGCGAGTTGTTCTCCCTGTCCCTGGTCCTGCCGATCGCGCTGCCCGGCATCGTGACCGGTCTCGCGCTCAACGCCACCGTCCGGACGTCGGGCATCGGTTTTTCGACCGCGACGATCGTCATCGGCCACGCCACGTTCTGCATCGTCGTCGTCTACAACAACGTCGTGGCGCGCCTGCGACGAACCTCGCGAACGATCGAGGAGGCGTCGATGGACCTCGGCGGCGACACCTGGCAGACGTTCCGCTACATCACCTTCCCGACGATCCGGACTGCCGTCCTCGCCGGCGGGCTCCTGGCCTTCGCCCTGTCCTTCGACGAGATCGTGGTCACGACGTTCACGGCCGGGACGCAGGAGACGATCCCGCTCTGGATCTACAACACGTTCCAGCATGTCGCGAACCAGCGGCCGATCGTGAACGTCGTCGCGCTCGTCCTGATCCTCCTCTCGACCATCCCGGTCTACATCGCATCGAGGCTCACCACCGGCTCGGAGACGGGCGGCCGCACCTGACGGTCAGGCCGGCGCGCTGGTGCCGGCCACCGTCAGCACCAGCGCTGCCCGGCCTCGCTGGCGAGCGCGATGGCGGCGAGGACGACGGTCGGGGGAACGACGCGGATCGAGGTCCGGAAACGGGTCCACATGGTCTGGCACTCCTCGGCACAGCCGACAGTTCGGCGATCGACCCCGCCGATGGAGTGCCCGGTCCCGAATCGCCGCCGCCAGTGTCCTCGATCGCGATCACCTGGCGCTTATCCGACGGTCACATCGACGGCTCGTGCTCCGGGTCGAGGAAGCGCTTCGGGTCGTCCCTGAACTCGAGCAGGCAGCCCTTGCCGCAGAACCAGTACGTGGTCCCGTCGTGCTCGAGCTTGAGGTCGGTCGCGGTCGTGTCGACGTCCATCCCGCAGACGGGATCCTTCTCGATCGGCATGTGGACAACTCCATTCGTCGAAGAATTTTGGTACTCCCCCGGAGTATAGGCGACGGTTCCGCGGAACGGCCTGCAACGACCAGCCGCCGATCTGACGGCGTACGATCCGGGGCGTGTTCGACCCGCTCCTCCAGGACCCGCGCGCGCTCCTCGTCGCCGAGCGCGACCGGCTCCGGATCGAGATCGCCGCGCGCATCGTTGCGCCAGGGCCGATGACCTACGGATCCCAGGCCGCCGCGGCGACCCAGGTCTTCGAGCAGCAGCGCGACCTCGCCCTGCGGGATCGGAACGCCCAGCATCTCGCCGCTGTCGAAGAGGCCCTCCGCCGGCTCGACGACGGCACGTACGGGACCTGCAACCGGTGCGGCCGCGCGATCGCCCTGGAGCGGCTCGACGCCCTGCCGTGGGCGGCTCACTGCATCGATTGCCAACGGATCGTGGCCCGCGGCGGATGACGGTCGAGGAGGTGGCCGCGCTCGTCGGGATCGACGCCGTCCGTGAGGCTGCGGCGACGCTCCGTGGGATCGCGATCCGGACGCCGCTCGTCCCGTTCGGGCGGCCGGAGGCGCGGCGCTTCCTCAAGGCCGAGTCGCTCCAGCCGATCGGCTCCTTCAAGATCCGCGGGGCATACGTGGCAGTGGCGTCCCTGACCGCCGAGGAGCGCGCGCGCGGCGTCATCACCTACTCGTCGGGGAACCACGCCCAGGGCGTCGCCCGCGCTGCCCGGCTGCTCGGAGCGCTGGCGGTGGTTGTCATGCCGTCGGACGCGCCGGCCCTCAAGAAGGCCCGGGTCGAGGCGGACGGAGCCGAGGTCGTCGTCGTCGGCACCTCGAGCGAGGAGCGCCAGGCTGTGGCCGAGCGGATCGCCGCCGAGCGCGGCCTGGCGATCATCCCGCCGTACGACGACGACCGGATCATCGCGGGCCAGGGAACGGTCGGTCTGGAGATCGCCGAGGACCGGCCCGATATCCGCGCAGTCGTCGTCCCGATCGGCGGCGGCGGACTCGCGAGCGGGGTCGCGGTCGCGCTCCGGGCGCTGGCGCCCGGGGCGCGGCTGATCGGCGTCGAGCCCGAGCTGGCCGCCGACGCGCAGGCATCGCTCCGGGAGGGCCGGATCGTGCGCTGGTCGGCCGCGGACGCCTCGCGCACGATCGCCGACGGCACCCGGACGACCGCGATCGGCCGGCGCAACTTCGCCCACCTGGCGCGCCTGCTCGACGATATCGTGACCGTGTCCGAGGCTGAGATCGCCGCCGCCGTCCGGCTCGCGGCCGAGGAGAGCCGGCTGGTCGTTGAGCCGTCGGGTGCCCTGGCGGTCGCGGCGATGGCGTTCCGATCGGCCGAGGCGGGGCTCGGCGGCCTCGCGGGGCCGATCGTCGCCGTCGTGTCGGGCGGCAACGTGGATCCTGAGCGCTACCGAGCCTTCCTCGAGGCGCCGATCCCGCCCGCCGGTTGAGTGCGGGCAGACTCGAGCGGGCAATCGCGGAGCGTGGCTCGCGTCCACAGTCGACGATTCCGGGCTTGGGCCGCGCTTGCTTCGCCGCGACTTGAGTCTCGGAGACTCGCCTCGCGAACGCCGGCTCCCCTAGCGGCTGGGGCGCTCCGCCGCAAGGCGTTCGGCGAGGCGGACCTCGCGCTCCCGGATCGCGATCCGCTCGCGGTCAACGCGCCGGTCGACGGCTGCCTCCTGGGACTTCTCGTGGAGCATCCAGCCGGCAAGGATCGCCGCCATCGCCGTCAGGAACAGGACGTCACCAGTGATCCACATCAGGGCGCCGGCGAGCTGCTGGTCCTCGAGCACCGGCGGCCCCCACGAGCGCGCCTGGGTCGCGTAGTGGGCGTACAGGACCACGCTCGAGTTGAGGATCGTCACGGCAAGGAACGTGTTCTGCGGCATCTGGAGGAACACGTACATCGCCCGGACCGGGTGCGGGATCCGCCACGGGCTGGGGTCGAGGCCGACGGCCGGCCACCAGAACAGCAGGGCGGCGCCGAGGTACAGGCCGTGCTCCAGGTCGTGGATGAACGGGTTCTCCAGCGACGCGTCGAACAGCGGCGAGAAGTGCGTTCCCCACATCACGCCGGCGAACAGGAGCCAGGCGACGACCGGGAAGCTCAGGACCTTCATGATGCGGGAGTGGAGGATCGGCAGGATCACCGTTCGGCGGACATGCGGCGAGGCGGCACGGAGGAGGGTCGTGATCGGCGCCCCGAGGGCGATCAGCGGCGCCGCGACCATGGTCAGCAGGAGGTGCTGGACCATATGGATCGAGAAGAGGGTCGTGTCGTACGCGTCGATCCCGGACAGCAGGGCGACGGCGATCGCGGCCAGGCCTCCGAGGAAGGCGACGCTCCGCCGCCGGGGCACCGGGTTGGCCGGATGCGCCCGATCGATCCGGCCGACGATTCGCAGCCACGTGATCGCGACCGCCAGCAGGGGCAGCGTGACCGCCGGCTCGAACGTCCAGCCGAACGCCAGGTTCGCCAGTGTCGGGGCCTCGGCAGGGACGGGCCCGTGGGCCAGGACGGCGGGGGCGAAGGCAAGGCCGGCGACGAGCCCTGTGCAGGCGGCCAAACCGCCGCGGCCGGTCGCGATCGCCCGGCGGCTGCTCGAACGAGGAAATTCCATCGTGGGCATCGTCGCACGAAGACGGGTTCGCGTCGGCCCCGGGTCCGGCCGCTCCGCCCGCCCTGTTCGCGGCGGACGGGGGCGGTGTCCGGACGGCACCCCTGACGAGGCGCCTCCGCTATGATGGGCGGCGTTCCGACCCGTGTCGGACGCGGCCTTCTGGCCGGCTCCGATCTCCACCTGGCGACGCCGTCCGCTCCGGTTTCCGGCGCCGTCAACCGAGTTCGAGGATGTCGATGTCGTCCGCCCCCGGCAGCAGGCCATCAACGACCACGATCTTCGGCTGGCTGATTGCCGCCGTCGTCGGGGTCGCGCTGCTGGCTCTCGTGGCCCTCAACGGCCCCGCGATCTGGCGGAGCTTCTTCCCGCCCGACGCGAAGAGCGTCGAGGGCCAGCAGATCCGGAACCTCTACGACATCGTTTTCGCCATCGCCGTCGTGATCTTCGTCATCGTCGAGGGCCTGATCATCTGGACGGTCGTCCGCTACCGCCGCAAGCCGGGCGACGACGTCCTGCCGCCGCAGACCCACGGCAACAACGTCGCCGAGATCATCTGGACGCTCGTCCCGACCGCAATCGTGATCTTCCTGTTCATCATCTCGTGGCAGACCCTCAACAGTGTCGAGGCCGTCAGCGCCAAGCCGGACCTGAAGGTCCGCGCCGTCGCCGGTCAGTTCCAGTGGTCGTTCCAGTACCTGCCCGCCGACGCGCAGGCCGACACGAAGCCCGTCTTCACGATCACGGCGCCCGAGGGGCCGGACGGCGGACTGTTCCTGCCGGCCGGCCAGACGACCCACGTCTTCCTCCAGAGCCCGGACGTGATCCATGCCTTCTACGTCCCGCACTTCCTCTTCAAGCGCGATGTCGTGCCGGGGATCGTCAACCAGTTCGACCTCGAGATCCCGTCCGACGATGCCGGCCAGACCTACCGCGGCCAGTGCGCCGAACTCTGCGGCGTCGGCCACCGGATCATGGTCTTCGACGTGCACGCTTTGGCGCCGGCCGACTTCCAGGCCTGGTACACCAAGCAGGTCGCGGCGGCGAACGCCACCCCGGCGCCGGCGCCGAGCGGAGCGGCAGCCGGCCCGTCGATCCCCCTGACCGCCCAGAACGTGAAGTTCGACCAGTCCACGCTGACCGCGCCGACCACCGGGTTCACGATCCATCTCGACAACAAGGACGCCGGCATCCCGCACGATGTCCAGATCCTCGACGGGACCGGAACGAGGGTCACCAACGACAAGGCGATCACCGGGCCCGCCGTCACGGACTATTCGATCCCGGCCCTGCCCGCAGGCAGCTACAAGTTCGAGTGCTCGATCCATCCCACGTTGATGTTCGGCACGCTCACGGTCCAGTAAGGGAGCTCCGATGGCGACCACGACGCTGACGCCCGCCGCCTCCACCTACCGGAGCGGGCTGTACGAATGGGTGACGACCACCGATCACAAGAAGATCGGGATCCTCTACATCGTCAACTCGTTCGTGTTCTTCTTCCTGGCCGGGATGATGGCCCTCCTCGTCCGGACCGAGCTCGCCCAGCCGGGGCTCCAGATCCTCAAGGACGAGAGCGTCTACAACCAGCTCTTCACGATGCACGGGTCGGTGATGATCTTCCTGTTCATCATCCCGATGCTGGCGGGCTTCGCGAACTATGTCGTCCCGCTCCAGATCGGCGCGCCCGACATGGCCTTTCCGCGGATCAATGCGCTCTCGTTCTGGATGCTCCCGCTCGGCGGGATCCTGCTGCTCCTGGGCTTCGTCACCGGCGGCGCCGCGCAGGCCGGCTGGACGAGCTACAGCCCACTGGCGCAGGCCCGGCCGCTCGGCTCGGTCGGGCATGGCGAGGATCTCTGGATCATGGGCCTCGTGCTCATCGGGACGAGCTCGATCCTCGGGTCGATCAACTTCCTCGTCACGATCTTCAAGATGCGCGCGCCTGGGATGACGCTGTTCCGGATGCCGATCCTCGTCTGGACGGTCCTCGTGACGAGCGTCCTGGTCCTCATGGCGACGCCGGTGTTCACGAGCGCGCTGATCATGCTGTTCATCGATCGCAACGTCGGCGGCGGCCACTTCTTCGATCCGCAATTCGGTGGCAACGCGATCCTCTGGCAGAACGTGTTCTGGTTCTACTCCCACCCGGCGGTGTACGTCATGGTCCTGCCGGCGATGGGGATGATCAGCGAGATCCTGCCCGTCTTCTCGCGCAAGCCGCTGTTCGGTTACCGCGCCTTCGTGTTCGCGACGGCCGGTATCGGCGCGCTCGGCTTCTCGGTCTGGGCCCACCACATGTTCACGACGGGCTCGGTCTACCTGCCGTTCTTCAGCCTGATGACGTTCCTCATCGCGGTCCCCACCGGGGTCAAGATGTTCAACTGGATCTTCACCCTCTTCCGGGGCAAGCTGACGTTCTCGACGCCACTCCTCTTCGCGCTCGGGTTCCTGACCATGTTCCTGATCGGCGGGATCAATGGCGCCTTCTCGGCCGCGGTCCCGGTCGACTTCGCGCTCCACGACACCTACTGGGTCGTCGCCCATCTCCACTACGTCCTGTTCGGCGGGTCGGTGTTCGGGGTGATGGCCGGGCTCTACTACTGGTTCCCGAAGATGACCGGGCGGATGCTCAGCGAGGGCCTGGGCAAGATCCAGTTCGTCCTGATGTTCGCCGGCTTCAACCTGACGTTCTTCCCGATGCACCAGCTCGGCCTGGCCGGCATGCCACGGCGGATCGCCGACTACTCCGCGAGTGCCGGCTGGAACGATCTCAACCTCCTTGCGACGGTCGGCGGGTTCACGATCGCGGCCAGCATGCTGCCGCTGCTCTGGAACATCTTCATCTCCCTCCGGGCCGGAAAGATCGCCGGCGACGACCCGTGGGAGGCGAACACCCTCGAGTGGGCGACGAGCTCCCCGCCACCCCCGTACAACTTCGACCACCTGCCGGAGATCCGATCCGAGCGGCCCCTGTTCGATCTCCGCCACGGGCGGACGGGGGGCCACTGATGACCGCGAGCAGCGGCATCCTCACCACGGGTGACCCGGGCCACGCGGTCGACGAGCAGAACCCGACGGCGAGCCTCGCCCATGACAGCCGGGGCGGCATCAGCAACCCGATCCTCGGGATGCTCCTGTTCATCTGCTCGGAGGTGATGTTCTTCTCCGGGCTCTTCGCGGCGTACTTCAGCATTCGGGCGTCGTCCGTCCAGTGGCCGCCGATCGTCGCCAGCGACCCCGCCCTGACCGAGCACTTCAACCTCCACGCCGAGCCGTGGTATGCAGCCGGGCTGACGCTCATCCTGGTCATCAGCTCGTTCACCTGCCAGATGGGCGTTTGGGCGATCCGGCGCGACGATCGGACCGGCTTCATCCGGGCGTTCGGGGTCACCCTCGTCCTCGGCATCGTGTTCCTGATCGGCCAGGTCTACGACTATTCGACGATCGGCTTCGGGATCTCCGACACGCCGTTCGGGACCACGTTCTACACGCTCACCGGCTTCCACGGGGCCCACGTCTTCGGCGGCGCGGTGATGCTCTCGGTGATCCTCTATCGCGGCCTCGCGGGCCAGTTCAGCTCGAAGCACCACGACGCGGTCGAGGCGGCCTCGCTGTACTGGCACTTCGTCGACGTCGTGTGGATCGCACTGTTCTCGACCCTGTACATCCTGTAGGCCGGAGGGCCCGATGCACCCGCTCCGCCATCCCCGCAACGCCGCGGTCGCCGGGATCATCTTCGTGATCATCTCGGTCGTCTTGTGGGCCTGGTCGACCCTCGCCCACGGCCATGTCGACTATGCCGGGATCACGATGCTCGCCATCCTCGGGATCGCGATGGCGCTGATGGCATACGTGCTGGTCGCGGGCTCACCGAACGAATGATGGTCGGCACGACCGCGGCCACCGCCTGACCGATGGAGCTCCTCCAGAAGATCTGGGACGGCCTCCTGGGTCTGATCGCCAAGCTCGTCATCCCCGACTGGGGCTCGCTCATCGCGCTCCTGCCGGTCTTCGTCACCGTCCCGGTGATCCTGTACTTCGTTGGCCGGCTCATCCAGTACCGGCGCCTCGGTCCGCGCCGCCGCCGACCGGGCCGGATCAAGCCGGTGACGCCGCCGGGCATCCATATGCCGGGTCCGACCTACGCCCCGATCTTCGCCGCGATCGGCACCTTCCTGCTGTTCCTGGGGCTCGTGTTCAACGGGCTGATCCTGGTCCTCGGGCTGATCGCGCTGATCCTGACCTTGCTCTACTGGGGCCGTGAGGGACTCGTCGACTACGACCACGTGGCGGGCGACCATCCGGCCCTGCCGGCGCCGGTCCACGCGGGACCACCGCCGGGCGTCCACATGCCCGGCCCGTCGTTCAGGCCGATCCTCGCCGCGCTCGGCCTCTTCGTCCTGTTCGCGGGCCTCGTGTTCGGGGGCTGGGTCCTCGCGGTCGGCTTGATCTTCACGATCGTCTCGCTCCTCGGTTGGTTGGCCGACGCGCGGAAGGAGTACCGCCAGGTCGTCCGGGCCGATGCGACCGGCCATCTCGAGAACGAACCCGCACCAATCTGGCCGAAGGGTCTCCTCACGCTGTTCGCCTTCCTCGTCGTCGTGGCCGTGGCGCTCAATGCAGGCTGGTTCCCGCCAAGCTCGGCGGCCGGCGGGACCGCGGGCGCGCCAGGTGGCTCGGCGGCTCCGGCGGGCGGACCTGGCGGCTCCGGCGGGCCGGCCGGCGGCCTCGCGGTCACCGCCCAGAATGTCAAGTTCGACGTCTCTACGCTGACGGCCCTGGCCGACAAGCCGTTCGTGATCACGTTCGACAACAAGGACGCCGGGACGCCCCACGACATCGACATCCTCGATGCAAGCGGCAAGAAGGTGGTCGACAACAAGGATTTCCCTGGCCCTGCCGTGAAGCAGTACGACATCCCGGCGCTGCCAGCCGGCACCTACAAGTTCGAGTGCTCGATCCATCCCGCGCTGATGAACGGGCAACTGACCGTCGGCGGCTGAGTCCCGACGCATGACCACGGAACGCCGGCCGACCCGGCCAATCCTCGTCCTGGTCGTCGTTGCCGTCGTCGCGGCAATTGCGATCATCGGGTGGGTCCGCGTCGGGCCGGGTGGGACCGGCAACGGTTCGACGGATATCGCCAAGGGCAGCGTCGTCCCGAACGTCGCCGGCGCGACGCTCGACGGCCAGCCGTTCGACCTCGCGGCCCTGCGCGGCAAGCCGGTGATCCTCAATTTCTGGGGCCCGACGTGCATTCCGTGCCGGACGGAATTCCCGCTCCTCGCCGCGAAGGCAGTCGAGCACGCTGCGAGTGGGCTCTCGATCGTCGGCGTCCTGATGTTCGACCCGGTCGATCAGGCGAAGACGTTTGTCGCGGACCACGGAGCGACGTGGCCGACCGTGGTCGACCCGAATGGCGCGATCAAGGACGCGTACCGGGTCCTCCTCCGGCCACAGACGTACTTCATCGATCGCGCCGGCATCCTGCGCTCGATCCAGTTCGGTGAGGTCACGGACGCGGACTTCGAGCGCCAGTTCGCGTTGATCGCCGGCGGCGGATGACGGCGACCCACCGATGAGCGGCGCGGTCGCCGACCGGCCGACGCACGCGATCGAGGCCGCCGTCGAGGTCGTCGATCTGCGCAAGGCGTACGACGGGCGACCCGTCCTGCGCGGTCTCTCGTTCCGGGTCGCAGCGGGCGAGATCTTCGCCCTGCTCGGCCCCAACGGCGCCGGCAAGACCACAACCGTCGAGATCATCGAGGGCTACCGCCGCCCGGACGGCGGCGAGGTCCGGGTCCTCGGCGTCGATCCGGGGCGGGCCGGCCGAGCCCACCGAGCCCGGGTCGGGCTCATCCTCCAGGGCGGCGGCGGGATCGACCCGCGGATGACGGCTCGCGAGGTCGTCGGGCTCCACGCCCGTTTCCATGCGGACCCGCGCCGCGTGGATGAGCTGCTTCGGCTCGTCGGCCTCACGGGGGTGCCGGCCCGGACGCGCTACCGGCGGCTGTCCGGCGGCGAGCGACAGCGCGTCGGCATGGCGCTGGCGCTCGTCGGACGGCCCGAGCTCGCGATCCTCGACGAGCCGACTGCCGGAATGGACGTCGAGGGCCGAGCAGCTACCCGCGAGCTGCTCGCTGCGCTGAAGGCGGAAGGCGTCACGATCGTTCTGACCAGCCACGACCTTGTCGACGTCGAGCGGCTCGCGGATCGGATCGCGATCCTGGATCACGGTCGGATCGTCGCTTCGGGCGCCCCAGGTGAGCTGACCGCCGCCTCGTTCCCGGTCCTTCGCTTCCGCCTTTCGGCGCCACTTGCGGAGCCGGACCGCCTAACGCTGGCGGATCGCTTCGCCGAGGGCCTGCCGGGCAGAGTCGCGGTCGAGCCCGACGACGTTGTCTCGGGCCGCTACCGGGTCGATGGGCTGGCGCCGAGTCCGGCAGTCATCGCGACGCTGGCGGACTGGTGCGCCGCACGGGGTGCCCAGATCCTGGAGCTGCGGACGAGCGGCGGGACGCTCGAGGAGCGCTATCTCGAGCTCACCGGATCGAGTGCGGAGCACGCCGACGATCCCGCGGACGAGGCGCCGGATTCCGTCGCGGCACCGGTTCGCGACCGGAGGCGCCGACGATGAGCCGGCCGGCCGCTCCGGCGCAGGCTATCGCGGCGATGACCGCGATGGAACTGCGGCTCGTCCTTCGCCGCGGCGAGAACCTGTTCGCGACGATCGTCATCCCGACCATCGTTCTCGTACTGTTCTCGTCGCTCGCGATCCTGCCGACCGGGGGCGGCCGTCCGGTCGACTTCCTGCTGCCGGGCTCGATCGCGCTCGGGATCGTCGCGACGAGCCTGGTCAGCCTCGGGATCACCACCGCATACGATCGTTCCTACGGCGTGCTGAAGCGGCTCGGCGGGTCGCCCCTGAGTCGGGGCGAGCTGGTCGCGGCGCGGCTACTCACGGTCCTGGTCGTCGAGGCCGTCCAGATCGTGCTGCTGGTCGGCACGGCGACGATCGTCCTCGGCTGGACGCCCGGCAGCGCCGGCTCTGCGCCCCTCCTCGTCGTCGCCGTCCTCCTCGGGACCGCGGCCTTTGCCGGTCTCGGGCTACTGCTCGCTGGGACGCTCCGTGCGGAGACGGTACTGGCCCTGGCGAACCTGCTGTTCCTGGGCTTCATGGTCGTCGGCGGGATCCTCGTCCCGATCGATCGCCTGCCGGGGCCGCTCGCCGCGATCGCCGCCGCGCTGCCTGCCGCGCCGCTCTCCCAGTTGCTGCGCGCTGCGCTCGGGTCACCGGCCGCGGCCCCGGTCGGCGGGGATCTCGTCAGCCCGTTCACGCTCCTCGCGGCGTGGGCGGTCGTCGCGATCGGGGTCGCCTCGGCGCGCTTCCGCTGGGAGTAGGCGGCCGCGATCGCGACTGCGAACGCGACCGCGCGACCCGCCGGGCGCAGACGTCAGGCGCAGACGTCAGGCGCAGACGTCAGGCGCAGACGTCAGGCGCAGACGTCCGGCGACAAGATGAAGGTGACGTCGTACTCCCCTGCGGTGTAGCCGGGCGAGGCGATCTCGGTGTGGAGCACGTGCTCCCCGGCGGTGATCGAGCCGGGCCCGAGCAGCTTGCCGACACTGACGCCCCATTGGTCGCGAATGCCTGTGCCCACGAACGGCTTGATGGGCAGGCGCTGGGTTCCGCCGACTGCCACGCCGTCGATCGCGAAGGTGATCGAAACGCTTCGCAGGGATGCGGCCGCAGTGGTGTGCGATCCCTCCCCGAGAAGGGTCACGCCGAGGTAGTGCCAGTCCGAGGCGCACAGGAAGCTGTCGAAGAAGGAGCTGATCCGCCCGTCGTTCAGGCCGCGAACGGGCGCAGCGAACATGGTGCCCTTCAGCCCGTTGACGTAGCCGCCCGTGGTGCGGGCCTGGAATGCAGCCGTGACTGCGCCCCGGCTGATCCGGCCCTGGGCGGGTGCCGCCGCGGCGACCTGGCCGGCGAGGCCGAGGACGACGGCCCCGGCGAGGATCGTGGAGGCCAGGCGGCGAATGGTCGATCGGGATCGGGCGATGGACATCGGGACGCTCCTTGCCAAACGGCTGCTCGCACCGGGGACCCGGCGATCGATCGGCCTGTTCGACTGGACGACGTCAGGGTGCGTTTGCCGTGACGGTGCTGTCGGACGGATGACAATGGAGCTGGACAAAAAGTTGAACCCCGGGCGGTCGGACCCGGGGTTCAGGTGCAGGCATTGGTTGCGGGGGACGGATTCGAACCGCCGACCTTCGGGTTATGAGCCCGACGAGCTGCCGCTGCTCCACCCCGCGACTACCAATGATAGGGACCGATCGCAGCCGGGTCAAACGCATGTGCACCTCAGGCGTCGTCGACCCGCGCCGCGGCCCTACGCCCGGCGATTCCGGTGGGAGCAGCAAATCGACGGGTAGCAGCGGCACGAGCCCCGAACCCGGGGGCGCGGAGGACCTCCCGAGCACGAATCTGCCGGCGCGCAGGGCGCCATCGTGCGCCTCCGCCGCCACAAACCGTCGATCTACCGGTGGGAGCGGAATCCGCGAGGATTGGCGCCGTGCACGGGCTCCCGTGTCACGAAGTGTTGGACCTGATGACCGTGCCTTGAGGCTCCCGGCGCGTCAGCCGATGCCACATGACCCAGCCACGGCGAATCGGGCGCACGCTGATCCTGGCCCTCGTCCCTTGCGTCGTCCAGCTCGCTGCGTTCCTCGCGTTCGTCCTGATCCCGTGGCTGGATCGCGCCTGCATCGAGGGGCACCACGGCTCGGATCCGGGATCGCGCGAGAGTCGCTCGGCGACCCGCATTCGACCGGTGCCCTGGTCCGCGCAAACCGACCTGTCGCGTTCGCTCGTTGACTGAGCGGCGGGGCCGCTGGAGGGACCCGCGGAGTACGAACGTCCCGGTCGGTCTAGCCCAAACGACGGGGTTGCCCGCGCGCACCACCCGATGCACCGTTCCGGACATGTTCAGACGCCACCGGACTGATCTCGATCGCGAGATCGCGGTTCTCGCCACGACCTTCCACGAGCGGCTTGCCGGCTCGCTGGTGTCGACCCGCACCGATCCGCCCCGGATCGATCCGCGCGGCCTGCGCGGCCGGCTCGGCGGCGGCCCGTCAGTCGGACTCCGCGACCGCCTCGATCGCCGCCTCCGAACCGCCTGACGAATCCCGCGGCGCGGTCGCTTCCGCTCGGAGCCGCGCCGGCCGATTGCAGGCCGTCTCCGCGCGTCGACCTTCCCGGCCGGGGTCGGGCGGCGGTCAGGCCGCCCGGCCCTCGACCCGGACCGTGGACCCGCTCCGAAGCCGCTTCCCGCCGACGATGAAACCGACCGTCGTGAACAGCGTCATGACGACCGCAAAGAGCACGAATGGCCGCCGGATGTCGGCCTCCGCGAGCGCCCCGGTCAGCAGCGAGGCGACGACGAACCCGAGCGTCCCCGCAGCCCCGAACAGCCCCTGGGCGGTCGATGGCCGGCCGACGGGGCTGCCCTTCGCAACGAGCGAGAACAGGGCCGGGTTGAGCATCGCGAAGCCCGTCGCCTCGGTCACGATCAACGGGATCGCGAGGAGCGGGTCCTGGATCTGGGTGTAGAGCAGGGCCACGATGACCGGCAGGATCGTCCCGATCGCGATATAGGTGCCGAGCCCGCCGCGGTCGACGCGCCGACCGAAGTACGGCGACAAGACGAGGACGGGCAATCCGAACAGGGCGAACGTGAGCCCGATGAACCCGAGGCCCGCACCGAGGCTCAGGAGGAACAGCGACCAGATGACCTCGTAGAGGCCGGCCGCGAAGTTCCCGCCGAACGTGAACAGGATCGCCGCGACGAGGAAGCGATTGGCCAGCGACGCCGGCGCATTGACCTCGGCCCGACTGGCGCGGCCCGCAAGGTGATCCGGCTCGTGGGCGAAGGCGGTCAGGTCGAGGTTGACCGCCCGCGTGGCGTCGGTCGCGTGCGGCCGCTCACGGACCCGGATCGCGATCGCGCCGGCAGCCAGGAACGAGCTGATCGCCCCGAATACGAAGATGAACGCCACCCCGCCAAAGAGCGCCGAGCCGAGCCCGCCGATCGCGGGGCCGAGGAGCAGCCCGCCCATCTGCGCCGCGCCGTACATCCCGAACGCCTCGCCGCGGCGGTCCGCCGGAGTGGCGTCGGTGATGTAGCCGCGAGCCGCCGGGTCGTACATCGCGGTGGCCAGGCCCGCGAGAGCGCGCAGGACGACGAACGGCACGGCGCCGACGAGGACCAGCGGCAGGAACAGGAAGATGCCGGCGGCAACGTTGCCCGCGACCATGAGTGGCACGCGCGCCGTCCGGTCCGCCAGCCAGCCGAAGACCGGCTCGCCGACGAGCCGAGCCGCCGGCCACGCTGCGACCACGATCCCAAGGGTGCCGAGGCCGACCCCGTGCTCGCTGAAGTAGATCGGCATGACCGGGAGCAGCGCACCGAAGCCGATCCAGACGATGAGTTCCGTGGCGAGCAGTGGAAGGATCGCCTGCCAGCGACGAGTCCAGGCGACGATCCGGGCAGGGGCTTGGCCTGGGGTCGTCGGCATCGTCCCGATCGTAGGCGCGACGAGCCGGTGACGAGCGGTCCGTATCATCGCGCGGTGCCGAGCGAGGACGGTGGCCATGTTCCGGTGAACCGCCGATTGGTGGCACCCGCGCTTTGGGGGATGTCATGAACGGTCCGATCGGTCTGCATGGTGGCGGCGAGTATCTTGCCGGCGACGAGCCCTTTCTCGACGCCCTGCTCGAGGCGGCGGGCGGATCCGCGGCTCGGCGGGCCGCCGGTGGCGACGAGGCCGGCCGAGGCGCCGGCCCCAGTCGCGCCGATCCCGTGGACCACGACCGCGACGTCCAAGGCCATGTGATCGGGACCGTGGCCGCTACGATCCGGGTGGTGATCGTGCCGACCGCCGCGGGCCGCGGGCAGCCGGACCGGGCCGCAGCCACGGGTCGAGCTGCCTTCGAGCGGCGCGCGGCGAGCACCGCCCGCCCCGCGAACGTCGCGGTGGCTCGGGTCATCGACGCGGCAAGCGCGGCCGATCCAGACGAGGCCGCCCTCCTCGCTCGAGCGGACCTGATCCACCTGCCCGGTGGCGATCCCGATCTCGTCGCGGGGATCCTGGCCGGCACTCCGGCACTGGCCGCGATCGAGGCCGCCTGGCATGCCGGCGCGGTCGTCGCCGGCGCGAGTGCGGGTGCGATGGCCCTCGCGGAATGGACCTGGACGCCCACCGGTGGCAGTCGCGGCCTGGGCCTCGTGCGAGGCCTCGCGGTCGTCCCCCACTACGACGACGTCCGGCGCACCGAGTGGCAGGCGACCCTCGACCGCCTCGCTCCGGGCGGCATCGGCTACCTCGGCCTCGACGAGCGCACCGGCGTTCTCGCCGAGCCGAGCGGGCCGTCCGGTCACCGCTGGCGGGTGATCGGGCCGGGCTCCGCTCATTGGTTCGCACGGGGCCGCCGGCAGCCGCGCATCGGCCGCCACGGCGACGTGCTCCACCTGCCCGGCTGAGGAGCGGCAGCCCGGTGCGGCCGGGCATCATCAGTGGATCGGGCCTTACATGCGGCTTACGTGCACTGCGCGACCAGGCGATCGCGTGACGCCATGGTCCACTCAACGGTCGCTCGACCCGTCCACCGCCATCGAGGTTTGATCCGATGACTCTCTCGCTCCGCTCGATCCTGCTCACGGCCGGGCTCGCAGTCCTGCTCGGCCTCGCCGGGATCGGCCTGGCGTCGGCCGCCGGCCTCGCGTCCGCGCCCGGCAATCGGGGAACGACGCCCGGATCGCCTACGGCGGCCCAGGCCGCGACGGCCGAGAGCGGTGCCGCCGTCCCCGACGGTGCCGTCGTCGACCCCGCTGTGGCCAGCGAGCTCGATGCACTCCTGGCGGCCGACACGACCACGACCGCGCCCGGCAAGGCGCTCGTCCGTGGCGCCCTCCGGCGGCTTGCGGCGGCTCGCCACCTCGTGCACGCGACGGTCATCGTCGACCTGCCCAAGCTCGGCCTCACCACCGTCGCACTCGACCATGGGACCGTCTCGGCCGTGAGTGGCTCGTCGCTGACCATCGCCGAGGCCGGCGGCGGCTCCGTCACGGTGACGCTCGGCGCCGACACGCGCGTCCGCCGCAGCGGCGCGAAGGCCGCGATCGCCGACCTGAAGTCCGCCGACGAGGTCTTCGTGATGAGCCGGGTCGCCGGGGGCGTGACCGAGGCCTACCTCGTCGTTGTGCCGAAGGCTTGAGCTGTTGCCGGCCGCGGCGCAGACCTCAGCCGGTCCGCTGCAACCCCGCGGCAATGCCGTTGACGGTCAGGTGGACGAGGCGAAGAAGCCGGGCGCGCTCAGGGTCGGCGGCATTCCTGGAACGGAGGCGGGCGAGCAGCGTGACCTGCATCTCGGAGAGCGAGTCGACGTAGGGGTCGCGCAGGCCCATCCGGCGGCGCAGCTCGGGCTCGCGGTCAAGCAGGCGATCGTGGCCGGTCAGGCGCGCGAGCCAGCCGACCGTTCGGGCGTACTCGGCCTCGATCGCGGTCCACGGCCCGCGCGACGGGTCGCCAGCGAGCGCCGCGTACTGGCGGGCCACGCCGAGGTCGGCTCGGGCCAGGGCCAGCTCGGCGTTGTCGACCAGGCTCGCGAGGAACGGCCAGCGGGCATAGAGCCGGGCGAGACTGGCGATCCCGGCCTCGCCGTGCGCGACCGCATGGGCTTCGAGGGCGCTGCCGAGGCCGTACCACCCGGGCAGCTCGATCCGGGCCTGCGACCAAGCGAAGACCCACGGGATCGCCCGGAGATCGGCGATCGAATCGGGCGGCGGCCGGACCGCGGCATCGGCCCCGGCTTCGGTGCCGGGGCTGGGAGCCGACGAGTGCTCTGCCGTTTGGCCGCGAGCGGCCGGCCGCGACCCAAGCCGAAGGGTCGCGATCTCGTCGATCGGCGTCGCCAGCCGGAAGAAGTCCACGAACCCAGGAGCCTCGACCAGGTCCCGGTAGGCGGCCCGTGAGGTGGCCGCGAGCTCGTCGAGGATCGGCGCGCCGGCTCGTTCGAGCGGCCCGACCGCGGCGGCGTGGGCGGCCGACGACGCGATGAGGGTGGCCGCCGCGAGGCGCTCGAGGTGACGCCGGGCGATCGCGCCGTCGGCGTAGTTGGCCGCAATGACCTCGCCCTGCTCGGTCAGCTTCAGCCGACCTTCGAGCGAGCCGGCGGCCAGCCCGAGGATCGCCCGGTTGGCCGGTCCGCCGCCCCGCCCGATCGCGCCGCCGCGGCCGTGGAACAGCGTCAGCTCCACCGCATGTGCCCGCGCCGTCTCGGCGAGTGCCGCCTGCGCCCGATGGAGCAGCCAGTTGGCCGCGAGATAGCCCGATTCCTTGTTCGAGTCGGAATAGCCGAGCATCACCTCCTGGCGATCCCCTCGGCCTCGGAGATGGGCGCGGTACATGGGGTCGGCGAGGATCGCGTCGAGGATCGGACCGGCCTGCTCGAGCGTCGCGGCGTCCTCGAAGAGGGGCACGACATCGAGGATCGGTTCGTGCGCGCGGTCCCCGTCCCCGGCGGTCGCGGCGAGCCGCAGCACGCGGCCGACGTCCTCGGGCTCGGCCGTGAACGAGATCACGTACCGGCCGGCCGCGCCCGGGCCGTACCGCGCCTGGGCGGCCGCGATCGTTCGGAGCGTCTCCAGGACCTCGTCGGCCGTGACACCCGGGGCGACTTCGCGGCCGGACTTACCGGCCGCGATCGCCGATTCGGTGGCGCGATGGACGGCGCTGTGCTGACGGACCTCGAGCGAGGCGAGGTGGAATCCGTACGTCGCGAGCTGCCAGCGCAGGTCGGCGACCTCGCCCCACGCGACCCGCCCGAGACCGTCCGCGACGAGAGCGTCCTGGATCTCGGCCAGCTCGCGGTCGAGCTCGTCCGGACCGCCGTAGCGTCCGGTCAGCGGTGCGGCCTGCCCGGTCAGGCGGGCTCGCGTCCGGCGAAGCCGCTCGGCGATGAACCCGAAGCGCTGGCGGTACGGCTCGTCGGGGTAACGCCGGCGGAGCTGGCGATCGAGGTCCGGGAGCAACTCGGCGTCGCGGGCGAGGCGGACGGAGAGGGAGCGCGCCACCGTCACCGGATCCGTCGCGACCGCGACGGTCTGGGCCAGCCGCAGAGCAACCGCTTCGTAGCCGCGGAGGACGTGGTCGGCGTGGATCCTGAGGGTCCGCTCCGTGATCTCGGCAGTGACCGCCGGATTGCCGTCGCGGTCGCCGCCGATCCACGATTCCCAGGCCAGGAACGGCTCGACCCGCGGCCGCCGGGTGCCGGTCCGTCCAGCGTCGGCTCCCTCGGCCGAAGCGGAGCCGGCGGGCGCCGCCGGAGCGGCACCGCTCGAATCGAGAGCCGCGTCGACTTCGCGATACAGCCGCGGAACCACGCTGAACAGCGTCTCGTCGAAGAACGCCAGTGCCGTCCGGACCTCGTCGAGCGGGGAGACCGCGCTCGCCCGCAGATCGGCCGTCCGCCACAGAAGCGTCACCTCCTCGCGCAATCTGCGGCGAAGGTCGCGGTCCTCTGCGGCGAGGATGTCGCGGTCGGCGAGCTGGCCGAGGAGCCGCTCGATCCGGCGGAGCGCGATCAGGACCGTCCGCCGCCGCGCCTCGGTGGGGTGCGCGGTCAGGACGGGGCTGATCCTGAGCGCGGCGAGCGCGGCCGCGACCGTCGCGTCGTCGGCACCGGATCGCCGCAGCCAGTCGATCGCCGCCGCGAGGGTGTCGTCAGGCCCGGCCGTGCCCGAGAGCGGGACGCCGGCGCGGCCCGAGCCCGTGCGGGTGGCGCGCCCGCGCTGCCGAGTCCAATCGATCCGGCGCGCCTCGCGGACGAGGTCCCGTTCCTCGGCGAGGTTGACGAGGCGGAAGTAGAGGCTGAAGGCGCGCACGACGACCTCCGCTCGGTCCGGATCGAGGGCCGCGAGCTCCGCCACGAGATCGGCCCGGAGCGCGGGGCCGTCGCCGGCGCGGAGGCGGACCGTTGCCCGGCGGACCCGTTCGACGAGATCGAGGAGGTCCCGGCCGGCCTGCTCGGCGATGACCTGGCCGAGGAGCGACCCGAGGAGCCGGACCTCGAGAGCGAGCGGATCGCGGGCGCGGCCCGTCCCGACCGTGGCGGGTTCGGCGCGAACCGCCGCGTTCGGCGTCGCGCGGCGGCGCGTCACGCGCGGCGCAGGCGGACCAACGCCGGCCTCTGGCTGGCTCGACATCGCGCTCAGCGGCCTGCCGCGAATGTCGCGACGACACCGTTCCGCAGCCCGTCCGGCAAGCCGCCGCAACCTTCGCCGGCTCCATCCGATCGTAGGCTTGTATCGTGATGGCCATGGCGGCGCCGGAGATCGACGCGCGGGGAGGACCGGATCAGCTCGAGCAGCTCCGGTTCCTGCATCAGGTCGCCAGGCTCGCGACGACAGCGCGGACCTGGGACGAGCTCCTCGAGACCGTCGTGGACGGAACCCGCGATGCGCTCCACGCCGACGTCACCTCGCTCTACCTGCTCGATCGGGACGGAGCCTACCTGACGCTGGCGGCGACGAACGGCCTCGATCGATACCAGATCGGGCGGGCCCGCGTCCCGTTCGGCGAGGGCGTCACCGGGCGCGTCGCGGCCCGACGTGAGCCCCTCGTGATCCCCGACGTTCGCTCGGACCCGCGATTCCTGTGGGTCCGCGGCATCGACCAGCGCCGGTTCATCGCCTCGATGCTCAGCGTGCCGCTGAGCTGGAACGATCAGGTCGTCGGCGTCCTCAACGTCCAGACCGAGCGCGAGCGCCGGTTCTCCGCGGCCGACGTCGCCCAGCTCCAGGCGATCGCCGACCTGCTCGCCGGCATCGTCGAGAAGGGCCGCCAGCAGACCGAGGCCGAGGAACGGCTCGAGCAGCTCCGCCAGATCGACGAGGCTCGCTCCGAGCTGATCGCCCTCGTCACCCACGAGCTCCGGACGCCGCTCGCCGTCGTCCGGGCCTACACCGAGCTCCTCGGCGACGACCCGCCGCTCGAGGGCCGTGCATCGCGCGACCCGGAGCGGCGCTCCCAGCGCCAGGCCTGGCACGACGCGGCGATGGAACAGGTCGAGCGGCTCGATCGCCTCGTCGACTCGATCCTCGCCTCGGTCCGGATCGTCCCGGCCGAGGCCGCCGAGGTCACCCCGACCGACATCGAGGCCACGATCGCGGAGGTCGTCGGGTCGATCCGGCCGATCGTCCGGCAGCACCGCCTCGAGGTCCGGCCGGGCCTCGGCCATCACGCCCTCGCCGACGCGCCGCGCCTCCGCCAGATCCTCGAGCACCTGATCGAGAACGCGGTGAAATACGCCCCACCCGAGACGACGATCGCGATCGACCACGCCCTCGTCGAGGGCTTCGTGCGGATCGGTGTCACCGACCAGGGCCCGGGCGTCCCGCTGGAATGGCGCGAGCGGATCTTCGAGCCGTACGCCCGGCGCGAGACGCACACCGCGCGCGGGTCCGGGATCGGGCTGTACGCAGCGAAGCGCCTCGGCGAGTCGATGGGCGCCCGGCTGTGGGTCGAGCCGGCCGAGCCGACCGGTGCCCGCTTCGTCGTCGCGCTCCCGGCCGTGGCCGCCGTCTGATGCTCCCCTTCCTCCACGTCCTGCGCACCAAGCCACGATGAGGTCGACATGATCGCCAGCCGCCCGCTCCGCATCCTCGTCGTCGACGACGACCCGGCAATGGTCGGGGCGATCACCGCCTTGGTCGGGACCGAAGGCCACCAGGTGATCACCGCCTACGACGGCCTGACCGCCGTCAAGCGGTTCCGCGAGGAAGCACCTGACCTCGTCCTGCTCGACCTCGCGATGCCGGGACCCGATGGCTTCACGGTCGCGGGGCAGATCCGGGCGGCCGGCCAGGCCCCGATTCTTGTCGTGTCCGGCGAGAGCGCCGAGGAGGCGAAGGTCCGGGCGCTCGGGATCGGCGCCGACGACTATCTCGTCAAGCCGTTCGGGAAAGCCGAGCTGCTCGCCCGGATCGCGGCCGTCATGCGCCGCGTCGACCGCTCGACCGGAGGGCCGGCCAGCGGGCCGGTGTCGGCCGGGGATCTCGTCCTGGAGCCGGCCCGCCACGAGGCCCGGGTCGGCCAGACCAGCCTGACCCTGACCCCGACCGAGTTCCGGTTGCTCGAGGCGCTCGTCCGCGCGTCGGGCGACATCGTTCCGCATCATCTGCTGGCGCGCTCGGGCTGGCCCGCGGAGACCGATCCGGACCTGCTCTGGCTCAAGCCGCACCTCGCCCGGCTGCGAGCCAAGGTCGCGGGCGCCGGCGGCCCGCAGATCCTCGCGGTCCGGGGTGTCGGGTACCGGATCGAGACGGGCGCCTGAGGGGCTGACGCGATTCTCGGGTGACGGACAGTCAACGTCAGGGACGCTCAAGGCCCGCAACAACGCTTGGGGCCGCGATGTCGCTGACTGCAGGCCAATGATTTCCCGGCCCAAGGGGCGGGGCCTGTGTTCAGGCGAGGGCGAGGGACTCCGCGCGGTAGCCCGTGACGTCGTGGGCGGAGTCGACGCAATCGACCCGGCAGCCGCGGGCGTCGCGGCCGCCGAGCGGGCTGAAGTGGAACCAGGCGATGTCGTTGTCGGCCATGCCTGAGCGGAGGCGACAGCCACAGGCGGCACAGGTCACCGGCGCACCGCGGCTATCGCGGACCGCCACGGGCCCGCGGATCTCGGGATCGGAATGGATCATCGGGCGGCCTTCGCTTTCCGGGTCTGGAGACGACGAGACGGCGCGCTCGGCACCGTCGCCCGATGTTGACCCTCGCGGCGCGGCCCGGACGTCACCGAGTGCGTTGCCTGTGGGTTGCGGTCGGGTTGCGAACGTCGCCGAGCTCGGCGAGGTGCGGCCTCTCATCGGCTTCGGGCGGACAGGCTCGGCACCGGTCAGCCGACGATCGCGCTCGTGGCCCGAACCGTCGGCTGCGCGGCGGGTCGCGGGACCGCGACGATGGCCGGCGCGAGGACGGGCCGGGGCTCGATCAGCCAGAAATCAGCGGTCAGTGTCGGCCACGTTCCGAGGAGCCGCTCTGCCAGCGCGGAGCCGGCGTCCGCGTGCCGCTCGATCAGGTCATGGAGCTCGGCGGCGAGGTTCGGTCCGTCGTCTCGTGCGGGCACCTCGACTGCCGCCGACAGCCGCGTTCCGACCACACTCCGCGCATCGAGGGCCACGAGGTGCCGACCCTCGGGGTCATAGAGGAACGCCCGCCCGCCGGTCATCCCCGCCCCGAAGTTCGCGCCGACCGGCCCCAGAACGACGACCGAGCCACCGGTCATGTATTCGCAGCCGTGCGGGCCGAGACCCTCGACCACGGCGCTGGCGCCGGAGTTGCGGACGGCGAACCGCATCCCCGCCCGGCCGACGACGTGGAGCCGGCCGCCCGTCGCGCCATACAGGCAGGTGTTGCCGGCGATCGCCTGCCGATGCGGCTCGGCTGCGAGGTCCGGCTCGGGCGCGACGACGACGACCCCGCCCGACAGGCCCTTCGCGACGTAATCGTTCGCCTGGCCGACGAGTCGGAGCTCGACCCCAGCTCCGGCGAATGCACCAAACGACTGGCCCGCCGCCCCGCGCAGCCCGAGCCGGACCGGGCCGGCAAGCTCGTGACGCTCGATCGCGCCGGTGAGCCCGGCCCCGAACGAGCGATCGGCGGTGGACAGCGCGAGCCCGTCCGCGCGGAACCCGGCCTGGCCATCGAGCGCGGCGGCGAGCCGACGCTCGAGCCAGCTGGCCTCGCCGCGCTCGACGTCGCGACCGGCCGAGGCCGGATCGGCGCGGCGGGCGCGCGACGCGGACCAGTGCCCGGCCCCGACGACCCCCGCGAGATCGAGCGTGGCGATTCGGCGGTCCGGGACGAGGAACCGGCGCGACTCTCCAACGAGCTCGCCGACCTCACGAGCGCCGACCGCGGCCATCTCGGCCCGAAGGCTCTCGGCGAGCGCCAGCGCGAATCGCTCGACCTGCTCGGGCGTGCCGGCGAACTTCGCCCGCAGATCCTCGCGCTGGCTCGCGATCCCGGTCGGACAGGTGTCGAGATGACACTGGCGGGCCATGTCGCAGCCCACTGCGACCAGCATCGCGGTGCCGAAGGCGAACTCCTCCGCGCCGAGGAGTGACGCGATCAGCAGGTCGCGACCGGTCCGCAGGCCGCCGTCCGTCCGGAGCGCGACCCGGTCCCGGAGTCCGTTGCGGAGCAGCGTCTGGTGGACCTCGGCGAGGCCCAGCTCCCACGGCGCGCCGACGTGCTTGATCGAGCTCAGGGGCGATGCCCCCGTCCCGCCGCTGTGTCCGGCGAGGTGGACGTAGGTCGCTCCGGCCTTGGCAACCCCCGCCGCGATCGTGCCGACCCCGCGCGATGCCACGAGCTTGACCCCGATCCGGGCGCTCGGATTGATCGCCCGGAGGTCGGCGATCAGCTGGGCAAGGTCCTCGATCGAGTAGATATCGTGATGCGGCGGCGGGCTGATGTAGCTCATCCCCAGCTGGCCGCGGCGTAGGGCGGCGATCCACGCGGTCGCCTTCTTCGCGGGCAGCTGGCCGCCCTCGCCTGGCTTCGAGCCCTGGGCGATCTTGATCTCGAGCTGCTCGCCGCGGGCGAGGTAGGTCGCGGTGACGCCGAATCGGGCCGACGCGACCTGCTTGATCCGGGCGTCGTGGCGCTCGCCGTCCGGGCCGGGCACGTACCGCGAGGGATCCTCGCCGCCCTCGCCGGTGTTGGCCGCACCGCCGGCCCGCTGGATTCCGATTGTCAGTGCCTGGTGAGCCTCCGGAGACAGGGCGCCGACCGACATGGCCGACACGACGAAGCGGCGGACGATCGATCGGGCGGGCTCGACCACTTCGAGCGGGATCGCGGTCGTTCCGCGCGGCCGCCGGACGCGGAGTGCGTCTCGAACGACGGTTGGGTCCGGCCGTGTCGGTCGCACGGTGGCGACGGTCGCGGCACCCGGGCCCTCCTCGACCGGCGCCGGCGCGAAGCCCGATGCACCCTGGATTTCCGCGACGATCTTGGGCGCGTAGCGATGGACCTCGCCTTCGGCGCGGAACCGCGCGAATCCGGGGTCCTGGAGCTTGTTCGACGGGGTCACCGCGGCGATGGCCCGAGCGCTGGCGCGCCGCCCGAGCTGGCGCTCCGCGAGCTCGACGAAGCCGACCCGGCCGGGCCACGCCGGCGCCTCGGGAAAGCAGCGGATGCGGACGTCCACATCCAGCTCGATCGCCTCGAACAACTTGCCGCCGATGTACGACGAGGCGGTGCTGATGCCCATCCGGGCGAGCGTCTTGCGCAGCCCGGCATCGAACGCCGCGATCAGGTTCGCGACCGTCGCGGCGGCGTCGAGCTCTTCCGCCCCGCGCGTCCCGGCATGCTCGGCGGCAAGCTCGATCGCGAGCCACGGCACGAGCCCGGTCGCGCCGACCGCGAGGACCATCGCGGCCGAGTGCACGTCCAGGATGTCCGAGGCCTCCACCACGAGGTCGGCCCGGCCGCGGAGCCCGGCGGCGCTCAGCGCAGCATCGACCGCGCCGGCCGCGAGAACCGACGGCACGGGCAGGCGATCGAACGAGAATCGCCGGTCGGAGAGGACGATCAACTCGGTCCGGCCGCGCGCCGCGGCGACTGCATCGGAGCCCAGGCGACCGAGGGCCGCGGTCAGGCCGGCCGGGCCATCGATCGCCGCCCAGGTCGCGTCGAGCCGGCGGATCGGACCGCCGAAGGCGCGGAGGAGGGCCGGCAGGTCGGCCAGGAATGGCCGGTCGAGGCGGACCGTCCGTGAGCCGGCGGGCGGGCCGCCGAGCAGGGCCGGCCGCCGGCCGAGCTCGACCCGGAGGTCCATGACCGCGCGCTCGCGATCGGGATCGATCGGTGGGTTCGTGACCTGCGCGAAGGACTGGCGAAGATGATCGGCGACCGGCCGGTCGATCCGGCCGAGGCCTGGGATCGGCGTGTCGTCGCCCATGCTCCAGAGCGGCTCGTGGCCCTCGATTGCCATCGTCTTGATGTCGAGCCGGGCGTTCTCGGCATGGAGCCCCGCGAGGAACCGCAGGTCGGAGCCCGTCGTCGGCCCATCGAGGAGGAACGACGAATCGTCGTCGCCCGGCATCGGGTCGACGTGGCTCGGCCGGGGCGCATCGTGGATCGCGAGGCGACGCAGGAGATGCGCCTTCGCCTCGAAGTCTTCCAGGATGAGCCCGCAGGCCGGATCGACCAGGAGCAGCTCGCCCGGCCCGAGCCGGCCGCGCCGGACGGTCTCGTCGGGGCGAAGCGGGATGGCGCCAGCCTCGGAGCACACGGCGACCAGCCGGTCGCGGGTCACCGCGAAGGCCGCGGGCCGGAGCCCGTTCCGGTCCGCGATCGCCCCGACCCGCTTGCCGTCGCCGAAGACGATCGCCGCGGGACCGTCCCACGGGGCGAGGAACCCGGCGGTCCGTCGCCGCAGCGCCGCCACCTGCGGATGGGGCACCCGCCGAAGCGCCTGGGCCTCGGGCATCGCGGTCAACAGGGCCGTCCCGAGGTCCCACCCGGTGGCGACCAGGAGCTCGAGGAGCTCGTCGAGCGACTGCGAGTCCGAGCCGCCGTCGGCGAGGAGCGGGCCGGCCGCAACGAGCGCCGCGCCCGCGGCGCCCGCCGGGTCGCCGGCCCGGCCGCGCACCTGCGACCGGTTCCCGCGGACGGTGTTGATCTCGCCGTTGTGGGCGATCGCACGGAACGGCTGGGCGAGCCGCCAGGTCGGCTGGGTATTCGTTGCGTAGCGCTGATGGAAGAGCGCGTACCGCACGCGGATCCCGGGCAGCCGCAGGTCGGGATATAGGTCGGCCAGTCGGGCACCTGCGACGAGGCCCTTGTAGACGATCGTCCGGCACGACGCCGACGGGATCGCGAACGCGTCGCCGAAGCCGGCTGCCCGGGCCTCGGTCTCGATCCGGCGACGGGCGAGGACGAGGCGGCGCTCGAAGGCGGCGTCGGCGATCGGGGCACCCACGCCGTCGAGCGGCCGCCGGACGAAGGCCTGGACGAACGCTGGTCGAGCGGCACGCGCGGCGCCACCGAGGGCGGACGGGTCGGTCGGGACGGTTCTCCAGCGCACGACCTCGAGGCCGTCGGCCGCGATGCGCTCGCCAACAAGCCGGCGAGCCACTCGGCCTCGGGCGCCCGCGCCCGTGCGCGGCAGGAAGAGCTGGATCGCGGCGGGCCGTTCCGAGGCCAGGCCGGAACCCGGGAGGAGAGCCTCGATCAGCGTCGGATCGAGCGGCAGCGAGACCCCGGCGCCATCCGACGAGGCGCCGTCAGCGCCGAACGCCCCGCGGTGCGCCAGCGCGGCGAGGCCGCCGAGCGCCAGCGGCAGGACCTCAGCCAGCCGTCCCCCGCCCGCGTCCGCGACGAACCCGATGCCACAGGCGTCGTGCTCGAACGCCTGGCCGTACAGCGGCGCGATCCGGTCGGGCAGGGCTGGGCGGCCTGGCTGTCGTCGCTGCGGAGGGTCGATGGACATCTGCCGTGCTCCGGGGTTCGGAGAGTCGAAATCGACCGCGCCGGAAGGAGCCGGGCGGCCGCTGGCGGGTCGCGGTTTGGCGGTGCGAGCCCCGCCCCGGAGCCCGCCCGATTCCGAGCATGAGCGCAGCGCGGGTCGCGGTTCGTCTCCGAGCCGGGTCCGAAAGGGATGCGAACCGGTGGCGGGCCGTCGCTGGCCGGACCCGGTCCGCGACCTCGTCCGACGAGCCCGAGGTCGGGCGTTTTCGTGCAGATCACAGCGAGCGAGCCGAGAGGCACGCCCCGATCATGGGCGGGCCGATTCGCGGCAGGCCATTGCGGCCGACGACGCGTCGAGTCGATGGTCACGCGAGCGTCGGCGAGCCGGGTGGGATTCGAACCCACGACCAAGGGATTAAAAGTCCCCTGCTCTGCCACTGAGCTACCGGCCCGTCGGGCAAGCGTAGCGGAGCCGCGGGACGCGCCTCGGAACGAGCCGCCGTGGGCGTGCGTACAATCGGCGCGATGGCAGGCACCGGAGACCGGATCCGCATCGGCCGGGCGGCCGAGATGCTCGGCGTGACCGTCGACACGGTTCGCCGCTGGGCCGACGACGGGCGCCTCAGCGTGACCCGTTCCGAAGGCGGCCAGCGGCTGGTGTCGGTCGAAGAGGTCACCCGCCTGATCGGCGCGCGGCGGCAGGCCTCGACCGATCGGCCGATCGTTGGACAGTCGGCCCGCAACCGGTTCGCCGGGATCATCACGAGGATCGAGAAGGACCGGGTCGCCGCGGTCGTCGAGGTTCTCGCCGGCCCGCACCGGATCGTGAGCATGATGACCGCCGAGGCCGTCGACGAGCTCGGGCTCAAGCTCGGCGACGAGGCGATCTGCGTCGTGAAATCGACGAACGTGATTGTCGAGATCCCTTCACCACGCGAGGCGCGCGGCTGACCGTCGGGGCTTGACAGCCATGGGCCGTGGTATATCGTGCACCGATATATCGGTTCGCGATATGGAGGCCGTCATGGACGCGGAACCGATCCCCGCCACGACTTCGCCGTCGGCGACGTCCGAAGCGGATCGCGCGCGGAGGCTCCGGGCCGCCGAGATCACGCGTGACATCGCGATCGGCGGACTCGCGAGCCTGATCGCCGGCATCCTGGTCGTCGGGGTCGGGGGCCGGCTGGTCATGCGGCTCATCGCCGCCCTCAATCCCGAGGCAACGGGGCTCCTCACGACGGCCGGCGCCACGATCGGCGAGATCACGACGGGCGGCACGATGTTCTTCGTCGTGATGTTCGGGTCGCTGGCCGGCGGCATGGTCGGCGTGGTGTGGGCAATCGTCTCGCCGTGGATCCCGGGGGGCGGCCTCGTCCGGGCCGTCGCCAGCGCCCTCGTCGCGATCGCGATCGGATCGTTCCTCGTGGTCCGGACCGACGAGGGCGACTTCGGAAAGGTCGCGCCACCTGCGGCGATCGCCCTTCTGGTTGCCCTGTTCGGCATCCTCGGGCTGGCTGTCGCGGTATTCGACGAGCGGCTCCGCCGGCGGCTGCCGCCGGCGTCGGCCAGTTCGACCGCGAGCCAGGTCGCCTACATCGTGCTCGACGCCATCGGGCTGGTCTTCCTGACCCTCGTCGTCAGCGCGTACTTCACGCACGGAACCTTCCCGACCGAGTCCGGTGAGGGTTTCAGCCCGCCCGTCGAGATCGGCATCGCGATCGTTGTTGTCGCCGTCGCGACGGTGATCTCGTGGGGTTCCCGGGTCCTGGAGCACCCTCTTGCCTTGTCGCGGTCGGTGACTGTCATCGGTCGCGGCGCGCTGGCGGCCGCCGTCGCCCTCGGGGCGATCCGGCTGGCGGGCGAAGTGTCCGGAATCCTCGCCGCCGCGTGAGCGCGCCTACGCTCGGTCGTACAGCTCGGGGTTGACCGGTGTCGGGATCCGTTCACCGCGGACGCCGGCGAGGAGGTTCGCGGCCGCCATCTCGGCCATCTTGCTGCGAGTTGCGCGTGACGCTGACGCGATGTGCGGCACGATCAGGCAGTTGTCGAGGCCGACGAGCGGGTCGTCGACGGGGATCGGCTCGGGATCCGTCACGTCCAGCGCGGCGCCTGCGATCGTCCCCGCCGCGAGCGCCGCGGCCAGGTCTGCCGAGTTCACGACCGGCCCGCGCGATGTGTTGATCAGGATCGCCGTCGGCTTCATCCATCCGAGCTTTTCGGCGTCGATCAGGGAGTGCGTGTCGTGGGTCAGGTTGACGTGGAGCGACACGAAATCGGCCCGGGGCAGGAGCTCCTCGAGCGGCAGGTGGGTCGCGCCGAACTCTGCCTCGACGTCGGGCGACGCGCGATGGACGTCCTGGTACAGGATCGTCATTCCGAAGCCGCGCGCCCGTCGGGCCACCGCCTGGCCGATCCGCCCGAACCCGACGATCCCGATCGTCGCGCCGTGGACGTCTGGTCCGAGCAGGAGGAGCGGGCCCCACGTCTTCCACTTGCCCGCGCGGACGTAGCGGTCGCCCTCGGGTACCCGCCGGGCCGCGGCCATCAGCAGCGCCCACGCGAGGTCCGCGGTGGTGTCCGTCAGGACGCCGGGCGTATTGCCGACCGCGACGCCGCGCGCCGTGCACGCGGGCACGTCGACATTGTCGAAGCCGACCGCGTAGTTCGATACCACCTTGAGCTGCGGCCCCGCCGCGTCGAGGAACTCATCGTTGACCTTGTCGGTCAGGAGCGTCAGGACGCCAGCGCACCCGGCGATCGCGGAGAGGAGCTCGGCTCGCGGCGGCGGCAGCTCGTCCTCCCAGACGCGGGCATCGGTTGCCGCGACGATTGGGTCGATCCCGTCGGTCGGGATCTTCCGGGCGACGAAGACCTTCGGGCGCGGGCCGCCGCCCGCACCCTCGGCTCCGCCTTCGCTCATCGGGCGGCGCCGGCCGGGACCGAGCCCGCCGGAAGCGCATCCACGAACTCGCGGATCCGCCCGAGCGCCTTCGTCAGGTTCTCCCGGGAGTTCGCGTACGAGACCCGGATGTGGTTCGTGGCGATCCCCCCGAACGCCGTTCCGGCCAGGACGCAGACCCCGGCTTCGAGTAGCAGCCGGTCCGCCAGCTCCTTCCCCGACAGGCCCGTTCCGGCGATGTCCGGGAACGCGTAGAACGCGCCTTTCGGGCTCAGGCAGCGGATCCCCGGGATCGCGTTCAGGCCATCGACGATCAGGTCGCGCCGCGCCCGGAACTCCTCGACCATCGCCGCCATCGGCTCCTGCGGCCCACGGATCGCCTCGACGGCACCGATCTGGGCGAACGTCGGCGCACACGAGATCGTGTTGATCACGAGCTGGCCGTACATCGCGACGAGTGACGGCGGAACGATCGCGTAGCCGAGCCGCCAGCCAGTCATCGCAAAGGTCTTGGAGAAGCCGTCGAGCACGATCGTTCGCTCGGCCATGCCCGGCAGCGACGCGATCGAGACATGCTCCTCGCCGTCGTACAGGATCCGGCCGTAGATCTCGTCGTCGAGGACGACCAGGTCATGGCGGATCGAGATCTCCGCGATCGCCTCGAGGTCGCTCCGGGTCAGGACGCCGCCCGTCGGGTTCGCCGGCGAATTGATCACGAGCATCCGCGTCTTCGGCGTCACGAGCGACGCGAGCTCGTCGAGGTCGATCCGGAAGTCGTGCTCCATCCGGATCGGCACCGGCACCGGCGTCCCGCCGACGAACCGCGTGAGCGATTCGTAGATCGGATAGCCCGGGTCCGGCACGAGGACCTCGTCGCCGGGGTCGATCAACCCAAGGATCGCGTAGAGCATCACCCCCTTGCCGCCGACCGTGACGAAGACCCGATCGGGCGTGACGGGAAAACCCTTGCGAGCCTGGGCGTCCTCGGCGATCGCCGCTCGCAGCGGAGGAATGCCGGGATACGGCGCGTAGTGCGTCGCACCCTCGTCGAGGGCCCGCTTCGCCGCCTCGCGGATGTTTGCCGGAGTGTCGAAATCGGGCTCGCCGATCTGGAGATGGATGATGTCGTGGCCCTCCGCCTCGAGGGCCCGGGCACGGGCGGAGACCTCGAATGCGGTCTCGGTCCCGATGACGCTCATCCGCTGGGCGACGCGCATGACGAGCTCCTCCTGGGGTGTCCGCGCAGTCTAGCGCGCACTCGATGCGGACCGTCGCCGGGCAATCGCGCGCGACGGACTAGAATCAGCCTGTGACCCGCTTCTTCGACCTCGACGAGGCCAACGCCGCGCTGCCGGAAGCCCGGACGATCCTCGAGTCGCTCCGCGACGAGCGGGCCGAGCTGATCCATCTGCGCGACCAGGTGCTGCTCCATCGGACCGGGACCGAGTCGCCGGCGAGCGCCCCGACCGAGGCAAATGTCGGCGGTGGCGCCTGGCCGGGCGACACGAGCAATCCGGGCGAGACCGGCACAGCCGTCGGGCCGGGCGCGGATCCGACCCAGGACCCCGAGGCGAGCGATCCTGAGGTCCGCATCCTGCGACTCCGGATGCAGGGCGTGATCGACCGGATGCAGGCAGGCGTCGCCCGGATCGACGAGATGGGCGTCACCCTGCGCGAGATCGAGACGGGGCTGATCGACTTCCCGGCGATGGCCACCGGGCGCCAGATCTGGCTGTGCTGGCGGCTCGGCGAAGGCGACGTGGCGTGGTGGCACGAGCTCGGCGACGGGTTCGGGGGGCGCAAGGCGCTGGTCGACCTGAGGTGAGCGGCGCCACTGTCCTCCAGAACGGGCGCGCCAAGGCATACCGTCCGATTCCCGCCGACGTGCGGCGCCGCGCTCACGATGAGGCCGTCGCGGCGTACGAGCGGGGTGACTTCTTCGAGGCCCACGAGCTCCTCGAGCCGGCCTGGATGGGCACCGACGATCCCGCAGAGCGCGCGCTCCACCAAGGCCTGATCAAGCTCGCGGCGGCGTTCGTGCACGGCGTCCGCGGCAACCCGGCGGGGATCACCAAGAATCTGGTGGGTGCCCGCGACCGCCTGACGGAGGCGGTCGGATCGCCCGCCGCCGCGGCGTCCGGGCTGGACGTGTCGGCGCTCGTGGCCGCCATCGAGGACCGCCTGGCACGGCTCGCCGTCGACCCGGCCGACGCCTCGATCGATCCGCCGGCGCTCGTGCGGATCTCCCGATGACGCTGCCGGGCCGGGTTCCGTCCATCTCGAGCCGCGAGGCCGCCGCGGAGCTGGCGACGGGGCTGCCAGCCGAACGCCCGCTCCTCGTCGATGTCCGCGAGCGCGACGAGTTCGCGTCCGAGCGGGTCGAGGGCGCCGCCCTGATCCCGATCTCCGAGTTCGTCGCGCGATTCGGGGAGCTGCCCAAGAACCGGCCGCTGCTCATGCTGTGCGCCGCGGGTAGCCGCTCCAGCTCGGCGACGATGTACCTGCTCCAGAACGGCTGGACCGACGTCCGCAACGTCGCGGGCGGCATGATCGCCTGGCGCCAGGCTGGCCTCCCGATTCGATCCGGCCCACCCGATGCCGGCGAGGGCGACCTCTAGCGGGTCATGGCCCATCGACGCCGCCGGGCCATGACCATCCGTCGACGATTCGGCGGATCAGGGGAGCATCCGGCGTCAACTCGCCGAAGCGTTGACCGTCAGTCAGCGCGCGCCCGGATCAGGCGCCGTTCGCGGTTGAAACTGGGCGAATCGTCGACTGTCGGTCACCGCGGCGTGGGTGAGACCGGTGCGGGAGTGACGTCCGGCGCGAGATCGTGAGGCCGCGGCCTTGGCTCAGGCGCGCTTCTTCAGCTCGCGCTCGCGACGGCGCCGCTCGACGAACCCGCGGAGCTTGTCCTTGTGGGCGAACGCCCAGCCGACGACGATCAGGATCGCAAAGTTCGCCATGCCGACGCCGTTTGCGTTGAGGTAGCCGAGCTGCTGGCCGATCTCACCGTCGATCTTGAGCGCCGGGACGGTGGCCCCGACCAGTCCAAGCTGGAAGAAGGGCGCCTCCGGGGCGATGTTGGCCCGGTTGCTCGCGGCGATGACGCCGCCCGGCGTCGTGCCGCCGGTCACGATCGCGTCCGGCCCGATGATGATCGGCGCGCCACCCGCCACGCCCGATGGCAGGTCGCTGACATCGAGGTGCTTCCACTCGCCGATCTCGCCGCGGGTCGACGGGATCGCCCAGTAGACGGTGCCGAGGGCCTTCGTACCGTCAGAGCCGCCGACCGCGTACAGCGTGCCGTTCGCCGCGAACCCGGCCATATTCGTGCGGGGGCCGGGCAGGTCCGTTGCACCGCCCTTGACGCCGAACCGCAGGACCTTGCCCGCGTCCGCGCCCGTCCCGAACTCGCCGCGCTGGACCGTCGCGACGGCCTTGCCGTCGGGGCCCGTTCCGCCGTACACCCACAGGTAGTCGCCGATGATCGCCGCAGACGCGTCGGTCACCGCGGTGAACAGGACGCCCGCCTGCGGCGCCCACTTGCCCGGCGCGCCGGTCTTCGGGTCGAAGGTCGCCTTCCAGACGGTGTTCTGCGACGCGGTCCCGTTCGTGCCACCGACGAGGAGCAGGCCGTCACTGGCGGCCATGGCGACGGCGCCGGCACGTGCCTCGGGCAGGTCGATGTCGAGCTTGGCGTCCTTGGCGGTCTGCCACTGGCCGAGCGCTCCGGTCTTGGAGTCCGGGGTCAGGACGTAGACCGTCGCGGTCGGCTTGCCTGCGGCATCGAACCCACCGATCGCGTAGATCCTGCCGCCGGCGTAGATCACCGATGCGTCGGAGCGTGGCGCCGGAAGGGCCGGGCCGTCCGCCCACTTGTCGAAGTTGCCGGTCCCCGAGGTCTTCGCGATGTACGTGTCGGCGACCGCGGCCTTGCCGTCGCTGCCGCCGACGTACAGGATCGTCGTGCCCGACTGGACGACCGACCCGTCGGTCCGCGGAGCGGGCAGCGAGATCTCGGCGGGGGACGTCGCCCACGGCACGACGGCGCCGGCTGGGGCCGGACAGGGCAGGGATTTGTTGTTCTCGGGACAGAAGTTGACCGGGCTCCAGGCGAGGATGCCCAGGTCGATCGTCTTGTTGATCGTGAAGTAATAGGCGCGGTCCGGGATGTAGCCGAGCAGGAAGATGATCAGGATGAACCAGAAGACGGCCTTCAGCGATGCCCAGCCCCAGCCGCTCGCGTCGAGCAGGCCGAAGAAGGCCCGCCGTCGCGTCTGCGTGATTCCCGGGTGCAAGGCCTGCTGCGCCATCGTCCTCCATCCGTCCGGTTCGCCGTCAGGCGGCCCGGTCCCTGCGCCGATCGATCGGCGGCGTCGCTGCTACTTGACTTCGAGCGTCCCCGTCATCGTCGTCGGGTGCACCTGGCAGATGTAGGTGTACGTGCCGGCCTTGAGCGCCGGGACAGCGTAGGACCGCTTGGCCGGCCCGCTGAAGAACGCCGTGTCCCCACCCACGGCCACTGGCGTCTTGTCCGGATTCTCGATGACCACGTTGTGCGGCCCGCTCGTCGCGTCCTGGTTGTCGAAAACGAGGGTGAACGCGGTGTCGGCCTTCGCGCTGAGGGTCTTCGGGTCGAAGCCGGCGGTGGCTGCGCCGGACGGGGCGGTGACCGTCACGACGGGCGCATTCGGGTCGATCGAGGCGGCCGGGGCCCCGGATGCACTCGCTCCGCCACCGCCGGTGAGGGCGTTCAGGTAGCAGTCCGGATACGGCGTCGCGGCGGGGGCGGGCTTGTAGTTCGGGTCGCGCCAGCCGGTGAACGTCTTGACCTTGCCGGTCGCCGGATCGATCACGGGCTCATTGGTCGAGGCGTCGCGTACGTCGTAGCTCTTGTCGTTCGTCGCTCGCAGGAACGCGATCAACGCGTCGATCTGGAGGTAGTTCAGCGGACCCGGCGGGTTGCCCTTGTCCGACCAGACCGGCATCGCCGAGTTCGGATTGCCGCAGACGTAGCGGCCACCGACCGTCAGGACGTTGCGCAGGTAGCTCTCGTTGAGGTGGGCGAAGAGCTTGTCCTGGGAGTTGAGCTGGGGGCCGATGTAGCCTTGGCCGGCGGCCGCCTTCGCGGCGGCGTCGGGCTCGTTGGGACCGAGGCCGTTCGGGCCGTGGCAGCGGGCGCAGTTCGCCTCGAACAGGTTGTAGCCGCGCTCGACGTCGGTGACTTGCTGCTGTTGCGCCTCCACGACGAGGCGCGGAGTCGACAGGCCGCCGGGCGCGCCGAGCTCGTAGAACCAGTAGCCGATGATGAAGAGGCTCACGACGAGCACCGTCAGGAAGCCGACCCAGCGGGCGGCCGCGGACTGGCGGACGATGCTGGCCGATCGTTGTGGTGTCAGGCCGGCGATCGCCTTGACCGCCGGCGCGGCGTTGAACCGATCCGCGGTCAGCGTCGCCGGAGGGACCGTCGCGGGCAGCCGCTCCTCGGGCGCCGGATCGGCGGCGCCGGCCGGACCCGGCGGCGACGTCTCGTCGGTCATCAGATGCAGCCCGTCGGCGTCCGCGGCGGGATGATCCCCGGCTGGCCGACCGCGATGGGCAGGGGGCCGAGGGTGATCTTGCCCGTATCGAGGGTCAGGACGCCACCGCCGTCGACGCTCGCGGAGAAGCGGTCCATGCCGCGGGCCGCGGGGCCGTACTGCTGCCCCTGGGCCTTGATCCCGAGCCGGTCGTAGCGCGACCCGTGGCAGGGGCACTCGAACCAGAAGTTCTTCAAGCACGGGTTCGGCTTGCAGCCGAGATGCGGGCAGCGTTGATAGAGGCCGCGGACGTTGAGGGCGGACCCGTCGCCGCTCGTGTCATCGCCCGGCAGGAACCGCTGCTGGCCGGGGTCGATGAGAACGATGTACGCCCGAGCGTCCGGGACGTAGGCCGGGAACCCGTCCGAGATCGGAAGGAGGCTGTGGGCCAGCTTGACGTCGTCGAGGGTCCCGATCTTGACCTTGCTCCCGAAGCCGCCCGACAGATTCGGCCAGACGAAGGCGATCGTCCCGACCATGACCTCGGTGAACCAGAGCAGGACGCCGCCGCCGAGCGAATAACGCAGGAGCTGACGGCGCGAGACGCCCTTGACCTGGGCTCGCCGGAGCGACTTGATGGCCTCGGGCGCGAGCGCCCTCGGCTGGTCGACCGGCTCGACGTGGTAGTTGCTCATCGGTGATCGTTCATCGGGTCGGTGTCTCTCGGTCTCAGAGGGAGAAGTGGAGGCCGGGCGAGCTGTTCTCGAAGAACGGCAGGTAGGGGATCACGAAGCTGTACCCGGGGCCCCGGAAGAAGATGCCGACGAAGGTCAGGATCAGGCCGAGGGCACAGAACAGGGTGAACAGGATCACCGCGGTCTTGCGCTCGGACGGCCGGGTCGCGGTCAGATTGCCGCGGTCCACGTACGGGATCAGGGCCGCGCCGAGCAGGACGAGGAGCGGCGTCAGGACGCCGGCAACGGTCGGGTGGAAGTAGGCGAGCAGCTCCTGGAGGCCGAGGAAGTACCACGGCGCCTTTGCCACGGCCGGGGTCACGTTGCTGTTCGCCAGCTCCTCGAGCGGGGCGTTGATGAACAGGCCCATGAGGAGCAGGAAGATGCTCATCATGCCCGCCGCAAGGAACTCGATCGAGAGCAGGTGCGGCCACGTCATGACCGTGTCGTCGGGTTCCTTCTGGACGCGGACGACGGCATCCTGCTTGACGAGCGCAAGCAGCCGATACGGCCGCGCCGACATTGGCACGCGCTGCTTGTCGATCTCCGTCCGCCGCGTCGGGTCGACGGGCAAGACCACGCGCTTGTCGGGCGGGCTCTTGGTATCAGTCATCGCTCAGAGGGGACCACTGATCCCTCCATCCTTCCGGATCCGCCAGAAGTGGACGGCGAGGAAGATGGCGGCGAGGAGGGGGAAGAACATGATATGGAGCACGTAGAACCGGAGCAGCGTGTTCTGTCCGACTTCCAGGCCGCCCAGCAGCAGCCGGTTGACCGGGACGTTGAGGAGCGGCGCGTAGCCGCCCATGTTCGTGCCGATCGTGATCGCCCAGTACGCGATCTGGTCCCATGGCAGCAGGTAGCCCGTGAAGCTGAGCATGATCGTGAGGAAGAGCAAGACGACGCCGACGACCCAGTTGAACTCACGCGGCGGCTTGTAGGCCCCGTGGTAGAAGACCCGCATCATGTGGAGGAAGACGAAGAAGACCATGAGGTGGGCGGCCCACCGGTGGATGTTCCGGGTCAGCAGTCCGAACGTGACCTGGCTCTGGATGTCGAGGATGTTCGTGTAGGCGAGGGTCGCCGACGGGACGTAGAAGAACATCAGGTACACGCCGGTGATCGTCAGGACGAGGAACAGGAAGAACGACAGCCCGCCCAGGCAGAACGTGTAGGCGAACTTCACCGCGTGCTGTCGGACGCGGACCGGGTGGATGTGCAGGAACACGTTGTTCATGACCGCGTACGCCCTCGACCGCTCGTCGTTGGGGTACGGCTGGCGGAACAGCGAGCGCCAGACGGGGCTTCGGCGGATGGTCTGATCCACCCGCTCGAGGAAACTCACCGGGCTCCTCCTGCGACGCCGGGGGTCCCGGCCAATTGCGCGTCGCGGTACGACTCCTTGTAGAGCCGACCGTCGGTCGAGATTTCCTGCAGCTCGAACCGCTCCATCGTAATGGCGTCGAACGGGCAACGCTTGACGCACAGGGCGCACCGGATGCAGCGCTCCTCGTCGAGGATCATCGCCGCCCCGTTCTCCCAGCCGTACGACTCCTCGATCTCGGGCAGGAGCCCCTCGGTCTTGAGCTGGTTGACGTCGACCATGTGGATGACGCCCTCGGGGCAGACGTCGGCGCAGGCGCCGCACAGGACGCAGCGGAACGGGTCGAACCAGATGTTGAAGTTGCACATCAGGCAGCGGGTCGACTCGGTGACCGCGGCCGTCGCGTCGAAGCCGAGCTCGACCGGCGTGTTGAAGTTGACGACCGGGTCGGTTGATGGCATCCGGGCCTGGAGCTGGACCATTGGGATGTGCTGGCGCGGCAGCACGTCGTAGAACTCGGGCATGTCGTGGCGCCACGAGCTCGTGATCTTGACGTTCGGGGTGACGGTGACGTCGGTCCGGCCGGCGAGATAGCGGTCGATCGCGTAGGCGCATTTCTTGCCGTGACCGGCCGCCTCGATCAGGGTCGTCGGGCCGGTCACGAAGTCGCCGCAGGCGAAGACGCCGCGAGTGTTCGTCGCGTACGTCGCCGGATCGACCTTGACCCGGCCGCGGTTGATCTCGAACTTGGGCTCGACCGGCAGGAATGTCAGGTCGGCGGCCTGCGACACGGCCGGGATGATCACGTCGGCCGGGATGACGAACTCGCTGCCCTCGATCGGCACGGGCGAGCGGCGACCGGAGGCGTCTGGCTCGCCGAGGCGGTTCCGGATGAACTTGACGCCCGTCACGTGGCCGTCCTCGCCGAGGACCTCGATCGGGCTGGCGAGGAACTCCATGCGGACGCCCTCGCGCTCGGTCTCGCCGAGCTCCTCCTCGTCGACGACCAGCTCGGAGCGCGTCCGGCGGTAGACGATCGAGACGCGCTCGGCACCGTGGCGGAGGCTCGTCCGGGAACAGTCCATCGCGGTATAGCCGCCGCCGATCACGACGACATCCTTGCCGACGTAGAGGTCCTGGCCGAGGTTCGCCTTCTTCATGAAGTCGACGCCGTAGTCGACGCCCTCGAGGTCGCCGCCCGGGATGTCCAGGGCGACCGGGTCCATGGCCCCTGCGGTCAGGGCGACCGCGTCATAGTCGCGCTGGAGCTCCTCCATCGTGACGTCGGTCCCGATCGTGGTGTTGAATCGGAACGTGACTCCGAGGCGCTCGACGAGGCGGACGTCCATCTCGATCGCCTCGCGCGGGAGACGGAACGCCGGGACGCCGATGAGCATCGTGCCGCCGCCATACGGCAGGCTGTCGAAGACCGTCACCCCGATGCCCTTCATCGCGAGCTCGCGCGCGACCGCGATTCCGGCGGGACCGGCCCCGACGACCGCGACCCGCTCGCCGCGCGGCGTGATCTCGGGCATGACGTCCGGGATGCCGGACGCCTCGTGCCACTCCACGAGGAACCGCTTCATCGCCCGGATCGCGAGCGGCCGGTCGATATCGCCGCGGCGGCAGGCGCGCTCGCACGGTGCGGAGCAGACGTACGAGCACATCGCCGCGACGGGGTTCGGCTCGCGGGACAGGATGTAGCCCTCCTCGAACCGCCCTTCAGCGGCGAGGTTCAGGTAGCCGCGGCAGTTCGTCCCGACCGGGCAGGCTTCCTGGCACTCGATGTTGCACTGGAGCCACGATGCGTCGACGGGCTGGACGAGGAATTCCTGGAGGGGGTCGATCGCCAAGTCGAAGACGTGCCTTTCGCTGCGGTCCGGTCCCGGGGAAGGTCGCGCCGGACACGCCCACAGGGGCGATGGCTGGTGAAGGGAATCTACCATCCGCACCTCGGGCTTCGCAAAGCCGCCGACCGTCAGCGCACCGCGTCGCGAGGTCCGCCGACCGCGCGCCGACCACTCGCGGGAACCCATCCGCCCGAGTTGACCGCGGCCGAATCCGCAGCTACGCTCAGCGGGGGGCCGTCGCCAGGCCGAACCGGCGGCTGAGGAGGACTGCGGATCTTGACCGCCACCGAGTTCGGGTTTCTCGCCCTCGGGCTCCTGCTCGGGGGCGCCAGCGGAGTGGCCCTGATCGAGGTCCTTCGGGCCCGACCGCCGGTTCGCCGCGAGGTCCGCGTGACCGTGGCTCCGAACGCGATCCAAGGCCGAATGTCGGCCACCCTGTCCGAGGCTCACACCGCGGCGGTCGATATCGGCCCGGCTCGCGGTGGACCGGGCGATCGGCGCTGGCGCGACGAAGTCGTCACGAACGGCGAGCCCGCGACGACCGGCCGCCGCGTCGACCATCCCGGAGATGCGGGCCGCGTCGTGGCCGGCAGAAGTGGAACGTCCGTTCGTTCCGCCCCGGACGTGGCGCCCCATCCCGGCGCCGCGACCGCCGCCGGCCGTCCCGACGCGTTGCCGCCGGCGCCCATGGCACGACCCGCGCCGACGTCGGCCCCGTCGCTCCACCAGAGCCCGGTGTGGCTCAGCCCGGCGGCCGCAATCGCCGGCCCGGGATCGGTCCTCGCTCCCGTCCCGATGTCGATCGAGCCCGATCCGATCACGCTTGCCCTCCGCGCGACCGCGGCCGCGATCGCGGTCGGCAAGATGGCCAGCTCGTCCGGGACAGCGGCATCGAGCTCGGTGGCGATCGCCGAACTGCCCGAGTCACGGAGCGCGGATGAGGGCGACGCGGCGGCATCCACCTCGTTCGCGTCGGCCGCGTCGGGCGCAGTCGAATCGAGCCCCGCCGCGGACGGCCCGTGCATCGAGGAGCGGCGCGTCGCCGACGAGCGATGCGTGGTCGCGACCCGGGCCCGGGACGGGGCCGCAGCCGCCGCCGACAGCCTGCGCCGGTCCCAGCACACTCGCGACGACCTCGCCGCCCGTGCGGAGAGCGCCGCCGCAGCGGCCGACCCGCGGGCGGTGCGCGTCGCCAAGGAGCTGGCTCAGCGCCGCTTCCACGACGTCCGGGCCGCGGCGCAAACCCGAGACGACGTCGAGGCCGGCGCGCGGGAGTGGCTCGAGGAGATCAACCGGATCAACCACGAGACCCGCGAGGCGACGCTCGTGATCGAGCGCGACCGGTCCACGGCCGCCGCCATGGAACGGGACCTCGAGCGCCTCGCCCTCGAGGCAGACGCGGCCCGGATCTTGGCCGAACAGGCCGACGAAGCCTGCCTGGCCGCGCGCGAGGCACTCGCCGCGTGCGACGAGGCCCGGAACCTGGCCGAGGCTGCGGCCCGCTCCGGCGGCGCGGAGGCCGATGGCGACGACGCCGGCGATCCCGACGGCAGCCGGATCGCGGCCGCCACCCCCGAGCCCGAGGACGAGTTCGCGTTCGCGACGCCGATGCGCTCCCAGGCCGGTGCCGAGGCCGTCATCCTCCAGATCCTTCGCGGCGACCGCGAGGCGATGCAACGGGCCGTTGCCCGGCTCGCCGGTGACGACCCCGAGGCCCATCGCCGCTGGCAGGTCCTGCTCGGGAGCCTGGCCGAGGCCCTGATCGCGCGCTCGATCGAGGCGTCGGCGTTCGAGTTCCCGCTCGTGCATCCGTTCTGGGGACCGTTCAGCCAAAGCCAGAACCGGGACATCGCGGCCGGGCTGTCCTCGCTCGGGTTCCGGTTCGACGGCTTCGGTGGCTGGGTCGACGATCGGGTCCCGAGCCAGCGCGACCTGTCCCTCGCGGTCGGCTACGCCGGGCTCGACCCGATGCGCGTCCGGCACTGGCCGAGCGAGGCCGAATCACGTGAGCTATTGCGCGACGTCCGGGTCGCGGCCGACGAGTACGTGGCGTCGGCAGCCGGCGGGATGACGCTCGGCGAGCTCGTCAGCGTCCTCGGCCGGCGCGCCGACGGCCTGACCGAGCTCTGGAACCACTGGGGCACTGTCCGGCCGATCCTGCTCGAGGCGAGCTGACCGGCGCGCATCCCTTCCAGGGGCTGGGCGCGTCCGGCCGGGTCAGTCCAGGTTGGCGGCGTCGACGGTCGCGCCCGGCGTCGGGTCAGGGCCTTCATCCTCGTCGTCGTCGATCACGATCAGCCGGAGCGCCTCCGCGGCCGCGACGCCGATCGGCTCGCCCTCTTCCGCGGCCCAGGTCCTGATCCGCTCGGCGAGCTTTCCGGGCTCCGTGATCTGGCTGGCGTGGGCGGCGAGCGCCGCGATCTTGCGGTCGAGGGTGGCGGTAACGTCGATCCGGACCGTCGGCTCGTTGGGCCAGAACAGGTACAGCCGCCGGACCTTGTGGACGGCGAGCCCGGATCGGGCGAGGGCGGGGAACGCCATCGGGTTGCGAGCCGCCGGGTAGACCGCGTCGACCGCGGCCAGCCCGGCCTCGCGGTGATCGGTGTGGTTGATGCCGCCGTCGCGGTAGAAGATCACGCTCGGATCGGTCGCGAGGACCGCGTCGGGACGGAACGTCCGGATCTCGCGCACGAGGTGCTCGCGCAGGGCGAGGTCGTTGACGAGGGCGCCATCGGGCATGTGCAGGAAGGTCACGCCGGCGTAGCCGATGATCGCCGCCGCGGCGCGCTGCTCCACCTCGCGGATGGCGGCCAGCTGGAGCGGATCGGCGTCCGGGTCCTCGCCGCCAGCGTCGCCGCTGGTGCAGCACACGAGCCAGCCGGTCGAGCCCTCGTCGATCCAGCGTGCGGCCGTGCCCGCAGGCCCGAAGTCGGCATCGTCGGGATGACCCGCGATCACCATGAATCGGCCGGGACGCCAGTGATGGGACACGTCGTTCATCGGAGCCGTTCCGCCCTATGGTCCGGTTGTTCCGTCAGTTGCGGCAGGTCTATCATTCCGGCCGAGGCTTCGCTCGTCTCCCCCCACGAGCGAAGCCTCACTGGCTGCCCCTCGGGATCTCGCCCGCGCGGTGTCGGCCGCGCCCCGCCCGTTGTTCCTCGGCCCGGGCCTCAGCCCGGCACGCCGGCCCCGGCGCCGGAGGGCGGCGCCTGGGCTACGTCGAGGACGGCGATGACGTCGGCCGCGTGGCCCTCGGGCTTCACCTTCGACCAGGCCCGCGCGATCCTGCCGTTGGGATCGACGAGGAAGGTCCTTCGGGCAACGCCCCAGTACTTCCTGCCGTAGTTCTCCTTCTCGACCCACGAGCCGTACGCCTCGGCAGCGGCGTGATCGACGTCGGCGAGCAGGATGAACGGGAGCTCGAACTTCTCCCGGAAGGCCTTCTTGCTCGGGGCGCCCTGGGGGCTGATCCCCCAGACGTCCGCGCCGCGCTCATGGATCGTCTCGTGCGCATCGCGGAACTCGCAGGCCTCGACCGTACAGCCCGGCGTGTCGTCCTTCGGGTAGAAGTAGACGATCGTCCAGCGGCCGCGCTGGTCGGCCAGGCGATGGATCGCGCCGGTCTCGTCGGGAAGAGCGATCTCGGGTGCGACGTCACCCGCTTCGGGCATGCTCATCGGAAAACTCTAGCAGGGGTCTCGACGACGAGGACCCGACCGGATCCGACGACCAGGCTGGCACTCGCCGCGTCCCGGACGTTCGACAGGCCGCGCGACGGGCCGCTCGCGAGCGTCTCGTCGCGGAGCGGGTAGCGCAGCCCCTCAGTCGTGAGGCCGAGGGCGTCACCGCCGACCGGGAACAGCGACACCAGGTCGCCGACCCGACCGCCGAGATCGGCCGTTCCCGGACCCACGAGCCGGATCCGGGCGGCGGCGTCGAGGAGTCGGACGTCGCGGCCGGCCAGGCCCGGGTGGCCGAGCAGCCAGACGTTGGCGAGGGCATGGTCGAAGCGCTCGCCCCCGAGTGCGCCGAGGACGGTCACCCGGGCGGCGCCAACCTCGACCGCGGCGAGGAGCGCAAGCTCGGTGTCGGCCTCGTCCTTGGCAACCGGGGACCGTCGGATCGGCACGCCGTCTGCAGCCAGTGCGGCCAGGGCCTCCTCGCCGAGCGAGTCGCCGTCGCCGACCCACAGGTCGACGGGCCGGCCCAGGGCGGCGGCATGGCGGGCCCCGCCGTCGGCGGCGATGACCCGGTCGATGCCGGCCGCCCAGCCGGGCCACGCGTCGTCGAGGGCGCTCGCCGGCGGGACGTGGCCGTCGGCGAGGACGAGGACGTGATCGACGCCGCTCACGCGTCGGGCGACGGGTCGGGCGCGGTCGCGACCCGGCGGGTGGCGAGGTGCGCAGCGACCCACGCGGCGACCGACGGAGCGACCTCGACGGCGCCGGCCCGGACCAGGTCGGCCCGCTCGCCCAGGACCGATTCGATACCGACCGGGCGCGCGCCGACCGCGACCGCCATCTGCATGTCCGTCGGGGCGTCGCCGACATAGATCGACGTCTCGGGTCGGTGGCCGTCCCCGGCGAGCCGGAGGGCCCGGCGGAGTGGCTCGGGATCGGGCTTGTGGACCGGCAGGTCGTCGCCGAACACGCGGACGGGCAGCAGGACGCCGAGGCCGGTCCGGTCCAGCTGCGGTTCGACGACCTCGCGGTGGCCGGCGGTCACGATCCCCAGGACCGCACCGGTGGCCTGCAGTCGCTCGAGCGCGCCGACGGTCCCATCGAACGCGAGCACCGAGTCGCCGTCGCTTCCGAAGCTCGTCTCCCAGAGGGCGTTGGCCTCGTCGACACGGTCATGTGGGATCCCGAGCCGGCGGTACATCTCGCGCCAGTTGGGGACGTACTGCTGGCGATAGCGGACCACGTCGAACGGCAGCCCGAACGCTGCCATCACCGTGGCGTTCGCCCGGTGGAACGCACCGAGCGAATCAACGAGCGTGCCGTCCCAGTCGAAGAGGATCGCTTCCACCCGTCGATGCTAGCGCGGCCGACGTCGCCGGCCTCGCCCGCGCCGCGGGTGACGCTGAATGCCGTAGACTCCGGCCGTGCCCGAAGCCTCTGACCACGCCGGAATCCAGCGGGTCCGCGACGCGGCCGCCCGGAAGGGCGTCGAGCTCGATATCCGGGTCTTCGACGCCTCGACCCACACCGCCGCGGACGCCGCGGCAACGGTCGACGCCGAGCTCGGCCAGATCGTGAAGTCGCTGGTCTTCGTCGCGCCAGACGAGAGCGGCGCGCCCGAGCCGATCCTCTGCCTGGTGTCCGGGCCGAACCGGGTCGACCTTGCCCGTCTTGCAGCCGTGACGGCCCATCCCGACATCCGCCGGGCGACCGCCCGCGAGGCGCAGGAGCTGACGGGATTCGTCATCGGCGGCATTCCGCCCTTCGGCCACGTCCGTCCGATCCGGACGATCATGGATCCCGACCTCGGCCGGTTCCAGGTCGTCTGGGCAGCCGCGGGCACGCCGACGGCAGTCTTCCCGGTCCCGCCGGCCACGCTCCGGATCCTCGCCAATGCGATGGTCGCCCCGATCACCGAGGAGCGCCGCGCAGCCGACATCGAGGCCGAGAGCCAGGCTCGCCGCGAGTCCGAGCCGCCGGCGGGGGTCGGCGGCCTGCGCAGCGGCGATCCAGCCTCCTCGAACGCAGGGGCGTGACGGCCGACGACGGGACGAACGAGATCGCGGCCGGGTCCGCCGCGCCGCCCCTCCCCAGGGACGCGACGGTCGCCTATCCCGGTGGCCTCCGCGCGAGGTGGCGCTGGGCCGGCAGCGGCCAGGGAGCGGCTGTCTTCGCCCTGACCGAGGCGGGGGGGCCGCTCGAGGATCTCGGGCCGCTGGTCTCCCGCGATTTCGAGCAGCTCTGCCGGGCCGAGCTCCGGATCGATGGCCCGGCCGGGCCGTGGACCGTTCGGTTCGCATCCGCGATCCATGACGAGCCCGCCGGGCTCGTGTGGGACGATGCCGGACTGTTCGTCGTCAAGTACGGCTTCCATACGTACGGCTTCGAGAGCCGGACCGGCGCGCTCCGCTGGTCGCATCGTTCGGCGTCCCCGCTCATCGCGGTGTTCGGCTCGCCGCGGCTCGCCCATCTCCTCGTCCAGTCGGAGATCGAGACGTTCGCGATCGAGCCCGACGGGACCGTCGGCTGGCGCATCGCCCACAGCGACGTCGTGTCGGATGCGGCCCTCGTCGGCGGCCGCCTCGTCTTGACGAGCTTCACCGGTCAGGCCACCGCGCTCGATCCCGCGACGGGGCGATCCGCCGACGTCTAGCTGTTGCCGGTTCGCGCCGGCTCAAGAGGCGCCACCGGGGACGCTCTGTGGACAACCGCAAGCCCGGCGGCGAACTTCGTGGACAACTGCATTGACCGGCCCCACCGCCCGACCGTAGGGTTGTCGTCAGCCCGGAGGGGCCGAGCGCAGGCTAACGGCAGCGATCGCATCAACGTCCACGCCGCGAGTAGGTTCCTTCGGGCCTTTCCATGCCCGCGGCGAGCTCCCAGGCCGCGGTCCCGCCAGCGCCGACGTCGCGACCGGTCGAGCCGGGCCAGCGGATATGATCCGGGCCGTGACTCCCCTCCTCGTCGGTGCCGCGGGACTCGTCGCCCTCGTCGCCGGCGGCCTCATCCTGCGCACGTTCGGAGCGGCGTATCGGGTCGGTCGCCTGCTCGCGACGGCACCGGCCGTGACCGTCGCGGAGGCGAACGCCATCGCAGCCACGGGTCGCCGGGCGTACGTCCGGGTCAGCGGCCGGATCGACGCCGCGGAGGAGTTCGAGGACGAGCATCATCGGCCCCTGGTCTTCCGGCGCGTGCGCCTCGAGAATCGCGTCGGCCGTGGCTGGCGACGATTCGAGGACCATCGCCAGGCTGTTCCCTTCGCGATCGGCGAAGGCCTCGATTCGATCGGGATCGACGCCGATGCCCTCGATTCGGGTCTGATCGTGGTGCCACGCGAGTCGGTCGGACGGGCCGACGACCTGCCGGACCGCGCTCCGGACGGTCTCGATCCGGACACAGCGGTCCGCGTCCGGATCGAGCAGGTCTCGTCGGTCGAGCACGCGATCGTCGTGGGCTATCCGGTCGCGATCCCCGGCGGCGCGGGCGAGCGACCGCCTGCCCAAGACCAGGTCGCCGGCACCGAGCTCGATACGGACGGTCCCATCGCGGAGCGCACGGAGGCGACGCCCCCGCCCGCCGGCGTCACGGCTCATCTGACCGCGGGCCGCGGCCGCCCGCTGATCCTGACCGTCCTCGAGCCCGATCAGGCGATGCGGATCCTTGCCGGCGGCGACGCCGATCGGACGCGCCTCGCCGCCGGACTGCTCGGAGCGGGCGCGATCCTCATCGCCGGGGCCGTGCTGTGGGCGATCGTCGCGGCCCTCCTCCCGGCGGTCGTCGCAGTCGTGCCGGGCGCCGCCGGCTGGGTCGCTACGGCGCTCGCTGCCTCGGCCGACCCGACCGCCGCGGCCGGGGGCGATCCTCGCAGCAACGGTCAGGGTCCAGGCCTCGTCGGCTCGCCCGGTCTCGCCATCCTCGGGGTCGCCGCGATCGCCGTTTTGGCGATCGTCCTGACGACCACATACGTCCGCCTCAGCGGGCCGCGCGGAGCCGTCGAAGGGCCGCCCAAGACCGGCCGCGGGACGGACGGCGGGACGTCGCGCCGGCACTGATCGCGCGGGAAATCGGCCTCCAGATCAGCCTGGCATGGCCGTCGGGACTTTCGTCCTATTGGCAAGAACTGTGAGCTTGGTAGGCTGCGGCCGTCGACTTGACATTTCCTCCCATGAGCGACACGTGCCGAGCGCGCTTCCCACCCGTCCCATCGATGCCACCCTCTCGGTGACCAAGGCTGCCCGCCTTCTCGGCGTGCATCCGAACACGGTCCGAGCGTGGAGCGACGCGGGCCGACTGCGCTACTACCGGATCAATCCCCGTGGCGATCGTCGATACCGCCTCGGCGACCTCCAGCGATTCCTGTCGGCCGCCGAGACGCTCGAAGGCCCGGCCGCCGTCCCCTCCCCCACGGCGTCGTCCCTGCGGCGGCCCGGACCCGCGGACGGGTCGTCCAACGGCGCCGCGATGTCGCTCGAGCGCGACCGCCTCCGCCACCTAGCGGACCTCGCGACGATCTCGGCGCTCGGCCGGATCGCTGCGGATCCGGAGACCCTCGACGAGGTCCTGCGCGAGGCCGCCCTCGTCATCCGCCAGCGGGGCGGCTTTCGCTCGACGGCCATCTACGAGCTTTGCGGCGAGCGGTTCGTCCCGCGCGGCGCCGCGCCGGCCATCCGCCTGCCCGACCTGCCGCGCTCTTACGGCACGATCGGCACGGCCGTCGACCGGGCGATGGCCGGCGACCCGGGGCCGGTCGGCGCCGACAACTACGGCGGCTTCGGCGGCTTCGGCGACACGGCCACCGGCCTGCACGAGGTCGCGATCGCGATCCCCGGCGTGGGCCAGCCGTGGGGTGCCCTCATCACGCAGTCCGAGCCAGGCGGCGACGCGACGGCACTCGATCCGGGCCTCCTTCTCGAGCTGGCCGCGGCGATCGGCACGATCGTGGCGGCCGCGCGTCGCGCCGACGAGATCGCCCATCAGCTGCACCGCGCCGACGCCCTGCGCCGGGTCGCCTCCGACATCAGCAGCCGGTTCGAGCTCGACCGGATCCTCACCGGGCTCGTCGAGCATGCCATGGTCCTCTTCAACGGCGATCGAGCCGCCGTGTTCCTGCGCGCTCCGGACGGCCGGACGACCGCCGAGGTCAGCCGCGGCCTGTCTGCGGCCTATCTCACGGCCGTCGTCGACTTCCCGACGCGTTCGCTGCCGACCCTCGCCGTCGCCGCCCGAAAGCCAATGTACGCGACTCACTACCGCGACGACCCGCGGGCGGGCGACGTCCGGGCCGCCGTCGTCCAGGAAGGCTTCGACACGTTCTGCACCGCCCCGCTCCTCGACGGAGCGGAGCTGCTCGGCCTGCTGAACATCTATCACGACCGGCCGCATGACTGGAGCGCGGACGAGCTCGACACAATGGCTGCACTCGCCGAGCAGGCGGCCATCGCCATCAAGAACGCCCAGAACTTCGAGAGGATGGCGACGTGGGCGGCGCAGCTCCAGTCGATCCAGCAGCTGGGCGCCCGCCTGTCGCGCCTCGGCGACGAGCGCGAGATCGGGCTCGCGATCGCGACCGAACTGCGCCAGCTGATCGATTACCACAACGTCCGCGTCTATCGCCTCCGGGGCCCGGAGCTGATCCCGGTCGCGATGCGGGGCCAGGTCGGCGAGTACGTCGACGAGACCCCCGAGCAGCTCATGGTCAAGTTCGGCCAGGGAATCACGGGCTGGGTCGCCGAGAACCAGGTCGCCCAGAACTTGCCCGATGCCGGCGCGGATCCGCGGGCCAACACGATCCCGGGCACCGACGACGATCTCGACGAGTCGATGCTCCTCGCCCCGATGACCTACGAGGACCAGGTCCTCGGGGTCCTCGTCCTGTCCAAGCTGGGGCTTCACCAGTTCCGCGAGGACGATCTCCGACTGCTCGTCATCTATGCCAGCTTCGCCGCCCAGGCGTTCGCCAACGCCGACGCGACGGGTCAGCTCCGGGCCCAGTCCGAGGCGCTCGCCCGGCAGCTCGCGAACCAGCGGGCGCTCCTCCAGGTGACCGAGTCGATCCTGACCACACTCGATCCGCGGGCGATCCTCGACCAGGTTTCTGAGCGCCTGTCCGACCTCGTCGGCTACGACAACCTGTCGATCGAGCTCCTCGACCGAACGACCGGCCTCCTCCGGCCGCTGACCGCCAAGGGCGTTCACGCCGCCGAGTACCTCGAGCCGTGGCTACCGGGCGAGCAGGGCCTCGCCACGTGGGTCGTCGCGCACAACGAGCCGACCCTCGTCGTCGACGAGAGCGCGGACGAGCGGATCCACCAGTTCCGCGACTCTGGCCCGCTCGACGGCAGCATGATCTGCGTTCCCCTCCGGGGCCGGGACGGCGCCACCGGTGTCCTGACCCTCGAGCGTCTTGGGCTCGACATCGTCTACAGCGAGGAGGAGTTCGAGCTCGTCAAGCTGTTTGCGGCCCAGGTCTCGATCGCTCTCCAGAATGCCGAGGTCCATCGCGCCGTCGAGATCCGAGCGCAGACCGACGACCTGACCGCGCTCCTCAACCACGGCACCTTCCAGGACTGGCTGAACCGGAGCGTCCTCGCCCACGACCCGTTCAGCCTGATCATGCTCGACCTCGACGACTTCAAGAACGTCAACGATGCCCTCGGCCACCAGGCCGGCGACCGGCTGCTCGCCGAGATCGCGCGGGCGATCGAGGCGGCCGGCCGCGACTCCGACCGCGTCTTCCGCTACGGCGGCGACGAGTTCGCCCTGATCCTGGGCGGCACAGACGCCGCCTCGGCCCTTGGCGTCGCGGAGCGCGTTCGGGCCGCCGTCCATGCGCTCGGCGATCCCGGGACGCGTTGGGCCGTCGCCGGGATGCTGGTCAGCGTGTCGATCGGCGTCGCCACGTATCCGCGCGACGGCCTGACGAGCGAAGAGATCCTGCTCGCCGCGGACCGGGCATGCTTCGTGGCGAAGCGGACCGGTCAGGGCCTGATCGCGACCGCGGATGAGGGGCTGGCGATTGCGCGCGACTTCTCGTTCAAGGCTCCGACGCCGATCGACGGCAGCGAGCCGTTCGACGGCGACGACGCGGCGGCCGGCGGGCCGGCACAGCCCGGATCGCCCCCTTCGGCTCCCGTCAAGCTGGCGAATGCGCGGCTGCGGGTGGCGCGCACGCCCGCGAGCGACGCCACGGCGGTTTCGTAACCGCCTGGACCGATCGTCCGTCCCACGGCCGAGATGACCAGGCAACCCAGACAGCCCACGTCGACCGCCTTGCTCGCGGGCCGCGCCGCGCTGGTCCTGGCCGCCGGGATCGTCGTCGCCGGGTGCCTGCCGACCGGAGGCCGCACGGCCGCCCCGTCCGGCCGGACCCCGTCGAATGGGGGCGCGATCGCGGCGACGCCAATCCCGACCCCGGCCGGCCCGACGCCCAGGCCCTCGTTCGTGCGACCGACCCCGACGCCGGTGCCGACCTTATTCGTCTACACGGTCGCCAGCGGCGACAACCTGAACACGATCGCGCGCCGGTTCGGGACGACCGCGAGGAGCATTGCGTTCTGGAACCGGGCGACATACCCGTCACTCGATCCCCTGGCTGCGAACTACCGGCCCGATCTGCTCCAGCTCGGCTGGACGCTGTTCGTCCGGCCCCACGACGTGTTCGACGAGCAGGACCTGGCCGACCCGAGCGAGGCCCCGACCGAATCGCCGAGCGACTCGGCGCCGACGGGGTAGCGCCGGTCCGACCGGTCCGCGGCTCGCTCCCTAGAGCCGGCCCGCCGCGATGATCCGATCGAGGAACTGCCGCGTCCGCTCCTCGCGCGGCGCGCTGAACATCTCGGCCGGCGGCGCGATCTCCAGGATCCGCCCGGCATCGAGGAAGCAGACTCGGTTCGCGATCTCGCGCGCGAAGCTCATCTCGTGAGTCGCGATCAGCATCGTCATCCCGTTGCCCGCGAGCTCGCGGATCAGGTTCAGGACCTCGGCGACGAGCTCGGGGTCGAGCGCGCTCGTGATCTCGTCGAGCAGGAGCAGGTCCGGCTGCATCGCCAAGGCACGCACGATCGCGACCCGCTGCTGCTGGCCGCCCGACAGCCGGTCCGGGTAGTCGCGCTGCTTGTCGGCCAGGCCGATCCGATCGAGGAGCTCGGTTGCGCGGGCCTCGGCGTCGGCCCGACTGAGGCCCAGCACCTTCCGCGGCGCTAAAGCGACATTGTCGAGGACGCTCATGTGCGGGAACAGGTTGAAGGCCTGGAACACGATCCCGATCCGGCGCCGGATCCGGTCGACGTCGACCCCCTTCGCGGTGATCTCGTCGCCCTCGACGACGATCCGCCCGGCGTCGATCGGCTCGAGCAGGTTGATGCAGCGCAAGAGCGTCGACTTGCCGCTCCCCGACGATCCGATCAGGCAGACGACCTCGTGCTCGGCAAGGGCCAGGTCGATGCCCTTGAGGACCTCGAGGTCGCCGAACGACTTGTGGAGGCCCTCGATCCGGAGCGCATCGCGGGCGTCGCGGCCCGTCATCGGTTGCTCGCGGAGTTGGCGCGGTCGCGAGCGACGAGCCAGTCGGTCAGGCGAGCGAGCGGGATCGTGATGACGACGAAGATGAGGGCGACCGCCAGGAACGGCGTGAAGTTGAACTTCGCGGCCTTGATGATCGAGGCCTCCCGGAAGATCTCCACCACGCCGAGCGTGGAGACGAGGACGGTGTCCTTCTGGAGCCCGATGAAGTCGTTCAGGAGGGGCGGGATCACGCGCCGTACGGCCTGCGGGACGATGACGTAGCGGAGCGACTGAAGCCGGGTCAGTCCAAGCGATCGGGCGGCCGCCTCCTGGCTCCAGTGGATCGAGTCGATGCCGGCGCGATAGACCTCGGACACATAGGCGGAATAGAGGAGCGTCAGCGCGACGATCGCCCAGAAGAACGGGTCATTCGGGACGCCCGGCAGGTCGAGGGCCGGGATGCCGAAGCCGAGGAGTCCGATGACGAGGAGGCCGGGCACGGCCCGGAACAGGTCGACGTATACCGTCGCGAGCAGCCGGACCGGGAAGAAGACCGGCCCGGGCAGCCCGCGCAGGATCGCCAGGACGAGGCCAAGGACAAGGATCAGGACCTCGGCGATCCCGAACATCGCCACGTTCGTCCCGAATGCCTCGACCAGCTTCGGCAGGGAGTAGGAGAAGTACGTTGCGTTGAAGAACGCGTCGCGGACCTGCGGCCAGTTCGGCGAGCTGGTGATGATCGCGGCAATGCCGCCGACGACGACGATTGTGCTGACGAGCGCGATCATCGTGGAGCGGACGGCCTCGCGCGCCGGGACCCGCCGCCGGGAACGCCGAGGCCCGCGCGGAGCGCGGAGACCGATCAGGTCACCGGTGTCGAGCGGTCCTCCGCTCACGGACACGATTCAGGCCGCGGTGCGGCGCGAAGCCGCCCCTACGGCTGGAGGACCGGCGCGCTCGCCTTGTCCGAGAGCCACTCCTTGGTGATCGAGTCGAGCGTCCCGTCGGACCTCAGCGTCGCGATCGTGGCGCTGATGCACGGCGTCAGCGTGCTGCCCTGGGCGAGCACGACGCTGAAGTGCTCGGCAGTTGCACCGCTCGGAGCCGGGAACTGGCCGACGATCGCGGAGTTGTCGACCTGCGCGGCGGTCACGTAGAACGCGGTCGGAAGGTCGACGACGAGGCCGTCGATCTGCTTCGCCTTCAGCCCGGCGATCGCCTCGTCGTTGGTCGTGTAGACCTTGGCGGCGATCGTCGGCGCGATGGCCGTGTTGATCGTGTCGAGGCTCGTCGTCCCGATCTGGGCGCCGAACTTGAAGCCCTTCATCGCCGCGATCGAGGTCACCGATGCGAGGGCGTTCGCCTTCAGGGCCACGATGGACTGGTTCAGCGTGTAATAGCCGTCGGACATGTCGACGGCTTTCGCCCGATCGGCCGAGTACGACACCTGGTTGATGTCGATGTCAAACTTCTTGGGGCCGGGCGCGAACGAGTTGTCGAAGGGGACGACGATCCAGGTGACATCCGCCTTGGCGAAGCCGAGCTTGTCGGCGAGGGCGTAGGCGAAGGCGCTCTCGAAGCCCTTGCCGTCGGTCGGGTCGCCGAGCTCCCAGGGCTTGGGCGCGCCGCCGGCGGGGATGTCGTAGTAGGGCGGGTAGGCGGGGTTGTCCGTCCCGATCGTGAGCTTGCCGGCGGTCGTCAGCTTCAGGGCGTCCTTGGCGCATGGGTTGGCCGACGCACTGGGCGCGATGCTGGCCGCAGTCGAGGCCGACGGAGCGGCGACGGACGGGGCGACCGATGCCGGGGCCGGCGTGGCGCCGCCCGTGCAAGCGCCGAGGGCGAGGCTGGCGAGCAGGACCAGGGTGACGGGAGCGCGCGACGCATGAGTGATGACCTCGTGAAGGGGGCGAACGCCCGCGGAGTGTAGCGGATGCTCGAGCGGATCAGTCGGGATTGGCCCGCTTGATGACGAGGGTGAGGTCCTCGACGAGGCCGTGCTTGGCAGCCGCATCGGCCTGGCTCGCGGCGATGCAGATCCGGCCGTACGAATCCTCGTAGACGAGTGTCTCGCCGAACGGCACGTCGCCGAACGTCGCCTGCCAGGTCGTCCGGATCTCACGTTCGACGCCGGGCGTGGAGCCGACGGCGATCGCCAGGGCGTCCCCCGGCCGGACCGGCCCGATCGCCGCCTCGAGGTCGGCGCGCAGGCCGGCCACCTTGACGTTCCCGAACGTGTCGACATACACGACGCTCGAGCGCAGCTCGCCCTCGCGGATCTCCGGGTCGCGGATCGGCGACGGGACGAGGGCCGCAGGCTGGACCGCCGGACCCAGGTCCGTGATCCGTACACCATTCGCGAGATGGGCCGCCGCCGGGGCGAAGATGTCGCGGCCGTGGAAGCTTGCGCTGACGACCGGCAGGCGCAGGTCCGGGTTCGCGAGCTCGTGGACGGCCGCGATCCCGCCGAGACGGCCCGCCGCCGCGAGCAGGAGCCCGTTGTCCGGCCCGATCAGGACATCCCCGCGACCCGTGGCGACCGCGATCGGCAGGCGGGCGGTGCCGACTCCCGGATCGACCACCGCGACGTGGAACCCGACCGGCAGGTACGGCAGAGCACACCACAACAGCAGCGCGCCGTCGCGGATCGCGAACTTCCGGAGCTCGTGGCTGATGTCGACGATCCGGGCATCCGGGGCGATCCCGAGGACGACGCCGCGCATGATCGAGGCGCTCGGGTCGCGGGCACCGAAGTCGGACAGGAGCGAGATCAGCGGGCCGGTCACGGCGCGGATGGTATGCGGAAACGCCGAAGCGGCGCCTGGAGGACTATATTGACAAGCCTGCACCGTATCGGTTACAGTTCCTCGACATCGCGTCATCCCGAGGCGGAAACGATCGGAGGCTAGAACCGATGGATGAGAAGCAGAAGCAAGAGCTAGAGGCGTTGCGCGTCAAGGTCGGCGCAACAGTCGATCCCGCGCTCGCGTCCCGCCAGTGGGACCGATCCATCGCGCGACAGGATGGAAGCACTCGACGCGAAGGCGCACGTTCGCACGACGGTCGCCCGCTGAACAAATGAACGCATTACCAGTCGCCTACATCCGCCGGAGCGTCGCGCGCCGTGGCGATCCCGGCGACGTATCCCGCGACTCGCAGATCGACAAAGTGCGTAGCCTCGCCAACGGTGACGGGCCATCGCTCCGGATCATGGACGGCGATTGGGGCATTAGCGCCGACCGGGAGAAGACGCACAAGCGACTCGCCTTCCTAGAGCTAATGGCATCCGTCGAGCGGGGCGAGGTAAGCGCGATCTATGCGTTCGCGCTCGATCGGCTAGCGCGGTCCGTGCAATGGTCCGCGCGCCTCTTGGATGCCTGCGAGGATGCCGGAACGGTCATCATCACGGGCGAAGGTCGATTCGATCCGAAGGATGATCGCGACCGGCAGATGCTCCACTTCTACGCGATGCAGAACGAGGGTGCTCTACGGGCCATGAAGCGCAAGGCCGAGGCCAGTGTGAAGACGCGCGAGCGGCGCGGCGACAAGATTGGACAGCGGCCCTACGGCGAGCTGCGGACCCGCAAGGATGGGACCGTAGCCGGCGCGGACGAGGACGCGGCCCTGATCGTCGCCACGTTCCGCGAGGCGGGCTCCTACTTCGCTGCGGCGCGGCTCCTGAATGATCGCAAGGTGGCGACCCGATCCGGTCGCCCGTGGTATCCGCGGACCGTTCAGCGAATCGTCAATCGCCAAGACTCGGCGACGATCCCGCTCGGCCATCGGCGCGGTGTCCGATCACTCGGCTCGCGACCTCTCTCGGGCTTGCTGATCTGCCACTGTGGCGCGGTCATGGGACAAACGACCTCCCATTGGTCGCCGAAGTACCGATGTCCCAATGGTGTCTCGAACCCGGATCACGAGCGGCCGTACATGATCTCCGAGGCTCGCATCCTGCCCGCGGTCATGGAGGAAGCGGGGCACCTTCGCCCGTCTCAGTGGCGCGTCCAAGGCGACACGGATGCGGCGGAGATCACGCGCTTGGCGAAGCGGCGCGACGATGTGATCGACTTCGCTCTCGATCGGTCGATCGACAAAGCGGAGCGCGACCGGCGGCTAGCCGAGATCGACGTGGCGTTGGCCGAGCTGCGCGCCCGCGCGCAAGCCGACGCGATGCTGTCGCTCGTGCCCGATGCGATCGACTGGACGGCGCCGCCTGCCGTAGTCAATGAGGCGTTGCAAGCCTTGTGGAGCGGCATCAAGCTCGGCCCGGACCTCATGCCGATCGCTTACGGCTGGCGTCGCCCGGAGTGGCGAAAGTAGGTCGCGCACCTTGTGGATATACCCCTTCCGATCGGAGGTGGGGTTGAGCAATGTTCGAGGAACGTGGTCGCCGACCGCCACCGCGAGGCTAGGCGCGGTTCCCCTGCTGAAGCAGGAGTCATCGAGCCTTGCCTACGCGACCTTCTGCCGCTCGCCCGCAGTGGGGCGAAGCTGGCACCGTCCGCCTAGCGGACCTTGACCCGGACACCCGCCGACTGATCCTCGCCTTGCTCGCGATGCGGTCCGCCTCGCGCAAGGCGAGGGCCGCGTGAGCGGCACGATGCGGACCGACCGCGGAAGCCGTCGTTCCGATGTGTTGCTCGGAGCGGACGGCAAGAGGTTCGCCATCGGCGGCGCAGCCGAACGGCGGATCGTGAAGCACCTGGAGCTTAGGGCGGAAGGGCTGACCGTCCGCCAAATCGCCAACCTGTCCATCTGGTCCTATCCGACCGTGTGGCGCGACATAACGCAGTACCGACCTGTTTCACGTGGCACAAATGTTCCACGTGAAACAGCGAACGAACCCGCGTGAACCCCGACCGCTGCCGCGACTGCGGCGCTGCCCTCCAAGAGCGCCGACGCGATGGACAGCGGGTCGATCGCTGCCCCTGGTCCGCCGCCGAGCGCGACTGCGGCAAGCCGTTCAAGCGACTAGCTCGTCCTGATCTGCCGGCCTCCGGCCCGCCGAGAGGCTGAGCGGCGATGAGCGACCCGAGGACTCAAACCGACAAGCTCGCCGAGCTAGAGGCCAACGAACGCAACCGCTCCGGTGACCGCTCCGCGGCAGCCTTCCTGCGAGCCTATGACAAGGGCACCACGGCCCGCGAACGCGGCTACTCGCATGGCGAGCTACCGGGCGGGCCGATGGTCCATCTTGAACGTCTCCACCTGGAGAACATCGCCGGCCCCACCGTCGGCATCCCCGGCGACCTCAGCGCCGACGAGCGCGACGAGGAACTCCGGGGCGAGGCTGATCGTGGACACGACGGCGACACGCAAGCGCGGGTGATCGCTCGGCCCATCGACCCGCGGTCATGGCTGGCGGGCTGGGATGCAGCGGCGCAAGCGGTCTACTTCGCCAGCGGGCAGCATGGCCCGCAATGGAACGATCAAGCATGGAAGCGGGCGACGCGACCTCAGCCGCGACCGCGGCCCTGCGTCGTGTGCGGGACGCTGATGATGCCGCAGCGATCGACCCGCCGCTATTGCTCCGAGGCATGCCGGCAGAAGGCGAGCCGGTCCCGACGTGCGTAACGGTAACTCGGGTTTTGCACTTGTAGGGAGCACCGCCACCTTCCTCGGGTCGCTGCGGTGCTCCACTAACTCCCCTGATACGGCCTTCCGCGATGAAGGCCGCCCGTCGATCTCGTGAGCCTCGCCCGCTTTCACATTGGCCGGGCTTTGCTCGCTCCGAGGTCCGGTCGATGCCGGCTCGCCTCGCTGGCTTACCCCTGGCGAGGCGAGCACCCCTTTTTCATTCTCGGGAGCGAGACGTTGAAAACCTCGATCTGTACCCGCTGCGGCATCGCCATGCGCCCCGGTGATCCGCCGCACTTCCTCGCCTCGGAGTTCTGCCGGGTGAAGGCTCCTGATGGGTTTGCCCAGGATCACGACTTTGGACCGGCACGGGACGGCATCCGCGAGTGTCGGCGCTGTGGCGATCGCCACCGGGCGAGCGAATCATGACCGTCGAGACGGTCATCACGGCGCGCACCGACGAGCTGCCCGGTGGCACGGCGTTCGTCGCCGCCTGGCACGAAGCCGAGACGATCGCGGCGACGAACCCGCGCGACAAGTGGAACCGGGCCCGACCAGACGAACGTGAACGCTATGTTCGTGATGCTGCGATCACTCGCCGGCGCGCGCTCGAACAGGTGCAGCGGGCGGGCTATGCCTCGATCACCGACTACCTGGAAGCGGGGGACGAGTCGCCCGATGCCCCGATCCCGCTGCGCGACTTCCTCGCCCTAGAACTCGACCCGCCATCCTGGCTCGTTGACGATCTGATCCCGAAAGGTCCCGCCGTCGGTGGCCTGTTCGGAGCTGAGAAGGCGGGCAAGTCTCTTGCCGGTCTGCAACTCTGTTTCGCGGTTGCCGCTGGCGACGACTTCCTCGGCTTTCCGATCGACAACCGTGGCCCGACCCTGTTCATCGAGTACGAGGGCTCCAAAGCCGCGCTACAACGTCGTGTCGCGACGATGGCCGCGAAGTACGGCGCCCTCCAACCGACGATCCCGGTTGGCCTGTCCATCGTCCATCGACCGCCATTCCGGATCGACACCGATGCCGGCGAGGCATGGCTGACGCGCTATTGCAATGGCCGCGTGCTCTGCATCGTCGGACCGATCGCGAAGGCAACGACGTTCGCCCGCGAGAACGATCCGGGCGAGTGGCAGCACCTCGCCCAGCGGTTGCAGAACGTCACCGACAAGACGGGTTGTACCGTCATGGTCGTCCATCACACTCGCAAGCCTGACCGCGTATTCGGAGCACCGTCCAAGGTCGCCGACTTTATGAACTCGGCGCGCGGCAGCAACTCATTCATGGGCGCGGTTGACGTGGCGATCGGCGTGCAGCGCGACCCCGAGTCCGATGAGGGAGTCCTGTACCACCTCCTCCGCGAAGGTGCCAGCGGTCGAACGGCCTACAAGCTCGACATTGCGTCCCTCTGCATCTATGCCGATGGCCGAGCGTTGAAGCGGGCCAGCGCCGACGATCGAGTGCAGATGGTCCGCGACTACATCGCACTCAATCCCGGCTGTACCAAGGCCAAGATGTCCGCCGATCTCAGGGTGCTCGACGGAACCTTGGACGGCTACCTGAAGAGTCTCCGACCGGAGCTTGTCATCCGCACCGACGGCGAGCATGGAGCGAACACCTACAGGTTGACGGCATGAGCCGGCGATCTCTCCGAGTGGTCACCTGCAAGGATTGCGGGCGGCGCGGCTCGCCGGCCCGCTCGATGCATTGGACGCATGAGGGTTGGGTGTGCCGATCTCATGAGCCTGTTGTCGTGGTCATCAACGGCAAAGAGATTGAACTCTAAAACCCTCCTATGTGGAGGGTACGGGGGAGGGGGTATGTGGCCTCTCTACGTTCGGCCATACCCCCCCCATCCGATACGGCCTGCGGCCTACCCAGCGAGCGAAGCGAGTTCCTCTGGTCTAGGAGAGGTAGTTGCGTGAGCAACGGTAGTCCGTCCTACGGACTCCCCGTCCCTGCGATCCGCTCCGCTCGACACCGACAATAACCCGACTTATCCATGGTTATCGGAAGTAGCCCCAGGACCCTCTAGGAAGCCCGTGGTAGCCCGCGAATGGCCGAGTCAAGTCTGAGTGCGGATCGGGAGGCAACGAACACTCAACGGCCTCGCTCTCCGTTGCTCCTAGCCCGTCGTGCCTCCCATAGACAGGCGTGCTCGTGAGACTAGCCAAGGGCGCCAGTTCGCCCTATTTGAACTAGATGGCCTCCCCTGCCGGCGTTGTGGGCGACCCGCCCTCGCACGTGCGGAGGCTTACGCCCCGCAAATCTGAGCGTTTACCGCTCTTACGTTGTGAACGGCATTGCTCCCCTCGCGCGGTTGAACCGCGCTCCGATTTGAGGAACCGACATTTGCCTCGTCCTTGCCAAATCTGCACCTCGGCCCACCTCCGCGAAGTCGATCGCCGGTTGCGGGCCAACACTCCCCATACCGATGTCGCCCTCTGGCTCGCCTCGGTCGACCTACCCGTCCATCGCTCGACGGTCGATCGCCATGCCAAGCACACGGCGCTGGCTCCGGCTCGCCCGCGCGGTCCGAGGACCGTCTCCGAAGACTTCCTCGAAGCCGTCCGCGACACCGCCCACGACGATCTCCGAATGGGCGAGCTAAAGCCGACCTTGCGCGATGGGATCACGGCCCAGGGCTTGCTTGATACTCGGACCGCCCGGAATACCGACCGCGACCTCATGTACAAGATCGCGCTGGCTCTCACGGGCCACGTTCAGCAACCGGCAATCGCCGCGCCGCGCGACGATTGGGACGACGAACGGGATGCCCTCGAAGGCGAGTACCGGGCCTTGCTCCCGAGTGGCGACGATGAGCGCGATGCGTTCGCCGAGATCGACGCAGAACGGCTCCGCGCCGCGCAACGCTAGAACATCCGTTCTAATGGCCTCTAGGACCGCGTAGCGGCCCGGAAAGGTCGAAAGTGGCTCGATGCCACATCCCACCACATACCCGGCTCGCGTTGTCTCCCGCGATCCGGTTCCGTTGCCGAGTGTCGGCGGCGACGGACATGGGCGGGGCGGGTCCTAGCGGCCCGTCCCGCTCCAAACCTCCGACACGATCCCCTGTCAAGAGGACTGCCGACCGACTACGGCTTGAACCCGACCGACACCCCTGTAATCCAAGGAACCGACAACGTGAACGACTACAACGATGATGTCGAAAAAGCCGCTACGGCGTACTGGTCAAGTCCCGAAGGGCGACGACGCAGCGCCGAGATCGACGCCGCGAAAGCACCGCCGCCGACCGATCCTCGCAAGGCCATTGCGGACGCGCTGGCGAAAAACGATGCCGCGATCTCGCGCCGAATGTTCGAGTCAAGTCAAGCGCGGCGGGACGTAGGCCCGCTGAAAGGCGAGTTGACCGCCGAACAGCTCCGGAATATCCAAGAAGCCCTCGTGACCCTCGACGGCGATCCATTTGACCCGGACACGACAAGCCCGAGCGCCGGCCCGGAAGCCGACCAGTGGGCCGCTTGGGTAGCCGAGATGGGCGAGGTGCCGGCATGATCCGCCACGATTGGCAGCTAGCCCTCAATCCCAATCAAGCCTATGCCGCTTGCCGCGGTTGCGGGCAATCTCGGCGCGGCGTCGCGGCAACGGGCCGCATCGACCTCTCGAGCGACTGCCAGCCCGTGAAGCAAGCACATACCTGGCAAATCACGATCGCCCACGGGCGAGCCCTTGCCGGTTGTACGGCGTGTGGTCGTTTGCTCGACGTTCCCGCGAGCGACGACGTAAACCGGTTGGCGCCCCTAGACCTCTCGGGCGACTGCCCCGAGGCCGTCTGATGGCCCGCGTCGTCTTCGCCCGCGATGTCAATGCCCGCTGGCTGCGAGTGATAGCGTGAAATGGACCCACCCAGGGGGCGAATGATCGGCTAAAGCAGGACCACCTTGACCCTCCAGCCATCCAGTACGGTGCCGGTGTTCAACGCCGCAGCCGTCCTGGAGGAAAGGTTGATCAAGATGGT
>JBBRSJ010000003.1:0-230382 GCA_038245515.1 Candidatus Limnocylindrales bacterium | reverse complement strand
GGCGGACGCCGATCAGAGCGCGGCGGACGCCGATCAGAGCGCGGCGGACGCCGATCAGAGCGCGGCGGACGCCGATCAGAGCGCGGCGGACGCCGATCAGAGCGCGGCGGACGCCGATCAGAGCGCGGCGGACGCCGATCAACGGTCGTCCATCGCGGATCAGAACCTTTCCGACGAGGACCAGGCAACCGCCGACCGAGACGAGCCCGGAGCCCAGCCTGAATCCCAGGCCCGCTATGACGCGACCCGGGCCGACCGCGCCCGGGTGACGCTCGAACGGCACGCGACCGAGCTCGACCGGGTGGAGGCCGCTGACATCCGCGACTCCACGGCCACGACCCGCGACGGGCGGGCGGATGCGCGCGACGAGCGGGCTCGCCGCCGCGACGGGCGGGCGATCGGGCTCGAGGCCAGCATCGCGCGCATCGACCCAGCCCTCGCTGCGCAACTCGAGGCCGTGCGGGTCCGCACCGCCACCGATCCCGGGCGGCCGCCCGGGATCGCGCTCGCGCCGCGGCGGACCGCGAGACCGCCGCAGCGGAGCGCGCCCGGCTCCAGGCGGAGCTGACCCGGTCCCATCTCGACGACCTGACGGGCGCGTACCGGCGCGACGTCGGCCGGCTGGCACTGTCGCATGAGCTCGATCGGGCGCGCCGCGGCGACGGCCGATTCCTGCTCGCCTTCATCGACGTCGACGATCTGAAGGGAATCAACGATCGCGATGGCCACGCGGCCGGCGACCGGGCATTGACCGCGGTGGTCGCCGCCCTTCGAGCCAACCTGCGCTCCTTCGACCCAGTCCTCCGGTACGGCGGCGACGAGTTCGTGGCGGGCATGATCGGGACCGACGCCGAGGAGGGCGAGCGCCGATTCGCTGCAATCGGCGTGGAGCTCGCTGGGGGCGCCGGCGTGAGCATCAGCTACGGCCTCGCGGCCCTCGAGGCGGACGAGTCGGTCGAGGACCTGATGGACCGCGCCGATCAGGCGCTGTATTGGAACCGAGCGGCGCGATGAGATCGATCCTGCCCGTCCGAACGCGGCTCAGAAAGGCCGGAAAATACCCGTCTGGAGTATTGACAGGGGGGTTGTCAAATCGACCTGCCTGAGGTAAGATTCGGGCATTGCTGGCGTGTCAACATTTGACACGCCGGTCCGTGTGTCCGGCTCCTGGCGGAAGCGGACGCACTCCGGGCCGCCTCGGCGGATGCGCGGTCCGGTCGCAACCCAGCATCCCGCAAACCGTCTTCTCCGCGCGACCCGGCCTCGCGCATCGATACCTCCTGGAGCGACCTTGACGACCTTCCTTGACCAGACCCCCGATATCGATCTCGACGCTCGTCCCGGTGCGCCCATCACAGCTCTCGACGAATTGACTCCGAGCCGAGCCGATGTGGCCGCGGTGGTCGAGCACGACCCCACCCTGACGGTCGTCCCGGCCACAGCGAAGGCGCCCGACAAGGACGACGAGCCCGAGGTCGTCGAGCACGACGATCTCCTCGACATCGAGGACTCGACGCGCCTCTACCTGCGCGAGATCGCGCGTGTGCCCCTCCTCACGGCCGAGGAAGAGGTCATGCTCGCGAAGACGATGGAGCTGGGCCTCCGGATCACCCGCGATCCGGCGCTGGCCGTGCTCGATCTCCACGTCTGGACGGCCAACAACAGCGAGCCGACCGCCCGCACCAAGCATCCTCGCTATCGGTTGCCCTACGCGGACCTGGTGGCCCGCGTCGTCCGTGACGCGATCACCGCCGAGGACGCAGGCGAGTTCCTCGTCACGGCTCCCCGCTTCGGGTTCACCGAGGCGGTCGCGACCGCGACGGGCGAGGCCGCCGAGATCCTCGAGCGGGCCCGCAACCTGCGCGCGGTCTACAACGAGCGCCTCGATGTCGAGACCTTTCTCATGATCCTCACCTGGGTCCACGGCGCCGCGAGCCGGCCCGTCGTTCGCGAGAACGTCGCGCTGATCGCGATGCGGACGTGGGCCCGCGACGGCGTGGCCCTGCCGGCGCTCCGGCGCTGGCTCGAGGCAGGTCACGACGCGGACGCGATCAAGGCGATGAGCCCGGCGCTCGTCGCGACCGGGCTCACCGCTCGCGAGCACCTCACCTCGGCAAACCTCCGGCTGGTCGTGGCCAATGCCAAGAAGTACATCAACCGCGGAATGAGCCTCCTCGACCTGGTCCAGGAGGGGAATGCCGGGCTGATGCGCGGCGTCGACAAGTTCGAGTGGGAGCGCGGCTTCAAGTTCTCGACCTACGCCACGTGGTGGATCCGCCAGGCGATCCAGCGCGGCCTCGCGGACCAGTCCCGGACGATCCGGATCCCGGTCCACATGGTCGAGACGATGAACCGCGTCACGCGGACGTCGCGCGAGCTGACGGTTCAGCTCGGTCGCGAGCCGTCGAACGCGGAGATCGCCGCGGTCCTGTCCGAGGACCCGAAGACCGCGATCACGGCCGAGAAGGTCGAGGAGGTCCGCTCCTATGGCCGCAACCCGGTCTCGCTCGAGACGCCGATCGGCGACGAGAGCGATACCGAGCTCGGCTCGCTGATCGAGGATCCCGACGCGATCTCGCCGCTCGAGGCCGTGTCGGACACGATGCTCCGGGAGCAGGTCGCGAAGGTCCTCGACAGCCTCGAGGGCCGCGAGGAGCGGGTCATCCGCCTCCGGTTCGGGCTTGATGACGGCCGGCCCCGGACGCTCGAGGAAGTCGGCCACGAGTTCGGGCTGACGCGCGAGCGGATCCGGCAGATCGAGGCCCACGCGCTGCGCAAGCTGCGCCACCCGTCGCGGAGCCGCAAGCTCCGGGACTACGTCACCGACTGACCCGCCGGTCGACCCGTCAACGCCGCGCTCCCGATCGGGCAGGGCGGCGTTTTCGATTCCCGCCTCGTCAGTCGATCGGTCGCGGGGCGGCCAGCCCTTCGACGATCTCGACGTTCGGGAGCGTTCGCAGGATCGCGGGCGGCGCGATGACCTTCCAGCTCCGGCTGCCGCCACCGAGGACGATTCGCTCGCGGCCGAGGACGGCGGCGTCGACCCACAGCGGGAGCGTGTCGGGAAGGCCGAAGGCGGTCACGCCGCCGATCTCCATGCCGGTCAGCGTCCGGGTCTCCTCGGGCGAGGCGAACGACGCCTTCCGAGTCCCGAGGCGCTGCTTCACGACCCGGTTCACGTCGAGCCGGTGGGTCGAGAGGACGACGCAGGCGGCGTAGACCAGCGGGTCGGTCTTGCCGACGACCACGATGGTGTTCGCGGAGTCCTCCGGGGCGAACCCGTACGCGGCGCAGAACGCGGCCGTGTCGGCAAGGGCGGGATCGCAGGCGAAGAGCTCGTACGGACCGCGCCCAGCGAGAGCTCGCTCGAGGGCCAGGCGGTCGGGATCGTCGGGATCGTCGGGAAGGGTCACGTCCGAACGGTACCGGAGCGGGACGCGATCTCGACGGGTTGGTTCCGGACATGTGCGCCAGGCGCGCAACTCAGCACTTGTTGGGGCTGGCGGACGCCGGTCGGTGCGCCATGCACACCGCGTGGCGTTCAAGCTCGCGCTCAGCGGTTGGTTGGGGCGGCCGGTGCACCGCCGGACCGCCCGTGAGGGAACCGGTGGTCGGGTTGACCGCCGGTTGCACAACCAGACTCGTGGATGCCGGGGCTGGTCGCCCGGCCGTCGGAGGTCGACGGGGGGAAGTCGACGTGCTCCACGACGGCCGGACGATGATTGCGCGGGCCGGTGGTCCTCCGATCGCGCGAGGTAAGGGTCACCTCAGTGCGAGCCGCCGGTCGTGGCATGGACGCGAGGGGCGGCCGCAGGCCGCGGCCTGGCGGTGGCCGCGGCCCCGTTGGCCGCGGGCCCCGTGGCCGCACCGAAGCCCTGGTCGATCCGGGTCGGGCCTGTTCCGTTGTCATCTGAAGTGCCGATCGTGCCCGCTGCCGTGATCGAGGTCGCGGCGGACACGTTGCCGGACCAGGTCGCCGCGGCGAGGACGCCGAATCCCGCGGTGCCCGCAAGCCCGGCGACCGCGGCCCCGGTCGTCAACGTCCGGAGGCGCTCGATCGCCGAGCGGCGGCGATGGATCTGGAGGCGAGGATCGCTGTTCATGGCCGAAGTCTTGCCCGCCGAGTCTTTCGAAACGATTACGTGACAGGCGAGTTTGCGCGGCGCCGGCGCGACGCGTGGCCGGGCCGGCCGGGGTCGCCGACCGCAGCCTCAAGCGAGGGCACGGCTCCAGCTGATCCCCATCCGGGCGCCGCCGGCGGGGGCGCTCGCGACCTTCCAGCGGCCGCCCGTCGCGCGGACGATCGCGTCGGCGATCGCGAGGCCGAGGCCGGCCCCGCCCTCAGTGTCGGTCGCCCGGTGGAACCGGTCGAAGATCCGGGTGCGTTCGGTCTCGGGAATGCCGGGGCCGCTGTCGTCGACCGTCAGGACCACCCGCGATCCGTCGACCGCCACCGAGACGTCGATCCGGCCGCCATCGGGGGCGTACTTGCAGGCATTGTCGAGGAGCACGCCGAGGAGCCGGTCGAGCCACTCCGGCGGGGCCGCGATCACGGCCCCGTCCGCCGGAGCGTGAAGCTCGATTTCGAGGTTGCGCGTCTCGGCGATCGGCCCGAACCGATCGACGGTCTGGGCGGCCATGACCGCGAGGTCCACCGGCTCAGCGTCGGGCGACTGCTTCGATGCGTCGAACCGGGCGAGCCAGAGCAGGTCATCGAGCATCCGCCGCATCCGCTTCGACTCGCGGTCGACCCGCCCGAACGCCGAGCGGTACCAGACGAGGTCGCGCTCCTGGGTGAGCGCGAGGCTGGTGTGGGCCTCGATCACCGCCAGCGGCGTCCGCAGCTCATGCGACGCGTCGGCGGTGAAGTCGAGCTGGCGCTGGCGCGAGGCCTCGATCGGCGCAGCGACCCGCCGCCCGATCGCGACCGCGCCGAAGAAGACGATCCCGAGAAGGAGCGGCGCGATCAGGAGCTCGGCGAGGACGACCTCGGAACGGGTCTCGGTCACGGAGTCGAGCGACTGGCCGATGACGACCCAGTCGTCGCCGACCTGCTGGCCGGCGAGCCGGAACTCGTAGCCCTCGATCGCCGCCGTCGTCGGCGCCCGGACAGCCGTGTACTGCGCCGGTAGGGCAGGATTGCTCGGGTCCGTCAAGGTGACGCCCGCCGGGTCGATCTGCCACAGGACGACGGGCGCGCCGCCGAACCGTTCCGGCGGGGGCGCATGGAATGAGCCGTCGTCGTGGCCCTCGTCGATCCGCGCGAACGAGGAGGTGATCCGCTGGTCGATCTGCTCTGTCAGCTTGCCCTGAACGATCAGGACGACCGCGATCGAGACTGCGAGGTAGAGGATCGCGACGACCAACGTCGCGGCCAGGGCGACCTGGATCGAGGTGCGCCGAGCGCTCGGCAGGGCGTGGGTCATGCGTCGTCGAGGCGGTAGCCCGCGCCTCGAACGGTGACGATCCGGATCCCGGCGTTCGGGAGCTTGGCGCGGATCCTGCTCAGCTGGACATCGATCGCGTTCGAGCCGAGCGGCTCGGTCTCGTCGGCCCAGCCGTGCTCGGCGATCGCCTTGCGGTCGACGACGGCCGGTGAGCGGCGCATCAGGAGCTCGAGGATGCGGTATTCCGTCGAGGTCAGGCCCAGCTCCCGACCGTCGGCCGTCACCTGCCGGGTGACCGGGTCGAGGACGAGCCGGCCGCGCTCGATCGTCGCGCCATCCACTCCGCGCGGCCGGCGCTGGAGGGCTCGGACCCGGGCGAGCAGCTCGCCGAAGTCGAACGGCTTCACGAGGTAGTCGTCCGCGCCGCTGTCCAGGCCGCGGATCCGGTCCGCCGGCGTGTCGCGGGCCGTCAGCATCAGGATCGCTGTCGGGCGTCGGTTCCGGCGCGCCCATTCCACGACCTCGATCCCCTCCGCGCCCGGCATCCGCCAGTCGAGGATCGCGACGTCGTAGTCATAGAACCTCAACTGGTCGATCGCGTCGTCGCCGCGCTCGACGGCGTCGACGTGGTAGCCGCTGTCGGCCAGGCCCAGGACGATGACGTCGCGGAGACCGGGGTCGTCCTCGGCGACGAGGATTCGCATGCCGTCAGCGTCGCACGGACGGCGGTCGATTTCCATGCCATCCAGCGGCGCCGCGCTCGGGCGGGGCCGCGGCCACCGGCACACGCGCGAGCCGCAGGGCGAGGACCGGGCAGACGGCCGCGGCCCGTTTCGCGTGGTCGAGCAGCTTGCCGGGCACGCCGCCGGCGGCGACGATCGGATAGCCCCAGTCATCGAGCTCGATCAGCTCGGGCAGGAGCTCCGCGCACATCCCGAAGCCGTCGCAGGCGATCCGGTCGACGACCAGCTCGGTGCGGATGACCGGCCCGGCCGGGTCCCGAACGCCGACGCGGGATCTTCGGACATCCTTGAACGAGGTCGCCATGTCAGGCCACGTCGCCGATCGCGGCGGCGGACCGGGCGTCGGTCTCGGCGTAACGCTCGCGGGTGCAGGGCCGGCGCCGCTGGTGGACCTCCCATTCGGGCCCGAACACGCGGAGCGAGCTGAGCAGGTGACCGACCGCGCCGTCGGGGTGGCGGCACGCGCCGCGACCGGCGAGCTGCTGCGACCAGCGCTCGATCCGGGCGAGGTCGTCCCGCTCCGGGACGCCGTTGGCGAGGCGGGCGGTCGCGTCGGCGATTGCGCGCAGGCCGAACACGCACGGACCGCACTGAGCCGCGCTCTGGCCGGCCATGTAGTTCATGATCCGGCTCGTCGCGCGGACGCCACAGCGATCGTTGTCGAGGAACGCCACGACCCCGGCCCCGAATGCGGATCCGGCGCCACGCAAGGCGATCGGATCGAGCGCCAGGTCCCAGCTCCGCTCGGTCGACAGCCAGCCGCCGAAGTAGCCCCCGAGGAGCACCGCCTGTCGATCGCGTGCCGAAGCGCCCGCGCCGGCCTGCTCGGCCAGCTCCCCGATCGTCGTCCCGATCTCGATCTCTCGGACGCCATCCCGGGTGCCGCCGCTGATCGTGACGAGGGCGCTGCCCGGCGTCACGTCGCGACCTGCCTCGCGGTACCAGCCGTCACCGAGCCGGCCGATCAGGGCCGCATGCGCGAGGCTCTCGACGTTCTGGACGAGCGTCGGACGCCCGTCGACGCCGCGTTCGTAGGGGCGGGGCGGGGTGATCGTCGGGCGGGCGTCGCGAGCATTGACGAAATGGACCGCGGACGACTCTTCCCCGGCAACGTAGGTGTCGGGCGCCTCGAGGAGCTCGACCCGGACCTGGAGGTTGCGCCGCTCGCCGAGAGCTCGCTTCACCGACGCCCGCGCGTCGCGATGGGCGTGGCCGATGTACAGGACGACCTTGTCGGCGCCGACCGCGTCAGCAGCGAGGAGCGCTCCGTCGAGGACGAGATGGGGCCGGAGTCGGAGGAGGGTCCGGTCCTTCGCGCTCAGGGGCTCACCCTCGGCGCCATTGGCGAGGACCACGGGACGACCGCCCGCCTGGCCGGCGAGCGCACGCCACTTCCGCCCGACCGGGAACCCGGCGCCGCCGCGACCGAGGAGGCCGCTGGCCTCGAGGACCGGAATGACGGCGGCGGCGTCTCGTCCGGTCGGCAGCCGACCGAGACGTGCGAGGTGATCGGCGTGGCTCTCGGGTCCGGATGGCGCGGCCGGGCCGGCGAAGATCCGTGGGTCCATCAGCGGGCCCGCCAGGCCGGCTCGACCGCAACCGGGTCGGCGGTGCCGTTCGTGACCGCGGCGAGCCGACTGCGGTTGGAACCGCCGGCGGTCAGCCGCCAGACGAGGGCGATGCTGACGGCCACGACACACCCACCCTGGATCGCGAGCAGCCAGATCGAGAACGAGTCGCTGCCCGCCGTCAGGGTGTGCTCGACCGCGAGCGGCCACGCCGCGTAGGACGCCCAGTGGACCGCGCGCCACACGGTGTGGCCGATCCGCTCCCGGAGGAGGCTCGTGACGATGATCGCGAGGACGAGGTACACGGAGACGACCCCGAAGGCCACCGGGAGCGGGCGGTACGAGGACGCGAGCGGGATGAGCGCGGCCTCGATCCCGAGCTTCGTGAACGGGTCGAGGATCGCGGTGAGGATGTGGATCCCGAGGAACACGACCGACAGGAGCGCGAGGCTGCGATGGAGCTCGACGGTCAGGAAGCGCGGCCACCGTGCGGACTGGGTCCGGGCGATCGCGAGAAGGCCGAGGCAGGCGACGGCGCTGAAGAGGATGAGGGAGACGACTCCGGCTCCCCGGGTGGCGAACCACAGGATCTGGGTGCTCACGAGGTGGGCGCTCCGGTGCTGGTTGATGGGATGACCCCCGATCGGGCTGAGCCGATCATGAGAGTCGCGACCTTTCGATCCGGTTACGCGGACGGGCCGCTGCCGGGTTCCGGCGCAGGTGCCGGCTCCGGCCATCCGCCAAGCCGGACGACCTCGCCGTCGATCGCGACGAGCCGCGCGGGCAGACCGGCCTTCGCCAGCCAATCGATCGCGCCATGGCCCATCACGATCGCGGCGGTCGCCGCGGTATTGGCTTCAACGCAGGTGGCCGCGACGACCGACGCCGTCCGCCACGGCGATTCGACCGGAGCGCCCGTCCGCGGATCGACGAGGTGATGGAGGGTCCGGTCACCGCGGCGCCAGCGTCGGACGGTCGTGCTCGAGGTCGCAAGTGCGCCGGTCTCGATCGCGACAACCTCGCCTGCGGCATCGACCGGGGTCTCGCTGTCCTCGGCCACGAGGATCCGCCAGCCGCCGGAGGGCGCGCGCCCTCCGACGGCGATGTCCCCACCGAGCGAGACCAGGACGCCCCCGCCCCGGCCGTTGGGCGTGTCGCCGATGGCGGCGAGCGCCGCAGCCGCCGCGAGATCCGAGGCGAGCCCTTTTCCGGTCGAGCCGAGATCGAGCTCGACTCCCGTACGCAGCCGGACCTCGCGACGGGTGGCCGAGAGCTGGACGGATTGCCAGCCGGGGATCGGCTCGAGGCGGAGCTCGATGGGCCCGGCCGTGTTCCGAATCCGGTCGAAGTCGGCGTCGTATCCGATCGCGCGCATCGCCCGGCCGACGGTTGGGTCCACGGCGCCGTCGGTGAGCTGCGCGGCTCGCAGCCCGGCGGCGATCGCGTCGGCCAGGAGCGGGCTGACGGCCACGGGCGTGCCCGCGCGGGCATTGAGCGCGACGATCTCGCTGTCGGCGCGGAACCGGCTGTAGGTCCGGTCGACCAGGTCGAGCACGTCGACGACCGCGGCCCGGACGCTCGCGAGATCGCCGTCCAGGACCACGAGGCGGACACCCGTGCCGAGGGCCCGCCAGTCGGCGGTCTGCGGCTCGTCCGCACTGGCCGGAGCAGTTCCGCGCTGCCTCGCCGTGTGAACGTCGGTCACGAGGAGCCGCTGGCGGCGTGGGCAGTGCCGGTCGCGGCCGTCGGTGCGGGCGTCGCCGCGATCGGCGTCGGGGCGGCGGTCGCCTGCGTGGTCGTTGTCGTGGTCCCGGTGGTCGTGCCGCCCGCGACTGCGGCGGTCGTGATCCCGGTCGCCGAGGCGCTCGTGCCGTCGTACGACATCGCCGCAATCGCGCCGAACGCGCCGACGGCCGCGATGCCGGCGAGGCCGGTCCCGATCGTGATGCTGCGCAAACGAGCCACCGCGCGATCGCGGTCGGCCGGAGTGCCTCGAGATACCGTGTTCATGCCGTGAGGATGACCCGCGTTCCTTTCGGCACGATGACAGCCGTCGGGCGCGCTGTTGTGCGCCCGGCAGTCACCCGGACGGCCAGCGCACCCTGGCTCCGCTCGCGGACCGTTCCGCGGCCATGAGGCCGCCCCGCCGGTCGATTCCGGGGTCGTTGCGTCCACGCGGAATGGTTTCGCATGGCGTGAATGACCGCGAAAACGCCCTCCAGGGCGACGAATTCCCGGCGCGCTGGGCGCGATGGTCCAGTTCCGGGGCCGACAAGGCCATCTCGCGGGCGACCCCACCCGACCCTAGGCCTCGACGGCGACGCCTGGGCTCGCGACCGGCCCGCGCCGGGAGCGGTCCTTCAGGATCTGGCCGGCCGCGAGCTTGCCCGGGGCGCCCATCACGCAACCGCCGGGATGAGTCCCGGACCCGCACTGGTAGTAGCCGTCGATCGGCGTCCGGTACTGCGACCAGCCCGGCGCCGGCCGGAACAGGAACATCTGGGGGGCGAGGAACTCGCCGGCAAAGATGTTGCCCTCGGATAGTCCAACCGTCCGCTCGATGTCGAGCGGGGTCCGGATCTCGCGCTGGAGGACCAGGTCGCCGAAGCCCGGGAAGAACGATTCGAGGGTCGCCTGCACGGTGTCCCCGAAACGCTCCTTCTCGGTGTCCCAGTCCGAGTCCTTGAGGTGGTACGGAGCGTACTGGATGAAGGTGCTCATGACGTGCTTCCCTGGCGGCGCCATGTCCGGGTCGATCGTCGACTGGATGGCCCCATCGATGTACGGCCGCTTCGAATACCAGCCGTACTTCGCGTCGTCGTAGGCGCGCTCGAGGTACTCCATCGACGGGCCGATGTTCGTGAAGCCCGGGAACTGGTCGGTCCGGTCGCCAAGGGCCGGGTAGCGGGGGGCACCGTCGAGGGCGAAGTTGACCTTGGCCGACGTGCCCTGGAACCGGAACCGCTCGATCGCGTCGACGAGGTCGGTCGGCAGCTCGCGCGGATCGACCAGCTCGAGGAACGTCCGGCGCGGGTCCAGCGCCGAGACGACGACCGGGGCGTGGAACTCCGTCCCGTCGACGAGGGCCACACCCGTCGCCCGGCCGTTGGCGGTGATCACCCGCTCGACGGGCGACTCGAGGGCGATTTCGGCGCCGTACGCCTGAGCGGCCCGGGCGAGGACCTTCGTGAAGCCGCCGTTGCCCTGCTTGTGGAACGCCCACGCCCCGAACTCGCCGTCGTGCTCCCCGAGGATGTGGTACAGGAGCACCAACCCCGAGCCCTGCGAGTACGGCCCGACCTTCGTGCCGATGATCGACGACGAGGCGAGATAGCCCTTGATGATGTCGGAGTCGAAGTAGTCGTCGAGGAAGTCCGCGGCCGAGCCGGTCAGCAGCCGCACGGCATCGTGGAGGACCTTCTTGCCGAGGCCGCGGAACCGCGACCCGAGCGCAGCGAGGGCGACAAGCTCCTCCGGATCGTTGCTGAAGATGTCCGGGGGGACCTGGTCGAGGAGCGGCTTGATCGCCCGGCACACCTGGAGCACGTCGTGCTCGAACGCCTCGTAGGCATCGGCGTCGTGGGCGCTGTGACGGGCGATCTCGCGGAGGTTCTCGCCACGGTCCTGGCCGAGCAAGAGGTAATCGCCGTTCTCCATCGGCGCGAACGTCGACGGCATGAGGAGCGGCATGAACCCGTGCTTGGTCAGCTCGAGGTCGTGGATGATGTCCGGCCGGAGGAGGCTGAGCGCGTACGAGAAGGTCGTGAACCAGAAGCCCGGCCGGAGCTCCTCCGTGATCGCGGCGCCGCCGACGATGTGGCGGCGCTCGAGGATCAGCGTCCGGAGCCCGCTTTTCGCGAGGTAAGCGCCGTTGACGAGGCCGTTGTGGCCGCCGCCGATGACGATCGCGTCGTAGGTCCGGTCGTCGGCGCGGCGGTCCGGCAGGTTCGTGACCGGGTCGGTCCCGTTGGCCGCGCCGTTGGATCCGTTCGACGAAAGGCCGGCTGCCGACGCAACGGGGGTCTTCGTCTTCGCCATCAGGCGGTCCTCCGATCGGGGTTGTAGAGCGGGAGCCGGCTGACGATCGCGTCGAAGTATTCGTAACGATGGTTCACCGCGAGCTCCATCTTGACCCGCGAGCCGGGTTTGGTGAGCTCGAGGGGCACGCGGGCAAGCGCGATGTGACGCTGGAGCATCGGCGAGTACATCTGGCTCGTGGCGTAGCCGAGCTGATTTCCACGGTCGTCGTAGATGTAGTACTCCTCGTCGATCGGCGTGTGGTCCTTGGGGGGGATCAGACCGGCTTCGTCGAAGTGCCGGTCGTAGTCGCGCCAGTCGAACACGAGACCGGTCAGCTTCCAGCGCGACGTCTTGTCGCGCAGCTCCCGTTCGATGGCGGATCGGCCGATGAAGGCCCGGTCGTCCGCGTCGAGGTGTTTCACCATCCAGCCGAGCCCGAGCTCGACCAGGGTCGAACGGTTCGCGTCCGTCCACGCGAACCGGCTCGATTGAAAATCGACGTCCAAGAGCAGGAGCCCGGCCTCGATCCGGGCCATGTCGAGCGCGATCGAGCCGATCGGGAGGACGCCCCGTCCGGCGGACACCTCGATCACCGCGTCCCAGACCGCGATCGCGTGGTCGCTGGGGACCCAGATCTCATACCCGAGATCGCCGGTGAACCCGGTTCGCGAGATCGTGACCGCGACGCCGCCGATCGTCGCGGACGTCAGCCCGAAGTAGGGCAGGTTCGCGACCTCCGGCGCCAGGCAGGTGAGGATCTCGCGCGATTTCGGGCCCTGGATCGACAGGACCCCAGATGCCTCGCTGACATCCTCGATCGTGACCCGCTTCCGACCGATCAACGCATCGAAGTACGCGAGGTTTGGCTCGGCCGAGGTCAGGAGGTAATCGCCGGCGGCATTCCGGAAGACGACCCCGTCTTCCACGACGAACCCGCCGTCGTCCAGCCAGGCGGTGTATTGGCCGTGGCCGACGACGCAGGTCCGGATGTCGCGGGCGAGGACGCCAGCCAGGAAGACTTCGGCGTCCGGTCCCTGGATTCGGTATTTGTAGAGCGGCGACGAGTCGAACAGCCCGGCGCTGTTACGGATCGCGAAGTACTCGAACTTTTCGCTCAGCTGGTAGCGCCGGGCGCTGAGATAGCCCGACCAGTGCTCCCACAGGCCGGTCGCGTTGGCTGCGCTCGTCCGATCGTGGAAAGGCGTCGTGCGGATCATCGAGCCCTCGCTGGTGGCCGGCGGTCCTGCCGGCCGATCGTCCGTCGTCATGCCGCGAGCAGAATGGCCGGATGACGGTCGCGCATCCACGCAGGGGCCATTGCCCTCGTCCCGCGTGATGCACCGGCCGTCTCACGGGCTGGGATGGACGAAGCGCGGTGCCCGGTCCCCGGGGTGCCCTGCTCCCCTGCCCGAACCACGGCCATCCCTGCTCACCGCAAGCCGGGCGCCTATCCTGTCGGCGTGGCGCTCTACCGAATCGAGGACCCCGGACCGCTCGTCCGCCCGGCGATCGTCGTCGCCTTCGACGGCTGGGTCGATGCGGGCAGCGCCGCGACCACCGCCGCGTCGCTGATCGCCGGCGAGGGCGCTGCAGTCGCCACGTTCGACGCCGATCGGCTGTTCGACTACCGGGCCCGGCGGCCGACCCTCGACATCGAGGACGGAAGGCTGTCCGAGATGACATGGCCTGAGTTCCGGATCCGCCTCGTTCGCCACTCCGACGACCGCGATCTCCTCGTCCTGACCGGCCCGGAGCCCGACTATCGCTGGCCGCGCCTCTCCGATGCGGTTGTCGAGGTCGCCCGTTCGCTCGGCGTGACCGATTGGATCAGCATCGGCGCGATCCCGGCCGCAGTCCCGCACACGCGGGCCGTGCCGATCCTCGGGACGGCCGCGGATCCGAGCCTCCTGCGGGGCGATATCCGACCGGGGCCGGCCGGACTGCTCCGCGTGCCGGCGGCCCTCGTCAGCGTCCTCGAGATGCGCGCCGCCGAAGCCGGGATCGCCGCGGTCGGCTACTTCGCTCAGGTCCCGCACTACGTCAGCGGGCCGTACGCCCCGGCCGCGCTCGCACTCCTTCGCGCGGTCGCGCGCCATCTCGACGTGGCCCTCGACAGCGGGCCGCTGGTCGGGGAGTCGGAGGAGCTCCGGACACGGCTCGACGCGGCCACCGCCGCCGACGAGAGCACCCACGGCTACGTCCAGCGGCTCGAGGCAATGGTCGACGAGGAACGGATGCCGGCCGGCGACGACCTGATCTCCGAGATCGAGCAGTTCCTCCGCGACCAGGGCACGGGCGGTCCGAGCCGCTGATCGGCACCGCCGGACCCGGCGCGGTAGGGATGGATAGCTGACAGGTAGTGTCACGATTCGCTATCCTGACCGGCGATGCGTGCCTCCCGCCTCATCTCGCTCCTCCTCCTCCTCCAGTCGCGCGGCGGTCAGACAGCCGCGGAGCTCGCGCGCGAGCTCGAGGTCTCCGTCCGGACGATCCATCGCGACGTCGAAGCCCTGAGCGCGTCAGGCGTCCCGATCTACGCCGACCGGGGGCCGCACGGCGGCATCCGGCTCGTGGACGGCTACCGGACCCGGCTGACCGGCATGACCGCGGACGAGGCGGAGGCTCTGTTTCTCTCGGGACTGCCGGGGCCGGCGGCCGAGCTCGGGCTCGGGACCGTCGTCGCGGCGGCCCGACTCAAGGTGCTCGCCGCGCTCCCGACCGAGCTCCGCGCCCGGGCCTCGCGGCTGGTCGAGCGGTTCCATCTCGACGCGGCCGCGTGGTATCACGCGGATGAGCCGGTTCCGCTGCTCGGACCGCTGTCCGAAGCCGTTTGGGAGAGCCAGCGGATCCAGGTCGCGTATGACCGCGGCGACAAGACGGTCGATCGGGTCCTCGAGCCCCTCGGGCTCGTCCTCAAGGCCGGGGTCTGGTACCTGATCGCCGGTGCGGAGGGCCAGCCACGGACCTATCGCGTCTCGCGCGTAGCGGCCGTCACTGCGCTCGACGAACGGTTCGACCGCCCGGATGCATTCGATCTCGCGGCGTTCTGGACCGAATCGAGCTCGGCGTACGAGCGCGACACGCCACGGGTCGAGGTCGTCCTTCGGATCTCCGGGGAGCGGCTGCCGCGGCTCCATGGCGTCGTCGGCGATCGGCCGTTCGACACGATCGAGCGGCTCGACGAGCCGGATCCCGACGGCTGGCAACGGATCCGGCTGAAGCTCGACTGGCCCAACGAGATCGTCTCGCAGATCCTCGCCGTCGGGCCCGATTGCGAGCTGCTCGAACCCGCCGACCTGCGGGCGAAGGTGGGCGACCTCGCGAGCCGGGTTGCGGCGCGATACGAGGCCGGGCCGACCAGGCTCGTCGCAGGCTCCGGGGCGCCAGCGACCCTCGGGGTCGGGCGTTAAGGCCGCGACTCCGGCCGATCCGTCGTGGGCCGGTCGGCGCGTGATCGGGGCGCGAGCGATCGGTGCAGGGATCCGGCGCCTGGCGGGCTTCCTCGCGCGCCGCGAAGAGATGCCGATGATCCCGCGCGGCCCGTTCCGCATCGCGCTGCCGATCGACGTTGATGGCCCGCGCCACTTCCTGTAGAAGAAACATCTCGCACCTCGTCGTGGGGCGATCCCGGTGACCGCTTCATCACAGACACGATGCCGTCGGCCATACCTGCCAGAACCTGTCATGAGTGTCGTGAGACGCAAGATCCGGGCCCGAAGATGCCGCCGACCGCGCCAGTTGCGCGACTCCGGGCTCGTTCCGGCGCCCCGATCCGGCAGAAGCCGCAATGAGATTGCGACGGCCGACGTGCGAGCCGATGGGCCGCCGACGGGCGGTCATCCGGTACAACTCCAGCGGTCCCAGTGCCCGGAGGTCAGCCCAGATGACATTTGATCCGAACGCCCAGCTCGACCCATCCGCGGTCACCGACGCCCGCGGTCGATCGATCGGCCGTGGCGGCGGCCTGGCCATCGGGGGTGGCGGCCTCGGGCTCGTCATCGCGATCATCTATCTGCTGCTCGGCGGCAACCCGGGCGACCTGACCGGGACCGGCGGTGGCACGGTGCCGATCAACGAGCCGAACAGCTCGGCCCTTGCGACCTGCAAGACCGGCGCCGACGCCAACAAGCGGGAGGACTGCCAGATCGTCGGCTACGTGAACAGCATCGAGACGTACTGGAACGGGGTGACCCAGAACTACCAGCACGCCGAGACGGTCATCTTCAGCGACGCCATCGATACCGGCTGCGGCTCCGCGTCCTCGGCCAGCGGCCCGTTCTACTGCCCGGTCGACAAGACCGTCTATCTCGATCTGACCTTCTTCCAGGAGCTCCAGAATCGGTTCGGGGCGAAAGACGCGCCCTTCGCCCGGGCGTATGTCGTGGCCCACGAATACGGCCATCACGTCCAGGACCTGCTCGGCGACCTGCAGACCGGGGGCAACGACACGGGGGCCACCGGCCGTTCGGTCCGGACCGAGCTCCAGGCCGACTGCTATGCCGGGGTCTGGGCGAACCATGCAGCGACGACCGGGTTCATCCAGCCGCTCACGCAGGACCAGATCGCGGCCGCCGACGCTGCCGCCAAGGCAGTCGGCGACGACCGCATCCAGGAGCAGACGCAGGGCAGCGTCAAGCCCGACACCTTCACCCACGGGACGTCCGCTCAGCGGGTCCGCTGGTTCACGACCGGCTACGGATCGGGCCAGGCGAGCGACTGCGACACCTTCCACGCGCCGACCCTGTAGGGGCTGTGCGTCCTGTGCGGCCGGTGCCCTCGGATTGACCGGACCTCTCGAAGTCCCTCGAAGTCCCGCCGGGCGACGGTCAGGCCGGCGCCGCGGCACCGACCAGGGACACCCGTGAAAGTCAGGCGGCCTCGTCGATCGTGACCTCGATCAGCGGGCTCGAGGCGACCATCCGATCGAGGTCGGTTCGCTTCCACGCCGCCGCTACCCGCTCGAGGACCTGTCGCCGTTCGGTCGGATCGTCGACGATGCGGGCCGTCGCCGGCAGGTCGGCGACCGCGACGGGCCCCTTGAGATGCACCGTCAGGTGCGGATCGTCGGCGAGGTTCGCAATCCAGCCGCGCCGGCTCGGGGACGGGATACCCGAGATCCAGATCCGGCCGTCGATCCGGTGGAACACGATTTCGATCCTCCGCGCCGCGCCGGTTTTGCGGCCGCGGGTCGTGATATCGATGACGCCGCCGCGGCCGAGCGCGGCGTGAATGCTGTCGTCCATGAGCTGTCCTCGCGTAATTGTTGCGAGCGCAACGATACGCCGAACGCGCCGAACGCGCCGAACGCGCCGATCAGCCTCCGGCGGCGGCCTTCGCCTCCGCCTTCATCCCCTTCTTCCAGTCCTGGTAGCGGCGGAGTGCCTCGGGACCGTCGACGTCGGCGAGGGTCATGTGATCCGGCACGTACGCCTCCCAGCCCGCGGGCGCCGCGCCCAGACGCTTGCCGAGGATCGCGACGAGCGTGCCGGCCTTCATCGGACCGAAGCCCGGCACCGCCATGAGCCGCGCATGGAGGTCGGCCCCGTCTTTGGCCTCGATCCAGATCCGCGACGCATCCCCGTCGAAATGCTCGACGAGGTAGGCCGCCATCTCACGGGTCCGCTTGGCCATGTTGCCGGGGAAGCGGTGAAGAGCCGGCGGGCGGCGGAATGCGTCGTCCAGCGCCCCGGGATCCATCGCCGCGATCTTCTTCGCGTCGAGCCCGCCGATCCGCCGGCTCAGCTCGAGCGGACCGGAGAAGGCCTTCTGGAGCGGGACCTGCTGGTCGAGCACGAACCCGATGAGGAGCGCCAGCGGGTCGCTGACGAGGAGACGGTCGGCGGCGTCGTTGCCGGTGAACGGGAGTCGGTCGGTGGTCGTCATGGTCATCGCCGGATGGTAGGACGGTCGAGGCGAATCGGCCAGCGCGGTCCCTGCTCGGGGTCGGCGCCCACGTGGCGTTCGCCTGACGCGTCAGCGACGTTCGATGGCCCTGGCGGGTTCACGATGCGGTGGACTCGACCAGGGCCTCCGCACGCCCCGGACAACAAGCGACCGCGTCCGCCGAAGCGGACGCGGTCGTCGAACGTTGTCGCGAAGGGAGAAACCCGGCTCGATCTCCCGATCGGGCCCCGCCGATCGTCAGCCCCAGCGCCAGGACACGGCCGACATCGAGAGGTCCCCGATCACCGAGCGGTAGTAGCGACTCGGCGCCATCGGGTCCATGGCCGCGGTCTTGCCCGGCGTTCGGGTCGACGAGAACGTGAAGTCATATGCCCCGTTCCGGGCTGGATCGGCCCAGAAGATCTGGCGCATCGTCCGGCTCGTGCGGAACAGGCTGTACACGATGTACGACGCCGAATTGATGCCTTCGGCGAAGACCGCCCGGGCGCCCGTCCGGAGGAAGCCCGCCCCGTAGTTGTCGGCGCGCTTGATCGCCGTCGTCTTCGTCGGGTTGGCGGAACCCCACTCGGAGTCGCCGGAGGCATAGCACAGGCGATTCAGGACCACGACCGCGTTCGGCGCGAGGTTCAGGTAGTGGTCGACGAAATACTCGCCGTAATACGTGTTGGAGGTGCTGCCGTCGACGGTGTTCAGGCCGATGCCGTCCATCGTCCTGGAGTTGAACGCACCGTACGGGCTCGGAAAGCCGTTGCCGTGGCCGAGATAGATGAACAGGTTCGCGCCCTGTGACATCGTCCGCACCCGCGCCCACGTCGCGTGGGGGGTGTAGATCTCGTACACCGTGGCACCGTACGAGCGGGCCTGCGCGGCGAGCAGCTTCGCGTTGTAGATGTAGTTCGCGGTGCTCGAGCCGACCGGCCCGACGACGATGACGACCTTCCGAACCGGAGATGCGGCGGCGCTTTCGGGATGGGCCAGACCGCCGATGGCCATGACCGAGGCAAGGACGGCGATCGCGACCAGTCGCAGCGTCCGGAGGGATTGACCGCGAGGCGCCCGCTGGGCGCCTGGTTGGGACAACTGCAACGCTCGTGCCTCCTCTCCGCCGGAACACCGTGCATGGGGCGCGGTGACGGTGGTGATGTGCCGCCGGCGACAGGGGCGCACGCGAACGCGGACGAGCCCGCTTCGCGGGGATGGGGGCGATCGGGCGACGTCCGACCGGGTGGCGTGGCCGGGAGTTCCGCCGGAACGATCCGGGCGGCGGCCATGACGACAGGGTCCTGCCGTGGGGGGCGGCTTCTTCTGTTTTTCAGCCTGTCTGTCGGGGGTGGTGGGCCTGGGGGCCCTTGCAGAAGTATGACGGCCCGGTGCGTCGCGCGCCTCCCCCAGATTCACGATCCGAGCGCGATCCGATGGGACGGGTCCGTGCAGCAACGTTGACGCGACCCCCTACGCGGCACTCGGGTCGGGCATGGGCTATGCTCGCGAGCGTTCCGGGCTCGCCCCGCGTCGTTTGCACGACGCCAAGGGAAGTGGGCCGGACGATTACCGCAAAGCTCCGCCCACGCGCCAACCTGCGCGAGGCGATGCACCAGGAGTCAGATGACCTTCGATACCCTCGGCCTGTCGGCCGACCTTCTGCGAACCGTCGCGGAAGAGGGCTACGAGCAGCCCACCCCCGTCCAGGAGAAGGCGATCCCCCTCGTCCTCCAGGGCCGCGACGTTCTCGCCGCCGCCCAGACCGGCACCGGCAAGACCGCTGCGTTCGTCCTGCCGATCCTCGATCGCCTCCGCGAACACGCCAACACGTCGTTCTCACCGGCCCGCCACCCCGTCCGTGTCCTGATCCTCGTCCCGACCCGCGAACTTGCGGTCCAGGTCGACGAGAGTGTCCACACCTATGGGCGGACCGTCCCTCTCCGCTCGACCGTGGTCTACGGCGGCATGCCGATGGAGCCTCAGATCAAGGCGCTCCGCGGGGGGATCGAGATTCTCGTCGCCACGCCGGGCCGCCTGCTCGACCTCGTGGGCCAGAAGGTCGCGAATCTCGGCCAGGTGGAGATCCTCGTCCTCGACGAGGCCGACCGGATGCTCGACATGGGATTCCTCCCGGACATCCAGCGGATCACCGCGCTCCTCCCCGCGAAGCGCCAGAACCTGATGTTCTCGGCGACGTTCTCCGACGACATCCGACGCCTGTCGCGGACGATCCTGAACAACCCCGAAGAGGTCGAGGTCGCGCCGCGCAACGCGACGATCGACACGATCTCGCAGATCGTCTACCCGGTCGATCGCGACCGGAAAGAGGCGCTCCTCGCCCACCTGATCCGCAAGGACGACCTTCGCCAGCTTCTCGTGTTCACTCGAACGAAGATCGGCGCGACGCGCCTCGCCACATGGCTCGACCGACAGGGGCTGAACGCCGTCGCGATCCACAGTGACCGCTCGCAGCCGGAGCGGACCCGCGCTCTCGAGGAGTTCAAGCGTGGCGAGATCCGGGTGCTCGTGGCGACGGACGTCGCCGCGCGCGGGCTCGACATCGAAGACCTCCCGCACGTCGTGAACTTCGAGCTACCTTGGAACCCGCAGGACTACGTCCACCGCATCGGGCGGACCGGCCGGGCCGGTGCCACGGGCATCGCGATCAGCCTGGTCTGCATCGACGAGGCGGACCTCCTCCGAGGCGTCCAGCGGCTCCTTCGCAAGGCGATCCCGTGGCAGGTCGAGGCTGGCTTCGTGCCAGACCGGAACATCGAGCCGCGGCCGCTCCGCGGCGGTGGGGATACAGCGACTGGCGGTGGTCGGGGCGGCCGCGATGCGACGCGACCGGCGCATCACCCACACCGCAAGCCTGTCCAATATCGGGCCGGGGCGGGCAGCACCTAGAGACGGGCGGCACCTGGCGGCGGGCGGCACCTGGGGCGCTCCACGTTCCGGGGGCCGGGCTCGCGGGTCCGCCCCGACAGTCGGCCGATTTCTGCCCCGTAGGCGGCTGGCGCCTGTTGAGGAGGTCAGACAGCCCGATTTCTGCCTCGTAGGCGGCTGTCGCCTAATGTGGCGAGGTCCTGCGCGGCATCTGAGCACGAATCCACGCGGCCGCCGCGTCGGCGACCGCGCAGTAGGCGACTCTCGCCTAGGAGACGGAAATCGGCGGCGCAGGGGCCGCGGTCGAGGAGGCGGAGGAGCCCGCCAACGGCGACGATGTGGCCAGCGAACCGGCCGGCGCTGGCGTGGCTCCGGCCGCGCTTCGTTCGTTGCCCCCGGTCATGACCATTTCGGCGCCTGGGAAGAAGAAGCCCAGCATGAGGTCGGCGGCCACACGGTCGACCACGTAGCGGTTGACGAAGGCCGCTGGCTGCTCGACCGCCGCATCTTCCACGTCGGTGACGAGTGCGATCCCGACTTGCCGCAGGAGCACGAACTCGCCGGTCGGCCGGGCCAGGGCGCGACCCGGATCGAACCCCGGCATCGTCGGCATCTGGCCCGAGACCCTGTACGGTCCGACGTCGAGGACGATGTCGTGCCATTGGGCGTGGACGGGACCGGGCTCGCCCTGGTCGGCGACGGCGATGAAGACGTCATCCTCGGCGAGGACCAGGACCGAGTCCGGTCGCGCGGGAGAGCCGTCGAGGGGGTGCCATTCAGCCCGCTCGACGATCAGGTCGCGACCGTTCTCGAGGCTCTCGCGCAGCCCGTTGGCCCCTGCGATGACCCCGACCGCGACGCCCTTGGCGCCATAGAGCTCGACCCGCATCGACATGTGCTCACCCCGAGCAGGCCGCGAGTCTGCGCCCGCCTGGGCAAGGGCGCATCGCCCATTCGTCCGGCCGGTGGTGGTCCGTTGGTCCCGGGTCCGCGTCCCGGCGCCCCACCGCATGCCGCGCCCCCGGTGGTCAGCTGGGCCTCATGCAGAACGTGCACGAGGGTGCCACGGGCAGCGCCACCGGGATCAGCGCCCGGACGATCTCTCCCGGGTCGGCTCGGCTCTGGTTGGTGAGAACGGCGATCGTCAGGCCGTCAAGCGGGAAGTGCCGGATCGCCGAGCGAAACCCGAGGAGGCGACCGCTGTGGCCGAGACTCGGGTGACCGTCGATGGACAGCGCCTGGACCCCGTAGCCGTACGAGACGCCCGGCAGGTAGTTCGTCGTCTTCGTGAAGCCGCCGAACAAGAGCGCCGTGCCCGTCGGCCCGAGCACCTGGCCGCCGTACAAATCCCGTCCCCAACGGGCGAGGTCGGCGCTCGTGCCGGCCAGCGATCCGGCCCCGGCCGCCGCGGTCACCACCGACCGGAACGGCGCGACCCCGCTGCCGTCCGCGAGGTCGATCGGCGGCGCGGTCGGCTTCGTGCCCACGAACCGGTAGCCATGGGCGAGCGTGGCGAGGGCCGGCTCGGCGGACTGGTACCAGATCGAGCCGAGGCCGGCCGGTTCGAGGAGGCGAGCACGGATCGCGGTCGCGAGCGGCTGGCCGGTGATCCGCTCCGCGATCAGCCCGAGGAGCAGGTAGTTCGTGTTTGCGTAATGCCAAGCTGCGCCCGGCGGCGAAACGGCCTTGCCGACGAAACCCAGCGTCCGGTTGACGGTCCACGCGACCCGGGGCTGCGCCTGGAGCGGCCCGTCGATCTTCGGGTTCAGGAAGTAGTCGGCGAGGCCGCTCGTGTGATCGAGGAGCATCGCGACCGTGATCCGTCGATCGATCTTCAGGCGGATCGGGGGCAGCAGCGACGCCGCCGGGGCGGTCAGGCGGAGCCGGCCTTCGTCCGCGAGCTGGAGGATCAGGGCCGACGTGAATGTCTTGCTGACGCTGGCAAAGGCGAACGCGGTGGCCGGCGTGACCTTGGTCCTCGCCGCCACGTCGGCGAAGCCGCTCACTCCGGTCCAGGCCGAGCCATCCGGGAACAGGATCGTGACCGAGACGCCGGGGATCCCGAGCTTGGCGCGAATCCGGTCGAGAGCGACCTGGAGGCGGAAGGTGCGGACGACCGACGATGGCTCCACGATCGTCGGGCCGGCCGAGGATCCCGGGCCGGCCGAGGATCCCGGGCCAGGCGGGCCGGCGGAGGCTGCGGGGACGGCCGAGCCCGGGGCGGCCATCGGCGAGGACGCCGAGCCTCGGGGCGAGCCTCCGGGCGATCCACTCGACGCCACCTGGAACGGTCCGAAACCCGCCAGACCGCCGGCGGTCCGGGCGACCCCGAGTCCGAGGACCGCCAGTCCGGTGACCGTCGCGAACAGCGCGGCGGCCACTCGACCGGGCCGCCGGCGCACGACGCGCGAGCGGAGCGGGCCCGGAGTTTCAGGCTCGGATGACTGAGTGACGGCAGGGTTTGCCATGTGGGTGCGACGATACCCCTGTCGGCCGGCGATCCCGTCGGACGGCAGGACGGGAGGCGGCATGGTTCGATCCATCGGGTTCGTCGGCATCAGGACGGCAGCGTTCGGGGAGATGACCGGCCTCTACCGCGACATCCTCGGCCTCCAGCAGATCCACGAATCACCCCGGGCCGCCTGGTTCAAGGCGGCCGACGGGACACCGATCCACATCTACGCCACGGGCGATCCGGACCACGACTTCTTCGGCGCCGCGCCAGTCGTCGGCCTGGTCGTGGACGACTTCGAGGCGACGCGCTCGGCGCTGCTCGCCGCAGGCATCCCGTTCATCGGCGAACCCCAGCGCGACGGCGGCATCGCCTGGAACCACTATCGGGCCCCCGACGGCAACGTCTACGAGATCATCGGCCCGGATCGAGGCGCAGCATGACCACCGAGCAGGGCACGACGGCCGAGCGGGGCGCGACGGCCACCGCCGCCGACAACGGGGCGGCCGCCCTCTTCCGGGCGGTCGGGCTCATGGCCGACGGCCCGGTCCTGTGGGGACGGCCCGTGCCCGCCCGCGGCGGCGGCGTCTTCGTCATCGAGCTGCCGGCGACCCACCATCACGCGCCGATCGAGATGACGCGGGTCGGGAAGTGGCTCGAGCACGTGACCGAGCTCCGGCTCGACGGCGTCCACCCGACGTCGCGGGCCCTCGCGTCGCGCCTCGAGGCGTTCTGGCTGCCCTCGACGCGCGTCCTGTTCATCGGAACGACCGAGAACTCGATCGGCGGCCGGATCGAGGCGATCCGGAATACCGTCCTCGGCGACCGGCGTCCTCACTCCGCCGGCCATTGGCTTCATGCGCTCACCTCGCTCGAAGGCGCCCGGGTCTGGTGGGCCGCGACGAAGGCGATCGAGGAGTCCGAGGACGCCCTCATGAACGCCTTCGCCGAGACGATCACGCCCGCCGAGCGGGCGGCACTCCACGATCAGAAGGTGGTCGTTCCATTCGCCAACCTGCGGACCGCAACCGGCGAGCGCAAGGCAACTGGACTGGCCAACTCCCTGATCGCGCCCGACCCGGTCAAGCCGGTTCCGGCGGGCCAGGTGGTCGAGCTGCCACCGGGCGCGGCGGACGGCGCCAGCGGCCTGCCGGCCCGACGAGCCGCGGCCGGGACCGTCCGGAAGGCGCCGGCAACCCCGCGTCCGCCGTCGGCCGCAACGCTCGCTGCGCGGGCGAGGTCTGCAGCAGCCCGAGCGGCCGGTCGGCCCGCAAATGAGCGCCCGGCTCCGGAGACGACGTGGCTGTCGGCCGAGGGCCTCGAGCGGCTCCGCGCCGAGCACACCGAGCTGACCGGCGTCCAACGCCCGGCGGTCATCGGCCGGATCAAGGCGGCCAAGGAGCTTGGCGACCTCAAGGAGAACGCCGACTACACCTCGGCCCGCGAGGAGCAGTCGTTCCTCGAGGGCCGGATCGCTGCGATCGAGCAGACCCTCCGGGCGGCAACTGTGATCGAAACGCCGGCTGGTGACGCCGCCGCCCGGGTGACCCTCGGCTCGACCGTGACGGTCACGGACGAGACGGGGGCGCAGATGACGTTCGTCGTCGTCGGCTCCGCGGAAGCGGATCCGACGGCCGGCCGGATCTCCAACGTGTCCCCGGTCGGCCGGGCGCTCCTGGGCCGATCGGCCGGCGACGATGTGGCGGTCGCGGCCCCCCGCGGAGAGGTCCATTACACGATCGTCGAGCTGGCCTGACGGCACGCCCTGCGGCACGACTGACCGCCCGGAACCCTCAAGCGCGCCGGGGACGATCCTTCAACAGGCCCCATGCCACGACGACGACGCCCAGCCCGATCAGGACGACCGGCCCGATGTCGGTGCTGAGGAACGGCCGGCCGGACAGTCCGATGACTCCCTCGAAGAACACCCCGAAGGCGACGAAGAGCGCGAGTCCCGCGCCGAGCGATCGAAGGCCGTTCGCGGCGAGCCCCGAATCGCGGTGCGCGACGCCGTAGCCGAGCAGGCCGACGCCCGTCCCGCCCGGACCGACCAGGGCCCAGGCGCACGCCCCCGTTGCCCACAGGCCGGTCGCGTTCTGGACCGCAAGGATCAGCCCGACGACCGTCGTGATCTCGCCGGCCACCGCGAGCCCGACGCCCTCTCGTCCGGGCATGGTGACGCCCCAGGCGAAGAGCAGGACGCCCGGCACGATGACGAACAGCGGCCAACCGTCGGCCCCGAGATCAAAGCCGACCAGGCGATCGGCCAGGAAGAGCAGCCCTCCGCATCGACCGAATCCCTGGCTTGGCCCGGGGTTCGTCGATTCAGGGCGACCCGAATGGCCCGCGTGCGCTACCGTCACCGGCCAACGACACGACGGGGGCGCTCCAACCGGATGCTCGAGATCACCGACCTCACGAAACGCTACGGCTCGGTCGTGGCGCTCGACGGCGCGACATTCGCCGTAAGACCCGGCCGGCTGGTCGGGTTCCTCGGCCCGAACGGCGCCGGCAAGACGACGACGATGCGCTGCATCTTCGGGCTGGCCCGGCCCGACCGCGGGTCGATCACCTGGGACGGCGCGCCGATCGACCGGACCCGGCGCCTGCGGTTCGGCTACATGCCCGAGCAGCGCGGCCTCTATCCGCGGATGAAGGTCGGCGACCAGCTGGGCTACTTCGCCGAGCAGCACGGGATGAGCGCCGAGGCCGCCAAGGCCGCGACGACCCGCTGGCTCGACGGGCTCGGGCTCGCCGACCGCGCCGGAGCGAAGCTCGAGGCGCTGTCGCACGGCAACCAGCAACGGGTGCAGCTCGGCGCCGCGCTCGTCCACGATCCGGAGCTGCTCGTCCTCGACGAGCCGTTCAGCGGGCTCGACCCGCTCGGGATCGAGACGATGACGCACATCCTCCGGGAGCGGGCGGCCGCCGGTGTGGCGGTGGTCTTCTCGAGCCACCAGCTCGATTTGGTCGAGGACGTCTGCGAGGACGTGGTGATCGTCAACCACGGCCGGATCGCGGCGGCCGGCGCGATCGACGAGCTGCGCGGCGCGTCGGCCCGGCGCCATCTCGAGGTCGAGGTCGTGGGCAACGACAGCGCCTGGCTCGCGAGCCGGCCCGACCTGATCGTCGTGGAGCAGACCGCCGACTTCGCCCGCCTGCTCGTCCCGGCCGATCTCGATCTCGCGGCCGTCCTCGCCGCCGCGTCGGCCGCCGGGCCGGTCCGGCGCTTCTCGTTCCAGCCGCCGACGCTGTCGGAGATCTTCATGGAGGTCGTCCGGGCATGAGCCGTCGCCGGTCCATCTGGCTCGTCGCTCGTCGCGAGCTCCTCGAGCGCGGCCGGAGCCGCGCCTTCGCCCTGTCACTGCTTGTGTCGGTCGGCCTCATCGTCGCCGGCATCGTCCTGCCGAGCCTGATCGGGAGCGGCCCCGGAACGCAGCACCTCGGCATCGCCGGAACGCCGCCGGCGGGCCTGACGGATACCCTGGCCGCAAGCGCGAAGCAGGCGGGCCTGACTCTCGTCGTCGACCCGGCCGCCGACGTCGCGTCGGGCGAGGCCGGGCTCCGGAGCGGTGCGCTCAGCGCGCTGCTGGTGTTCCCGCCCGATGGCTCGCTCCCGACCTACGAGGTCAAGACGCGGGGCAACGCGCTCCTCCAGCAGGTCGTCGCGTCGGCCTTCACCCGGGCCCCCCAGATCGGGTTCCGCGAGCTCGAGCAAAGCAACCCGGACCGGGACACCTCGTTCATCTTCGCCAACGTCGGCGTGATCCTTCTCTTCATCTCGATCTTCACCTTCGGGACGTGGGTCCTGACCGGCGTCGTCGAGGAGAAGCAGAGCCGCGTGGTCGAGGTCGTCCTCTCGACGATCGAGGCGCGCGACCTGCTGATCGGGAAGGTCCTCGGGATCGGGCTGCTCGGGCTCGTCCAGCTGACGCTGATGATCGCGGTCGGGCTGGGGACCGGCGTCGCGAGCGGTCGGTTCGCGCTGCCCGCAACGACGCTCTCGACCGTGGCGATGCTCGTCGTCTGGTTCGCTCTGGGTTATGCCTTCTACTCGACTGCCCTTGGCGTGCTCGGCGCCCTCGCGTCGCGGATGGAGGAGGCTTCGAACGCGTCGAGCCCGGTCAGCTTCATCGCGATGGGCGGCTACTTCTTCTCGCTCCTGGTCGCCCTCAACGACCCGGCTGGGACCGCCGCCCGGATCGCGACCTTCATCCCGCCGGTTTCGCCGATGGTCGTCCCGCTGCGGGCGGCGCTGGGCGCGATCGAGCCGTGGGAGATCGTCGGCTCGGCGCTCCTGATGTGCGCCGCGATCTGGGTCCTATTCGTGGTCGGCGGGCGAGTCTACTCGGGGGCGGTGCTCCAGACGGGAGCCCGGATGAAGCTGCGCGACGCGTGGCGGGCGTCGGGCCAGGGCTGACGCGGCGGCCCGGAATCGCCCCGATCACGGGCGCGATCAATTCCCGCCGAACGAGCGTGGTGAGTTCGACCTTCATTCCCCGAAGGGACGATTCGAGCCGCAGATCACGCTCGGCTGTCTCGAATCTGATCACCCGGGCGATCAGTCCGGCGGCGCCAACCGCTCGAACAGGCCGGGCGTGCCTCCAGCGTGCCAGAACACGACCGAACCGGTCAGTCGGCCGTTGCGGACGCGGGCGACGAGCCCGGCCAGCGCCTTCGCCGTGTAGATCGGGTCGACGAGGATGCCCTCGGTCCGGGCAAGGAGCCGCGCAGCCTCGTCCGCGGCCGGGGTCGGGCGGCCGTAGCCGGCGCCGAGCTGGTCGTCGTCGAGGACGATCAGCTCGCTCGCCACACGGATGCCGGCCAGCGGCGCGAGCCCCTCGAGCAGACCCTCGATCGTCGGGCGCAGCTCGGCCGCCGGAGCTGCGACCGCGATCCCGACGACCGCCCGATCCGGCGGCGCCGCGAGGGCGAGGCCGGTGAGCAGGCCCGCATGCGTCCCGCCCGTTGCCGATGGGAGCACCACCGTCGCGGCCCAGATCTCAGCGGCGCGGAGCTGATCGGCCAGCTCGAGCCCCGCGAGCACCTGCCCGGCCGCCCCGACCGGCCCGGTCCCGCCGACGCCGACGACGAATGGCCGCCGGCCGGCCGCGCGCTCGTCCGCCGCGATCGACTCGACGAGGGCGGTGCGCTCGGCCCGCTCGGCGGTCGCGGTCACGTGGACCATCGCGCCAAGGATCTCGTCGAGCCGCTGGTTGGGCCACTCCTGGCCGGGGAGTGGCGGCGGCCCGGTGAGCACGAGATGGACGGCGAGCCCGGCTCGCGCCCCGGCCGCGGCGGTGAGCCGGCAGTGATTCGACCAGCGCCGGCCGGACGTGATCAGCGAATCGGCGCGGTCCGCCAGCGCCGCGCCGACCAGGAACTCAAGGTTGCGCAGCTTGTTCCCGCCGAACGCGAGGGGCAGGAGGTCCTCGCGCTTGATCCAGACATCGGCGGTGGAGCCCGCCCCGAGCGCCGCGGAGAACCGCTCGAGCCGCGCCAGCGGCGACGGCCCATCGAGCAGCAAGAACCGCGGCAAGGCGGCAATCGCGGGCGGAATGACCATCGGCCGATCGTAGCCGGTGCTAGGCTCGCGGAACCATGCCGAGCGACGAGCCGCGCCGCGTCCTCTATCGCGATGCCGCCCTCGCCGACGGCCGGAGCGACCGGCTGCAGCGCGGGATGAGCGTCCTCGTCGCGGGCGACCGGATCGCCTGGATCCGTCCGACCGATGGCGAAGAGGACCCAGGTCCGGCAGACGCGCTCGAGATCGTCGATGCAGGCGGCACGACGATCGTGCCCGGCATGGTCGATGGCCACAGCCACCTCACGATGCCGGGCGGCTCGCACTGGATCGAGCGAGGGGAGGACCCGCCGGCGGTCGCCGTCTTGACGGCCGCCCGCAATGCCGGCTTGATGACCCAGGCCGGCGTCCGTTGGGCGCGCGACGTGGGGGCGTCGCGCGGCACCGACCCGGTCGACGGTCGTCGGCGCGCGCTCAGCCTTGGCGTGCGCGATCGGGCCCGCGGCCGGGCGGGCTGGCCGCACATCCGGGCGGCCGGCACGTGGATCGGCGGACCCGGTTCGCTCGGCGAGCTGGGCAGCGAGAGCGACGATGACGGCCTTGTCGCGGCCGGCCTGGCCCAGCTCGACGACGAGGCCGACTTCATCAAGCTCTATCTCGACGGGGCCGATCCCGAGGTCTGCCCGTGGTCGATCGGCGCCATCGCGGCAGTCGTCGGAGCGGTCCATGAGCGCGGCGGCCGGGTCACGGCCCACAGCGGGCGGATCGACGGAGCCAGGAAGGGCGTCGCCGGCGGTGTCGACGCCCTCGAGCACGGGTTCGAGCTCGACGACAGTGTCGTGGCGGAGATGGCTCGGCGGGGCACGTTCCTTGTCTCGACGCTGTCGGTCTTCCGATCATGGGAGACCTTCGCCCAGACGACCAACATCGACCGATTCACGGGCGCCGAAGGCGGAGCGCGGATCGCCGCCCGTCGGGAGCGAGCCGAGGAATCGGTCCGGCTCGCCCGCGTCGCCGGCGTTCGGATCGCGACCGGGACCGACTTCGGCGGCGGCTCGACCCGGGCGAACCAGCTCGCGTGGGAGGTCGAGTCGCTCGTTGACGCGGGGCTCGAGCCGTGGGAAGCGCTCGGCGCGGCGACGTGGCGCGGTGGCGAGCTGCTCGGCGAGCCCGACGCCGGCGTGCTCCGGGACGGCGGCCCGGCCGACTTCGTCCTCGTCCACGGCGACCCGCTCTCGGATCCGTCGGCCCTGTGGCGCGTCTGGCGCGTCTCGTGGGCGGTGGACCCCGTCGTCGTCTAGGGTCGCGCCGTGGCCATCAGGATCCGCCCGGACGAGCGTTCGACCGCGACCGGCCAGAATGCCGACATGGTGCGCTCGATCGCGATCAGCGCGGAGCGCGTCGGCTCGGTCGGGCTGTACTCGTCGGTCGTGACGACCGCACCCGGCGCCCGAACCCGGATCCACCACCACGGCGAGTGCGAGACGTCGATCTGGATCGTGTCCGGTCGGGCGCGCTACACGTTCGGCCCGACGGGGCTCGAGGAATCGATGGATGCCGAGACCGGGGACTTCGTCTACATCGCCGCCGGCGAGGTCCACGTCGAGGAGAATGCGTCGGACTCGGAGCCGCTGGTCGTCGTGATCAGCCGGAACTGCCCGGGTTCGGTCGTCCACTACCTCGACGAGGGCTGATCTGCCCGATCAGGGAGGGATATCAGGATGCGATCGCTGTTCGTCGAGCTTGCGATCGCCTGCCTGGCCGTCGCGGACTGGCGAGCCGTGCGCGGAGCGTTTCGTGATTGACCTCCGCGAATGACCGGCGGCGAAGGGAAGCGGATCCCGATCGATCGCCTGGATCGTGTCCTCCACGAGCACCGGCTCGATCGAACCCCCGAGGAGCCGTTCCCGAACGACGGCTGGTCGGGCGCCTCGCTCACGCGGCTGCGTCGTCATGGCGGCGATCGGTTCGTTCTCAAACGCGACTCGCTCGCGGCGGACTGGATCGCCCGGGCCACGGCCGACGGGCCGACCCTCAGGGAGGCATGGTTCGCGTCGCGCACACCCGACCTCGAGCAGTTCTTCTTGGGTCCGATGCGCCCTTCGTATCTCGGGGTCGGACGGGACGGAGACGGCTTCGGGATCCTCATGCCGGACTTGACCGGGGTCCTGTTCGATTGGGCGACGCCGATCTCGGTCGAGCAGCTGGACCGCGTGTTGGCGGGCCTGGCTGCGCTCCACGGGTACCCCTGGGACGACGGCGACGGAGGGCTCGGGTCGAATCTCGGCGATCCTGACTGGACCCGCGGCGGCCCGTGGTGTCCGATCCGTGAGCGGATCACCCTGATCTGCCGCTCCTCGCTCGAGCGGTCGGGCCCGCAGCGTGAAGCCGTCGCGTCTCGCCTGCTCCCGGGCTGGCACTCGTTCGATCGGCTCGCGACGCCCGCGGCGCGCGACCTGATCGCGATGCTGGACGACGACCCGCGGCCGCTCGTGGACGCCCTCGAGGGACAGCCGAAGACCCTGATCCACGGCGACCTGAAGCTCGCCAACGTCGGGATCGGCGCGGACGGCGTCGTGGAGACGGTCGACTGGCAGATGGTCAGCATCGCGCCGATCGCCATCGAGCTCGGGTGGTTCCTCGTCGCGAATGTCGCTTCGCTTCCCTTGGAGCCCGAGGAGGTGCTGCGAACCTACGCCGGCCACCTCGATGCCAGTTCGCCGGATCCGGGCGATGGTCGGGTCCGAGGCCGGCTCGAATTCGATCGGCCTGCATTCGACGCTGCGGTCCTCGTCGGGCTGCTCCTCCGCGGCTGGCGCAAGGGCGCGGACACGGAAGCCGGCATCACCCATGGCTCGGGCGTGAGCGCCGCGGACGATCTCGCCTGGTGGTGTGAACGTGCCGTCGCGGCTGCGAACCGGATCCTGTAGGGCCGGAGATCGGGCCGACGGGACCTGGGGTGGCCGACGGCGACTTCCGCCTGCGCGCGCCGCAACGAGCCGCGGTCGGCCCGATCAGCTCGGGGCGGCCAGGTCGCGGCGCGGGAACTCGACGAGGGCCCAGCCGATCGCGACCACCGCGACGACGGCGAGGATCGCGAACCCGGACGCGGACGCGGCACCGTTGAGGTCGTCGCGGGCCGCGAGGTAGTGGAACAGGGAGTACGGCTGGAGGCCCTTCGCGTCAGGCCAGAGCGAGCCGAGGATCTCGAGGAAGTACGAAACGACCGTGACCGCGAGCGTGATCCCGAGAGCCGGTGCGAGCCGATCGAACGAGACCGATGCCGCCAGCCCGATCGCGGCCACCGCGGCCCACAGCAGGACGCCGTTCAGCCAGAGGAGCGGCAAGCGCTCGAGCGGGAGCTCGCTCGCGACGCCGGACAGGCCGCTCCCGAGGAGCGTGCCTGCGATCGCCGCCGCCAGGACGATCGCGATGAATGCGATTGCCGCGACGAGGAACGTCACGTACACCGTCCGGCGCGAGACCGGCCGGGCGAGGATCACCTCGAGCGTCCCCCGCTGGCGCTCGCCGGCAACCGCGCTCGTCGCGAACCCGACCGCGAAGACCGACACGAGAATGATCGCGATCGGGTGGATGTAGCCGATCGCAATCGCGCCGGGCAGGCTGAAGACGTCGCCGCCGCCGAAATCGGTCAGCTGCTTCGGAATCACGCCCGAGTCGACGAGGGCCTTCATCTGGCTGCCGAACGACTTGTAGATGACCGGCAGGAATGTGCTCCACGCCGCGATCGCGATCGTGCAGATCAGGAGCTTCAGGCGCTGGGCCCGCCAGGTCCGGACGAACAGCGCCCGATTCATCGGGCGACCTCCGTCGGAGCGGGCGGCTGAGCCTGCGTCGCCGTCTGCGCATCGTCGCTATCGGGCTCGGCATCCTCGTACAGCTCCAGGAACGCCTCTTCGAGATGGGCCGGCTCGATCGTCAGGTCCGCGATTCGGTGGCCCGCGATCGCTGCGAGGAACGGGCCGACGTCGCCCTCGAGCTGGCAGGTCAGCCGGCCGTCCGCCGTCCGGGCGAGGCCGCTCACGCCGGGCACTCCCTCGAGCGAGGGTACGTCGTCCGATGACTCCGGGCGCAACTCGACATTCCGTTTCCGGTGCTCGAGCAAGGTTGCGACCTCCTGGAGCGCGACCAGCCGGCCGCGCCGCACGATCGCAACCCGGTCGCACACCCGCTCGACCTCCGAGAGCACGTGCGACGAGAAGAAGATCGTCCGCCCAGCTGCCTTGAGATCGTCGAGGATCGCGTAGAAGGCGCGCTGCATCAGCGGGTCGAGGCCCTCGGTCGGCTCGTCCAGGATCGCGAGCTCCGGGTCGTGCTGGAGGGCCTGGATGATCCCGATCTTCTGGCGCATCCCGCGGGAGTAGTCGCGGACCAGCCGGCGCAGGGTCCGCGCCGACAGCTCGAGCCGGTCGAGCAATTCCGGTCGACGGACCGAGGGCCTGCCGGTCAGGTCGCCGAGGTAGTCGAGCAGGGCCTCGCCGCTGAGCGAGTCGTACAGGGCGATCCCGCCGGGCAGATACCCGACCCGGCTCCGGATCGCGACGCTGTCGCGCACGATGTCGAGCCCGAGCACCTGGGCCGAGCCGGAGGTCGGGTGGAGGAGGCCGAGGAGCAGCCGGATCGTCGTCGACTTGCCCGCCCCGTTTGGCCCGAGGAAGCCGAAGATCTCACCCTCCCGCACGGCGATGGAGAGGTCCTCGAGTGCCCGGACCTCGGTCGCGACTGCATGGCCCGGCAGGTGAACGCGCGGCGCGCCGCGGCCGTAGGCCTTCGACAGGCCCTTCGTGGTCAGAGCGTCCATCAAGCGAAGGCTACCGCGTCCATGAGTTCCGAGGCACCTTGGCGAGGAAATTGTCAAATGATCGCCAAACAGTCGCTAGCGGGCAAAACGGGCCGAAATCCGGCCAATCCGCGCGAGAATTGGCTTTCGGCGGCTAACGCCAACACCCTCGAGGTGAGGTGCGCTGTCCATTGACCGTGTGGCGTGCAGATGACCAGAAACGCCGCCCGCTCACTCGAGAACGGGAGGTTCACGCCGTAGACTCCGGCATCTATCCCGATCGCCGTCACGAGGAGCCGCCCCCGATGCCGAAGAGCGTTCCCCATGGTCCGGGCATCGCGCCCGGCGGCCTCCCGTTCTCGCAGGTTGTCGAGGCCAATGGATTCGTATTCCTGGCCGGTCAGATCGGCGACGCGCCGGGCTCGAATGGACCGGTTCCGGGCGGGATCGAGCCCGAGACCCGGGCAATGCTCGACAACGTCGGCCGGCTGCTCAAGGCCGTCGGACTCGGCTACGGCGATGTCGTGAAGTGCACTGTGTACATCACCGACTTCGACGACTTCGCGGCGATGAACGCGATCTACCGCGAGTACTTCCCGAGCGATCCGCCGACCCGGGCGACGGTCGAGGTCACCCGGCTTGCGGTGGGCGCCCAGATCGAGATCGAGGTCGTGGCCGCCCGCTGAGGAAGTCGTCAACATTCGCCCGCGGACGCGCCGGCCAGCCGGTGAGCACCGCGAGCCCTGGCACCCGCTCAAGCCGACGCCCGCCCCGGCGGTCCGGAGCGGGCGTCGTCTGCGCCTGGGGGCCCGGCGCGCTGGGTTCGCTGGGTCAGGTCAGTCAGCTCCCGACGACGAAGTCGTCGATCGCGACCGGCCTGCCGCTGCTCGTCACGACGATGGTGATCGTGTGGCTGCCCGGCGTGAGCCGTCGCGCGTAGATCAGGGCGCGGGCCTTGAACGTGGAGCGCCGGAGGTCGACGTTCGTGATCGCCTTGCCGTCGATGTAGATCCGGGCCTTGCCCCGGGTCGGTCCGACGGGGCCCATCCACGCGATCCCGGTACCGGTGAACTTCAGCGTCGCCGAGGCGCCGGTCCGAGTCGAATACCGGACAGTGTGAGCGGAATACGCCGTGTAGCGCGCGCTCGACCAGGTCGACTTGTACGCGATCCGGGTCGCTGCGTCTCCGACCCGCGCGTCCCGGGCATCGATCCATGAGACGTTCGTCGCGACGGCCCGCGCACCGGCGATATCGGAGCCGGCGCCCATCACGGTCATCACCCGCTGGACATAGGTTCGCGAGAACGACGACCACAGGCCCGAGTTCCGCTCGCCCGAACCGGTGAGCCACCAATGCGCGACCGCCGGCCAGGAGTCGAGCCAGACGTATAGGGCCATCACCTTGCGGTGGGCGACGATCTCCTGGTTCGTCGGCGACTGGGGCGCAGTCGAGGTGCCGAGATAGAGCCGCGCCCAGCCGGCCCAGCTCGCCGGCATGATCTGGTACTTGCCATATGCGCCGCTGGACGTGTTCCGGGCGGTGTAGCTGCCGCCGGATTCAACCTCGCCGAGCGCGTACAGAAAGCGCCCCAGGCCGGGCGGCGGTGTCGCAGAGTTGACCACCGCCGGGACGATCGAAACGAGAAGAGCCGCAGCGAGGATGGCTACGGCGACCGCGCGACGGCGGCCGGCCACGTCTGGCAATGGTGCTCCTTCCTACCGGGACGGCGCGGTGAGCACGCCGAGCGATGGACGGACGAGGGCCGTTCGGAGGTCACGGGCGCAGGTGAATGCGCGCGAACGCCGCGATCGTTGGCGTATCCGGCGGCAACGTCTTCGGTTCAGCCGCGCGTCCTCCCGTCCGCAGCGGCCCCTGGGGTACGGCTCAGCATACGGGCAATGTCCAGTGGGGCACGTTGCGGGTCGCTTGCAGTTCGCGAGCCGACGCGCCGGTGTCCCGAGCGCGGCTCGTCCACCGATCGCCCGCCGTCGACCTCAGGCGAAGCGCAGGAGAAACGCCGCCGCTCGGTCGAGAGCGTCGCCGAGGACGGGCTTCAGGGTGTGACCGAGGCGCGGATAGGTCACGAGCTCGGCGTCCCCGAGGAGGCGGATCCGGTCGCGCAGCAGGTCGATCCGGGCGAACGGGTCCGACTCGCCCGACAGGAGCAGGACCGGGCAGCGGATCGCGACGAAATGGGCTGTTCGCTCCTCGGCCTTGCCGGACGCCCCGGGCGGGTGGAGCGGGAAGCTGAACAGGACCAGCGCCGCGTAGTCGGTATCGGGCTCGGCGGCGGCGAGGCTGGCGACCCGGCCGCCGTAGGACTGGCCGCCGACCGCGATCGGCAGCCCGTCGGATCCGGGCGCGGACGAGCCGTCGGGAACGATCGCCCGGAAGGCCGGGACGGCGGCCTCGGCCTTCTTCAGGGGCAGGTCGATCGCGCGGGCGTCGACGCCGCGAGCGATCAGGCCGCTGACGTGGCCCTGCATGCTGGCCGCGGTTCCGCTCGCCCCATGACCGACGTAGAATCGGATCCCCATCGCGACAGGGTAGAACCGAGCGCCCGGGACTGCGCTCGGACCGGCTTCGCCGCTCCGCCGAGCGACGCACCCTGACCCGATCGGATGCGCCGGTTGGTCCCGTCGGGCCATGCCGGTGCGCGACTGCACCGGTCAAGGTGACCGGGCTCGCAGAGGAATCGATGCTGCCAACGTCGCCATCACGCCGGTTCCGGTCCCGGCCGGCCCCGCTCGTCGCGCTGGTCGTCGCCGTGCTCCTGACCGCGTCCGGTGCCGGCTCCGCGTTCCGCATCGCGCCGGCCGCGGCCGACGGCGTCAATCCGCCGCCCCTTCCGGACATCACGTTCTTCGGTCGCGGCTACGGGCATGGCGTCGGAATGTCGCAATACGGCGCGCGCGGCCGCGCGCTTGTCGGCCAGCTGGCGCCGGCGATCCTGGCCCACTACTTCCCGAAGACGACGTTGCTGACACGGAGCGCCACGACGACCGTCCGCGTCCTGCTCCTCAACGCATTTGCCGCAACGCCGGCCAGCCCGCTGACGATCGTGGGCAAGCTCTCGGACTGGACGATCGACGGGATCGCGAAGACGTTCCCGGCGGATGCCCGCGTGACGCTCGCCCCGACCGCGTCCGGCGCTGCGACGTGGGCGCTCAAGGTCGTCTCGGCGACCGGGACGGTCCTCCACACGACGACCGTGTCGGGCGACGTCTACGTTCGCCCGGTCAGCGCCAACACCGTCCTGCAGCTGGCTTCGAAGGCGACGGCCACGAACATCTATCGCGGCTTCTTCCGCGTCCACCTCGCGACGACCGCGATCGTCGTCAACCACATCGCGATCGACCGCTACCTGCGCGGCGTGGTCCCCGTCGAGATGCCTTCGACCTGGCCGACGGAAGCGCTCAAGGCGCAGACGATCGCCGCCCGGTCCTATGCCCTCCGGCGGATCCATTCGTCAAGCGGCCTCTACGACTTGTATGACGACACGCGCTCGCAGGTCTACCGCGGCTGGAAGGCGGAAGCGGCCACGACGACGGCCGCGATCACTGCGACGTCGGCGGTCACCCTGATGAGCGGAACGGCGATCGTCAATGCCCTCTTCCACTCGGCCGACGGCGGCTGGACGGAGAACAACGAGAACGTCTACGTGAGCCCAACGGGCGCGATCGTGTCGACCCCGGTCAGCTACCTGCGCGGGTCGAGCGACCGGGCTCCCGATGCCACGTCGTACGACAAGGCCTCGCCGTACGCGACGTGGAAGACGGCCACGTACACGGCGGCTGCGATGGCGGCGATCCTCGCCCTCGACCCGCAGACGAACGTCGGGACGTTGACGGCGATCGACCTGTCCCGGCGCGGCGTGTCGGGGCGCCTGATCAGCGTCACCCTGACCGGCTCGCTCGGCACGAAGACAGTCTCGGGCGGCGTGTTCGTCGATGCGTTCAATGCGCACCGGCCGGTGGCGGATCCGCCGCTTCGCGGGACCCTCTTCGCGCTCGCCCCGATCCCCTGACGGGCGCCCGGCCGGCCAGGCTTCGCGTATCGTCAGGGCGATGACCGACTGGACATTCGATCCGGACCTTCCTCGCTGCTCCTGGGCGGGCGCCGGTGCCGACCGGCCGGACCTCGCGATGGTCCGCTACCACGACGAGGAATGGGGTGCGCCCTGCCATGAGGACGTCGAGCTGTTCGAGCGGCTCGTGCTCGAGTCGTTCCAGGCCGGGCTCAGCTGGTCGACGATCCTCCACAAGCGGGCGGCGTTCCGGGTCGCGTTCCGCGGCTTCGATCCGGTCGCCGTCGCGGCCTTCGACGATGCCGATCGGGAGCGCCTGGTGGCCGACGCCGGGATCGTCCGGAACCGAGCGAAGATCGACGCGACGATCGGCAACGCGGCGGCCTGGCTTGCGACCGGGCGCGAGCTCGGCTCGATGGACCGCTACTTCGCCATGATGGTGCCAGGGGCGCCGATTCGGCTCGACCGGGGCGCCGGCCCGGACGCGATCCCAGCTGCTTCCGGTCCGCGAAGTCGTGACACGCTAGCTGTCACGGGACGGGCGCATCGTCGGCGCATGATCACCATTGAATGCACGTGGTGCGACGGGGAGCTGACCCTCGAAAGCCTCGACGCGACGAGCGTCGACTGCGCGGAGTGCCGGATCACCGTCGACATCGCACCTGACTCCGAGTCGCTCGCCATCGCCGCCTGAGAGGTCCGTCCATCCTGCGCCGGGGTCCCCCGACACCCGTTCCGAGTCGGCATACTTCGCCCGGCGCGTGATGGGGCCGTCGGATGGAGGATGGGATGGATTCGATGAGTGCGCGGAAATACCTGGCCGAGCTGGTCGGGACCTTCATCCTGGTCGTCGTGGGCTCGATGACGATCGTGGCGGCAACGACGATGGGCACCCCCGTGCAGGTCGTCGTCCCATTCGGCTTCGGCCTCGGACTGCTGGCCGCGATCCAGTCGGCCGGATACGTCTCGGGCGGCCATTTCAACCCGGCAGTGACCCTCGGGGCGCTGCTCGACAAGCGGATCGACCTGCTCAACGCGGTCGGCTACGTAGTCGCCCAGGTCGTCGGCGCGATTGCGGCCTCGGCCGTCGTGCTCCTCTTCGTGGATCAGGCTGCGGTCCGGGCGACCGCGAGCGGGTTCCCCGACGGGAAGATGGCGACCGCCTTCGGGGTCGAGGTCCTCCTCACGGCGATCTTCGTGCTCGTGATCCTGACCGTCACGAAGCGCGCGCCCAACCATGCGGCCTTCGCGATCCCCCTGACCCTCATGGTCATTCATTTCGCCGGGATCCCGTTCAGCGGCGCATCGGTGAACCCGGCCCGGTCACTCGCGCCTGCGCTCGTCGGCGGCGTCCTCGACGCGAACATCATCGTCTGGATCGCAGGTCCCCTGGTCGGGGCGGTGCTCGGCTGGGGGGTCTATCGCGCGCTGGAGGACGGCTCGACCCGCTGACGTCCGAGCCCAGGTCGAAGCCAATCAGGCCGGCGACTCCGGAGCAGCCACGAGTGCCGGCGCCGCGATCCCGGGCTCGACCACATCGCCGAGCTCCCGAGGCGGCAGGACGGGCAGCGACCGGCCACCTTCGGCCAGCCAGCACGCTGCCATGTGGCCGGCGCCGACCTCGAAGAGCGGCGGCTCCTCGACCCGGCACCGGTCGAACGCATACGGGCAGCGCGGGTGGAACCGGCAGCCGGTCGGGATGTGGGCGGCATCGGGGGTCTCGCCGACGAGGATCGTCCGCTTCGCCCGTTGTCCGCGGGTCGGCGGCTCGGGCGACGGCGACACCGACACGAGCGCCTGCGTGTACGGGTTGTGCGGCGAGCGAATGACCTGTTCGGCCGGCCCGATCTCCATGATCTTGCCGAGATACATCACCGCGATCCGGTCGGCGATGACCCACGCGAGCGACAGGTCGTGGGTGATGAACAGGTAGGTCAGCCCGCGCTCGGCGCGGAGGTCGAGCATGAGCCGGAGGAGCTCGGTCCGGATCGAGACGTCGAGCATCGAAACAGGCTCGTCGGCAACGATCAGCTCCGGGCCCATGACGAGGGCTCCGGCAATCACGACCCGCTGGCGCTGGCCGCCCGACAGCTCGTGGGGGTAGCGGAACGCGAAGTCCTCGGCCGGCCGGAGCCCCGCCGCCTCGAGCGCCCCCAGGACCCGGCGCTGGCGATCGTTTGCGTCCATGCCGAGGTCGTTGACGATCAGCGGCTCGAGCACGAAGTCGTTGATTGTCTGCTTCGGATTCAGGGTCTCGTACGGGTCCTGGAAGATGAGCTGGACGCGGCGGCGATAGTCGCGAAGCTGATTGAGGCCCCACAGGCCGCTGACGTCGTCGCCGTTGAACGTGATCCGGCCGGCCGTCTGACGGGTGAGCTTCACGATGACCCGGCCGGTCGTCGTCTTGCCGCTGCCGGACTCGCCGACGAGACCGAGGACCTCGCCCCGGCGCAGCGTCAGATCGATCCCGTCCACGGCACGGACGACGCCATGAGATCGGCGGGAGATGGTGTCGAGGAACCCGCCCCGAATCGGGAAATGGACGGTCAGCCCCTCGATCCGGAGGATCTCGTCGGACGGCGATGTCACGGCAGGCCTGCCTCCAGCGGAGGCTGCGCGGGTGGCGGCTCCACGAGCGGGACGGTCGCGCCGATCGCGTCGCGGGTCGGAACCGTCACGGGACGACCGTCGCTTCCCGGCGGGTAGAGATGGCATGCGACGCGGACGCCGTCGAACGTCACCTCGGGCGGCACGACCTCGGAGCAGACGGCCATCGCGAACTCGCAGCGCGGCGCGAACCGGCAACCCGGCGGCGGTGTCCGCAGGTCGGGCGGCGATCCCGGGATCACCTCGAGCGTCCGGCGGTCGGCCCGGATGTTCGGGAACGAGGACAGCAGCTTCTGGGCATACGGGTGGCGCGGCCGGCGAAAGACCTCATCGACCGGCCCCTCCTCCGCGACACGCCCGGCATACATCACGAGGACCCGGTCGCAGGTCTCGGCGATCACCGACAGGTCGTGGGTGATGAGAATCAGGGACAACCCCAGCTTGTGGCGGAGACCTTCGAGCAGCTCCAGGATCTGGGCCTGGACCATGACGTCGAGGGCCGTCGTCGGCTCGTCGCCGATCACGATCGCGGGGTCGCACGCGAGGGCCATCGCGATCATCGCGCGCTGGCGCATCCCGCCGGACAGCTCATGCGGGTAGCCGCTGCCGCGCTTGCCCGGGATGCCGACCAGCTCGAGCAGCTCGAGGGCCCGGGCGTGGGCGTTCGCCCGCGATTCGCCGAGGCGCTGCTCGATCGGCTCCGCGATCTGGTCGATCACGCGGCGGACCGGGTTCAGGGCGTTCATCGCGCCCTGGAACACGATCGAGACCTCTCGCCAGCGGTAGCGACGTAGCTGGTTCTCGTTCTTCTTGACGAGGTCGATCCCCATCAGCCGGATCTCGCCGCCGGCGATCCGGGCATTCGCCGGAAGGATCTGGACGAGCGAGAGCGCGGTCGTCGTCTTGCCGCAGCCGGACTCGCCGACGATCCCGAGGGCATCGCCATAGTCGAGGCGGAAGCTCACGCCGTCGACTGCCTTGACCGTGCTGTCCTGGAGCCGGAAGTAGGTCTTGAGATCGCGGACCTCGAGGAGCGGGGCGGCGGGATCGGCTTGTTTCGGAAACGGCCATTTCCGGCGCCCGCGGAGCGCAAGTGCCGCCTCGTTCGCCGCCGCGACGCGCGCGACTGCGCCCGTCCCATCGGGCCCGGTCGGGCCGTCGCGGCCGTCCTCACCGTCGGTCCAGTCCCGTTGGAGTCGGGCGTCTTCGAGGAGGCGCTCGGCCGACGGGACGATATCTCGCGGATCGATACTCATCGACGCTGCCGGATCTTCGGGTTGAGGACGTCGTCGAGGGCGTTCCCGACGAGGGTGAACGCCAGGACGACGAGAACGACGCAGGCCGCCGGTGGCGCGATGTACCACCACGCCCCGAGGCCGGGCGCCCCGGTCCCCTGGGCTGCATTGAGGATCTCTCCCCACGAGGGCTGGAACGGATCGCCGAGACCGATGAATGCGAGGGTCGTCTCGGTGAACACCGCAGTCGCGAACGTCAGCACGGTCTGGGCCACGATCAGATTCACGACGTTGGGAAAGATGTGGCGGCGCATGATCCGGCCCGGGCCGCTGCCGATCACCCGGGCGCGGTCGACGAACATGCGCTCCTTCACCGACAGCACCTGGCTGCGGATGATCCGGGCCGTCGTGGCCCACGAGGTCAGGCCGATGACGATCACGATGACGATCAGGGTCGCCCGGATTCCGAAGAACTCGGCGTCGACCCCGATCAGGTCGAGGATGATCGGGGCGAGGATGATCGCGAGGACGAACGTCGGCAGGACGAGGAAGAAGTCCGTCAATCTCATGAGGATCGCGTCCGGCCGGCCACCGAGATAGCCCGCCACGATCCCGATGACAGCGCCGACGACGATCGTGATGATCGTCGCGAGGAAACCGATCGTCATCGAGATCCGCGCTCCGTGGACCGTCAGGTTGAGCATGTCGCGACCGAGCTCGTCCGTCCCGAAGAGGTGGCTCGCGCTCGGCGGATCGAGCTGCAGCCCGGTCGCGGTCGTGACGTTCTGGAGCTGGCCGACGAAGACGCTCGGGAACAGGGCGAGCAGGGCGAACGCTGCGAGGATCACGAACCCGATCACGCCGTCGCGGCGCCGTGCGAAGTCGCGGACGAACCCGCGCAAGCTGCGCATGCGGAGACGCCACGCCTCGCGTCGCACATTCGTTCGCCCGACGACGACGGCGGTCATGCCCGCACCCGCGGATCGAGCAGGCCGTAGACGAGGTCCGCCACGAGGTTCGCGACAACGATCGTGATCGAGAGCAGCAGGAAGATCCCCTCGAGCACCGGGTAGTCGCGCTCGCCCAGCGCCTGGACGGTCAGCGACCCGAGGCCGGGCCAGTTGAAGACGATCTCCGCGGTGATCGCGCCGGCGACCACATACCCGAGATTGATCGCGATGATCGTAACCATCGGCAGGAGCGCGTTCGGGAACGCATGCGAGCGCAGCTGGCGGAAGTCACTGATGCCCTTTGCCCGGGCCGTCGTCATGTAGTCCTCGGAGCGGGTCTCGAGGATCGCCGAGCGCATGATGATCGAGTAGCTCCCGATCAGCCCGAGCGCGACGGTCGTGAGCGGCAGGACGAGATGCTTGGCGATGTCGATCAGCTGGCCGATCGGGTCCTTGCTCGAGATGCTGACCGACGTCATGCCGGACGTCGGGAACCAGTGCAGGCCGGCGGCGAAGATGATGATCAGGGGCATGCCGATCACGAAGTACGGCATCGAGTACAGGATCAGGCTCGCCCCCGTTCCGACCCGATCGACGGCGCCGCCGCGTTTCCACCCGGCGTACGCCCCGACCGTCAATCCGACGACGATCGCGACGATCTCGCCGAGACCGATCAGCAGGACGGTCGGCCACAGGAAATCGCTGATGACGTCGATGGCCGGGCGGTTCTGGAACTTGATGGAGACGCCGAGGTCGCCGGTTGCGGTGGCCTCGAGATAGTCCACGAGCTGGTCCGGGATCAGCGGCTTGTCGAGGCCCCAGCGGACCTTCAGGGCGTCAAGCTGACTCCGGCTCATGTGCGGGTTATGGAGGAGGCGCTCCGGTGAGCCCGGCATCATCCGGAACAGCATGAAATTCAGGATCACGATCGCGAAGACGGTCACGGCCGCCTGGCCGATCTTGCGCAGCAGGTAGCGCGAGCCCACGCTCGGATTCTCAGGCGACGCGCCCGGTCGTCACCGACCGGGCGCGCGGATTGACGAGGCGTGACCGGCCGCCGGAGCGGCCGGTCGGACCCGGTTCACAGGTCACGCCGGCGTCACTCGTCCTCGCTGGCGGTGCCGCGTCGCCTGGCCAGCAGAAGCCCGGCGATCACCACGACCACGATGACGATGAGCGCGATCACCCCGAGGCTCGGTCCGCTCGAGGTGCTCCCGGTGCCGGTCGGCGTGGCCGGGCTGGAAGCGGTCGGCGTGACCGCCCCGCCGGAGGCTCCCGGCGATCCCGTGTCGCTGCTCGCTGACGGAGCCGGGCTCGGCGCGATCGTAGCGTCGGTCAGGAGGGTGTAGTTGATCGTGCCGTAGCTGAACAGCGGGGTGCCATTCGATGGCATGTTGACCCAGCCCGCGAACTTGTCGGTCCGGTAGGCGACGAGGTTCGCGTCGTAGTAGAGGATGTCGTAGGGCGCCTGGTCGTAGATCAGGTTCTGCATCTGGGCCAGGATCGCCTTGCGCGCAGTGGCGTCGGTGGCCTTGAGCTGCGAGTCGTAGAGGGTGTCGTAGTCCTTGTTGCAGTAGAGGCTGTCCGAGGTCCCGCCGATCGCGTCACAGCGGAAGATCTGGAGCAGGGCGTTCGGGTCCGGGTTGCCGGACCAGCCCCACAGCTCGATGTCGTACTTGGCGAGGTCGGCCTTGTCGCCGGCCTCCGGGGGAAGCAGGAGCGAGGTCAGCGCGTCGGCATCCATGACGGTCGTGCTGACGTTGATTCCGAGCTGGCCGTACCACTCCTTGATGAACGCGGCGGCCTTCGGATAGTTCGCGTCCGAGTTCGGCATGTACATCCGAAGGCTGATCGGCTTGCCTTCCTTGTCGAGACGCTTGCCGCTCGCGTCGAGCGCGTAGCCCGCCGCGGTGAGCAGTGACTTGGCCTTCTCGATATCGAAGGTCCGGAGCTTGTCCGGCTGGACGTGCCACTGGGTGAGGACCGGCGGAATGTTGGTCGAGCCGACATCCCCGAATCCGCCGAGGATCTTGTCGACGAGCGCCTTGTGGTCGACGGCATAACCGAGGGCGTCACGGAACGCCGGATCCTGAAGGGCCTTGGTCGAGGCCCCGCCTCCGGCGATCGTCTTGCCGGTGCCAGTCCCGTAGGTGTTGAACGCGAGCTGCGTCCAGCCGTTCGCCGAGCCGACGACCGTCTTGACGTTCGGCTCGTTCTGGAGGGCCTTGAGCTGGTCCGCGTTCGGGTCGCGGGCGTAGTCGATCTCGCCGGCCTTGAGCGCCTGGACCATCGTGTCCGGCGTCTTGAAGAACTGGATGACGACCTCGTCCTCGAAGCCCTGCTTGCCCCAGTAGTTCGGATTCCGGACGAAGCGGGCGAACTGGCCCGTCTTCCACTCGGCGAGGGTGTACGGCCCGGTTCCGACGAGCGGCGCGGCGAACGCCTTCGTCGTCATCGTCTTGTAGGTCTCCTTGCCGAAGATGTGCTTCGGCAGGATCGGGACGTAGACCTGGTAGACGCGGTCCGACTGGTCATCGGTCGTGACGATCATCGTCTCGGGGTCCGGGCACTCGACCTTGGTGACGCCGGCGTCCTTGACATTCGGGTCGATGTAGCCGAGGCCGACGTTCGCCTTGTCCTTGATGGCGTCGAGGTCGAGCTGCCACGAGAAGCAAGCATCCGCGGAATTGGCGGGCTGGCCGTCGGACCATTTCATCCCCGTCCGGATGTGGAACTTGATCGAGTGCCCGTCGGCGGCTCGCTGCCACGTGTCGGCGAAGCCAGGGATCGGCTCGGCGTTCTCGCCGAAGTCCGTGAGCATGTTGTAGGTGAGGCCGTAGACCTCGAAGCCAACGACCAGGGCGGTGTTGTACGGGTTGATCGAATCGAGGTCCTGGGTCGTGCCGACCCGGAGGACGACCGGATCTGCCGCGACAACATGACTCGCAGCTGCAGGCAGCAGCGCGGAGACGGCGAGAGCGAATGCGGCCAGCGCTCGGGCAGCGCGGCCTCGCAGGTGCGAACGCATCGACAACTCCTCCTCGTGACGGTCCACGCTCGACGACCGGGATCCGTCGGCCACGACCCTCCCCCCGCGAAAGGTGCCGGGAGTCTGGCACGGTGATCGGGGCAACTGCAAGGTCGGTTCGCATCGCGGACCTTGGGGGCACTCAGTCCGCCGTCACCACCTCCTCGACGACAAGCGTGCCCGCGTCGGCGTCGAGCGTCGCCAGCGCGCCGAGCGGAACCGTCGCATGGTGCTTGTTGTGGCCGATCGGCAGGCCGAAGATCAGCGGCAGCCCGAGCGGCGCGAGGACCTCCTCGACGATGTCCTCCGCTGACAGCTCCGCGATCCCGCCCGACCACTTCGCCTTGATGTCGCCGACGACGATCCCGGCGGCGCCATCGAAGAGGCCGGCGTTGCGCAGCTGGGTCAGGATCCCGTCGTGGATGTAGCCCTCGTTGTCGATCTCCTCGAGGACGACGATCCGGCCCCGGAAGTCGGGCTGGAGGCGGGTCCCGATCGCGGAGCTGAGGAGGCCCGCGCAGCCGCCGGTCAGCCGGCCGGTCGTCCGCCCACCAACGACCGTGCGGACCCACGGATCGTCGGGATTCGGGCCGATCGGTCCGTAGGGCTCGGCGCTGAACAGCGCCCGCCTGAGCGATTCCTTGGAGAACTCGGTCACCTCGGGCGCGCCGATCCCGGTCGCGCCGTTCGCGTAGAAGCTGATCACGTCGCCCCAGCGCTGGGCCGCGAGGTGGAGGGTCGTCAGGTCGCTGTACCCGCAGATCGCCTTCGGGTTCGCGGCGAAGAGCGCCTCGTCCAACAGCGGGATCAGGCGCGGCGTCCCGTAGCCACCTTGAAGGCAGACGATCGCGGCGACCTCGGGATCGCCGAGCATCGCGTGAAGATCGGCGGCGCGGTCGGTGTCGGTGCCGGCCATGTACCCGTGGCGATCGTTGACGTGATCGCCGAGCTTGACCCGGAGGCCCCACGCCTCGAGACCGGCGACGCCTCGGAGGAGCTCGCTGCGGCTCTCCCAGCTGCTCGCCGGGGCCACGACTCCCACGGTGTCGCCCTCGCGGAGGCGACGGGGCTTGCGCGGAGCATCGGCGTCGGCGTTGGTCGAGTGCGTCATCAATGACTCATACGAGGAAGCTCGTCGCCGGGTTCGACTCGAGCAGGAGCGGCCGGTCGATCCGGAACCGCTCGAGCTCGGGCGCCGCGGGCGTGGACCCATCGACCACGAGCTCGGCCGCGATCCGGCCGAGCGCGCTCGCGAACTTGTAGGCGTGGGCGGCCCCCAGCAGGACCGTGACGCCGGGCGCGTCCGGCAGGCGGTCGACGACGAAATCGCGATCGGGCGTCAGGGTGTAGAGGCAGGTCTTCGTGTGGATCTCGGGGCCGAGGTGGTCGGGCAGGTGGCGGCCGAGGAAGTCGGTCAGCCGGCGAAAGCCGACCTCGTTGCGTTCGAATGTCCGGGTCGCGGGCGTGACCTCGTCGCCGCCGACGTCCTCGGCCGCCTTCGGGCCCGCCTCGCCGTACGTCGGGAAGCCGTAGAACGACGGGTCATCCATCCAGATCCAGATCGGGAAGCGATCCGGGGCGAACCGCTCCGGATCCAGCGGCGCGAAGTAGGTCACCTGGGCCTGGATGATCGTCAGCGGCAGCCGCCGGTCGAACGACGCCAGCAGCTCGTTCGTCCAGGCGTCGGCGGCAAGCACGACCTCGGGCGCGCGGTGGATCGCGCCGTCGCCAAGCTCGACCTCGATCGTGGCGTCGGCCAGCTGCCGGAGGCGCACGACCGGGGCGTGCTCGAGGAGCGTCGCGCCGCGGGCGCGAGCGAGCGTTTGGTGGGCTGCGTTGCCGCGGTTCGGGTCGGCGATCCCGGCATCGGCCTGGAACAGGCCGTGATGTTCGTCGCCGAGTCGCCACTGTGGCCAGCGGGCGGCAATCTCGGGACCGTCGAGATGCTCGAACGGGATGGATTCGGCGGTCATCGCGTCGATGTAGTCCTGGAGCGGGATCGCCGCGTCGCGCGGGCCGAGATCGAGCCCGCCAGTGCGGGTCACGATCGTCGCGCCGCTTTCCGCCTCGACCTCCGTCCAGGCGGCGTATGCGCGCCGGGCGAGTCGGACGTAATCAGGCCGGTGGTAGGAGTAGCGGATGATCCGGCTGTGGTCCTGGCCGGCGCCATTCGAGTGGCCGAGCGAGAACTGCTCGAGGCCGAGGACCCGGTCGCCGAGCCGCCGGCCGAGCCAGTAGACCGCCCCCGATCCGATCGCCCCGAGGCCGACCACGATGGCATCCCATTCGTTGCGCACGGCCGGAGCGTAGCCGGGGGCTGGGGCCCGTGGCCGGGTCGTCGCGCAGCGCGCCGTCGAGGGTCCATTGACATTCGCCATCGTCGTGCGCCATTCTGTGCGCATGAACGTGCGCACGAACCTGCTGCTGCCCAAGGAGCTCGTGGACGAGGTCGACAAGTTCGCCGGTGAGCGCGGTCGCAGCCGCTACGTCGCGGAGGCGCTCCGGACCAAGCTGAAGCGCGACCGGCTCAAGGATGCGATCGAACGAACCGCAGGTGTGCTCGATGCCCAGGACTACCCGGAGTGGTCGACGTCGGAGAAGGTCGTCGAGTGGGTCCGGGCGCGCCGTGCGGAGCCGACCGATCCTGGACCGGAGGCATGACATGCGCTTGGTGCTCGATTCATCGTTGCTGATCGACCACCTCCGCGGCGAGGCGACCGCGGTCGCCGAACTTGCCCGGATCTTCGAGTACGGCGACGTACCAATCGTGACCGAGGTCGTCGTCTGTGAGGTTCGGGCAGGACTCCTGCCGGACGCCGAACGCCATCTTGTGGCCCTGCTCGAACCGATGGAATTCATCCAGCCCGATCCGGCGACCGCGTTGCGAGCGGGTCGCTGGCGCGCCGAGCTGCGTGCTCGAGGACGGACGCTCAGTCTGCCCGATGCCCTGATCGCGGCCGCCGCGGACTCGATGGGGGCGAGTGTGCTGACGCGGAACCTCCGCGACTTCTCCCTGACCTCCGTGCCCGTCGAGACCTATTGACCGATCGCGTACTCGCGCGTCTCGACGAGCTCCACGAGTCCGCCGATCTCGATCGTGCCGTCCGTCCGCGGCCGGACCACGATCTCCGAGCCGATCCCCTGGCGGATCGTGAGCGGCCGGCCGAGGAAGCCGCCCATCTTCACCGCGGCAGCTCCCGTCGCCTCGTCCTCCGCGATCAGCATGTCGGTCGCGAAGTAACGGGCCCGGACGATGCCGGCCGACTCGTCGACCCAAGCCCAGATGTAGACGCCGGGCTCCCCGAGGGCCGGGCCAACGAATGCATCGACCTCGGCTGCAGAGCCGAGCTGCTCGCGCCGGAACGCGTGCACCCATTCGGGACGGGCGCGAATCCATGTCCGCTCGGCATCGTGGCGGACGGGCACGTCGCCGGCCGACGGGCGGAGCGTCGTCGCGGGAGCGCCCGTCTCGCGGAAGAGCCAGCCCGTCCCGACCGTCGGGTGGCCGGCGAACGGCAGCTCCGCGCCCGGCGTGAAGATCCGGATCGCGCCTTCTGCAGGGTCGTCGACGAAGACCGTCTCGGAGAAGCCGAGGTCGAGTGCGACGGCCTGGCGCCGCTCGGGCGCGATCGCGGCGCCGTCAAGGAAGACGCCCAGTAGGTTGCCGCCGCGACCGTCCGGACCGATGAATACGCGAAGCACATGGAGCTTGGTCATCGCTGGTCTCCTCCCCTGCCGGGCCCGGTCGTCGCGCGCTCGAGGGCGAGCCGCTGGATGCCCATGATCGTCATGGCGTCGCTGATCCGGCCGTCGATCGTCATCGCCAGCGCCTCGTCGAACGGCAGCCAGCGGATCGCGAGATCCTCGCTTGGCTCGGGTGACGCGATCCCGTGGTTCGCGGCCCGCGCGGCGAACACCACTCCGGATTCGTCGGTAACCGAGTTGGAGAGCTCGAACCGGACGATCTCCCGCCAGCCATCGGCGTCCACGCCGGTCTCCTCGCGCAGCTCGCGGCGGGCACCGTCCAGGGCCGATTCGCCGTCGGGAACGCCGCCCTCGGGGATCTCCCACGAGTAGGCGTCGAAGGTGTATCGGTGCTGGCCGACGAGCAGGACGCGATCCTCGCCGTCGAGGACGACGACGCCGGCAGCGAAGTTCGCGAAGTGGACCACGCCGTAGATGCCGGGGCTGCCGTCCGGCCGGTCGACCTCGTCGTGCCACACCGTGATCCAGGGGTTGGCGTAGCCGACGCGGCGGGTCCGCCGCCGCCACGGTCCGACGACCACGGACGGATCGGAGGCAGCGGTCGGATCGTTGGCATTGCTCGCCTCGGGCACTTCGGCATCGTCGCACGCGCCGGGCGAGAAGGTCGCCGCTCGGCCTGCCGGCGCTATCCTCGGACGATGGTCGATCCCGAGCAAGCCCGCCCGGCAAGCCAGCCGATCCACGCGGTCACGGTCCTCAAGGACATCCGGATTCCGGTCTCGGACGGGCTCGAGCTGTCGGCCAACCTGTGGCTGCCGGCGCCGCTCGCGGACGGGTCGGGTCCGACGACCTTTCCGGCGATTCTCGAGATGATCCCGTACCGCAAGGACGATTGGCGCGCGGCGAGCGACGAGAGTCGGGGCGAGTGGCTCGCGGCGCGCGGTTTCGCCCTTTGCCGGCTCGACATCCGCGGCACCGGCTCGTCGCCCGGGATCGCCCTCGACGAATACACGGCGCGCGAGACGCAGGACGGGTACGACACGGTCGAGTGGCTCGCGGCCCAGGCATGGGCCAACGGCAAGGTCGGGATGTGGGGCATCTCGTACGGCGGCTTCACGGCGATCCAGGTCGCCCTCTTGCACCCGCCGCACCTCGCCGCGATCGTCCCGATGATGGCCACCGACGATCGCTACACCGACGACGTCCACTACCTCGGTGGCTGCGCGACGGTCTCGGAGCTGACGCAGTACGCGGTGTCGATGGTCGGGATGAACGCGATGCCGCCGCGGCCGGAATTCCGCGGCGCCGCCTGGGCGGACGAGTGGCGAGCGCGGCTCGAGGCAACGCCCGTCTGGCTGTTCGAGTGGCTCCGCCAGCAGCACGACGGGCCGTACTGGCGGCAGGGCTCGCTCGCACCGAACTGGGACCAGCTCGCGACGCCGATGTTCCTGATCGGCGGCTGGATGGACGAATACGTCGACGCGGCCCTGCGAATGCTCGAGCGCTGCACGAACGCGCCGCGCCGGGCCCTGATCGGCAACTGGGTCCACGACACGCCCGACGAGGCCTACCCGAGTCCGAACATCGATTGGTATCACGAGATGGTCCGCTTCCTCGACCACTGGCTGAAGGGCGTCGACAACGGCGTCATGGACGAACCTCGCCTGATCGCCTTTCGCCACGAGTGGGCCGAGCCCGAGCCATTCCCGTCGGCGTGGCCGGGCGAGTGGATCGCAGAGGCGGCATGGCCGCCGGCCGACCTCGGCGAGCGGGTGCTGCACCTGGCGCCCGGCGACTTGCCACTCGTCGGACGGCTGTTGGACGCCGCGCCCGACCAGCCCGCCGTCGAGCGGTTCCGGCACCGGGCGACGATCGGCACCCGGGCCGGCCTCTCGTGGGGCGCCGGCAGCCCACCGAACGGCCTCGCCCGCGATCTCCGCCCCGATGACGCCCTCGTCCCGACCTTCGCGTCGGCGCCGCTCGATGCGGACCTCGACGTCGTCGGCACGGCTTGCGTCTTCCTCGCGTGGGAGTCGCCTGTCCCGGTCGCGACCGCGGTCGTCCGGCTCGAGGACGTCGCGCCCGACGGCACGCCGTTCCAGGTGTCGGCGGGGATCCTCAACCTCACTCATCGGGCGTCGCACAGCACGCCACAGCCGCTCGAGCCCGGCGTCGTCACGGAGGTCCGTGTGGTGCTGCGCGCAGCCGCCCATCGATTCCGGGCCGGCCATCGCATCCGGATCGCGGTCTCGTCGTCCGCTTGGCCGGTTGTCTGGCCCTCGCCCTTCTCGGCCGTGTTCGGCCTGCACCTCGGCGATGGCCATGGCGCCGCGTCGCGGTTGAGCCTGCCGGTCCTGCCGTCCGGCCGTGCCGGCAGCGCGGTCCCGCCGTTCAAGTTAACGCCGCCGGGCCTCCGCGAAGTCGGCGCGTACCACGGCGACCCGCCGATGTGGAAGGTGATCGAGGACGTGGTCGACGGTTCGATCACGGTCCTGACGAGCGAGTTCGGCGAGTCGACCATGCCCGACGGTCAGACGACGCTCTATACGGGCGAATCGCTGGAGATGACGGCGCGCGACGCCGATCCGGCCCATGCCCGGATGCACAATGAGGTCCGCTACCGGCTCCGCGACAATGGCTCCGAGATCCTCATCGAGGCCAACGGCACGATCCGGACGACCGCGACCGACTTCCACATGAACGTCGGCCTGACGGTCACCCTCGACGGCGCCCCGTTCTTCGAGCGCGGCTGGCTCGAGACGATCCCGCGCGACCTCGCCTGAAGGAGAGCGACCAGCGGCCCCGCACTGCCCGCCGTGCTCAGGATCAATCGCAAGGCGACGACTGGCTCCTGCGACCCGAGTCTGACTCGACCGGCGGGACCGATCTGATCGCCTCCGGGATCAATTCCGCACGAGCGAGCGGGCGGTGTGCGACTTCGGACGGATCGCGCAGGATTGGCGCCGGGGAGAGTGCTCATTCGTTACCCGGTGATCCTCGGGGCGATCACGCACCGACTCTTGAGCACGCCCGCTGCGCGACACAATCTCGGCGACGCGTGACCGCGTGCAGCCCGCGTGGCATCACGCCAGGATCGCGGCCAGCGCAGCGCGCCCGACGAGCGCCGTGACGATCGCCACCGATACGCTCGCGAGCGTCCCGAGCAGGTAGTACTCGGCGAACTCGCGGTCGTCGAGGAGGCGGAACCGGGCGAGGGTCTTCGCCGCGACCACGAACCCGATCGCGACATCCGACCCGGTCAGCACGAAGACCACGATCAGCAGCCGTTCGAGGATCCCGATCGTGGCGCCGACCCGGGCGCTCGCGCCGAGGGGCGCCGGGGCGCCGGCCGCGGGCGACGCCGGCCCGACCCGGGCGGTGACCTCCGGTTCCGCGATCACATGGGCATCGAGGGGGCCGATCCGGATCGACCAGCGGCGGGCAGGCGCCGACGCACCGACCCCGTCTGGCGGATTCGCCGCGGCCGCCGCGGCGGCGGCATCGACCGCCCGCGCCGCTCGCCCGCCCCAGCGATGCTCGCCCTCCGCACTCACCTCGACAGGGCGCACCAGGATCGCGACGAACAAGGACCCGGCGCGAACATTGACGATCAGCAGCCCAGCCAGGACGACACCGGCACCGATGACTCGGTGGACGATCGATGGATCCCAGATCCCGACCCAGCCCTGGACCGCGGCCGTCCAGCCGGATGCCAGCGGGACCGGAGCCAGAAGGATCGCCCAGAGCACGCCGGCAACCGCGACGTGCGCGACCTGGTCGGCAAGGAAGAGGGCAGCCGGTCGGGGCGTCCACGCCTGGCCGAGATGCTCCGGCGGCTGGGGGGCCTCGTGGAGCTCGCGGGCTTCGCGGAGGGCCGCAGCGGCCGCCCGCCGGGTCAGCATGACTTTCGATCGATCGATCGCGATATGGCTCACGGCCGTCAAAAGGACGAATGCCCAGCCACGCTCCGCCCATGCGAACCCGACCGGGATCAGGCAGACGGCGACGATCCCGCCATGTGCGAAGAGGCCGCCGGCGGCCCGCAAGCCGTGACTTGCCTTCGCCGACGCCACTCCGCCGGTCTGGAGCACGAAATCGGCGACGAGATGGGCGAGGACCAGCCAGGCAAGGACGAGCACCGGGTCGGGCATCATCGTTCCATCGCCGCCTGAGCGAGCAGGGTCCGCACCACCCGGGCGAGCTCCCCGATCGAACGAAGGTGCGCTCGTTCCGCGGCGACCGACACCGTCGCCCGGCTGACCGCCAATTGCTCGGCGGCCTCCGAGCGGCGCAGACCCTGGACGAGGACCAACCACGCGATCTCACGCTGGCGATCGGTCAGGTCCTCGAGCAGCTCTCCAAGCAACGGGGCGAGGCCGCCGAGAAGATCGTCGGTGGCGGGATTCCCGCTGACGATCGCGAGGAGCTCGCGGCGCGTCGCCGCCACCGCCAGCCGTTCGCGCGCCGCGATGAACGCGGGTCCGCTGCGCTGCGTCGCCGGACCGTGGCCCGGATCGACCTCGCCGGCGACGACCACCCAGCGCATCGCCACACGGTCCGGATGGAGCGCCGCTCGAAGGACCACCCGGGTCGGATCGGCGGACGGCGCGAGGAGGCCCTGGAGCTCGTCGCCCTGGGTGAACTCGAACGCGGCCAGGCGCTCGTCCGGGGCGTAGGCGTCGGTCAGCTCGGCGGAGAGGGTCCGGAGCCATGCAGTGGCCCTGGCCGAATCGCGGCGCGACCGGATGACGTCACCGAAGACGACGAGGGCGGCGGGCACGAATGGAGGCTAACTGAGCCATGATTAGCCGTCAACGACTAATTCACGCGAGATTAGCCACCGGCGGCTAGCTGATGCCAGCCTCCGCGACGATGCCGGCTACCCGCGCGCGCGTCGCCGGCGTATCGAACCGAAGCAGTGAGTCGGCGTCGATCGGCCGCTCCTCGACCCGGCCGCCCCGGCGGAGATACAGGACCGGATAGATGGCGCCGCTGCCGTCGGCCTCGAGCGTGATCGCCAGCGCGTCGCCGACGCCGTCGTCACCCTGGCCGTCGACGAACGCGGCGAGCGGCACGATCCCCGCGTCGCTCGGGCCGTCGGCCGGATCGAGCGAGATCACCTTGGCGAGGTACGCCCGCTGGTGCCAAAGCTCGGGCACGGTCGCGAGGTCCGTCACGATCGCGTCGACCAGGTCGTTCGGGGCGATTGCGCGTCCGCGGCCGTCGGGCCGGGCGTTCGCTTCGGCGTCGGCCCCGGTTGCGCGGGCGATGTGCCCCGCCAGCACCCGGGCGTTGTAGCGCGCCCCGTGGACCGCGCCGGAGTTCGCCGGCATGCCGTGTTTCTTCAGCCCGGCCGAGCCCTGGCCGATCGTTCCGGCGAAGAAGATGCCGGGCACGGTCGAACTCTCCCAATACGGCGTCTGCGCCGGCAGCCGGGCCTGCCCGAACGTCCCCACCCCGAGCTCGGGCAGGTCGAGCAACGGCGTGACGAACCCAGTCGCCGAGATCACCTCGTCGACTTCGACGGCGAGCTCCTCGGCTCCGTCCGAGGGCCGGATCGTGACCGTGAGCGGACCATCGGCCACCGGCCGTTCGATCCCCCCGATCGAGGCGTCGAGGACCGAGACACCGCCGCCGAGGACGTGGTCCTCGAACGGTTGGACGTAGCGCGCCCGAACCCCGACCAGCGACCGCGTGTTGACCGACAGCTTGGCGGGCGACGGCGAGCACAGGATGATCCGGCGGGCCCACGGCAGGAGGCCGGTCGCGAGCTCGAAGCCCGAGTTCTGCTTGCCCATGATGAAGACGCGACGACCGGCGTAGGTCTGGGCTGGCCGGGTGTCCGCGTAGTGGGCGGCGAGCTCGATGCCCGGCGTGGCCGGCGCGTACGGCTCGGCGACGCCGACCGCGAACACGAGCTTCTTCGCCCGGTACTCGCCGTCGGTCGTCTCGAGGACGAAGTGCCCGCCGTCGGGGCCGTCCTCGTGGCGGGTTGCGGTCCAGCGGCAGTCGTACCGGATCCGCATGCCGGTCCGCTCCACGAACGTGGCGAGGTTCCGCTCCATCTCCGGCCGCGACGGGAAGTACGAGGTGCCGTCCATGAGGTCCGGCATGATCGCCCGCTCGCCCTCGCCCTCGCCGAGGAGTGAGTTCCAGTCGTAGCGCTCGTAGGCCGGCGAGTCGCGCTCGACCGGGGCGAAGGGCTTCGTCCACGACAGGAGCCGCTGAAAGAACGGCCAGCGCCGGAACATCCCGCCGGGCATCGGGTCGGCCGACACGACAGCGTGATCGACGCCATGGCGGCCGAGCGAATAGGAGACCTGGATCGCGCCGGGACCGCTGCCGACGACCACAACCGGGTACGTGCCCGGCGGGAACGGCCGCTCGTCCCCGAGGGTCAGCTCCGCCACCGGTTCGCGTTCCGCAGACGGCGCGCCTGCGCCTGGAGCATCCGGAACATCAAGGGCGGATTGTCGAGGAGGACGCCCTTCACGGCCGGGCCGGCGATCGCCAGCGTCCGGAGCGGCCGGGCCGCGACGATGTCCGCTCCGGGCGGCTCGCCGAGGAGGATCGAGACTTCGCCGAAGAAGTCGCCGCGGGCGAGTGTCGCCCGCTGCTGACCGTCGATCACGACCTCGGCCTCGCCGTCGAGGATGACGTAGAACGCCGATCCCGAGAGGCCCTGGCGGAGGACTCGCGCGCCTTCCGGGAAGACTTCCTCCTCGAACATGTGCGCAATCCGCTCGAGCTGGGGCGTCGTCAGGTCGGCGAACAGCGCGAACCCGGCGATCTGGTCGACGATCTCGTCGCGACTGGCCATACGGACGTGCACCCTCTGACGGTCCCGGAAGGCTCATTCTGCCACTCCGTCGGTCGCGCCATCGGCGTCTCGCCCGCCGCCGTGACGCCCGGCCGTCCTCCCGGCATCGGGCTGCCGCCGCGGTTGACGGCGGCGCGCCCGAACGCGCAGCATCAACCTCGATCAGAGGAGGACCCGTGACGCTCACCCAGGACCGCCGGTCGGCGCTGCTCGGCGGCTGTCCGCTCTTCGCCGGCGTCGGCCCCGACGACCTGGCCGCGATCGGCGAGCGAGCGCTCGAGGTCGACTTCCCGGCCGACCACGTCATCGCCCGCCAGGGCGAGGTCGGCACCGGATTGTTCGTGATCGTGGACGGCGGCGTCCGTGTCGTGCGCGACGGCGAGGAACTGGCCCGGCTCGGCGGCGGCGACTTCTTCGGCGAGATGTCGGTGATCGACGGGCTGCCCCGGGTCGCGCAGGTCGTCACGGTCGAGCCGACCCGCTGTCTGGCGCTCGCGACCTGGGAGTTCGAGCGACTCGTCCTCGACCATCCAACGATCGGGCTCGCGATCCTGAGGGGGCTGTCCGCCCGCCTCCGGGCGAAGACCGAACCGCGCCAGCACTGACCCGACGAGCGCCACCCCACCCGCATGACCGGCCTGCCGACGGGCACCGTCGCCTTCGTCTTCACCGACATCGAGGGCTCGACCCACCTCGCCCAGACGCTCCCCGACGACCGCTGGCAAGTGGTCCTCGGGCGGCACCGCGAGCTGATCCGGGCGGCCGTCGCGGCCCACGGCGGTGCTGAGGTCTCGACCGAGGGCGACGGCTTCTTCCTCGTCTTCCCGCGGACGCTCGACGCGATCGCGGCGACCGTCGACGCGGAGCGCGCGATCTCCGCGGAGCCGTGGCCGGCCGACGCGACGGTCCGGGTCCGGATGGGAATCCACACGGGAGATGGCCGGCTCGACGGCGATGGCTCGTACATCGGGGCCGACGTCCATCGCGCCGCTCGGGTGGCGGCAGCCGGGCACGGCGGCCAGGTCCTGCTCTCGGAGACGACGTCGGCCCTCGTCGCGGACGAGCTGCCCGAGGGCGTCGGCCTTCGGGGGCTCGGCGAGCACCGTCTCAAGGACCTCCGCCCTGAGCGAATCTGCCAGCTCGTCATCGCCGGCGAACGGTCCGAGTTCCCGCCGATCCGCTCCCTCGATCGACGCCCGAACAATCTGCCGACACAGCTGACGAGCTTCGTCGGCCGCGACAAGGAGCTGCGCGCCGCCGGCGATCTCCTCCGGACGACCCGCCTCCTGACGCTCACTGGGCCCGGCGGCACCGGCAAGACCCGGCTCTCCCTGCAGCTGGCCGCCGACGTCGGCGAGGAGTTCACGGACGGGATCTGGTTCGTGGCGCTCGAGCCCGTCCGCGATCCCGGGCTGATCGCCAACACGATCCTGACGACGCTCGGGCTCGTCGAGGCCGGCGGGCGCTCCGCGCGCGACATCCTCATCGACTGGCTTGCTTCGCGGCGGCTGCTCCTCGTCCTCGACAACTTCGAGCAGGTGATCGATGGCGCGCCGGTCGTCGCGGAGCTCCTGCGGGGCGCGCCACGTCTGTCGATCGTGGTCACGAGCCGCGCCCCGCTGCGCGTCAGCGGCGAGCAGGAGTACCCGGTCTTGGGACTGCCTGCGCCGCGTGACGTCCTCGCCCTGTCCGACCTCGAGAAGATGAACCTGCCAGCCGGCGATCGCCGCCTCGAGGTCGACGATGTCACCGCATTCGAAGCAGTCCGCCTGTTCATCGCCCGGGCCGTCGGCGTCCGCCCCGATTTCCGGGTCACCAACGACAACGCCCCGGCGGTGGCCGGGATCGCCGCCCGGCTCCACGGGATGCCGCTCGCGATCGAGCTCGCCGCGGCCCGGGTGAAGCTCCTGTCGCCTGACGCGATCCTCGAGCGGCTCGAGCATCAGCTCGGGATCCTGTCCGCCGGCTCGCGCGACCTGCCGGCGCGCCAGCAGACGCTTCGCGGCGCGATCGCCTGGAGCCACGACCTCCTCGAGCCCGGTGAGGCGCGCCTGCTCGCGCGCCTGTCGGTCTTCGTCGGCGGCTGCGAGCTCGACAGCGCCGAGGCGGTCTGCGGGCCGGCCGCGGAGCTCGACGGTCTCGACGTCCTCGACGGCCTGACGTCGCTCGCCGACCAGAGCCTCGTCCGGGCCGAGGAGATCGACGGCGCGACCCGCTTCCGGATGCTCGATACGATCCGGGAATTCGCCTCCGAGCGGCTCACCGAGAGCGGCGAGCGTCACGAAGTGGAGCGGCGGCATTCGGCGGCATTCCTCGACCTCGCGGAATCGCTGACTGCCCGACTGACCGGCAACGACCAGCGGCGCTGGCTCGGACGCCTCGAGCGCGACCACGACAACATCCGCGCCGTCCTCGACCGCGCGGTCGCCGCCGGAGATGGGACGATCGCGATCCGCGTCGGCTTCGGCATGTGGCGGTACTGGCAGAAACGGGGTCACCTCACGGAGGCCCGGCGACGGCTCCAGGCGATGGTGGCGGCGCCGTGGTCACGCGACGAGCCGATCCTCCGGGCGCGCCTGATGGAGGCGCTCGGTGGCGTCGCCTGGTGGCAGGCCGACCTCGAGGCGATGGGGCCGGCATACACCGAGGCGCTCGCGCTCTGGGAGTCGATCGGCGACGAGCGCGAGATCGCAAACGCGCTCTACAACGACTCGTTCCGCTACGCCGTCACCGAGGACCCGGCGAAGTCCGACCCAGATCGCGTGGGATTCGCCCAGATGAAACGCGCGCTCGACCTCGCGGAGGCCGCCGGCGACGAGCACGGCCGGGCGAACGCTCTCTGGGGCATCGGCAACTACCTGTACTTCCACGACTCCGATGACCGGGGAAGCGCCCAGTTCAGAGAGGCGATGGGGATCTTCGCGAGGCTCGGCGACCGGACGATGGAGGCCTGGTCACTGCACATGCACAGCACGGCAATGATCCGTTCCGGCGAGCTCGAGAAATCCACCCGCGATGCGGGTCAGGCGCTTCGGCTCTTCCACTCCTTCGGCGACATCGCCGGGATCACCCTCGCCCTCGACGACTTCGCCTCGCTCGCGATCGCCGCCGGCGACCTGCAGCGGTCTGCCCGGTTGTGGGGAGCGGCCCGAGCGCTGTCGTCGGCCGGCGGCGTCGGCCTTGCCGACTTCGTCGACAAGACCTACGAGTTCTACAGCCGGCCGAACGCCCGCGTCGCCATCGACTCGGCCGAGCTCGAACGATACGCCCAGGAAGGCCGCGCGATGACGCTCGACGAAAGCGTGGCGTACGCGCTGGAGACGACGATCGACGAGCTGGCGCCGCACGACCATTCGGGGGCGCGATGAACGCTGAGCCGATCGTGTTGGTCGATGCCGAGCCCGGGCCGATCGGGTTGGTCGATGCCGAGCCCGGGCGGATCGCCTTCGTCGACGTGGACCCTGGCGTGGTGGTCCTGACGTGCGCCAACTGCGGCGCCGCGATGGACGAGCGGAAGTGCAAGCTGATCTGCCGCTGCGGCTATTTCCTGTCCTGCTCGGACTACTACTGATCGCCATTCGGCGCTGATCGCCAATCCGCGCTGATCGCCTTGGCGATCGATCGCCTTGGCGATCGTTTGTGCACGAATGAGCGCGGCCGGGGTCAGAGTTAAACGGAATCAGTCGTGATGCGCAGGGCGTCACGCTCGCCTGTTCGCCGATTGATCGCCCGGGCGATCAGTTCTCTCGCTGTTCACCGTCGTTGATCGAGTCGGGCCTGACGAGCGCGCCGCGATGGCCATTCCGGCGCCATGGCAGTCGATCTCGTTATGGCCACGCGCGATCGAACCACATTCGATCGACTGCGCTAACTCAGCGTGCGGCCTGCCGTCCAGCATCGCCGCGTCTGATGTGACCGCGTCGTAGACTTCGGCGATGACCACCGAGGCGACCCAGCCCAGCCCCGCCGACGGCGCGGCGACGCCACGCACGAAGACCGCGATCCCGAAGAACCCCGGCCGGCGTGACCTCGGGATGAAGGCGACGCTGCTCTTCCCGAACAAGGACATCGTCGACCAGTACTACGTCCCGCTGATCTACACGGCGTGCCGGACGTGCTACTCGGAGCTGACCCCGGACGACATCTTCGATCGCGCCGCGACCGGCCAGATCGACCAGGCGAAGATGCAGAAGCTGATCTCGGGCGTCATCGAGTCCGGCCACGGCTCGACGATCGAGCACGTCGTGTTCACGTTCGGGATCAGCGGCGTGTCGCGGACGCTGTCGCATCAGCTCGTCCGTCACCGCGCGGGCGTCGCGTTCGACCAGCAGAGCCAGCGCTACGTCACGTTCAAGGACGCGTCGACGATGCTGCCCGCCTCGATCGAAGACGCCGAGCCAGAGCTGCGCGACGCCTACAACGAGCAGATCGCGGGCTCGATGTCGCTGTACGGCCAGCTCGTCGGCGCCGGGATCCCGGGCGAGGACGCCCGGTTCGTCTTCCCGAACGCCACCCGCACCAATCTCGTGATGACGACGAATCTGCGGGCGCTCATCCACATGTCCGGGCTGCGCCTGTGCACCATGGCACAGTGGGAGATCCGGCGGCTGTTCCAGCTGATCCGCCATGAGATCTTCCAGGTGTCGCCGTTCCTCGGCTCGTTCCTCGCCCCGAAGTGCGTCGCGCTCGGCTACTGCGACGAGATGGGCAACCGCGACGAGCACTGCCCGATCCGGCCCCACAAGGATAATGTCCTCGCCGCGTGGGCCGAGAAGTCGAAGGCCGCCAAGGCCGCGGGTCGCGAGCTGACGGTCAAGTAGCTCGTCAGCCGAGGTCGGCGATGAACCGCCGGATCACCCGCGCGAGGCGCGGGCCCGCCTCGGCGCCAGCCGCCAGAACTTCCTCGTGGCTCAAGGGCACGCCGCTGTAGCCGGCGCCGGCATTCGTGACGAGCGACACGCCGCAGACCTCGAGGCCGGCCCAGCGGGCGGCGATGCACTCGAGGACGGTCGACATCCCGACGGCGTCGGCCCCCAGGCCCCGGAGCATCCGGACCTCTGCCGGGGTCTCGTACTGCGGGCCGAGCAGGCCTGCATAGATCCCTTCCTCGAGGGGCACCTCTTCGGCCGCCCCGGCGCCCTTGAGCCCTTCGCGGAGGCGCGGGCTCCAGGCGTCGGTCAGGTCCTGGAAGCGCGGCCCGACTTGATCAGCGTTCGGCCCCAGCAGCGGCGTCCGGCCCGTCAGATTGAGGTGATCGGCGATGACCATCAGCGTCCCCGGCCCGAAGGCCGGATCGACCCCGCCGGCGGCGTTCGTCAGCACGACGATCTCGGCGCCGAGCTTCCGGAACAGGAGCACCGGCTGGACGACGAGGCCCGGGTCGTTGCCCTCGTAGACGTGGAATCGGCCCTGGAGCATGACAACGGGAATCCCGCTGAGCCGCCCGAGAAGCAGTCGCCCGACATGACCGGGCGCCGTTGCCGAGGGCCAGCCCGGGAGCTCCGAGAAGGGGATCGCGATCGCATCCTCGAGGTCATCCGCCAGACCTCCGAGGCCGGACCCGAGCACGATCCCGACCTTCGGAACGAGATCCGAGCGGGCACGTACGGCCGCCTCGAGCGCATCGATGCGAGCGGTCTGCTCGGTGGGCGGGATCGGTCGGCCGGGATCGATCGGGGGAGTCGTCACGAGCGTGCCGGCCTCCGGGAGCGCGTCCAGGGGAACGACGGCGGAGGGCCGCTGATGAAAGGGCCCGACGGACGTACCGACACCGGGATGCCGGTCACAGTCCGCCGGGCGGTCGTCGCCCGGACGGGAACGGCCGAAGCCGTCGGGGCCAGGCAACGAAGCGCCCAAAGCGACCGGCGTGGAGCGGGGGTCCTTGATGTGATCTCGGTGTCTCCGGTTCCTGACGGCCCCTTCGGGCAAAAGCGACGATAGGCGCGACCAGCGAACGGGTCAACGGAGTTGTCCACCAACTGGGGTCGTCGATAACGCCGAGTGTCCACCAGTTCAGCACCACTGTGGACATCTCGTGGACAACGCCGATCTAGCCGCCCATCGCGAACATCTCGAGCCGCGGCCGCGCCGACGACGTCGCCTCGGTCCGCTCCTCGGAGTAACGGTCGTCGCGGACTCGCCAGACCGCCGCAACCGCCTCGCGCAGCGCGTCGTCGCCGGCGGCGCCATCGCGCAGGACGGCCCGCAGATCGTGACCATCGCCGGTGAACAGGCACGTGTAGAAGCGGCCCGCTGCGGACAGCCGGGCACGCGTGCAGTCCCCGCAGAACGGCTTCGTCACCGACGCGATCAGGCCGACCTCGCCGAGCCCGTCGCGATAGGTGTAGCGCGTGGCCACCTCGCCCCGATAGCGAGGCGGCGCGGCCTCGAGGGGCATCTCCGCATCGACGATCGCGATCAGCTCGTCCGCCCCGACGACCTCGTCCATCCGCCAGCCGTTGGTATGGCCGACGTCCATGAACTCGATGAACCGGAGCGTCACCCCGGTCGTGCGAGCCCAGCGGGCCATCGGCAGGACGCTTCCCTCGTTGATCCCGCGGCGAACGACCATGTTGATCTTGACCGGGCCGAGTCCGGCCTCCTGGGCTGCGGAAACTCCGTCGAGCACCTTCGCGACCGGGAATTCGACCCCGTTCATCGCCCCGAACACCGCATCGTCGAGCGAGTCGAGGCTGATCGTCACCCGCCCGAGCCCGGCCGCGGCCAGTGGCTCCGCCAGCTTCCGCAATGCCGACCCGTTCGTGGTCAGTGTCAGGTCAAGCAGCGTGCCATCGGACGGCCGGATCGCCGCCAGCTTCTCGACGAGCATCGGCAGGTCGCGCCGGACGAGCGGCTCGCCGCCGGTCAGCCGCAGCTTCTCGACCCCGAGCCCGACGAAGACCCGCGCGACACGCTCGATCTCCTCGAAGCTCAGGATCTCGGACCGCGGCAGGAAGGCGTAGTCGGCGCCGAAGATCTCCTTCGGCATGCAGTAGGTACAGCGGAAGTTGCAACGATCGGTGACCGAGATCCGCAGATCGTGGAGCGGCCGCCCGAGCGCGTCGGCGACAGGCAAGGCCGGGAACGACGACGGGAGAGCGTCCATCGCCATGATCCTACCCCGACCGGCGCCGACAGCCCGATCCGCCGTCCGGCCGCGCCGGCACGAATGCACCGGCAGCGTCACCAATCGCGGTTGCGGCCGGGCACCGGCACGCGCAATGCGGGCGGGTCCGGGACCACCTGCGGTACCACCGGCTCCATCCACTGGTACCTCTAGCGGACTCCATCACACCCCTCTCCGGCGACCACAATGCGGCCACGCCCTGGATCCCCCGACAGCGCGCACCTGGAGAGGCAACGACGCATGGCCCAGACCGACGCACGAGCCGGATTCCGGCTTCCGTGGAACTCCGACCGCCAGTCCTCCGATACGGCCGACGCCGAGAACGGCGATCCGCAGGTCGCCGAGGCTTCCGGCTGGCCCGGCGAGGAAGCCACAGCGACGGCTGACGTCGCTTCCGTCGATGGCGCGACCGCCAAGATGTCGGAGGCGACCGCTGCCGACATGTCGGAGGCGCCCGCTGCCGAGATGTCGGAAGCGCCCGCTGCCGATGCCGATACGCCGCCGCCGGCGGCCCCGGCGGCCCCGGAGGCGCCAGCGCCAGTCACTCCGCCGCCGGCCGGCAAGAAGCCGAGCAAGTTCATGGCCGACCTGACCAAGGCCATGCAGGTCGCCGCGGAGGATGCCCGGAGCCGCGCCGTGACGCAGCTCCAGACTGACGCGAAGCTCCAGGTCGAGACGATCCACGGTCGATCGTCGACCGAGGCCGCCGGGCTCCGCCGCAAGGCCGACGACGATGTCGCCATGGTCCGCGAGTGGTCCAAGGCCGAGATCGCCCGGATCCGCGAAGAGACCGAGGCGAAGATCACCCAGCGCAAGGCCCAGCTCGAGACCGAGATCGAGCAGCACGCCGGTCTCATCGAGCGCGAGATCGACGCCGTCCAGAAGACCGTCGCCGAGTTCGAGGAGGAGATGGCCTCGTTCTTCGAGCGGCTCATCGCCGAGCAGGACCCGAGCCGCTTCGCGACGATGGCCGAGAACCTGCCCGAGCCGCCGACCTTCGAGGGGCTCTCCGTGGCCCCGACCGATGAGCCCGCGACGACCGACGAGACCGTCGCCGAGGTCACGGACGGCCTGGACGTCGCGGACGCAGCGACGGACACCACCGACGCCGCGATCGGCAAGGCCGATGAGGCCACCGCCGAGACGACCACGGACGTCGAGGCCGTGACCGGCGACGAGGCCGACACCACCGACGCGACCGATGTCACCGCCGAACCGATGAGCGTCGGGTCCGCCCAGAGCTTCGAGGGCGGTGAGAGCATGGACGGCGAGATCGACCGCGAGGCCGCCTTCGCCGCGATCCAGGCCGCCGCGGAAGCCGCCGCCAGCGCCGAGGTCGCGGCCGACGCCGCCGCGCGCGCCGAGGCGGTCGCCGACGTCGCGATCGAGATCATGGGCAACCACGAGGATGAAGAGGCCGATCCGCGGTTCGCGGCGCTGGGCATCTCACCCGATTACGACGCCGCCGAGGCGGAAGCCCTCGCGGCTGCGGGCTCCTCTGACGAGGAGATCCCCGAGATCGGCAACGATGCGCTCGCGGCCCGGCTCGCAGGCCTCGTTCCCGGCCGCGCCAAGAGCGGCAGCGGCGAGACGGCGGCGACTCAGGTTGTCGTCGTCGGGCTGGTCAGCGTGGCCAGCATCGCGAGCTTCAAGCGCCACCTCGGCCGCCTGACCGGCGTCCAGTCGGTCGGCGTGTCGTCCGGACCGGACGGCGAGTTCATCTTCGCGGTGAGCCACAGCGGCGACATCGTGCTCAAGGAGGCCATCCCCTCCCTGCCGAGCTTCCAGGCCCGCGTCACCGGCTCGTCCGACGGCGTGGTCCAGGTGACCGCCCATGACCCGGAGGGGGACGCGTAATCGGCCCGATGGCCTGACGCGTCCACCTCACGACCAGCCAGATCCCGGGGAGGAACGATCGTGGCACGACCGGCAATCGTGATCGCGCTACCGACGTCGGAGCGCACGCCCGTCGCCGAGGAGCTTCGCGCCGCCGGCTTCGAGGCGATCACGATCGGCTCGCCCGACGAGCTCGATGCGCTGCTCCGCGCCCGTCACGACATCGCGGTCGCGATCCTCGACGGCGAGAGCGACTTCGACACTTCGCTCGAGTACTACGGCCTGCTCCACGAGGACGGGCTGAACATCCCGGCGCTCATGGTCATGTCGCCGGCGGCGCTCGACAAGCTCTTCAGCCCGACCTCGGCAGACGAGTTCTTCAGCCGGCCCTACACGACCGACTCGATCCGCTGGCGAGTCGAGGCCATGTGCATCCGGTCGGTCACGATCGACGACGGATCGGGCCCGATCATCCAGGGCAGCTCGATGCACATGGGCGACTGGTCCCGCCGGGCGACCGTGATCGCCGTGTTCAACCCGAAGGGCGGCGTCGGCAAGACGACGATCGCCACGAACCTCGCCTCGGCGCTCCAGCTTCATCAGCACCAGAAGGTCCTCCTGGTCGACGCCGACACGGTGACGGGCCATGTTGGGACTTCGCTCGGGCTCGAGCAGGTCCGGACGGTGGCCGACAGCTGGCGCGACCAGGCCGAGGGCGGCGACGTCGAGACGCTCACCCAGATCGCGACCCCGCACCCCTCGGGGATCTCGGTCGTGTCATTGACCGCGACCCCGCTGAACACCGAGATCCTCGAGCCGAGCCGCGTCGCGGACGCGATCACCACCTCGCGCCCGACATACGACTTCATCGTCGTCGACCTCCACCCCTCGTATAGCAGCCTCAACAAGGCCATCTTCGAGAAGGCCGACAAGATCCTCGTCCCGGTGACTCCAGACGTGCCTGCCCTGCGCGCCGCCGTTCAGCTCCGCGAGGTCGCGATCGAGCTGGGCGTCCAGGACCGCCTCGCCCTCGTCATCAACCGCGCGAATAGCGGCGTGTCGGTCGCGGACATGGAGAAGACCGTCGGGATGCCGGCGCTCGCCCTGATCCGCTCGGGCGGCCTGCTCTTCGTGCGGGCCGCGAACGAGGGCCGGACGGTCATCGAGATGTATCCCCGGGAGAAGATCACCGAGGACTTCGACGCCCTCGCGGAACGCCTCGTCCGGACGTTCAACACCGAGGTCCCGGCAAAGATCGCGGTTCCCGTCAAGAGCAGTGGGTTCCGGCTCCCGTTCGGTCGATCCAAGGAAGCCGCCCGGGCCTGATCCACGGGAGTTTGCGCCGGCGCGGCGCAAGTCGCGCCGTAACCGGTGCCTGAGCGAGGAGCGCAGGCTTCAACGCACGCATCGGCCGTCAGGCGCGACGGCCACTCATGAGCGGTCCCGCCACGTGGTTCCGCCGAGGGGCATGCCCGGCAGGCGCTGCGCCTTGAGCCCGGTCCGCTTGTCGACCTGCTCGACGCCGCGCAGGTAGAAGCGATTCACCAGCACTGTCTCGACGTCGGGATCGCCGACCCGCTCTTCGCCGAACATCGCCACCGCGTCGACAACCGGGACGAACATCTCCGTCGCCCGATCGAGCAGGGTGTTCGGCTCCGAGCCCGGGTGGAGGAAGACCGTTCCGACGACCCGGAACGGTGGCGCCTCGAGCGCGACGTCGTAGGCCACCTTGTGGATCCGGTGAGCCGCCCGCTCGGAATCCGTGAGCTCGGGCATCGACCCCTCGCCCGCGAGGACGAGGATCAGGTCGTATGGGTCGACGCTCTTGAGGCCGGGCGCCTCGACGAGCGGCGAGGAGCCATCGATCGGCGCCCACTGGACGTCGTGGATCGCGACGGCTTCGCGCTTGTTGAGCGCATCGGACAACCGGCCTTCGACGGTCATCCGGCCGACGAGATGCCACTCCTCGGTGACGCCGTCGAACGCGACGCCCGTGCGCGAACGCCGACCGGAGCCGGCACCCACGGCGGCAGGCGCCACCGCGGCGGCGCCGGACTTCTTCCGACGCAGGAAGTTCAGGGGCACGCCGTCAGTCCTCGGACTTGAAGCTGTTCTCGCGGATCGTCTCGACGACGGCCGCATCGGCGAGGGTCGTGGTGTCGCCCAGCGAGCGGCCCTGCGCGATGTCGCGAAGGAGCCGCCGCATGATCTTGCCGCTGCGGGTCTTGGGCAGGTCCGGTGTGAACATCAGGGCCTTCGGCTTGGCGATCGGGCTGATCTTCGTGGCGACATGGCGCCGGAGCTCGTCGCCGAGCTCCGGCGTCGGCTCGAAGCCGAGGCGCAGGATCACGAAGGCGTTGATCGCCTCGCCGGTGACCGGGTCCGGTCCGCCGACGACCGCCGCCTCGGCGACCGCGGGATGCGAAACGAGGGCGCTTTCGATCTCGGTCGTGGACAGGCGATGGCCGGACACGTTCATGACGTCGTCGACCCGGCCGAGCAGCCAGAAGTAGCCGTCCTCGTCGCGCTTCGCCCCGTCCCCGGCGAAGTACATCCCGGGGAATCGGCTCCAGTAAGTCTGCCGGTAACGCTCGGGATCGCCGTAGATCCCGCGGAGCATCGCCGGCCACGGCCGCTTCAGGACGAGGTATCCCCCGCCACCGTTCGGCACGGACCTGCCCTCGCCGTCGACGATGTCGGCCTCGATGCCCGGGAACGGGAACGTCGCGCTGCCCGGCTTGGTGGTGGTGACCCCGGGTAAGGGCGTGATCAGGATCTGGCCCGTCTCGGTCTGCCACCAGGTGTCGACGATCGGGGCCGTGCCGCCGCCGATGTGCTCGCGATACCAGAGCCACGCTTCGGGATTGATCGGCTCGCCGACCGAGCCGAGGACGCGCAGCGACGAGAGGTTGTGTCTGGCGGGATGCTCGGCACCCTGCTTCATGAACGCCCGGATCGCCGTCGGAGCGCAGTACAGGATCGTGACCCGGTAATCCTCGACGATCTGCCACCAGCGGTCCCAGCCAGGCGTGTCCGGGGAACCTTCGTACATCACGCCGGTCGTGGCGTTCGCGAGCGGTCCGTAGACGATGTAGCTGTGGCCGGTGACCCAGCCGACGTCCGCCGCGCACCAATACACGTCGTCGGGCTTGATATCGAAGATCATCCGGTGCGTGTAGGCCGTGCCGACGAGGTAGCCGGCGGTCGTATGGGTGATGCCCTTGGGCTTGGCGGTCGACCCCGACGTGTACAGCAGGTAGAGCATGTGCTCGCTGTCGAGCGCCACGGGCGGACAGTCGGCTGACTGGCGCTCGACAATGTCGTGCCACCAGACGTCGCGCCCGGCGACGACCTTCGTTTCGGCGGCATTGTCGCCGAGCCGGCGGACGATCAGGACATGCTCGATCGTCGGGCTGGTTGCGACCGCCTCGTCGACGGCGGCCTTGAGCGACATTGCGTTGCCGCGGCGATAGCTGCCGTCGGCGGTGATCACGAGCTTGGCCTCGGCGTCGTTGATCCGGCCACTCAGTGCTTCGGCCGAGAAGCCAGCGAAGACGACCGTATGCGGGGCGCCGATCCGGGCGCACGCCAGCATCGCGATCGGCAGCTCCGGGATCATCGGCATGTAGATCGCGACCCGGTCGCCGGTGACGACCCCGAGCTCGAGCAGGGCGTTGGCGGCCTTCGAGACCTCGCGCAGGAGGTCGGCGTACGTGATCGTCCGGGTCTCGCCAGGCTCGCCGATCCAGTGGTAGGCGACCTTGTCGCCGAGGCCCGCGGCCACGTGGCGATCGACGCAGTTCTCGCTCATGTTGAGCTTGCCGCCGACGAACCATTTCGCGAACGGGAGGTCCCATTCGAGCGTCGTGTGGAATGGCTCGGTCCAGGTCACGGTCTCGCGTGCGATCTTCGCCCAGAAGGCCTCCGGGTCGCGGGCGGCCTCGTCGTAGAGGCCCGCGCTCGCGTTGGCCTGGGCCGTGAAAGCCGCGTCGGGCGGGAAGGTCCGGGCCTCGGCGAGGAGGTTCTCGATCTCGGGTCGCTGGTCGACACTCACGGGGGCGCTCCTGCCGTGTTCGAGACGTGGAGGACTGACGGGCTGAGCGGCCATTCTACGCGGCCGGGCAGTCCCGAGCCGTCGGGGCCGGCCCGGTGCCGGCCCGGTGGCGGCCCGGTCCCGTCTCACGGGCTACTCGTCGGCGAGGTCGTCCTGGCTCGGTGCGGGGCCGATCTGGACGCCCTCGGTCGCCTCGGACTGGGCAACGAACACCTGCGGCGGTCGGGGCAGGCGGATCCCGTTCTTCGCGAACGCCTCGAGCAGGAGCTTGCGGAACTCGCCGCCGGCCGCCCACTGCTCCGACGCCCGGACCGTGCCGAGGATCTTCAGGGTGACGCCACGCTCCTCGATCGACTCGACCCGCTCGACCCGCGGCGGCTCGAGGATCCGGCGCTTCCAGACGGGATCGGCCGCCATCTGCTTGCCGAGGTCCTCGACCACCTGGATCGCCTTGTCGATGTCGGTCCCGAAGGCGACGGTGACATTCTGGTTGATCCGGGCCCAGGTCCGGGTCTTGTTGCTCGCGACGTGGACCTCGCCGTTCGGGACGGTGTGGACGACGCCGTCGAGATCGCGCAGGGTCGTCCGCCGCAGGCTGAAGTCCTCGACAGAGCCGCTGACGCCCGCGATCGAGACGACGTCGCCCTTGCTGTACTGGTTCTCCACGAGGATCAAGGCGCCGTTGAGGTAGTCGCGGACGAGGCTCTGGGCGCCGAACCCGACTGCGATGCCGACGACGCCGAGCCCGGCGACGGCCGGCCCGATGTCGAGGTCGAGCGCGCCGAGGACCATGATCCCGGCGATCATCGCGACGAACGCCCGGATCACGTTCGACCCGAGTTCGTCGAGGGTGTCCATCCGCTTCTGGACCTCGATCGCCGAGAGCTCCTGGGCAGTGCCCTCGGTGGCCTCGCGGTCGAGGAGGGCCTTGACGATCCCGTGAACGAGGACCGTCGTGAGGCGCAGCGCGATGAACGCAACCACGACGATGACGAGGATCCGCACCCCGTTCGTCCGGAGGACCTCGACGATCGTGCTCAGCGGCGGCTTGTTGATGTCCATCGATCGGGATGGTAGCCCGCTGACGGACGCTCGGGCAGGCCCCACCCGCCGGCCGGGCATCACGGCCCGGACACCGTCGACGTCGGCGAGGGGGCGGGGATCTCGACCAGTGAGGTCCTTGGCGAGGGGCCGGCGCGATCTCAGGAGGCGGCGGCGACCTCGTCGGCGAGCGCGCCAGCCGGAGCCTGGACCGACGGCGCGGCGCGCGGAGCCGGCAACGGTGCCGGTCGCGCAGCACGTTCGGCGATCGTCGAGCTCGAGAGCGCCTGGGCGAGGGTCGGCTGGGCGGCCGTCGCCGTTCCGGTCCCGCCCAGGCGGACCGAGATCGCGGCCGCGGCCTCGCGGGCCTGGGCGGCGAGCTCCGGGATCCGGCGCGGTGTGAGGCGGAAGGCGGGGCCCCAGATGTCGACCGCGGCGATCACGTTGCCGCGCGCGTCGTGGACCGGCGCGGCGACGGCGTTGAGGCCCATCTCGAACTCGCCGAGGGCGGTGGCGTAGCCGCGGCGGCGGATCCGGGCGAGCTCCTCGAGCAGCGGCTCGAGCGCGGTGATCGTCCGCTCGGTGTAGCTGACGAGGCCACGCCGGACGATCCGGAGGACCTCCCGCTCGGCCACCGATGACAGCAGGACCTTGCCGGACGCCACGCAGTGGAGCGGTGTCGGGCGCCCGGTCCAGTCGCCGACGGCGATCAGATTCGGACCGTCGGCCTGGGCGACCGTCAGGAGGGTGTCGCCGTCGAGGATGCCGAGGCCGGTCGTCTCGTGGGTCAGGCGGGCCAGCCTCTCGAGCTCGGGCATCGCGATCCCGCGCAGGTCGAGGGTCCGCTCGGCCCGTTCGGCGAGCCGGATGACGACGAGCCCGAGGCGGTACTTCCCGGTCTCCTCGTCCTGCTCGACGAGGCCGCGCTTCTGGAGGGTCGCAAGCAGCCGCGAGGCGGTGGACTTGTGGAGGCCGAGACGCCGGGCCAGCTCGGTGACCCCGGCCTCGCCCTGCGAATCGCCGAGCGCGAGAAGAAGTGCCGCCGCCCGGTCAACCGAGCGAACTGCGTTGCCGTCGAGGACCATCGATCTGTCGTCCCTCGTTCTCCGGACCGGTCCGGCCGGTGATGATGCTGTGACGGTTGGGCTCAGCCGGCTCCGGGGTGGGCCATCGCCCCGGTCGCGTGCGCGACCTCGCCGCGCGCGCGCCCTTCGAGCGCGGCGTTGAGCGATGATTCGAAGATCGAGACCACCTGGTCGACGGTGTCGCCCTGGGCGTGGGCCTCGCACATGAACCACGGCTCGCGGCTGTCGGGCTCGGGCATCGCGCCGCGAGCGAGCATCCCCAACGCCACCGCGTCATAGAGCTCGTGGTCCGACTTCGCCCAGTCGCGGTACTCGGTCGGAACCTCCTCGGTGAACATGATCCCGAACATCGACGGATGGCCGGTGAAGATGTACGGGATCCCGACCGGGTTGAGGACTTCCTTGAGGCCGTCCTGGACGCGCCGCCCCGTGGCGTGGATCGTCTCGAGCGCGTTCGTGTCGCGGATGATCTCGAGCGTCTTGACGGCCGCCGCGGCCGCCACCCGGTTGCCGGCGTACGTGCCGCCATGGCTGACCTTGTCGGGAAGCAGTTCCATGATCTCGCGCCGGCCGCCGAACGCGGCCGCCGGATAGCCGTTGCCCATGGCCTTGGCGTAGGTCGCGAGGTCCGGCCGGATCCCGAAGAACTCGGCCGCGCCGCCCTTGGCGAACCGGAAGCCGGTCTTGACCTCGTCGAAGATCAGGAGGATGCCGAACTCCTCGGTCAGCGCCCGCATCGCGGCGTGGAAGCCCTCCTGCGGCATGATCCCCTGGGCGTTCCCGAGGACCGGCTCGACGATCACCGCGGCAATGTCGTCACCGTTCTCCTCGAACAGTCTGCGGAGCAGGCCGAGGTCGTTGTAGCGGGCCGGGATGATCGTGTCCGCGACGGCGTCCGGGATGCCCCGACCCCACGCCAGACGGACCGGCTTGTCGGCGTCACCGAGCTCGGACATGTCGTCCGGGGCCACGCTGATCAGGGCGTAGTCGTGGACGCCGTGGTACTGGCCCTCGAATTTCACGATCTTGTTGCGACCGGTGTAGGCCCTGGCCATCCGCATCGCGTGCATCGTCGCCTCGGTGCCCGATACGGTCATCCGGGCCATGTCGACCCAGCCGGTCAGCTCGCACACGAGCTCCATCGCGCGGACCTCGTCCTCGCTCGTGAGCGAGAAGCTGACGCCCTTGCGCATCTGTTGGTTGACATAGTCGTCGACGCGCTCGTCGCCGTGGCCGAGGATCACCGGGCCATAGCCCATCCGCAGGTCGATGTACTCGTTCTGGTCCTGGTCCCAGATCCGGCCACCCTTGCCCCGGTCGATGTAGACCGTGCTCTCGCCCCACGCCCGGAAGTTCGAGTCCGTGCCGCCCGGCAGTGTTTTGAGGGCGCGCTGGTACATCGCGGACTGGCGATCGCGTCGGAGGGCGGGGGTCAGGCTGCTGGTCTGGGGCGTCGTGGCCATGTGGTCACTCCGTACGGCAGATTGGCCCGTCAAGCGCGACGGGTGTTCCGGAGAGCGGAACAAACGGGAGCCCATGGTGGCATATCGCCGCAATCGTCGTCAACGCGGATATCGCACGGAAGCACCGATTGCAGTGCGAATCACGCGGCGTTCCGCCGGTTTGTGGGTCGAGACCGCACGATCCGGAAGATCGCTCGCACATCTGCGGGCCGGCCTGCCAACGACCGAACCGCGGCTCGGATCCCCGAGTGAGTCCCTCGGACTCAATCGAGAGGCTTTGCCGGCGTGGATCCCAGCCAAAGCGGGCCTAATGCGTCCTTCCGAGCCTGCTGACTGGCCGAGCTGAGTCGGCGCGCCTCGCGACTCGGACGCATGGCCGGTGGGCCTCCGTGAGCTCCTCGAGCCGCCGCGCGACCGCGGCATCGTCGGCGTGCGGGGACGACGCCCGCCGCGCGTCGATCGTCGGTGCGCGCAACCACTGCCGGGCTCGGCTCAGCGGATCGATCAGTGCGACGGTCCAGGGCAGGGCGTCACGGATCGTGCCCGGCACATCGACCGGCCGGTACCAGGCGAGAGCGGCATTCATCACCGCGTGATACCAGACGGGCATTCACCGCGACTTACCGCGTAGGATCGGAACGTGGCTCAGATCGATACGTCCACCGCGATCAGCTACTGGCTCGCGGCGTCGCCTGGCGGGCCGACGCGACCCGCCCTGACCGGCTCGGCGCGGGCCGATGTCGCGATCATCGGAGCCGGCTTCACAGGACTGTGGACGGCGCTCGCCTTGACCGACACCGATCCGTCTCTTCAAGTGATCGTGCTCGAGCAGGAGTCGGTCGGGTTCGGCGCATCGGGCCGGAACGGCGGCTTCTGCGAGGCGTCGCTCACCCATGGCCTCGCCAACGGGCTCCGCCACTTCCCGGACGAACTCGCGCTTCTCGAGCGCGAGGGAATCGCCAACCTCGCTGGGCTCATCGCCTTCACCCGCGACCACGGGATCGACTGCGATCTCGAGGAGACCGGAACGCTCAGCGTCGCCGACCAGCCCTACCAGGTCGAGGAGTTCCGGGCCTGGGTCGACGAGGCCGCCGAGCACGGCGAGGAGCTGATGTTCCTCGATCGCGCCGCCGTCCAGGGCGAGGTCCAGTCGCCGCTGTGGCAGGCCGGTCTCTATCGGCCGCCCGGCCGCGACGTCGTCCTCGATCCGGCGAAGCTGGCGCGCGGTCTCGCCCGCGTCGCGGAGGAGCGCGGGGTCACGATCCACGAGGGCACGCGGGTCCGCGCCGTCGAGCGCCGGGCGGGCGGTGTCCTCGTGATGACCGCGGCCGGCGCCGTCCTCGACGCGGACCACGTGGTCGTCGCGACTTCGGCCTACTCCGGCTGGCTGCGCCGGCTCGAGAGCCAGTTCGTCCCGGTCTACGACTACGTCCTCGTGTCCGAGCCGATGACCCCTGAGCAGCGGGCCTCGATCGGCTGGCAGCGCCGCCAGGGGATGTCCGACGCGAACAACCAGTTCCACTACTTCCGTCTGACCGCCGACGACCGGATCCTGTGGGGCGGCTACGACGCGATCTACCACCGCAACAACGGAGTCGGCCCGCAGTTCGACCGCCGGCCGGCGACGTTCGCCAAGCTCGAGGCACACTTCCGCCGGGCGTTCCCACAGCTCGACGACCTCCGCTTCCCGTACCGCTGGGGCGGCGCGATCGACACGACCTCGCGGTTCACGGTCACGTTCGGCCAGGCGCTCGGCGGCCGGATGACGTACGCCCTTGGCTACACCGGGCTCGGCGTCGGGGCCAGCCGCTGGGCCGCCGGCGTCGTCCGCGACTTCATCCTCCGCCCGGACTCGGATCTGCTTGGCCTGCGGTTCGTTCGGAGCAAGCCGGTCCCGTTTCCACCCGAGCCCCTTCGGTCATTGGCCGTCAACCTCGTCCGCCACGAGCTCGGGCGCGCCGACCGCGATGGCGGCCGGCGCGGCGTGATCCTCAAGGCCCTCGACGCCCTCGGGATCGGCTTCGACTCATAGGCGTCAGGCGGGCGTCGTGACCCAGTTCGGAAGCTCACGGGCCAGGGTCGCCAGTGGCAGCGAGCCGTGGGCGAGGACCTGGTCGTGGAACTCACGCAGGTCGAACCGCGAGCCATCCCGCTCGGTGAGCTCGCGGCGGAGCCTCTCGATCTCGCGGCAGCCGATCATGTAGGTCAGCGCCTGGCCGGGCCAGGCAATGTAGCGGTCCGTCTCGATCGTCGCGTCCGTCTCGGACAGGCCGGTCTCGAGGAGGAAGTCGATCGACTGCTGGCGCGTCCAGCGCAGGGCATGCATGCCCGTGTCGACGACCAGCCGAGCGGCTCGCCACGCGACGGCGTCGAGCATCCCGAATCGCTCGCCCTCGTTGCGGAAGAGGCCCATTTCGTCGGCCAGCTTCTCGCTGTACAGGCCCCAGCCCTCGACATACGCGCCGCCGACGATCCGGGCACCGAGCCGGCGGAACGTCGAGAGGTTCGGGTTCTCCTGCTCCAACGCGATCTGGAAATGGTGACCCGGGACGGCCTCGTGATAGGTCGTCGTCGCCAGCTTCGTGTACTTCCGGCTCGCCAGGTCGTAGCCGTTGGCGTAATAGGTGCCGCCGCGGGAGCCGTCGGTCGCGGGCGGGAAGTAGTACGCGAAGGGGGCGTCCTTCTCCTTGAACTCCTCGACCGCCATCACCTCGCAGCCTGCCTTCGGCAGGGTTCCGAAGTAGCGGGGCGCGACCGCCATGGCTCGGGCGATGTCCTCGCGGGCGCGGGCGAGAAGCTCCTCCTTGGTCCGCGGCGTATTCGCAGGATCGTCATCGAGGCGCCCGCGGTACTCCTGCGGGCTCGTGGCACCGGCTCGCGCGGCGATCTCGCGCCGCCCCACGTTGACGATCTCGAGCTCCGCCATGCCGATCTGGTGGACCACCCGCGGGTCGAGATCGAGGGTCGTCCAGGACCGGATCTGGGTCCGATACAGCGACTCGCCGTCCGGCGCCGACCAGAGGCCGGGCTCCTCGCGGGTCGCCTCGAGGTAGTCGCCACCGAGGACCTCGAGGAACGCGCGGTCGGCCGGGTAGATGACCTGCTCGGTCACCTTCCGGACGCGCTCGCGATCGGCCTCGGACGCGACCTGGGCGAGGGCGGGGACGATGGCCTCCTCGAGCGGGATCGCCATCAGTCGCTCGAGCTGGGCGACCGTCCGCTCGGCCACGATCCGAGGCGCGGTGAGCCCGGTGGCGAGGCCCTCGCGGAGGATGTCCGTGTTGGCCGCCATGTAGTCGCGGTAGGACTCGAGGCGGGCGAGGAACTTCTCCAACCGCTCGGGCGTGTCGGCCCGCTGGAACTGGCAGATCTGCGGAAGCAGCGTCTGGGGCCCACCGATCTGATCGACGACCCGCAGGCGGTGCATGCCCTGGGCATCCTCCTCGACGCCCTGGTCGGCGATGACGATCAGCATGTCCCGGGTGATCCGGTCCTCGACCGACAGGTCGGCGGCCGGGATCGCATGGGCCGCCCGCTTCGTCCGGACCATGAGGTCGCGAACCTTCGCCCGACCGGCCGGGCTCGGATCCTCGAGCCGGTCATTGAAGCGCTCGTCGCCGTAGACGGTGGCCGTCGTCGGGTTGAGCTCGAGGATCTCGTCCCAGAACCGGTCGGCGAGCTGGTCGACCGGCGAGGCGGGATGGTCGGAATCGGTCACGAGCGGTCTCCGCTGGAAGGATGAGCGCGGGCGCGGCACCCGGCGGAAATGTCTCGCGACAGGGTAGCGCGGTCGAGGTCGCGCGGCGGGCTTGTCGTCCGGGCCAACGGGCGGCCTGTCAGCCGTGCGCTAGCCGCCGAACAGGTCGAGCTGCTCGCCGCTCCGCTCGGCCACGGGATCGAGCCCGAGAAACGGCTCCAGGGCATCGAGCGACGGCTCATCGCGGGTGAGGAAGCTGCGCAGGTGGTTCCATTTGAGGACGTGCCAGTTGTCCCGATCGAATGCCTCGCGCAGGATCGGCGACCGCTCGAGCTTGTGGCGCAACAGGTCCGTGCGTTCCGGCGCCACGACCAGGAAGCGGACCGTCCCGTCGTCCTGCGGGATGCGGGCATGGCGGCGGAGAAGCGGCTCGCCGAGCATCGCCGTCCATTCGACCTCGAACAGGAACGCGAGCTTGCCCCGGATGTACCAGGCGCAGTCGATCTCGGCAATCTCGTCGACCGCCCGATTGATGTGGCTCAGCGAGGCGGTGCGCTCGGCGGGGTGGAGTCGGTCGGCGAGGCGGCCCGCGCCCAGCCGGCGAGCCTGCTCGCGTCGCCCGATCCAGACGTTCAGCCCGAGTCGATGACCGCCGTCGGCGAGCAGCCCGATCACCTCGGCGTGCTCCTGGGCCCGCCGGATGAGGTCGTCGCCGGTAACGATCCGCTCCGCCGTGCTGGCTCGGCTTCGGTAGCTCTGGAGACAGGCCCGGACGAGTGTCTCGTCGGGCAGGTCGTGACCGCTGAAGATCCCCGCGATCCGCTGGAGGAATCCGGTCTCGGAGAGCGGCCCGGCGGTCGAGAGCAGGCTGAAGACGGCCCATTCGACGCGGTCCGCGAGCGGCACGGCCGCGCCTTCCCGATCGTGCGGATCGGCGAGCCACCAGCGATTCGGCGCGACCTCGGCCAGCCGGCGCCGGCCCGTCCCGGACAGGCCTTCCGCGATCAGCGCGAGGAGCGAATCGACCTGGTCCGCCGGCGCCACGGCGTGCCGGGCGACGGGCGGTCCGACCTCGCCGATGGCGTCGGCGGTCGCGGCGCGAGGCGCGGGCCGCGGTGTCGAGTCGCCGCGCGCCGAGTTGGCCCGGGCGGAAGCCTCGGGCTTCGACCGATCATCCTCCGCGAACGACGACCGGTCCGCCGCGCGATCGGCCTGGCGCGGGTCGGACGACGCTTCCTCCGCCGGGATTGGCTGTGGCGGCCCGTACGGGGCTGCATCGGGATCGGCCACCAGGCGGCGGAGCTGGCCAGCCCGATCGAGGCCGACAAGGATCTGGCCGAGGAGGCGATCGCCCGACGCCGGCTCGCCACGCGCCTTGAGGCTCTCGACCGCGACGTCGACGACGGTGTTGCGGACGTCCGCGGCGGAGAACGGCCGGCGGTCGAACCGCTCCGGAGCGCCGAAGAGGCCGGAGCCCGGGACCAGGTCCGGGTCGCCGGCGCCACCCGGCGACGGATCGAGCGAAACGTTCGCCCGGCTGCGCGGGCCCGGCGGGCGGATCGCGCCGGGCGGCACGAGCTCGACCGATCCGCTGGCCTCGTCGTCGCCGTCGCCGAGTCGCGCTGCGAGGAGCCGGAAGCCGCCGCCGACCCCTCCGAGGGCGGCCGCCACGAGCGCCTCGGCGCCCCCGTCGACCAGTTGGACGACCTCGCCCTCGCGCGCGATCGACGGCTCGACCGATACAAGCGCCCGGGCGAGCGCCGCCGCCTGCCAGCCCCATGGCGCGCGGATCGGCGGGCCCGAGAGGGCGGCCAGCGGCAGACCCAAGGCCGCCTCCGAGCCGATCGTCCAGGCCGTCGCCCAGTAGGTCAGCGAGAGGCGCTCCTGGTTCGGCCGCACCGGCGGCTGGCCGAGAACGAGCCGGATCCGGCGGCGGAGACCGGCGTTCGTGTCCCAGCCACGCCCGGCCGACGCCTCCTCGCCGATCGCACGCGTCGACGACGGCCCTGTCACCCCGACGACCGCCGTCGCACTGCCCTCGTCGAGCGCCCGGAGGTCGTTCCCGAGCCGCGCCTGGACCGCGCCGCCCTGGCCGCTCTCGAGGCGCTGGATGAAGCCCCGGACCGTCCGGATGCCATCCTCGAAGGCGAGCCACGGATGCCGCTCCCGCCACTGTCCGGCTGACGGCGGGCGGACCTTGCCCGCCTGGATCCGGAGCGAGCCGATCCGGCCGGGATAGCCGTTCAGGCGGCTGGCCGGGAGCAGCGCGTGGAGGAAGCCGAGCCGGAGCGCGGCCTCGACCGGGGCCGCTCGGAGGTCGCCTTCGATCCGATCGAGGATCGCCTCAAGGCCGACGAGCTGGCGTGGCGTGTGGAGGTCGAGCAGGCCGTCGACCAGGTCGTGGCTGCCATCGACGACGGGAAACCGACCGGCCAGGCGCGACCGAACGGCCTCGTAGGTGTCGGGGATGGCCTGGGCCATCTGGAGGTCGAGGAAGTCGAGGTCGGCGCTGCGCTGCTCACCGCCGCGCGAGCCGCGACAAACCGGGCAGGCATACAGCTTGCGGGGCTTCGGGTGGTCGCGATCGATCGGCGGACTGGGCGGCGGCGGGTCGCCGGGATCCGCGAAGACGGGCGGAGCGCCGAGCTCCTCGACGTCGCTGGCGCCGGCCGCGGTCAACCAGACCACCTCGTCGAGCGGGAGCGTCCGTCCGCACGTCGCGCAGCGGGTCGTGAACGGCTCGCCGACGGCAACCTTCAGGCTCGTCTGCCCGTGCGGCGACGCGCCCATCGCCTGGAATGCTGCATCGAGGTGGCGCAGGTCCGGTGGCCGCAGGACGAGCTCCGCGAGGAGACGGGTCAGGGGCGTCGACTCGAGGCTGACGGCTCGGCGCTGCCGATCGACCGCCGCTCGACCGACCCAGCCGCCGCGGCCGGCGAGATCGAGCACGATGTCGCCGGGCTTGGTGTGGGCCTCGATCCGGCCGGCGACGAGGCCGGGCGGCGGGGGCGGGGCGAGGCGGTCGAAGAAGGGCAGGGAGAACCCGGGCTCCGCGCGGACCAGGGACGCTCGACCGGCCATCGCGACAGCCTACCCCGCCATCACGCAGGCGTCAGCCTCGGGCCGGTGGCTGACCAGCCGCCAGCCCCCGCTCAGCAGCGCTCATGGAGCGCACCGGCGCGAAACCCGCGCGTTTCCCATCACACTGAACGCTGATCGCAGAATCGCGGGTCTTGCGCGGGTCGTCCCGCCTCTGATCGACCCGCTTGGGGGCCGAATCTCATCTCGCCAATCTGATGCACGCGGGTTTGGGCAATATCTGGGCCCAACGCTTCCCAACAAAACCCCAAGCCTGTTCGCTCCAGCGGGAAGGCTGTGCGCTGCGGAGCGCTGCGCTGCAGACATGAGTCCGGTGGGACTCAATCCAGGGGCCGGCACGCTCGGTCGGGGACGGGTCCTGTCGAAACCGGGTCTCCGCCACGCTCAGTGCCGGCGAAAACGAGTCTGAAGGGACTCACGGAGCCCGAGGCTCGAGGCGCGACAGCCCGTCGAGCGAGGACCACAGGCGGCATCGCCGCCAGCGTCGGTCAGGCGCGACAGTCGGAGGTCCTAGCTCTCGTCAGCCTCGTCGAGCTCTTCCTCGAAGGCCTCGTCGGTCGTGGCCTCCGGCGGCAGGACGCGATCGAGGTCCTCGATCTCGTCGTCCTCGTCGTCGTCCTCGAGATCCTCCTCGAGGTCCATCTCCTCGCGGACGAGGGTGCCCTTCGTGTACGGCCGCAGGTCGGTCGACTTGGCTGCGGTCGGAAAGGAGACCTTGCCGTAGTTGCGCGGGTCCTGGTAGATCTCGCGGATGATGATCCGGACGTCCTTGTCGCCGAGCGAGGTGACGCCCGCGGCGTACTTGTTGCCGTCGGCCATCAGCTTGAGGAGCCGGGCCGCGACCCGCGGCTCGACGATCCCGATCCGCATCCCGTTACTCGTCGCGATCAGGCGGCCGCCCTCGGGGGTCAGTTCGACCGCGTCGCCCGGGTTGACCTGGGCGAGCTTGCGGGGATGGGGCAGGTCCGTCAGGAAGGCGAACCCGGTCTTGCCGGTCTCTTCGACGAAGATCGAAACCGGGGCCTTGCTACCTTCCTGGGCAGGAACGGTCTTCTCGCCGGCGTCGACGAGGAGGATCCGGAGACGGTCGATGTTCCGCTCGGCGATGCGGTTGGTTGGGTCGAGTGCCAGCGCGGTCTGATAGTGCTCGCGGGCCTGGCCGAGCTCGCCGAGCTCCCAGTGCGCCTTTGCGAGGCGGTTCTCCGCCTCGGCGTCGGGCCCGAGCTCGAGCATTCGCCGGTTCGTGTCCGCAGCCTCGGTCCACTGGGCCGCCGTCGCCTGGGCGATCGCCTGGTCCGCCAGCTGGCGCTTCAGCCGGGTCTGGTTGACGGCGCTCGTCGCCTGGGTCTCGACGTCGGGAAAGGTCACGTGGGGGGTCTCCGTTTCGGTGCGGTGCGAACCCGATGGGACGGCCTCCGCTCGGGGCCGGAACGCGATCGGTCGGGCTTGGACTTGTAGCATCGCAGGGCCTGTTCGTCAAACCGACGACCGCCCGCGCCGTGCTTGGCCGGCTCGCCGATCTACAGCCGACCCTCGTGACCCACCTTGCCGGTCGCAACCTCCGGGCGGAGGTCTCACCCGATGGGCACTGGGCGCTCGTCACCGACCGGGTCGACGCCGTCCGCCTCGTCCGACTGCCCGGTGGCCGGGCCTGGCCGGTCGATCGGGATCGGATGCTAATGTGGTCCGACGCCGTCTGATCAGGCCTCAGCCGACAAGGCGGAGGTTCCAGAACGTGACGACCGCGCCGATGGCAACGAGCGCGACGGTCTCCCAGATCCAGCGCGGGTCGCGCCGACGGGTCGGGGACGCGGCGTGGAGCGAATCCCACAGGTAGAAGAGGAACATCAGCAGGGCGGGACCCACGAGCCGCGGGATGCCCATGGCGCGGATCGCTGCGGCGCCGATGGCGATCGCGACCGCGTAGGTAAGGGCCGCCCACAGCGCATCCCGAACGCCCGTCGAGCGGAGCGCCGCGGCCCGGTACCCGAGCAGTGCCGCGACGAAGGCGTCGGCGAGAGCGAGGACGAGGAGGTCCCCGACCGGCAGGGGAGCGATCGGGGCACCCGGCTGCTCGGTGCCCGCGATCCCGCCCGGAACGATCGCCGCGACGCCGGCAAACGCGACGAGGGCGACGACCAGCATCGCGACCAGCGTCCGGGTCCGCTCCTCGGCCGTCGGGCCGCTCGGTGCTGCGACAATCCGCGCCTCGACGGCGAGCGTGCGATCGACGAGCAGCGCGGCGAGGAGCAGGACCGGGGCCAGCGCGAGGCCGAGCGGCACGAGACGAACGGCCCCGAGACAGCCGATCGCAGCGACGGCCGGCAGGAACAGGCTCTCCACGGGCACTCCCCGTTCGGCGTCGGGCCCCTCGATCTCGCCGAGGACCTGGAGCGAGCCGAGGATCGTTGCGCCGAGGAGCAGCATGGCCGCGGGCCACAGAGCGGGTCCGGACAGCGCCGCCGCCATCGCGACGATCGTCGTGACGGCGATGACCAGGTCGCGCCGGCCACCGCCCGCGCCTGCCCGCCCGGGCGTCAGGCCCGGCAGGCGGAGATGGCGACCGAGACCGAGCTCCCCGGCCCGCGTCGCACGGCTCCTGGTGTCCCGCAGCGTCGTCATCGCGCCGGATGGTACGCGCTCGGACCGTCGGTCAGGAAGCCGATTTCCGGGCCCGTCTCGCGAGCGTTCGCGGGTCTCGGCCGAGGTGACGGTCAGGCCCCGATCCGCGCCGGCTTCGCCGCGACCCAGGCGAGCAGGTCGGCCCGCGATCGGGTGTTCAGGACGTCCCTTGCGGTGACCCAGCCACGTCGGGCCTGGGCCACGCCGAAGCGGACGTCGTCGAGCTCGCGAGTGTGGTGGGCATCGGAGTCGATCGTGAGGGTGCAGCCGGCGGCGACCGCCCGGCGGGCCCGTTCGGCCGACAGGTCGAGCCGATGCGGCGAACCGTTCATCTCGAGCGCCGTGCCGGTCGCCGCGGCGGCCGCATAGACCGCCTCCCAGTCGAGGTCGAGATCGTCGCGGGTCTGGATCATCCGCCCGGCGGGGTGGGCGACGATGTCGACGTGGGGGCTGTGGATCGCGTTGAGCGTCCGCCTCGTCAGCTCGGCCCGCGGCTGGCGCCGAGCGACATGGACGGATGCGACGACGACATCGAACCGGGCGAGGAGCTCGTCTTCGTAGTCGAGCTGGCCGTCGGCGCGGACCTCGAGCTCACAGCCGTGCAGGAGCCGGAAGCCCTCCGCGGGCGTCTCCGGCGGTGCGGTCCCGGCGGCTTCCTCGGCTGCGAACCGGGCGTTGAGCGCGGCGATGATGGCGCGCTCCTCCTCGACCCGGTCGGGGGCCAGGCCGCGGGCGATCGCGAGCGACTGAGTGTGGTCGGTGAGGACCTGGTAGGCGTACCCGCGGCGGCGGGCCGCCTCGGCCATGACCTCGATCGGCTGGCTGCCGTCACTCCATTCGCTGTGGGTGTGGCAGTCGCCGCGGAGGTCAGCCTTCGCGACCAGGACCGGCAAGGTTCCGGCGAGCGCCGCCTCGATCTCGCCCTCGTCCTCGCGCAGCTCCGGCTCGATGAACGGCAGGTCGAGGAATCCGTACGCTTCCGCCTCGGTCGGGAACGCTCGGACCTCGGCGTCGGCGCCGGTGAGGGGGTTGCCATCGTCGCCGATCCGCTGGAACCCGTACTCCGACAGGCTCCAGCCGCGGTCCCGGGCGCGGGCCCGGAGCCGGACATTGTGTTCCTTGGAGCCGGTGAAGTGGAGCCGGTAGGCGCCGGCCGCCCCGGGCGGCATCACCATCAGGTCGACCTGCGGTCCGCGCATCAGCCGGATCGCGGACTTGTGTCCGCCGCGGGCCACGATGTGGTCGACCGTGCCGAGATCCGTGAAGCGGACCATCAAGGCGGCTGGATCGGTCGTCTCGGCGAGGAGGTCCAGGTCGCCGATCGTCTCCTTGCCGCGGCGATACGAGCCGGCGGGCTCGATGGAGATCACGCCGGGCACTGCGCCGAGCGTGACGATCAGGGCGGCGACATGCTCCTCGGCCTGGTGCAGGAGGAGGCGGCGCGGCTGGGTCTCGAGCCGGGCGATCCCGTCGAGAATCAGCTGCTCGGTGCGCTCGGACAGGCCCCTCACCGTCCGGATCCGGCCCGCCTCAGCGGCCGCGCGGAGCTCGTCCATCGTCGCGATCCCGAGGTTCTCGTGGAGCTGGCGGACGGTCTTCGGGCCGAGCCCGGGGATCTGGAGCAGGTCGACGAGGCTGGCCGGGACCTCGGCGCGGAGCCGATCGAGGAATCCCATTCGGCCGGTCGTGACAAGCTCGGTGATCTTGTCGCCGATCGCCTGGCCGACGCCGGGCACCTTCGGCGACGTGCCCGAGCGGTACGCGGCGACGAGGTCGACGGGGCTGCGGGCAAGCGCGTCGGCCGCTCGGTGGTAGGCGATCGTCTTGAACGGAATCTCGCCCTGGATCTCCAGGATGTCGCCGATCTCGTGGAACACTCGGCCGAGGTCGCCGTTCGTCAGGTCGGCGGCCTCGTCAGCGAGGACGTCGGCCGGCGGCTCGTCGGCGTCGTGGTGGAGCGGCTCGGAATCCGGCGGCGCGACCTTGCCGCTCGATCGGTCCCTGGGCATCGGCCGATGGTAGCGCGAGGCCTCGCGCCGACGCACCGATGGCGATCCGCCGAGTCCCCGGGGACTCAAACGGGCACTCAGCGAGCGTGGTAAGCGAGCATTCCTGCCGGTTCCTGGTCGTCGGCACGCTCGCTACCCATCGATTTGAGTCCCGCCAGATTCGCCGGCGCGCGGCGGCGGTCGGCGGCGACGGCCCGGCGCTCGGCGGCCGAGCTCAGGCGGCGACGACCCGGTCGCGGCCGCGCCGCTTGGCGTCGTAGAGGGCTCGATCGGCCTGCTCGATCGTCGCCATGATTGCCTCCTCCGGATCGACCGCGACGGCCGCTCCGACGGAGACGCTGACCGCCCGGACGCCGAACCGCGACAGGTCGAGGGCACCGACGGCCTCCCGCACGCGCTCGCCGACCTCGATCGCCACGTCCAGAGTCGGATTGCGAAGGAGGACCGCGAACTCCTCTCCGCCATAGCGAGCCGGAACGTCGTCCTCGCGGACGGCGCCGACGATCGCTCCCGAAACGGCCCGCAGGACCTCGTCGCCGATCTGGTGGCCGTGGGTGTCGTTGATGACCTTGAACTTGTCGATGTCGATCATCAGGACGCCGACGCTGTCCTCCGCGCGGCGGCGCCGGGCGAGCAGCGCGCAGAACTCGTCGAAATAGCGTCGGTTCGGCAAGCCGGTGAGGCCGTCGGTCGAGGCACGCGCCTCGGCCTGGCGATGCGAGTAGGCCCGCGACAACGCCGCCGAAGCCTCGACCGCGGCACCGACGAGGAGGCGGCGCGCGGCGGGCGGCCAAGGGCCGGCGGTCCGGCGCGATACGAGCAGCGCGCCGAACATTCCGCGATCGGTCGTCAACGGGACGACGAGCGTGTGGCGGAGCCCGAAGATCGAGCGTGCCCGGTGCGCGATCCGGTCGGCCACGGCGGCGTCCGGATCGCCGTCGCGGAGGCGCCCCGCCCGCGGACCGGGCGCGCTGCCGTGCGACAGGTCGAGCTCGGCGGCCGGCGTCAGGCTCGGCACCCGTCGTCCGCTCCGGCGGGGTGCGCTGGCGCTCGCGACGGTATCCCCGGACCCAGACCCGATCCGCGGCTGCGCGGAGATCGGCAGGCCGCCGGCGGCAGGGTCGATTTCGATCGGGATCCCGACGGGCTGGCGGCCCCGACCGCCGCCATCGTCCGGCGGATCCTCCAGATCCCCGATCGGGAACAGCGTCGACGAGGTCGAGCCGCCCGTTCGCGCATTGATCAGGGTGGCCTCGAGGACGCGGGTGTCCGGCCGGCGGCGCACGACGACGATGTGGTCGGCGCCGGTTCCCACCCCGAGCTCCTCGACGATCGCGCCGAGGATCGCGTCGGGCGAGATCGAGCGCGACAGGCCCTGGAGGATCCGGGCGAAGCTCTCGGCCTCGGCACGGCGACCGGCCTCGAGATCTCGGACGGCGATCCGATGGCGGAACGCGGCGAACCCGACGACGACGATCAGGAGGGCGATCAGCCAGTCGCTCGCGCCGGTGTCGGCCCACAGCCGGACCACGGCAATCAGCCCGAGGAGGAAGAAGGTCCCGGCGAAGATGAGCCACGAGCGGCGGATCCGGGGATCCTCCGCTCCGCGAGTCGGTCGGCGCTCGGTGGGTGGCGTCACGTTCGATGCTGAGGATGACGGTCCGGTGCCCTCGACCGCAAGCAGAGCTTGTAGTACTTCCGGATCCCGCGGACCGGTACCTTCGGCCGAGGCCTCGGTCGGTCAGCTGCCCGCAGCGGTCGTCGCCTAGCGCCGCGCTGCAGGCGGCCGGTCCGGCTGGTCGCCGCGCGCGATCGGGTGGCCGGCCGCGCGCCACGCGGGCACGCCGGCCGCGACCCACGACACGTCGGCGAAGCCGGCGGAGCGGAGGATCGAAGCGGCGACGCTCGCGCGCAGGCTCGATGCGCAGACCGTCGCGATCGGCCGGTCCCGCGACAGCTCCGCGAGCCGATCGGGCAACGACCCGGCCGCGATGTGGATGCTGCCCGGGATGTGGCCGACCTCGTACTCGTTCGCCTGGCGGACGTCGATGACGAGCGGCGCGTTCGCAGGCGTCGCGCGGTCGAGCCGCTCGGCGAGCTCGTCCACCGTCAGCCGGCCGCTTGATTCGAGCGGTCCCCCGCCGTCGGCCCAGGTCCCGAAACCGCCGCGGAGGTGGCCGAGGATCGCGCGCTCGGCGCCGATCCGGAGGGCCTGGCGGATGGCCTCGTCCCAGTCCTCCGGTCGCTGGAGGACGAGGACGAGGGGGCGCTCCGGGTCGACCACCCAGCCCAGCCAGGTCCCGAACGACGGGCCGAGCGGGATCGACTGCGATTGCGGCGCGTGGGCGATGGCGTGATCCGCGCCGCCCCGCAGGTCGAGGAGCAGAGCACCCGCCGCGAGCGCACTCCGCGTCTGCTCGAGGCTGAGCGGCCGTGGCTCCGGGACGCGTCCGCCGAGGAGCGTGGGACCGGCCTGGTTCAGCGGGCGCATCCGGGCAAAGTACTTCGGCACCGCCGGCTGGCCGCGGAGCAGGCGTCGCGCGAATGCCTCGACGTCGGCGGTCGAGAGCTGCGGGTTGTGGCGCCGCTCGTAGCCGATCGTCGTCGTCGGCGTCGACGCAATCCCGGTCGCACAGAGGGAACCGGCACCGTGGGTCGGATGGACGACCACATGGTCCTCGTGGCGCATCACGACCTCGTGGAGCGAGCGATGCATCGCCCGGGCGTACTCCAACGCGTGATCGTCGCCGAGAAGGTCGGTCCGGCCGACCGCGCCGACAAGCAGCGAGCCGCCGGTGAACAGGAGCGCGGGGTCATCGCCGCGGCCGGTGTCGGCGACCGCATAGGCGACGTGCTCGGGAGTGTGGCCTGGCGTGTCGTGCGCGGTGAACCGGAGGGCGCCGACGTCGAACGTGTCCGCGTCGCGGACCGGGCCGTGCTCGTGGGCCAGCTCCGCGCCTGCGCCGATCACGTGGCGGGCACCGGTCAGGGCGGCGAGGTCGCGGCCCCCCGAGACGTAGTCGTTGTGGAGATGGGTCTCGACGACGTGGCTGATCCGGACGTCGAGCTCGCGGGCCGCCTCGAGGTAGACGTCGACGTCCCGGCGCGGATCGACGACCGCGGCGACCCCGGCCGTCTCGTCGGCGACGACGGTCGACAGGTGGCCGAGGCCCTCGATCCGGAACTGGCGAATCTGCATGCCGCCCACCTTACGACCGAGAGCCCTGTCCGGACGGGGAGGTCCGACGACGTCGCGTGCGAGACGGCCCCGGGATACACTCCAACGCGGTCGAGTGATCACACGAGGAGTCGGTACGATCGCACGCGATTCCCTGGCCCCGCGCCCAGCCTCGGGGCAGTTTGTCCCCCCCGGGTACGGCCCCGGCTTGGGCGGGTCCCGTAGCTCACTCTCCACGCCGGGATGAAGCTGTCCGTCAACATTGACCACGTTGGGGACGGCCTGAGCGAATCCCTGGTCGCTGCATCGACCCCAAGGGATCGGGTATTGGAGCTGCTGACGCTCGAGCGCCCGGCAGATCGCCTGCTGCTCGGGCTGTCACTGATCACCCTAACGCTCGTCTCGCCGAATATTTCCCTGCCCGGCTCCCTTCCTGCGCTCCGCCTCGAGCAGCTCGCCCTCCTTGTGGCGCTGGTCCCCCTCCTCCGGTTGCACCGCCGCCATGCCGAATTCCGCCGCCTCGGAATCGTCGACGCCGGCTTCCTGGCGCTTGCGGTCGCGACTGCCGCCACCATCGTCCTGGCTCCGATCTTCGTTCCGGCCATCACGCGGAGCCTTCGCGACGGCTTCGAATTGGTCCGGATCGCGGAGTACTGGCTCCTCTTCCGGATCGGGTTGACGATCGTGCCGGCCGGCATCGGCGCCGTTCGAATCGCCTCGGTCATGGCGGTCGCCGCGATCGTCCTTGGCGCCTTCGCCGTCCTGCAATACCTGAACCCGCCCGGATTCAATTCGTTGGCGACCGCGTTCTGGACGCAGTCCCACAACCTTGACGGCGTGATCCGCGAAGGTCGGGCAGTTGGCACGGCGGGCAATGCCAACCAGTTCGGGGTGCTCGCCGTATTCCTGTTGTTCGTCGCGTTGGCGGGCCGGATTGGCGGACCGCTTCGGACGTCCCGGTCGATCTGGATCGCGGCCGTGATCCTGTCCGTTATGAGCCTGTTCCTGGCCCAGTCTCGAGGCGCCATCCTCGGCGCCGCCGTCGGACTCGTCGTCGCCCTGGTGCTGCTCGCCTTCCGCCGAACCGTTCGGCGCGGTCTGTTCCTCGCCCCACCGTTGCTCGCGGTCGGGATCGCTGCGGTCTTCGCCCTGGTCATCATCGCTCCGCCGACGAACGGGAGCGGCAGCATCCTCAGCCGATTCAACATCGCCGGGATTCTCCGCGACCCGTCGGTTGTCGCCCGGGTCGCCCGCAGCCAGTCGATCTTCACGGACCCGGGAGCCGGCGCACCGGATGCCAACACCGGTGCCGCCGCATGCGCGACGGACCTGGCCCAGGTCTCGGCCCCAGAGCCCGGCCACGAGCCCGGATCGGCCTCGCCGCCGGCTGCTCCCGGTGACGATGTCGGTCGACTGGCGAATGCCGTTGCGGCCTACTACTGCGCGACGCGCGTGTGGCCGTCGGACATCGCCCACGATCTCGTGCCCGTCTACCTCCCGGTGTTGCCGGGCGGGTCCGGCGCGGATGCGTACAGCCTCTACTCGAGCCCGCGCGGTTTCGCGGTCGGCGTCGGCAATTCCGTCGAGAACCGGAGCGAGGCGCCCGGCGCGGGCTCGCTCCCGAACCTGCTGGCCAATTCGAGCTTCGAGCAGCCGGGCAACCCGCCGGACCAGTGGCTCACGAGCCCTGGAGTGATCACCGCGGAGTCCGATGCGTCGTCGGCCTTCAGCCAATCGGCGGTCGATGTCAGCATGCCGCGCGACGGAGCGATCTACCAGCTCGTGGTTGCCGATCTACCGACCAGCTCCGTATTCACGACCGGCGTGTGGGCGCGGTCGCTCGATTCAAACGGATCAACGCTTCAGCTCTACATCGTGGCCACGACGGCATCGGGTGCTCGGATCGAACCGCTCGCAAGCCGAGCGACCGATGTGACCGGAGCTGCGGGTTGGCAACATCTGGCGCTTTCGTTTCAAACGCCGACGGACCATCTCTTCTCTCTCCAGCTGATGGTTCGTGCTCCACGCGGGCCGGCCCACGTCCTCCTCGACGGCGCGACCCTGACCGAGGGACCGTTCGCCCTGCCCTACGGCGGACTCGTCGACAGGCCTGCCAGCGACGGGAGCGGATCTGGCAGCCCGGTATTCCGAGAGTCGCCAATCCTTGGAGTTGGGCCACAAAAGGACGAGGCGGTCGCCGTTCTCGACAACGAGTACACCTCATTCCTCCTTCACTACGGGATCCTCGGGCTCTTCACCTACCTGACGCTGTTCGCAATCGCGTTCGCGGTCGGGGTCAGGGCGGCCTTCCGCGATCGAGGCTGGGGCGGAATGCTCGCGCTGAGCCTGGCCGCGTTCACCATCGCTCTCGGCGTCGCGGCCATCTCCGGCGGTGCCTTCCATCAACTGCAGATCATGTTCATCTACTGGTTGATCGTCGGGGTGGCCGCAGCGGCGGCGTCCGGCGCGGACTCCGAACGCCGCGTTGTCGCTGCGAACCCAACCTGAGGTGGCCGGGTCCCTCTCCGACGCCCACCTGTCGAACCGTGACGGTCCGCCTGGTCGGCCCCGTCCGCCCTTGCGCTTGTTGTTCGTCGGCAACGTCGACAGCATCCACGTCCGGCGCTGGGCGGGCTTCTTTGCCGCGCGCGGCCACGACGTGCATGCGGCGGGTCTGTGGCATTCAAGGCCGGAGGACGCCGAAGCACCGTTCGCGATTCATCGGCTGGGACGCCCGAGGACGGCATTTCTCGGAGTTCGGCGACTCGCTCGGCATCTGGGCTCGCAGATCGTCCACGCCCACAACCTGACGTATTACGGCTGGATCGCGCGGGCAGCCCTCGTCAGCCCATACGCGGTCACCATTTGGGGATCGGATGTGTTGCTCGACGTTCCGGCGTCTCGCATGCGTTGGGCCTGGGCACGGGTCGTGCTGCATGGGGCCGCCTGTGTCACGGCGGATTCCGAGGAACTCGTGAACGCGGCCGTCCGGCTTGGCGCGGATCCATCGCGAACCCACGAAATCCAGTTCGGCGTGGACACCACGCATTTCTCGCCAGGCCCGCGGCCAACGGAGCTGCTCGCGCAGCTTGGATTGGTCGGCCGACGAATCGTCTTCTCACCGAGGTCGATCACGCCGCTGTATCGCACCCTGCTGATCGTGGATGCGCTGCGTGGCCTGCCCGACGATGTCGCCCTCGTAGGATCCCTTGCTGGTGCCGATCCCGCGTACGTCGACTATGTGACCGGCGAGGCCGCCAGGTGGGGCCTCAGTCACCGCGTTCGGTTCGTGCCGGCGATCACCCACGATAAGATCGCAACCTTCTACCGTGCCGCGGACGCGGTCGTGTCGGTGCCGTCGTCCGACGGCACGCCGGTGTCGGTCCTGGAGGCCATGTCTGTGGGGGCGCCAGTCGTCGCGACCGACCTTCCGGCCGTGCGGTCATGGCTCAGCTCGATCGGGGCACACCTCCTCGTCCCGGTCGGCGACGTCGCCGCGACGCGTGCGGCATTGCGCGAAGCCCTCGATCTCTCCGCGAGAGAACGAGCGCGGCTCGCCGGCGCTTCTCGTGCGATCGTCGCGGAGCGTGGAGATCACGGCCTGAACATGCTGCGCATGGAGGCGATCTACCGCGATCTGGCGCGACCGTGACCTCCCAGACCAGGCTGTCGACGGGCGCTGCTGCGGTCTTCGGAGTTCGGACGCTCAATCTGGTCACGGTGGCCGCCGTGACATTCGTCCTGGCGCGATTGCTCGGGCCTGCCGACCTCGGCGCGTACTACTTGCTGGCCCTCGTCCCCCCGAGCATGCTCGCGCTCTTGTCATTCGGCATCCCCGCGGCGCTCACATTTCAGACCGGTCGCGGCGAAGATCTGGACGCGATCCGCACGCTGGCCCTGTTCCTGGCGTTGGCTACGTCAGGTGCCGTCGTCGCTGCCTTGCTTGCCCTTCGCTCGGTCCTCGCCATCACCGTCCTGGCGGCAGCACCGCCCGAGCTGTTCCCGGTCGCCGTTCTCGCCGTCCCCGGGATGTTCCTTGCGAGCTTCTGCAATTCCGTGATCCTCGGACGCCGGGCGCTGCGCGCGTTCAACGTGCTGCTCGCCGCACAAGGGGTTTCCTTGTTCGTCGGTGAGCTCGTTGTCGTCGGGCTCTTCGGGGCAGGGCTGGTCGGAGCGATCGTGACCTACGCGCTCGTCATGGCCGGCATCGCCGTGGCATCGGCGACCGCGATGATCCGCCTCGCCCCGTTCCGTCCGCGCCTCGATCGCTCACTCGCGCGGCGCGTCCTCGGCTACGGCATCGTCCTGCAGCCTGCAAGCCTGGCAGGTTTCTTCAGCTACCGGGCCGACGTCTTCCTGATGAGCGCCCTTCTTCGAGACCCGTCCGCCGTCGGCGTCTACGGCCTGGCGGTGAACGTGGCCGAGCTGTGCTTCTACATCGCCGACGCGATCTCGACCGTGCTTTTTCCACGGATCGCGGCCTCGGACCGGCTGCAGGCCAATGCGATGGTTCCGGCCATCAGCCGGATCGCCGTGACCCTGACCGGAATCGGGGCGTTGGGATTGGCCGTCATCACCCTGATCGGCATTCCCCTGGTGATGCCCACCTATGTTCGCAGCATGCTTCCCGCGCTGATCCTCCTGCCGGGAGTCGTGGCGCTGAGCGCGTCGAAGGTGCTGAGCGGCTATCTGTCGGGGATCGGTCGGCCGGGACCCATCAGCGCCGTCGCCACCGGCACGCTCATCCTCAACATTGCCGTGAATCTGGCCCTGATCCCGATCCTGGGACCGGTCGGAGCCGCGATCGCGTCGCTCGTGTCGTATTCGGTGAACGGAGGGCTGATGGTGATGATCGGCGCCCGGCAGGCTGGTGTCGGCATTCTCGCGATGACCCTGCCCCGCCAAGCCGACCTTGCGAGGCTGCGGCAGATCGTCGCTGCCCCGTTCCATCCAAGGTGATCGAATGAGCCTTCCGAACTCCGAGCACCGGCCGCGTCTCTCGTTCCCCGGCCGCGTCGTCGCGCGGCTGACCCGGGTTTCCCGCGCCTGGCGAGCGCGCCGGAGGCTCGCCACGCCGCCGCGGTCGCTGCTCGTCGAGCCGGGTGTCGTGATCACCGGCGGTCGCCAGATCGTCATCGGCGAAGGCGTCCGCCTGATGGCCGGCAGCCATCTCTGGGCAACCGACAGTGGCAGGATCGAGATCGGGCCGCGGACGTTCGTTGGCAGCCATTCGTGGCTGGTCGCCAACGAGTCGGTCCGGGTCGGCGCGGATGTCCTGATCGCTCCGTTCTGCTATGTCCAGGACACCGACCACGGCTTTGCCGATCCTGACACTCCGATCGCCGACCAGCCATCCGTGTCCTCACCGATCGTCATCGAGGACGGCGTCTGGCTCGGAGCACACTCGATCGTGACTCGTGGCGTCCGAATCGGGAAGGGCGCCGTGATCGGCGCCGGCAGCGTCGTGACTCGTGACATCCCGCCGTACGCGATCGCGGTCGGATCACCTGCCCGGCCGATCCGGTCGAGGCGACCGGGCGACAACGTGGAGTAATTGGCTCGGAGCCTCGAGAGATGAAGATCAGAATGCCTCGGCCTTTCCGCCGACGACAACGGATCCAGTGGATCGCCCTACTGCTGATTGCGGTGACGGTGACCATCGGATGGTCAGTCGTGTCCGCCCAGCACAAGCGTCCTCCGTTGATTCAGCAGCCAGGCTTCTATCCCTACGACATGGGTTCCACCCTCTTGACGGAGAAGGAGCGCCCACACGATTCGGCAGGGATCATCATGGTGCGTTATCCGTCCGGAGTGCACTACAACCCGGTCACCGTAAGTCAGGCGGCGCTGGCGCACTATGACCACTGGTTGCGGGAAAAGGACGAGGCGAGCCGGACGCAATTCCTCAAGTACGCGGTCTGGCTCCGCTCCACACAGGCTGACAATGGGCTGTGGTACTACGACTTTCCCAACGGTGCGATGCCCGTTCCATGGGTCTCGGCGATGGCGCAGGGCCACGCGATATCCGTGTTTGTCCGTGCGTACGCCTTGACCAACGATGACTCATATCTCGAGGCAGCGGACCGGTCTCTTGGAACCTTCGAGATTGCAATGGGCCGAGGCGGAGTCAACGACATGGATGGCAACTTCGTCTACTACGAGGAGGCGATGCCACCCGAAAGCCCGCACATCCTCAACGGCGCGGCTCGCAAGGGCGGTGGCTAGATGTCGTCACCAGGGACGTTGTTGACAAATGAGAGCCTCCGGGCACGGTACGGGGTGTTGAAGCTCCAGACCGCAAGGAGGCTCTCGTGGCGCATCGTACGGCGCGACTCAATGGGTACGGCCGCCAGCTGCTGATCGACCGGGTCATCCGCGACGGCTGGACGGTGGCCACGGCAGCCGAAGCGCAGGGGATCAGCCGGGCGACCGGCCACAAGTGGGTCCGGCGCTATCGGCTCGAGGGCCCTCTCGGCCTGGCCGACCGAAGCTCGAGACCCCATCACTCACCCCGTGCGACCCCGGCCCATCAGGTTCGGCGGATCATCGCGGCACGCCAGGAGTGGCGCTGGGGTCCGGATCGCCTCGGACCGCTGCTCGGTCTGCCGGTCTCGACCGTCGGTGCGGTCCTGCGCCGCGCCCGGATGCCGCGCCTGGCCGACATCGACCGACCGACCGGACTGCCGGTCCGACGCTATGAGGTCTGCCACCCGGGCGCCCTCGTCCACCAGGACCACAAGAAGCTCGGGCGGATCCCCGACGGCGGCGGCCATCGCGTCCACGGTCGTTCGACCGAGATGCGCCGCCAGCCGAAGCTCGGCTACGACCATCTCGAGGTGATCGTCGACGATCGCAGCCGTCGGAGCGTTGTGGTCGAGGTTCCCAATGAGAGCGGCGCCAGTGCCGCGGCCGCCCTGGCCCAGGCGCTGGCAGTCTTCGCCGCCGACGGGATCGTCGTCGAGCGGGTCCTGACCGACAACGGTCTCGCCTATCGCTCGAACGCCTATCAGGCCGCGCTCGATGGCCGACGTCACAGCCGGACCAGGCCCTACCGGCCGCAGACCAACGGCAAGGCCGAGCGGTTCATCGGGACGCTGCTGCGTGAGTGGGCCTATGCGCGTCCCTATCGCTCCAATACCGAACGACTCGACGCCCTGCACGTCTTCGTCGACTTCTACAATCAGTTCCGCCCGCACCGGTCCCTCGGCGGACTGTCACCCTCGGCCGTTGTCAACAACGTCCCTGATGACCACAGCTAGATCTGGCGACGTCGACAGGTGACCCCCGGGCGCGGAAGATCTTCGAGGCCGGAGTCGACACACTCGCCGCCAACATCGGACGGTATGACTCAGGAAACTGGAGTCTCTACAGTCAGGCGTCGCCGCCTGCGTTGGCGTCACGCTTCTATCACATGCTGCACGTCGAGCTTTTGCGCGAGATGTTCGTAATCAGCGGGCGGGATGTGTTTCGAGAATACAGCGAGCTTTTCAAAGGCTATGCCCCGAATCCACCGGCCGGGGTGCCATGACATTCCGCCTCGGCGAACCCGGCGACCCTACTTATCGCTCACGGGCGTTCAAGGCATTCGCAAACGGATCTGGCGCCTTGATCTCGGCCGAACCGAGACGCCGCCAGAAGGTCTCCGAAGCCGGATCGACGCGACCGCGGATCCAGCCAGTCCGGGCATAGAAGGCGATCGCCCGGTGATTGTCCGAACGCACCGAGAGTCCGACGGCGTCGACGCCGTCGGAGGCCAGTGCCTGGCAGAAACGCTCGATCAATCCGTCGGCGATCCCGGCTCCGCGGAAGGACGACGCCACGCCGATGCTGAGCAGCTGGGCTGGCGGCCACACCTCGGGGTCCGGTCCCGAGGATGTCCGGATCCCGAGTCGGCTCTGGATGGCCTTGACAATATGCGCCAGGCGCACCGCCGTGTGCCGGCGAACGTAGCCGTCGCGGATCACTTGAAGGAGGAACGCCCAGGCGAGCGGCCAGAAGCGACGTCGATAGAAGTCGTTGAACGTGTGCGCCAGATCGACCGATCCGATCACGGTTCCGACCACGGTCTCATCGACGAGGGCGACCATCCCGTAGTTGCCCCGAGTGGCGACGAACTCATCGTAGAAGAGCTCGAGAAATCGCTGGCCCATATGACCGAGGAAGTAGCCGCGGAACACGGACCGATGGAGCCTGGCCGCCGCGGGCACATCGTCGAGCTGGAGGGAGCGGTAGGTCACCATCGCTGCGGCAGGCGCCTGATCGGAGACATGGGAACGATCCCCCACTAGGAGGACTCGCCAGGTGCCGTCGCGCCGACCGGCGACTGCCCCTCGTGAGGCAGCCCGCGGTCCAGGAGCCCGCGCAGGAAACCGATCCCGTAGGCGGCGTGGACCAACGGAAACATGGCGGTCACGCGCCACGAATCGGCGCCTTCCCGCCGAGCCATTCGACGACCTTCGATGATCGCGAGGCTGCCATAGGCCGCGCCGGCCAGGACCCACGGGACCAGCGCGGGCCGCCAGACCAGCGAGACGACTGGAAGCCCGGCGGCGCCGACGACCACGAGGCTCGGAACGAGATGCCGCGGCCGAATGTAGCCTGGCGCTCCTCGTCTCGCGACGGCGACCTTCCAGCGACCATAACGAAACTGCTGGCGCACCAGGCCAATTAGCGTCTCGCGCGGGTGGTAGGTCACCTCAACCGCCGGTTCGTACCAGACAAGCCCGCCAGCCGCCCGGACACGCGCATTGAACTCATCGTCCTCGTTGCAGGCGAGGGCTTCGTCGAAGCCCCGCAGCGAATCGAACACGGCGCGGTCGATGAACCCTGGAAAGGCCGAGTCGGCTGGGCCGCCGACCCGACCGTGATGTTGAATGCTGCCGCCGACACCAAGCGGACTCGTCGTTGCGGCTGCGATCGCCCGCCCCCACGGCGTGCGGGCGACCTTTCGGATTCGAGTTCCGACATTGGCGGCGCCCGTCTCTCGAACCGCTCGTACCATCCGCACGAGGTATTCGGGCGGGAGCGTGCTATGGGCGCTGACGATCGCCAGGTATGCCCCGGTTGCCGAGCGGGCGCCAAGGTTCAACCCTCGGCTCATGAGGCGTTCAGGGTTTCGGAAGATCCGTGCATCCAGGCCGTCCGGAATGCTCCGGGGATCGAGCAGGGCGTCCGACGCGTCAGCGACCAGGACCTCGAACCGATGGTGCGGATACGTTTGAGCCGCGAGGGAAGCCAGGCACTCTGCGAGCTCATCGCTTTCGCCGCGGACCGGCAGGAGCACCGAAATGAACGGCTGTTCCAACAGCAGCTCCACAGACCCAAGGTGGCGAGATCGAGACCGCCCACCGTGCGACTCGTTCGAGGAGTCCGAGTATAGGGCGCACACTGAGCAACGGCGCCCGGGGCCGGCCGTGATGTCCCTGAAGAAGGATCGTCGCCGAACACGGACGCGGGCGTGGACCTGCCGGCCCGGGGCTCCCCGGCGATGCCTACAATTCGCCGATGCTCCCATCGACACCGGATGGCCCCCTTCGCATCACGATGCTCCTGTACGGAGGTGTGGAGCGCGACTCCCGAGTTCGCCGCGAGGCAGCAACGCTCGTGGAGGACGGTCATCAGGTGTCGATCGCGACCATGAGCGCGGAGTCGCGCCGTCCGTTCGAGCTTGACGGCGCACGGATCATCCCGATCCGACCGGGCATTCGCGGTCTGGTTCCCGGTGCTGACAGTCCGTTCCGCCCGGACGGCAAACGACCGTCGGCCGTCGGCCGATGGGCCGCTGCCACCCGATGGGCCGGGGGCTACGGAATGACATTCGGCTCCTGGGCCGTCGCGGCGAACCGCCGGCTGCCGCCGGCAGACGTGTGGCACGGACATGATTTCCTCGGGATGCTCGCCGCATCCTCGCTGAGGCGCCGTCATGGTGGCGCGCTGCTGTACGACAGCCATGAGCTCTATCTGGAAGCGGGGTCCGCTGCGAAGCTTCCCGGCCCGGCGCGGTCGTTCCTGAGCTCGATCGAGGGTCGCGCCAGCCGAGCTGCCGAGGCGGTGATCACCGTGAACCCTCCGATCGCGGCCGAGCTCCATGAGCGGTACGGCGTCGATCCGTACGTCGTGATGAACTGTCCCCCACTACGTCCCCCGCAGGCGAATCTCGTGCTTCGGTCGCGGCTGCAGCTCGGGAATCGTCCGACCGCCATTCACCATGGGGTCCTTGGCCCCGGCCGTGGCCTCGAGCAGCTGATCGATTCCATGGCCGTCCTCCCCACGAATGCCGCGGTCGTCCTGCTCGGCGATGGTCCGCTCGCGGGCAAGTTTTCCGGGCTTGCATTGCAACCCAGATATCTGGGCCGACTGTTCGTCGTCCCGGCAGTTCCGATGGTCGAGGTGTCGTCCTGGATCGCGGACGCCGACGTTGGCGTCATTCCATTCCAGGCAGTCGACCGGAACAACGTCCTCGCCACGCCGAACAAGCTCTTCGAGTATCTCGAGGCGGCCGTCCCGATGGTGGTCAGCGACTTCCCGGAGATGCGACGGATCGTCCAGGAGACTGGGGCTGGCGTCACGGCCGATGCGTCGGATCCGGCCTCGCTCGGGGCCGCGATCAGAGAGCTCCTCGACGAACCGCGCGAGGCCCGACAGAGACGCCGGGACTCCGCAAGGAGAGCTGCTGAATCCACGTACAACTGGGGCGTGCAGGCGAAGGTGCTGCGAGGCGTGTACGCAGACCTGTCGGCGCGAATAGCGGGCCGGGTCCGTGCCTGAGTGGATCCAGCGGATCGCAGCCGTGGCCGCAGCCCTCGCAAGCGCTCCCGTGCTGATCGGCCTGGCCGTGCTGGTCCGCGCCGATAGCCCAGGCTCGCCGTTCTACCTCGCCCAACGCGTCGGCCAAGGCGGTCGCCCGTTCCGAATCGTGAAGCTTAGAACGATGTACCTCGGTGCGGCGACAGCCGGGCCGGGCGTGAGCCTGGTAGGCGATTCGCGCGTCACCGGGGTCGGGCGACGGCTGCGTCGGTGGCGCCTGGACGAGCTGCCCCAACTCTGGAATGTCGCTCGCGGCGAAATGCACCTGGTTGGCCCCCGCCCGGAAGATCCGCGGTACGTCGACCTGTCGGATCCGCTGCACCGGCTTGTCTTCACGTCGCGGCCCGGAATCACGGGGCCGACCCAGCTCCTGCACCTGGGCGAGGCGGCGTCAATCGATCCCGCCGATCCGGACCAGAGCTACCGAGTGGCGGTCCTGCCAGCAAAAGTGGCGCTCGACGCCGCATACCTCAGCCGGCGGTCGACGCGCCTCGATCTGTGGGTGCTCGTCCAGACGCTGGCCGCCGTCGCAGGTCATGGTCCGGACGCGCAGTCGGTGTCGAAGCGCCTCGGTGGGGCCTGGCAGCCGCCGGTGGATCAGCGATGACGGGCGGCCGACAAGCAATTCGGGCAGTAGTTCGCGACGCGTCGAATCCGAGTCCGGCTCAGGCTCCGGTGCCTACGGTGACGCGTATCGCGACGCTGAGCCGAACGCCTTGATCGACCACTTCGCGTATCGAGCCATGTCGGGCACGAGCACGTATTCTGCGCTGCTCGGGGGACTGATGGCGTAGGGCGGACCGAGCACGGTGCGCTGGATCGCTTCCGGTTTGATCTGATGCGACAAGTCGATCAGCCTGCTGATGTTCTCGGCCGGGTAGTTGGTGGTAACCAGGCGGCTTATCGCGTCGAGAATCGTGGGGATCCTTGGCAGAACCGCCGGGCTCAGCAACTTGTCCTTGAGGTCGAGCAGGAGTTCCTGCTGCCGGCGCGCCCGGGTGAAGTCATTGTCGCCCGGGCCGTACCTTGACCGGACGTAGGCCATGGCGGTCCGTCCATCGAGGTGGTGCGGGCCGGCGGTCAGATGGAACCCCCGTTGCCCATTGTTGAATTCGTAGTTGGCATCGTCGATCGCCCGGGCGACGACAACGTCGACGCCCCCGACCGCGTCGATCAGCTTCTCGAAGCCGGCCAGGTTGATGTAAGCGACGTACTGGATCGGAACCCCGACGAGATAGCCGATCTCGTGAGCGAGCGTCCCGATCCCGCCTTCGGGATAGCGCGCACGATCGTTCGACGCAAAGGTCATGAGCGAATTCAGCTTGCCGTTGTAGGTGCCACCGTCGAACATCGGGAAGCGCGCCGTGTCCCGCGGCACGCTGGCCATGACAACGCTCTTGCTGGCCGGATCGACGCTGACCACCATCATCGTGTCGGTCAGGGAATGGTTGTACCCGGTGCCGAAATCGGATCCGACAAGGAGGACCGAGAAGCGTTGATCAGCGTTGAGGGCAGGCGGGGCGGAGGGCAGCGTGCCGACCGTCGCGTCGACCGAGGCATGGGGCAAGCTATCCTCGGGTCGGTCCGTGATCCCGCTGAAGACGCGAGACGTCACGTTGAACAGGCCGAAGGCTCCATACAGCGCCAATAGATGGACCGCCACAACGAGGGCCGCCACGCCCCAGATCGTCCGCCAACGGGGGCGCATCGCGAGAAGCCCGAGGCTGCGGCCGAGGTGCCCCAACGCGGCGAGGCGGAACGCGAGCGAAATCAGGATCGCGATCGCAAGCAGCAGGGCGTTGCTCGGCACCACCAGGTAGGACAGCAGGCCTTCGGCGCCGCCCAGGCCGGCCACGAAGATCGGGACGAGAAGCACCCCGGGCGGGATTGCCAGGATTCCGGCAGTCCGCACGTCACCGAGGTACAGCTGCCCAAGGCCGGGCCAGATCGCCGACAGAAGGATGGCGAGTCCAGAGGACCGTCGCCCGGCGGCACGAGCGTGGGTTTGCAAGTCGAGCGAGACTGTACCATGGCGCCCGGATGAGGATGCCGATCCGCCCTGTCACGCGATCGTTCGTCCCCCGCGGTCGACACCTGTTCGCGTTCGATCTGCTGGCGATCCTGGCATCGATCGTCGGGGCCTTCGCCCTGAGATTCGACGCGCGCGACCCCGCCTCGTACGTCGTCGTGTTCGCCCCCATCTCGCTGCTGCCCCTCGTCATCCAGCCGTTGGCGAACTTCGCGTTCGGGCTCTACCGCCGCGAGTGGCGCTACGCGAGCGTGCGCGAGCTCGTCGCCATCGTCGGCGCGGTGGGCACGGGCACGGTGATCAACGCGGTCGCATTCCTGTGGCTGTCCTCGGGCGACTTCCCGGGGACGGCCGGGCTGCCTCGCTCGTATTTCCCGCTCGAGGGCATGCTCTCCCTGCTTCTCGTCGGCGGGGGCCGGTTTGCGCTGCGGATCGCGCTCGAGAGCAGTGGCCGGTCCGGCGGCACGAACGAAGATGAAGGGATCGTCCGGACGCTCGTGTACGGCGCAGGAGGAGCAGGGGCGGCCATGGTTCGGCTCGCCCGCCGCGACCGATCGACCGGGATGGCGATCGTCGGTTTCCTCGACGACGACCGGGGCAAGCGCGGATCACGACTCAACGGCATTCGCATCCATGGTGGGCTGGAACAGTTGCCGCGCGCCGTGCGCACGAGCGGTGCAACCCAGCTCGTGGTCGCGATGCCGTCGGCTCCTGGATCGGCGATCCGGGAGGCCGTCACTGTTGCACAGGAACTGGGCCTCGCCGTTCGGATCGTGCCGCCGCTCGACGATCTCCTCGGGGGTGCCGATCAGATCACGCGCGTGCGGCCCGTGAGCCTCGACGATCTCCTGCGACGCGAAAGCGCCAGTTACCACCGCGATGAGCTCGCTCAGTATCTGAACGGCGCCAGCGTGCTCGTGACAGGCGGTGGCGGATCGATCGGAGCCGAGCTGGTTCGCCAGGTGATGCTTCTCGGCCCGCGTCGGTTGACGGTCATCGACAACTCCGAGGTCGCCCTCTGGACGATCGAGCGTGAGTTCGCCGGCCGCTCCGGGCCGGAACGCGGAAACGTCGACATCGCACTCGCGGACATCCGATCCGCCGCGGCCGTCGCTCGTGTGATCGAGCGCGCCGAGCCCGATGTCGTGTTCCATGCGGCGGCGCTCAAGCATGTGCCGATGTGCGAGCTCCATCCCTCCGAAGCGGTTCTCACGAATGTCATCGGAACCCGGAACGTCGCGGAGGCCTGCGGTCGGTTCCGAGTTGGGCGGTTCATCCTCATCTCGACTGACAAAGCCGTCCAGCCCGTGAGCATCATGGGCGCGACGAAGCGCCTCGCAGAGCTCGTCACCATCGAGCTGTCTTCGAAGTTCCAGGGGAGCTATGCAGCCGTCCGATTCGGCAATGTCCTCGGGTCGAGCGGCAGCGTTGTCCCGGTCTTCCGGGACCAGCTCGAACGCGGTCTCCCGCTGACCATCACGCATCCCGACGCCACGCGGTTCTTCATGACGATCCCGGAGGCGGTCACCTTGATCCTCGAGGCCGGCTCGGATCCGTCGCGGGGGGAGATCTACCTGCTCGACATGGGTGACCCGGTCCGCATTCTGGACCTCGCGACGGACATGATCCGGCTGGCCGGGCTGGCCCCCGATTCCGTCGAGATCGTCTTCACGGGTCTGCGTCCCGGCGAGCGTCTGCACGAGGCACTGCTGTTCGAGCACGAGTCCGTCGAGGCCACGCGTCACCAGCGCGTCATGCGGGCCCGGTCTGGGGGAGCAACCCTCGCAGCGCATTCTGCCGTGGCTGTTGCCAGCGACCTGGAGATCCTGGCTGCACTCGCCGACGACCGCGCCGTCCGCGAGCGCCTGATCAGCGCCGGTGTGCTCCAGGTCAGCGATGCCCTGGTGGGCGGGTACGCATGACCGCCGTCGTAGCGCCGCCGATCCCGTTCCACCGCCCTTCCATCACCGCCTCCGAACGCGACGCCGCAATTGCGGTCCTCGATTCGGGCTGGCTGACGACGGGCGAACGCACGCTCGAGTTCGAGGCGGCGATCGCGGCCGCGACCGGTGCGGCCGACGCCATCGGGGTCAACTCGGCAACCGCCGCTCTCCATCTCGCTCTCGAGGCATTGGGCGTCGGGCCCACGTCGGAAGTCATTGTTCCCTCGTATACGTTCGCGGCGTGCGGCGAGGTCGTCCGCTACCTCGGCGCGCGGCCGCGGCTCGTCGATGTCGACCCCGTGACCCTGAACATCACCCCGGAGATCGTGGCGGCGGCGATCCGACCCGAGACGCGGGCGGTCATCGTGGTCCACTTCGGCGGATTGATGGCGGACGTCGAGTCGATCGTCGAAGTTGCGCACCGACATGGCGTGGCCGTCGTCGAGGACGCCGCCCATGCCTTCCCATCAACTCGAGGGGGGCGGGCCGCAGGGACGGTCGGTGACGCGGGAGCCCTCAGCTTCTACGCGACGAAGACGATCACGACCGGCGAAGGCGGGATGCTGCTGACCTCATCTCCGGAGATCGCCGACCGCGCCCGTGTGATGCGTCTCCACGGCATCAGCAGGGATGCCTGGAAGCGATACACGGCGTCCGGCAGCTGGTACTACGAGATCGAGGACGTCGGGTTCAAGTACAACCTGACCGATCTTGCGGCCGCGATCGGACTGGCCCAGCTCGCCCGGGCGGAGGCGATGCGGTCCGAACGCGAGCGTGTGGCCCGAACGTACTTCGAGGCGCTGTCCGACGGCCGACTGGCAGGCCTGATCGACCTGCCTCCGACGGCACCGGAGGGCGACGTTCACGCATGGCATCTGTTTCCGATCCGGCTCCGAGAGGGCAGTCTGGATCGCCGCGCGGACGTGATCGAGCGAATGCGGAGCGACGGAGTCGGGACGAGCGTGCATTTCATTCCGCTCCACCTCCATCCCTACTATCGCCGAACATATGGCTACCGGCCCGACGACCTGCCGATCGCAACGCGGGAATACGAACGGGAAATCTCCCTGCCGATCTACCCCGATCTCGGAGAGGCCGAGATCGATCGGGTCGTCCGCTCGCTCGAAAGAGCGATTCTCGGCTCCTAGGCAGTGAGTCCGACCAACGGTGCCGCGCCGATCGCAGTGCTTGGCAGAACGCCTACATCATCACCAGTCCGCCATCGACGGCGAGCACCTGGCCCGTGATAAAGGCAGCCTCGTCGCTGGCGAGAAACGCGACCGCGTTCGCGATCTCCTCGGTTGTCCCGAACCGGCCGAGGGGTGTCGCGGCGGTGATCTGTGCCTGGAGCGTCTCGGGCAGGTCCTGCGTGAGCTCGGTCAGGACGAAACCCGGCGCCACCGCGTTACACGTGATCGAACGTGATGCGAGCTCGCGGGCGGTCGCCTTGGTCAGCCCGATCAGCCCGGCCTTCGCCGCCGAGTAGTTCGCCTGCCCGGTCTGGCCGGCCTGGCCGCTGACCGACGTGATGTTCACGATTCGGCCGCCCTTCGCCTTGAGCATCGGCCGGGTCACCGCCTTCGTCATGTAGAAGGCGCCGAACAGGTTGGTCTCGAGGACCTCGCGGAACGCGTCGACGCTCATCCGCATGATCAGGTCGTCGCGGGTGATCCCGGCGTTGTTGACGAGGATGTCGACCTTGCCGAACGCCTCGAGCGTGGCCTTGACAAGCCCGTCCGCGGCGGTCGGATCGGACACGTCGGCCTGGACGGCCAGCGCCCGCCGACCCAGGCCCTCGATCTCGGCGACGGTTCCGCTGGCCGCCTTCTCGTTGCCGCGGTAGCTGAACGCGACGTCGGCGCCCTGCTGCGCCAGTCGCAGCGCGATCGCCCGGCCGATGCCGCGCGAGCCGCCCGTGACGAGGGCGCTCCGGCCCGTCAGGTCGATCACGCAGGAACCTCCGCGTGCGCCTGCGTGCGCGCGTCCTCCGGCTCGCCTGGCGCGACGTCGTCGAGCGGGACGTCGAGCGAGCCCGGCCGGCGCATCACCTCGGCAAGCGCCTCGGGGATCGGGTCGACCGAGTCCCAGTCGACGGGCAGCCGGACCTTGACCTCGGCCGGGTCGACGGCGGCGTCGCCGGCGATGCCGCGGGCTGGGTCGACCGTCCATTGGATCGTGACGGCGCCGCTCGTGAAGCCCGCCCCGAAGGCGACGATCGTGATGTTGTCGCCGACCTTCACTCGACCCTCGTTGACCGCCTCGGCGAGCGCGATCGGGACCGACGCGGCGGACGTGTTGCCGTACTTGTCGAGGTTCACGAACATCTTGTCCATCGGCAGATCCAGGCCCTTGGCGACCGCCTCGATGATCCGGACGTTGGCCTGGTGCGGGATGAACAGGTCGATGTCCGACGGCTGGAGGCCCGACCGCCGGATCGACTCGAGCGCCGTAGTCGCCATCGTCTTGGTCGCGAACCGGTAGGTCTCCTTGCCCTCCATTCGGACGTAGTGCTCGCCGCGCGCGATCGTCCCAGCGGAGGGCGGGGCCTTGGAGCCGCCGGCGGGCAGCCAGATCATGTACGCCCCGAGCGGCTCGGTCGTCATCTCGACCCCGAGAGCGCCACCGGGCTCATCCGACGCGGACAGGACGACAGCCCCGGCGCCGTCGCCGAACAGGATGCAGGTGGCCCGGTCGGTGTAGTCGAGGAATCGGGTGAGGAGCTCGGCCCCGATGACGAGGACGTGCTTCGCGAGCCCCGCCTGGATGTACGCCTGGGCGGTCGCGAACGCGTAGACGAAGCCGGAGCAGGCGGCCATGACGTCGAACGCGGTCGCCTTCCTGTTGCCGATCGCCTCCTTGACGAGCGCCGCGGTCGACGGCATCCAGTAGTCCGGCGTGAGCGTCGCGAGCAGGATCAGGTCGATGTCGTCGGGCTCGAGGCCGGCGGTCCGGATCGCGCGCAGTCCCGCGACCGCGCCCATCGAAGCGGTCGTCTCGTGCGCCGCGGCGACCCGTCGCTCGCGGATGCCGGTGCGCGACACGATCCAGTCGTCGGACGTGTCGACGATCTTCTCGAGATCGGCGTTGGTCAGGACCTGGCTCGGGGCGTAGCGGCCCCAGCCGGTGACGTGGGCCCGGCGCGCGGCCGGCGCTGGAGAGGCGTCGTTCACAGGGGTTCCACCTCGATCAGGGGCTGCTTCGCCTTGACCAGGGCGCCGCTCTCCGGCACGACCCTGACCACCCGCCCGGCGAGGTCCGACTTGATCTCGTTGAAGAGCTTCATCGCCTCGATCAGCCCGACGACCTGTCCGACTGCGACCTCCCGGCCGACCGCCACGAACGGTGCCGAGCCGGGTGCCGGAGAGCTGTACCAGACGCCGGTGAGCGGGGCCCTGACGCTCGGTCGGGCCGGCGCCTCGCTCGGGCTGCCGGCATGGCCAGCGCTGCCGGGACCGCCGGGCGGCTGGGCGGTCGCGGCCGGGACGGGCGCCCCGCCATCGGCCGGTGCAATGGCCGCGGCGACTGCGGCGGGAGCGATCGCTTCTGGCTTGCGCAGGACGAGGCGCGTCCCGCCGGACTCGACCGCGAGCTCGGAGAGATCGCTCCGCTCGAGCAACGAGCCGAGCCGGTCGACGAGGGCCAGCAACGAGGCGTCGGCCGGCTCGAGGTCGGGTCGAGACTCGGCGACGGCCTCCGCACCCGCGCCGCCCGTGGCGTCCTCGGAGGGCAGGCCGGCCTCATCGGCGGGCATGCCGGCCTCCGGCTCCGTCGGCATCGCGGGCAGCGGCTCGGTCATTCGTCCCACCGCCGGAGGATCAGCGCCGTGTTCTGGCCGCCGAAGCCGAACGAGTTGGACATGGCGAGCGGGACTTCGCGGCTGCGAGCGACGTTGGGGGTCAGATCGAGCCCCTCGGCCGCCGGATCCGGGTCGTCGAGATTGATGGTGGGCGGGATGCAGCCCTCGCGCATCGACTGGATCGTGACGATTGCCTCGATGGCGCCGGCCGCGCCGAGGGTGTGGCCGATCATCGACTTGTTGGCGGTCACCGACACTCGGCTGGCATGGGCCCCGAAGATGGTCCGAATCGACTGGAGCTCGGCCTTGTCGCCCTCGGGCGTGGACGTGGCATGGGCGTTGACGTGGACGATGTCGGCTGGCTCGACACCGGCCTTGCGCATCGCCCGCTGGGCCGCCCGGACCGCGCCGATCCCGCCGGGCGCCGGCAGGGTGATATGCGAGGCATCGGCCGTGGCGCCGTAACCGATGATTTCCGCGAAGATCGTCGCACCGCGCGCCCGGGCGTGGTCGAGCTCCTCGAGGACCAGCGCCCCCGCGCCCTCGCCGGGGACGAACCCGTCGCGGCCCTGGTCGAACGGCCGCGATGCACCTGCCGGGTCGTCGTTCCGGCGCGACAACGCGTGCATCGAGTCGAAGCCACCGACGAGCGGCTCGCGGATCCCGGCCTCGGCGCCGCCTGCAACCATGGTCTCGGCATCCCCGCGCCGGATCGTCTCCCAGGCCTCGCCGATCGCGTGGCCGCCGGTCGCGCACGCAGACACCGTCGTGAAGTTCGGGCCGGTCATCCCGAAGCTGATCGCGATCTGGCCGGCCCCGACGTTGGGGATGCCCATCGGGATGAAGAACGGGCTGATCCGGTCCGGTCCGCGCAGGGCGTTGATCGTGATCCCGTCGACCAGGGTTCCGACACCGCCGAGGCCGGTGCCGTAGATGACTCCGGTCCGCTCGGCGTCCTCGCCCTCGAGCCTGGCAGGCAGCCCGGCCTGGTCCATCGCCTGGCGGGCGGCCACGAGTCCGAACTGGATGTACCGATCGGTCCGCCGCTGGTCCTTCTTGTCGAGGACGCCGGAGCTGTCGAAGTCGCGGACCTCGCCGGCGATCCGGCACTCGAGGCGCGCGGGGTCGAAGAGCGTGATCGGTCCGACACCGGATCGCCCGGCGACCATCGCTTCCCACGTCGAGGCCACATCGGGACCCAGCGCGGTCAGCACACCCATGCCGGTGACGACGACCCGACGCGGGGCCGACGGCCAGTCGGGGTTCGGGAGGCGGCGATCGATCATCGGACGAGCTTCCCCGTGCGGACGGTCGCCGCCCTGTAGACGTCGCCGACCAGGCCACGCTCCGAGATCGCCTCGGCGACGGCCATCGTGTCGTACTCGGCCCGGCGGATCTCGGCGGTGACCTCGCTGCCGTCGACCTCGACGAGCGCCCACGACGCGGTCGGGTCGCCGTCGAAGACGTAGCCCACGGAACCGGCGTTGACGATGAGCTTCCAGCCCAGGTCGCGGACCTCGGGCAGGTGGGTATGGCCGCAGCAGATCACCCGGGCGTCGGTCCGCGAGATCCGCTCGAGCGTGACGTTGGGATCGAGCTGGGCGTCGAAGCCCTGCGTCTGGGAGCCGGGCGACGCGTGGCAGCCCAGGAGCATTGTGTCGTCGACCATGAGGCGGCGCTCGCTCGGCAGGCGCCGAAGCCACGCGACGCGCTCGTCGCCGAGGGCGTCGTGGGCCCATTCGGCGGCGTCGCGATACGCGTCGGACACGCCGTCGCTCATCCACGGGAACGCGGCGCCGTAGTCGAAGTCGGCAACGGCGACGTCGGTGTTGCCCTGGACGATCGCCGCCCCCGTCGCCTCCATCTCGCGGAGGGCGTCGACGACGCCCGCCGGGTCGGGGCCCTGGAAGGCGTGGTCGCCGAGGATCAGGACGTGATCCGGTCGCTCCTTCTTGAGCGCGGCCCGGACGGCAGTCAGCGCCGGCAGGTTGCCGTGGACGTCGGACAGGATCGCGACCTTGGAGGTCATCGCAGGACGCCTTCGGCCGGGATCACGAAGCTCAGCGTCGCCTCGCAGGCGATCTCGCCGTCGACGCTGGCGATGGCCCGGCCCCGGCCGAACCGGCTGCCGAGCTTGTCCATCGTGACCTCGAGCCGGAGGACGTCGCCCGGCACGACGACGCGCTTGAACCGGCAATCGTCGATCCCGGCGAACAGGCCGATGCGGCTGCCGAAGCCGGGCTGCTTCGCGACGTAGACGGCCATCGTCTGGGCCAGCGCCTCGACCTGGAGGACCCCGGGCATCACCGGCAGTCCCGGAAAATGGCCCTGGAAGAACCACTCGGTCGCGGCGACGCCCTTGATCCCGACGATCCGCTTCGCCTCGGGTTCGTACTCGACGATCCGGTCGACCAACAGGATCGGCCAGCGGTGCGGGATGAGGGCCTCGATCTCGCGGGTCGAATGGATCGTCGTCAGCTTCGGCGCGGTGGCCGGCGCGGGGGCCTGGGTCGTGGCCGGCGATGCGCCGGGCGCGGCGTCGACAGTGGTGGGATCGGTCACGAGGGTCTCCGTACGGGTGTGGTCAGTCTGGTCGCCCGAGCGCGGGTCACGCGGGCGGGCGTGTGCAGGTACACACATGGCGAGGCGACTGGCCGCGTTGACTCAGGGTCATCGATTCCATGCTCGAGTGCCACCAACGTCGCTTCTTCTGCGATCGCGTTGACGCACGGTCAACCATCCGGCCGAAGAGCGTCGAGTGAGGACCTTCGCCCACGCCATCGTTGACGCTCGCTCAACGCGGTGACCTCGGGAGCTCACGACCGCGCCGCGGCCGCGAGGAACGCGGATGAGCCGACCCTGTCGAGCAGGTTCGTCGTGAACCGGCCTTCGAGGAACGCCTCGCTCGCGAGCATGGCCTGGTGGATCGGAACGTTCGTCACGATGCCTTCGACCATCAGCTCGCCGAGCGCGACCCGGCCGCGCTCGATCGCCGCCTGGCGCGTCGGCCCCCAGACGATCAGCTTGCCAAGGAGCGAGTCGTAGTACGGCGGGACCTCGTAGCCCGCGAAGAGGTGGGAGTCCATCCGGACCCCCGGCCCGCCCGGGGCGAGGTAGCGCTCGACGACGCCGGCCGCGGGCCGGAACTCGCGCTCGGGGTCCTCGGCGTTGATCCGGAACTCGATCGCGTGGCCGCGGGTCACGACATCGGACTGGCTGAACCCGAGCGGCTCCCCCGTCGCGATCCGGATCTGCATGACGACCATGTCGATCCCGGTCAGCATCTCGGTCACCGGGTGCTCGACCTGGATCCGGCAGTTGATCTCGATGAAGTAGAAGCTGCCGTCCTGGTCGACGAGGAACTCCAGCGTCCCGACATTCTCATAGCCGGCCGAGACCACGGCTCGGACGGCCCGGGTGCAGAGCTCATTGCGGGCTTCGATCGAGAGCGCGGGCGTCGGACCCTCCTCGAGGATCTTCTGGTGGCGACGCTGGACGCTGCAATCGCGCTCGCCGAGGTGGATCCCGCGCCCGTATCGGTCGACCGCAACCTGGACCTCGACATGGCGGGTCTCGTCGAGCCAGCGCTCGAGGTAGAGCGAATCGTCGCCGAACGCAGCCCGCGCCTCGGACCGGCAGACGTTCAAGGCGGCCTCGAGCTCGCGCGGGGTGCGAACCATCCGCATCCCCTTGCCGCCGCCGCCGGCGGCAGGCTTGATCAGGAGCGGGTAACCGACCTGCTCCCCTTCCTCGAGGGCGTGGGCGTCGTCGCGGAGGATCCCGTTGGAGCCCGGGATCGTGGGCAGGCCGAGCGAGCCGAGCAGGCGCCGGGTGGATTCCTTGCTCGCGAACCGCTCGAGGACGTTGGCGGGCGGGCCGATGAACGTCAGATCGTGGGCCCGGACGACCTCGGCGAAGCCCTCGTCCTCGGACAGGAAGCCGTAGCCCGGGTGGATGGCGTCGCAGCCGGTGACAATCGCAGCGGAGATCACTGCCGGTGCCGAGAGGTACGACCGGCGCGCGTCGGCCGGGCCGATGCAGATTGCCTCGTCGGCGAGCTGGACCGGCAGCGATTCGCGGTCGGCTTCGCTGTAGGCGACGACCGCGTCGACGCCGAGGGTCCGGCAGGCGCGCAGGATCCGGAGGGCGATCTCGCCGCGGTTCGCGATCAGGATCTTCTTGAACATCAGCCCTCGCTCCGGTCGGCCGGCGTTCCGGCCAACTCGATGACGATCAGCTCCTGGCCGTACTCGACCGCCTGGCCGGCCTCCACCAGGCTCGCGCCGAGGATTCCGTCGGTCGGGGCCACGACGTCCTGCGGCACGCCGAGCATGTCGACCGCGCCCAGCCGGTCGCCGTTGCGGACGCGGGTCCCGGCGGTGATCTCGGGCTTCGGATGGAAGACGCCGACTGCGGGCGACGTCGCGATCGCGCGATGGCGGTCGGCGCCGTCGGCCGCCCGGGCCACGCCGGCCGGGGAGGCATCGGGCACGGTGCCCGGCCCGGAGCCATTGGACGGTGCGGCGACCAAGGGCGTCCCCGTCGCAGGCCCTTGTGGCTTTGTCTCACGCGCGCTGCGATGACCCTCGAAGCCGCCAGGGGCGTGGCCATGGCCGGCGTGGCCGGGCTGCTGGCGCGATGGCTTGTCGGTCAGGCGCCGGCCGAAACCCGGCGTCACCTCGCCGACGCGCCGGACCCGGACGGTCCAGCCGCCCTCGCCGACTTCGATCTCACCGAGTCCGCTCGTCGACAGCTTGACGATCAGGGCCGGAACGAAGTCCTCCGTCAGCCGATCGATGGCGGCGTGATCGGCCAGGCGCTCGTCGGTTGAGCGCGCGACGTGCGAGGTGCGGGCGGCGGGCCGCGGCCCGCCGCGCTGCGCGCCTGGGCGAGCCTCCTTGACCGTGTTCGGTTGCTGGCGATCGTCATCGGTCACCGTTGATCAGACCTCGTCACGGGCCGGCGGCTCGTCGCGGCGGCCGGCGGGGATGGTCGATATGCCGGACCAGCGGCCCGAATCGAGCAGGTTGCGGAGGCGGTCGGCGAGGCCCGGTCGTTCCGGTGCCGGCGGCATCACCGCCTCGACCTCGCGGAACGCGCCGAGCGTCCGGAACCGACGGTAGCGCGCTTCGACCAGCGCGTCGAGCGGAATGGCCGCGAGGGCGTCGAGCTGCTCGGTGACGATGGCCCGGATCCGGTGGGCGGTCTCGACATGGTCCGTGTGGGCCCCCTCGCCGGGCTCCGGGATGACGAGGTCGATGATGCCAAGCGCCTGCTGCTCGGGCGCCGTCATCTTCATCGCGGCGGCGGCGGTCGCAGCCTCGTCGGCGGTCCGCCACAGGATCGCGGCGCAGCCCTCGGGGCTGATCACCGAATAGACCGCATTCTCGAGAGCGATGACGACGTCGCCGACGGCGATCGCCAGGGCCCCGCCAGAGCCGCCCTCGCCGGTGATCACGACCACGATCGGGGTGCGAAGCCGGCTCATCAGCCCGATCGAGCGGGCGATCGCCTCGGCGATGCCGCGTTCTTCGGACTCGGGCCCGGGATGGGCACCCGGCACGTCGACGAACGAGACGACCGGCAGGCCGAATCGCTCGGCAAGCTCCATCACGCGCATCGCCTTGCGGTAGCCCTCCGGATGGGGCATCCCGAAGTTGCGCCGGATGTTCTCCTCGGTGTCGGTGCCTTTCTGCTGCCCGACGACGACCACCCGCCGCCCGCCGATTCGGGCCAGCCCGGCAACGACCGCCTCGTCGTCGCCGAAGAGGCGGTCGCCGTGGAGCTCGACGAACTCGTCGGCCAGGTGCGGGAGCAGGTCGAGGATTCGTGGCCGGCGCAGGTTGCGGGCGAGCTGGACACGGGCCCAGGTCGCGGCCTTCGGATCCGTCTCGTCAACGGGCGTCACGCCGACCTCTTCGCCGTGCGACGCGGATCCGGCATCGCGGCCGCGGCTACGGAAGCGGTCAACCATGGCCGGAGTCGTCCGGCGCGGCCGATGCGGCCGCCGAGTTCTCCGGCGCGTCCGGAGTTCCGGGGCCGGTGTTCTGCATGACGTCCGGCGGAGCCGGCGTCGTGGCGGGCGTCGCGGCCGAGGGAGCCGGCGTCGCTGCCGGTGGTCGGGCCGCGACTGCGTCGGCGGTCGAATTCGGGGTCTTGCCGTTGCCCGAGCCGTTCGTCTCGGGCTCGACCTCGGCCGGGAGGACCCGCTCCGCCAGGTTCGAGAGGAACGAGAGCGGACGGAACGACGGCAGCCCGAGCGGATCGCCGTCGGGGCCGCCCGGGCCGACCGGCAGCGGCCGGGCCGCGAGGAACCCGAGAAGCCCGGCGATCTCCGTCCGCAGCCCGGCCCGGTGGACGATCCGGTCGAGGAAGCCGTGGGCGTACAGGAACTCCGAGCGCTGGAACCCGGGCGGCAGTTCGGACGCGATCGTTCCCGCGGCCACACGCGCACCGGCGAACCCGATCAGCGCGTTCGGCTCGGCGATGTTGACGTCGCCGAGGACGGCGAACGAGGCGAAGACGCCGCCGGTCGTCGGGTCGGAGAGCAGGCTCACAAACGGGACGCCGGCGGCGCGCAGTCGCTCCAGGGCGCCGACGGTTTTGGTGAGCTGCATCAGCGAGAAGGTTCCCTCCTGCATTCGCGCCCCGCCCGAGGCCGCAACGACGAGCAGCGGGACCCGCGTCTCGAGCGCGTGCTCCGTGGCCCGGGTGACCTTCTCACCGACGACGGCGCCCATCGAGCCGCCCATGAACCCGAAGTCCATGACGCAGACCACGACCTGCCGGCCGTCGATCGCGCCCGTGCCCCAGACGGCGGCGTCGCGCATCCCCGTCGCGAGCTGGGCGGTGGCGATCCGGTCGGGATAGGTCTTCTGGTCGACGAAGCCGAGGGGGTCTTCCGATTCGAGCCCGGCATCGCGCTCCGCGAACGAGTCCTGGTCGAGGAGCATCGCGATCCGCGCCTCGGCCGACAACCGGAAGTGGTGGCCGCACGACGGGCAGACCCGGAGGACCTTGTCGAGCTGCTTGTTGAAGAGCATCTCGCCGCATGACGGGCACTTCGTCCAGAGGTCGGGCGGATACGCGTCGCGGCGCGGACGAAACGAGGGCAGCTTGATCGGCATGTCAGTCCAGTCGCCGTGGGGCCAGCCGCGCGCCGCCCGGGACGGCCGCCAGGCGAGCCATGCGGACGGCTCGCGCGGCACGCGCCATCGGGGTTGCCGCCCGGCCGGGTCGGCCAAGCCGCCACGCGACCCAGGCGGCGCCGGCGATGGAGATCGCGGCCGACGTCAGGGCGCCGCCGATCAGAAGCGGGCGGCCGGGCACGCGGCGCGCGGAATCGGGATCGGTGTCGGCGTCCGCGAGCGCGGCCGGCTTGGGTCCGGTTCGGGCGTCCGCTCCGGCGCGGGTGTCATCGGCCTGCGTCGCGCGCGCTGGGTCGAGCTCGGATCCGCGCCCGGGCCGGAATGAGATCACGCGGCCCTCGTCGCCGGCCGCGAGCGGCATACGCATCGCCATCGCCGCCTCGGCGAGCCGGGTGGCCAGACGCTCCTCGAACCGGAACGACGGGTGAACGCGAACGAGATCGCGTCGGAGGCGCTCCGCCGCCCCGCGGGCCGCGGGATCGAGCCGGCCCGGAAACGCCCGCGCCCCGGGCTCGCCGAGGGCGGCGGCATCGAGGACCGCGCCGGCCAGCAGCGCGTCGAGGTAGAGGTCCGTCAGCAGCGCGTCGGTCGAACCGGCCTCCCGGTCGAAGGGCGTCATCCGGCGTCCGATGGCGGGTCGGGCGGGCCGTCGGGCGATGTGGCCGCCTGCTCGCGGCGCTGGTCCGCACCTCGCAGGTCACCGGCGACCGCGCGCAGCGCCCGGTGGATCAGGACCCGGACCGCGCCCTCGGACCGACCCAGGATGCCGGCGATCTCCGCGGTCGACATCTCCTCCACGAAGCGCAGCACGAGGGCGCGCCGCCGGTCTGCCGGCAAGCGACCGACCGCCCGCCAGGCGTGCGCCGCCTCGTCGCGGGTGGACGTCCCGCCTTCGATGTCGAGGGGATCGGCCACGAGGGCCGCGGCCTCGAGCGGCACCTGCGGATGGCGCCGCCGCCCACGACGCTCGCTCGCAACCGCATTTCGGGCGATCTGGAACAGCCACACCCGGAACGTCGATGCGCCGTCACCGTCCGCCGGCCGCGCCCGCTCCTCGAACCGGTCGAGGTTGGCGAGGGCGGCGAGGAACGTCCGTTCCGTGGCGTCCTCGGCGGCGTGATGGTCGCCGAGCTCGTAGAACGCGTAGCTGTACACCTGGGCCAGGTACCTTCGATAGAGGGCGTCGAACTGGGCTCGATCGCGCCGGGCCGCCTCCACCAGCGGCCGGTCGCGATCGAGATGGGCGACCCGGGCCGGCCGATCGGCCGAGGCCGGTGTCGCGCGTCGCGGGGTGCTCACCCTTCCCAATCCCGGTCGTGCCATTCCGTTACACCCCCGCCAGGCGGATGCGGCTGACCTCGCCGACGTGGATCGCCTGCTCGGCGTCAGGGTCGTCGTCCGTGGGGACGGCGATCCGAAGCGCGCCACCGACCGGGTCGACGCCGCGTGCGACGACGGTCCGGACCGCGCCGTCGGACCCGACGAGGTCGATCGTGCGGCCGGTCGTGACCTGGCGGTCGACCCAGTCGGCGACATCGAAGCGGCCCCCGAACAGGGCCTCGATCCGGGTCTCGAGCCGGGAGGTGAACGCGTCGAGCAGCCCGACCAGGTCGACGGGCCGATCGCCCGCCGCAGCTCGGAGCGAGGTCATCACGGCGCCGAGCTCGTCCGGAAACGTGGCGGCCGGCCAGTCGGCATTGAGGCCGATCCCGACGACAACCCGGGGATCCTCGGTGCCGAGGCCATCGGTCTCGCCGAGCACGCCGCCGAGCTTGCGGACCGTGGCGGCCTCGCCCGCGTCGGCGGCCGCGTGCGGGTCGAGCGCCCGCCCCGCAGGATCTGCCGCGATCACGAGGTCGTTCGGCCATTTCAGGCGGACCGAGCGGTCGGGCAGGCCAGCGGCCTCCTCCGCGGCGTCGGCCATCGCGAGCGAGACCGTGCCCGCCAGCCGCCAGGCGCGATCGGGCGCCAGCCAGGTCGGTCGGAACCCGAGCGACAGCAGCAGCCCGGCCCCGGCCGGAGCGGTCCAGGTCCGCCCATTTCGGCCACGCCCGGCCGTCTGTTCGTCGGCGAGGGCGAGGCAGATCTCCGCCTCACCGTCGGTCAGCCATTCGCGGACGACGTCGTTCGTCGATCCGACGCTCGCGAAGCGCTCCTGGCGACCGAGGGCCGGGACCCGCGCCCGGATCCGGGCGCCATCGGCCGCGGCCTCGGGGTCGCGCGGCCCGGCCGTCATCGCACTCACCCGGCCGACGACGCACCGCCGGTCGCCGCAGCCTCGACGGCGGCCGACTCGGGCCGCTCGAGCTCGAACGCGTCGTGCAGGGCGCGGAGCGCGGTCTCAAGGGCGTCCTCGGCGATCATGCAGGTGATCCGGACCTCCGAGGTCGAGATCATCTCGATGTTCACGCCGGCGTCGGCGAGCGTCCCGAACATCCGGGCCGCGTAGCCCGGAGCGTTGTGGAGGCCGGCGCCGACGATGCTGACCTTCGCGACCGAGGCGTCCGTCGTCATCTCGCGCGCGCCGAGGTCGCGGACGATCGCTTCGAGCGCCTTCTTCGCCTTGCCGAGCTCGGCCTGAGGGACGGTGAACGAGAGGTCCGTCTCGCCGCCGTGGCCGACGTTCTGGACGATCATGTCGACGTTCACGCCGGCCTCGGCGAGCGGGTCGAACAGGCTTCGGGCGATCCCCGGCCGGTCCGGCACGGCGACGATTGTGACCTTGGCGACGTTCCGGTCGTGGGCGAGGCCACGGACCTTGTTCCGCTGCTCCACGAGCGGGTCCTCCTTGATCAGTGTTCCGGGGGCGTCCTCGAACGAGCTGAGAACCTCGATCACGACTTCATTGACCCAGCCGAGCTCGACCGCCCGGGTCTGCATCACCTGGGCACCCTGGTGGGCCAGCTCGAGCATCTCCTCGTAGCCGATGATCGGCAGCTGCCGGGCGTCGGGGACGAGGCGTGGGTCGGCGGTGTAGATGCCGCGGACGTCAGTGAAGATCTGGCAGCGGTCGGCACCGAGGCGGGCCGCGAAGGCCACGGCGGTCGTGTCGCTGCCGCCGCGGCCGAGGGTCGTGATATCGGAATCCTGGCTGCCGGGCTGGGCGCCCGCGCCGCCGGCCGCGCGGCCCTGGAAGCCGGCGACGATGACGACCTTGCCCTGGGCGATCTCGGCCCTGACCCGGGCGGGCTCGATGCTCGCGATCCGGGCGCGGCCGTAGCGGCCGTCGGTCGTGATGCCGGCCTGCGGACCGCTGAGGCTGATCGCCGCGACGCCGAGGGCGTGGAGAGCCATCGAGACGAGGGTCGCGCTCTGGTGCTCGCCGGTGGCGAGCAGCATGTCGAGCTCGCGCTCATCGGGGGTGTCGGTGATCGCCGCGGCGAGGCCGAGGAGCTCGTCGGTGGTGTCGCCCATCGCGGACACGATGACGACGAGGTCCGATCCGGCTGCCCGCTCGCGGGCGATCCGCCGGGCGACGCGACGGATCCGGTCCGCATCGGCGAGGCTGGAGCCCCCGAATTTCTGGACGACGAGCGGCGCGGCAGGCATCGAGGCATTCTACCGCCCGGCTTGGTGCACCCAGGGTGACGGGACGGTTGCGGCGCGTCCGGAGGCGCTGGACGAGCCGTCGCGCGATCAAGCCCTCCGGCGCTCGGTGGTTGCGCGTCCGGCGCACCAGCGGACGTCTGTCCCCATACCCGTGCGTCCGGTCGTGCGTCAGGCGCACAGCGCTCCGCACGATCGCTGCGCAGGATCGGCACCGGGACTAGCCTTGCCGGACACGAAGGAGACGACACGATGTGCTTCGACCTCGACTCGCGGCCGCCGATCGCGCCGATCGCCGGCGGTGCCCTGGATTCGACCGACCTGACCCTCGAGACCGCCGATGGCAACCGCTTCCGGGCCTTCCGGGCGCGCGCCACGACGGCAAACGGGGCCGGGATCGTGATCCTGCCGGACGTCCGCGGCCTCCACCCGTTCTACGAGGAGCTCGCCCTGCGGTTCGCCGAGAACGGCGTGGACGCCCTGGCGATCGACTACTTCGGGCGGTCGGGCGGCCTGTCCGAGCGAGGCGACGACTTCGAGCACGTGTCGCACATGGAGAAGGTCACCTGGGACGGCATCGAGGCCGACGTGCGGGCGGCGGCCGAGCACCTCCGGACGCAGGACGAGAGCCGGGTCGATGCCCTGTTCACGATCGGCTTCTGCTTCGGTGGGCGGGTGGCGTACCTCACCTCAACGCTCGGGCTCGACCTCGCGGGCTCGATCGGTTTCTACGGGATCCCCGTCGGCGGGCCCGGCCGAGGGGGGACGCCGGCGCCGGCCGACCTCGCGGATCGGATGACCAGTCCGATCCTCGGCATCTTCGGCGGGACCGATGGAGCCACGTCGCCGGAGGCGCGGGCGACGTTCGATGAGGCGCTGACACGGGCCGGCGTGGAACACCGGTTCGTGACCTACGACGGCGCGCCCCACAGCTTCTTCGATCGCAAGGCCGAGGAGTTCGCCGACGCGAGCCGGCAGGCCTGGGAGGAGACGCTGACGTTCGTCCGCGGCCACACCCCGAGCCCGATCGCGGGCTGAGATGGGCTTCCTGCGACGCCTGCTCGGCACCGGCCCGGCCGACGAGCCCGACGCGGATCGCGGACGCGCCGACCGCGCGACCCCCGTTGACCATGCCACGCTCGACGACGAAGAGCGGGCGCGCGAGCTCGAGCTGGCCCGGTTCGAGCAGGACCGCCTCGACGAGCTCGTCCTCCGTCAGCAGCGCTACGCCGACCGGTCGTGGATCCCGCCGGCACAGGGCGGCGAGCGCCGCGCAGACGACGAGGACGCCGCGACGAGCTGAGCCACGACGCGGTCCAGCCGGCGCGAGTGACGCTGGCCGCGCCTGTCACCCGCAATTCGTCCGTGAGAATCGCTCGCGGCACAGATCGCTCGTGGACCGAGGACCAGATCGCACCTGGCCGTCCGCTGAGCGACGCTCCACGGGGTGTTCGGACCGACCCCGGCGCCTGACGCTGAGGCCCGCGATTCCGCTGGGAACAGCATTTCGGGCGGTGGACAAGGATCAGGTTGCTTCGTGCCCGCCGGCTCTCACGGCGCCACGATCAGGGGGGCGATCGTTCGCCCAACCCAGGCTACTGACCGTTTCACTCCTCGCACGACGCTGGTGGGAGCCGAATCGCGGCGCACAGATGGTGGCAAGAACCGTGGCAAGTGTCCGACGCGAAGGCCACGGGCTGCGTCAGGCGCGCTTGACGACGTGCGCGCCGAGGTTCCGCGGCGATACGACGGCCACGCGGCCCGGCAGGTCCGTGTCGGCCGCGGCCGCGCCGAACGCGCCCTCGATCCGGCTGATCGTCCGGACCGAATCGGAGAACGCGAGCACGGTCGACCCGGCGCCCGACAGGCAGGCTCCGATCGCGCCGGCCTTTCGCGCGGCGTCGACGAGCCGTGGCAGCTGCGGATACGCCTTCGCCCGGTACTGCTCGTGGAGCCGGTCGACGGTCAGGACCCGCAGGAGATCGAAGCGGCCCATGGCCATCCCGGCGACGCCGATCGCCACCCGACTCAGGTTGGCGACTGCGTCCTCGAGCGGGACCTTGGCCGGCAACGCCGCCCGCATGTCGTGGGTCGCGAGGCGGACGTCCGGGATGAAGAGGACGGCCCGCAGGTCGCGCGGGGCGTCGAACCGGAGCGATTCGATCCCGTCGTCGGTCATCGCCGAGACGGTGAAGCCGCCGAGGAGCGCCGCGGCCGCATTGTCCGGGTGGCCTTCGATCGCGGTCGCGAGCCGGAGGAGGTCGGCCGAGGTGAGCGGCTCGCCCAACAGCGAGTTGCCCGCGACCAGCCCGGCGACGGTGGCCGCGGCCGACGACCCGAGCCCGCGGGCGAGCGGAATCTCGTTGTGCATCTCGATCCGCCAGCCGACGCCCTCCGGCATCTCGCCCCGGACCTCGCGCAGCGCGGCCTCGATGCCGAGCACGCAGCGGTTCGTGCGGTCCGCCGCGAGCTCGCCGACCCCCTCGCCGTCGACGCTCAGCTCGATCTCCCCGCGGCTCCAGCCCCGCACCTCGACCTCGACCCGGTTGAAGAGGCCGAGCGCGACGCCCAGGCAGTCGTAGCCGGCACCCAGGTTCGCGCTCGACGCGGGCACCTCGACCGAGACTCGCCGACCATCGAGCTCGGCCAGCCAGTTCATCACCATCCGAGCGCGACCGCCACCGCGCCGACGGTCGGTGCCGCCTCGAGGACCCGTCCCGCGCCCGCGAGCGACTCGGCCGTCGACGGGTCCTTGAGGCCCGTGCCGGTCAGGACCGCGACGACGAGCGCGTCGCGGTCGATCGTCCCGGCCGCCACCTGCGCGATGATCCCGGCAACGCTGGCGGCGGACGACGGCTCGCAGAAGATGCCTTCCTCCTCGGCCAGAGCCCGGTATGCCGCGAGGATCTCCTCGTCGGTCACGGCAAGGATGGCACCGCCGCTCTCGTCGCGGGCGGCGATCGCCTTGTCCCACGAGGCCGGATTGCCGATCCGGATCGCCGTCGCGATCGTGTCCGGCTCGTCGACCGGGTGGCCCGCGACGAGCGGTGCGGCGCCGGCCGCCTGGAAGCCGAGCAGGCGCGGCGTCGTTGCGACGATCCCGGCCGCGGCGTACTCCCGGAATCCGGCCCAGTAGGCGCTGATGTTGCCGGCGTTGCCAACCGGGATCGCAAGGATGTTCGGTGCCCGGCCAAGATCGTCGCAGACCTCGAACGCCCCGGTCTTCTGGCCTTCGAGCCGGTGCGGGTTGACCGAGTTCACGAGCGTGATCGGGTGGTCGGACTGCTCGGCGAGGGCGCGCACGACGCGGAGCGCCGCGTCGAAGTTGCCGTCGACGGCGACGATCCGGGCCCCGGCGACGACGGCCTGGAGCAGCTTGCCCATCGCGATCTTGCCGGCCGGCAGGACGACGACGACCTCGAGGCCATGGGCGGCACCGTAGGCGGCCGCAGACGCCGACGTATTCCCGGTCGAGGCGCAGATGATCGCGCGGGCGCCGTCCTCGACCGCCTTCGCCACCGCGACCACCATGCCTCGGTCCTTGAACGAGCCGGTCGGGTTCTGACCCTCGACCTTGACGTGGAGATTGGCAAGACCGATCCGCGCGCCGATCCGGCGGAGGTGGACGAGCGGGGTCATCCCCTCCCCGAGGCTCACCACGGGGGTGGCGTCGGTGACCGGCAGGAACGACCGGTACCGATCGACGAGGGTCGGCCGGGTCACGGCGGTCACCGCGCCGCTCCCGCCGGATCGGCCGTGGGCGCGGCGATGCGACGCCGTCCGGCGGCGCGCTCGGCCGGGGCGAGGCCGGCCCAGGTCGAGCCGAGCTCGCGGGCCACGGCGATGAGGTCGCCGAGGACCGCGCTCGATGTCGCCGCCCCACCGGCGCCAGGCCCGCTGAAGGCGACGGTGCCGACGGGCTCGGCCTCGATCTCGATCCGGTTCAGCACTCCGCTCGTCTGGCCGAGCGCCGACTCGGCGGCGACGAGCGTGGCGAGCACGGATGCGCCGATCGCGTCATCGTCGTCCCGCCGAGCGTGGGCGATGAGCTTGACCACCTCGCCGCCGGATCGCGCCGCGACGATGTCGGCGGCCGCCACGCCGGTGATCCCGGGCCGGTCGTGACCGGGCGCGCCTGACGCCGCGAGGACGACTTCGGCCGGATCGATCCACTCGCCGAAGGCGAGCCGGGCCAGGATCACAAGCTTGTTCGCGGCGTCGTGGCCCTCGACGTCGCCGCTCGGGTCGGCTTCCGCGTAGCCGGCCGCCTGGGCCGCCGCGAGGATGTCGTCGTAGTCGCGGCCCTCGTCGGCCATCGCGCTCAGGATGTAGTTGGTCGTGCCGTTGACGATGCCGCGGACCGCGCGGATCCGGTTCGCGGCGAGCTCGGTCGCGATCGGGCCGAGGACCGGGATGCCGCCGCCGACCGCTGCCTCGAACCGGAGCGCCGCGCCGGTCCGTCGGGCGGTCGCCTCGAGCTCGGCGCCGTGGTGGGCGAGGACGTGCTTGTTGGCAGTCACCACCGCCTTGCCGGCCGCGAGCGCGGCCGCGATCAGGGTGTGGGCCGGCTCGTCACCGCCCATCAGCTCGACGATGATGTCGGTGTCGTCGCCCGCGATGAGATGCGCCGGGGCATCGGTCAGCAGACCCGCCGGCAGGCCGGCCGCCCGCGCGCGTGCCAGGTCGCGCACGGCGACCCCGACGAGCTCGAACGGAGCGCCGTCCGCCGCGGTCAGGTCGGTTGCCCGCTCGACGAGGGCGCGAACGACCTCGCGCCCGACCGTGCCCGCGCCGAGGACCGCGACCCGGATGGGGGCGCGGCTCATCGGCGCTCGGCTCGTGACGGCTCGGTCATCGCGCCGAATGGTAGCCGAGCGCGATGCGGGCTCGGACCAGTCGGTCGGCTACACTCGCCGCCCATGACGACCGACCTGCAGCCGGACCTTGCGGGCGCCCCGCTCGACCCGAATCCGACCCGGCCGAGAACGTTCTCCGGCATCCAGCCGTCGGGCCTCGTCCACCTCGGCAACGACCTCGGCGCGATCCGCAACTACGTCGCCCTCGCGGAGCGCTACGAGGCGATCTACTGCATCGTCGACTACCACGCCCTCACGAGCACCCACGACCCCGTCGTGCTCCGACGGCGAACCCGCGAGATGGCCGCCGGGCTGCTGGCGTTGGGTCTCGACCCGGAGCGCTGCACCCTCTTCGTCCAGAGTCATCGGCCCGAGCACACCGAGCTGATGTGGCTCCTCGCGACGGTCACGCCGGTCAGCTGGCTCGAGCGGACCCCGACGTACAAGGAGAAGGTCCAGCAACAGCCCGATGACGTGAACCATGGCCTCCTGACTTATCCGGTCCTGCAGGCGGCGGACATCGTCATCTACAAGGCGTCGATGGTGCCCGTCGGGCGCGATCAGGCCGCTCATCTGGAGCTATCGCGTGAGATCGTCCGGGCGTTCAATCGGCGCTACGGCCACACGTTCCCGGAGCCGCAGGCGGTCTTCACCGAGGCGCCGACCGTCCTCGGCACCGACGGTGCAAGGAAGATGAGCAAGTCGGTCGGCAACACGATCGACATCCTCGGCGAGCCGGACCTTATCCGAAAGCAGGTGATGTCGATGGTCACCGACACCCAGCGGATCAGGCGGACCGATCCGGGTCGCCCCGAGGTCTGCAACGTCTGCCAGCTCCAGCGGTTCTTCGGAGACGACTACGAGGACCTGTGGGAGGGCGAGCGGACCGCCCGGACCGGCTGCGTCGACATGAAGAAGCTCCTGGCCGATCGGATCGTCCGTCACTACGCACCCGCCCGCGAGCGCTACGCCGAGCTCATGGCCAACCCGGCCGAGGTCGACGGCATCCTCGAAGCCGGAGCGGACCGCCTCGCCCCAGTCGCCGCTGCGACGATGGCCGAGGTCAAGGAGAAGATGGGCCTCCGGTAGGTCGCCACGGGGCGTCTACCATGGACGTGGGCGCACATCCAAGCCACGAGGGAGGCACGTGACCGAACGACAGCGGCGCTGGCTGACTGCCGTGCTCGTGCTCGGCACGATCGTCCTCGCGTTGATTGCGATCAACCTGGTCGCGAGCGTCTTCTACGCGTTCGGCGACGTCATCCTCGTGTTCTTCCTGGCGTGGCTGCTTGCCTTCATCCTGAGCCCGGTCGTCGGCGGCCTGACCCGTCTCGTGCCGGTCCTGCCGCGGATCGGCGCGGTGGTCCTCGTCTACGCCACGCTCGTGGGCGCGATCGTGCTCGTCGTCGTCCTCGTCGCCGGCGCCCTCGGCCAGTCGATCGCAGCATTCGTCACCGGAGTCCCGCAGCTCCGCGCCCAGCTGCCCGACCTCCTCGGGCCGTGGCAGGAGCGCCTGACCGCGTTCGGTCTCGATCAGGTCGACCTGGTCGCCCAGGCGACGACCTTCCTCGACAACCTCAGGACGTACGCCGCGCAGCTGGCCGGCCCCGTCCAGCAGCTCGCGGTCGCGAGCTTCGGCGCCCTCGGCAGCCTCCTGCTCGTGCTCATCCTGTCGCTGTACATGGTCGTCGACCGCGACGCGATCCTGTCGTTCCTCTTCCGGGTCGTGCCTCCGAGCATGAAAGACGAGGCGCGCCTCCTCGAGACGAGCGTCGCCCGCTCGTTCGGCGGCTTCCTGCGCGGCCAGGCGATCCTCGGCATCGTCTACGCCGCGGTTGCGGCCGTCACGAGCGCGCTCTTCCACCTGGACTACCTGCCGGTCACGACGGCGGCGGCCGGGGTCCTGATGGCGATCCCGTTCTTCGGCCCGTTCGTCGCCTGGGCGCCGCCGGTGATCGTCGCCCTGCTCACACCGAACGGAGCCGTCCTGCCGACGGTAATCCTGATGGGCGTCGGCTGGGCGGCGGTGATGAACGTCCTCCAGCCGCGTCTGATGCAGGAGGCCGTCGGGATCCACCCGATCGTCGTTCTCGGCTCGGTCCTGATCGGGAGCAAGGTCGCCGGCGTCACGGGCGCGATCTTCGGGATCCCGGTCGCGGCGGTGCTGTCCGCGTTCTTCTTCCACTTCCTGATCCTGAATCGTGAGCCGTCGCCGGTTGCCGCCCGGGCGGCGCGGCGGCTCGAGGAACGGGAGGGCCGGCCGATCCGGGTCCCGCACGAGCCGGTGCCCGGCGTCGACCCCGACGTCAGCGGCGTGACCGGAACGGCCGGAACCACCGGCACGACCGTCTGACCGATGACCGACGAGGACGAGCGCAACCCGGCCTGGTCGAAGCCGGCCCCGGGTGCCTCGGGCGGGTCCGGTCTGGCGGGCGGGCCCGGCGGGTCGGGCCACACGGACCGCCCCGCTGGCGCCGACCGCTCCGCCGACTCCGGCGGGCGAACCGTGGAGGTCTCGGGCGACCGGGCGCGTGCCGCCGACATCCAGGCGGGTCGCGACCCGGACATGACCCGGGAGCGGGCCCGGACCGAGCGGCGCGACCTCGACAAAGAGCGCGGCGAGCCGGTCGCGGGTGGCGCCGCGCGCGGTGGCCCACGAGCCCTTCGCCCAAGCGCGCGGCCGCTCCACGACTGGACCACCCGGCCGAAGATCCTGATCACCAACGACGACGGGGTCGAGTCGCGCGGCCTGCTCGCCCTCAAGCAGGCGCTCGACCCGATCGGCGACACGACGGTGGTCGCGCCGGACACGAACCAGAGCGCGGTCGGCCACCAGAAGACGCTGATGCGGCCGCTCCGCATCCGGGAGCGGATCCTGGGCGACGGCTCGACCGGCTATTCCGTCGACGGCAGCCCGACGGACGCTGTCAGCATCGCGTTCCTCGGCTACTTCGGGCACGGCTTCGATCTGGTCGCGTCCGGGATCAACTACGGGGCAAACCTCGGCGATGACATCACGTATTCGGGCACGGTCTCGGCTGCGATGGAGGCGGTGATCAACGGCTGCCCGGCGTTCGCGATCAGCCAGGAGTATTACCAGCACCCGGACTTCGCCCTGGCCTCGGCGACGGCCCGGATCGTCGCCCGGAACATCCTCGAGCACGGGCTGTCTCGGGGCGAGCTGATCAACGTCAACGTGCCGGCCGCGACGTTCGAGGAGTGCGCGGGGTTCGAGGTGACCCGGCTCGGACGGCGCGTCTATCAGGACCAGTTGCTCGAGCGGCTTGACCCGCGCGGGATTCCTTATTTCTGGATCGGCGGGCCCCCGCCGTCGGGGCTCGCGGTCGAGGGCACGGACTTCCACGCGGTGATCAATCGCCGGATCTCGATCACCCCGATCCACCTCGACCTGACCGGCCGGCGGCTCCTCCGCCGCCTGAAGACGTGGTCGTGGCCGCCGCCGGCCGAAGTCGATGCGGCAGCGGCGACGGTCGGGCAGGCTCCGGCGGCCCCGCGCCCGGACGCCGCGGCGAGCGCGGTCGAGCAGGACCTGACGGACGAGGCTGGAACGGAACGCCGCTGAGCGCCGCACCGGATCGTCACGGACGCCGGGGTACGGCGGTCAGGCCCGGGCGATCCCCAGCAGGCGCGAGAACTCGTTGCGGACGATGTCGTAGCACTCGCAGGACGTGGCCTCGAGCGCCGGCCGGTCGAGGATCTCCATCGCGCCGCGGTGGTATTCGATGAGCTTGCGCTCCTGGAGCTCGCCCACGGCGATCCCGACGCTCTGCCGAGCGACGCCGAGCATGAAGGCAAGGAATTCCTGGGTCAGGTGGAACGTGGCGCTCTGGGCCCGATCCTGCGTGGCGAGGAGCCAGCGCGCGCCTCGCTGCGAGACCGAATGAAGGCCGTTGCAGGCCGCATTCTGGGCGGTCTGGACGAAGAAGGCCTGGGAGTAGGTTCGGAGAAGGGCCGCAAGGCGAGTCCCGGGCGCGAGTGCCGCCTCCAACCTTGCAGCCGGGATCCGGAGTGCCTCGCCGTCGAGCTGGGCCATCAGGTGGAACGGCGAGCTGTCCGCGCCGAGGAAGATCGGCAGGCCGATCATGCCCTCGTTGCCGACCGTCGCCACCTCAGCTCCGAGACCCTCGGACATCAAGGCGACGACCGAGATCATGCCGCTGACGGGGAAGTAGCCGAACTCGATGGACTGCCCGGGGCGCGCCACGACATACCCCCTCGGCAGTGAGATGAGCTCGAGCCACGGCTCGATCGCCTGAGCTTCGCTTACGTCGAGAGCCGCCAGTAGATGGTTCTGCGTACGACCCACAGCCACGAGGCGATTATGCCATCGAGAGCAAGACCCGCTGTCTTATTGTTGCGGCTTGGCGCTCAATAGTTGACCCGCCGGCGTCGTGGGGATTGATTCGCCGCCGCGATCGCGCGTCGTCTTGCGGCGCAACGCGATCCGGAGTGCCACGACGTCGAGCAGCGCGTCCGCCGCGAACGGCTTGGCCAGGAACGCCGCGGGGACGCCGGGGCCGTCGAGGCCGGGCAGGGTCTCCGCCGCGTAGCCACTCATGTAGATGACCGCGATGTCCGGGCGGATTTCGCGGATCTTCGCAACGAGGACTGGACCGCGCATTCCGGGCATGATGACGTCGGTGAGCAGCACGTCGATCCGCCCGTTCCATTTGGCGGCCGCCTTCAGTGCCTGGACACCATTGGCGCTCGTCAGGAGGGTGTGGCCCGCGCCGGTCAGGACGCGTCGGCTGAACTCGCGGACGCCCTCGTCGTCCTCGACCATGAGGACAACGCCGGCATCGGCTTCGTCCATCTCCGCGTCGGGCAGGCCGTCGGCGCCGTCCGCCGGCAAATTGGCGAAGCCTTCCGGGTGAAGGCGAGGCAGGACGATGCTGAACGTGCTGCCCTTCCCGGGAACGCTCTCGACCGTGATCCGGCCGTTCATCTGGCTGATCAGGCCATAGACGGTGGAGAGTCCCAGTCCGGTCCCCTTGCCCATTGGCTTGGTCGTGTAGAACGGGTCGAAGATGCGGGCGATCGTCGGCTCGTCCATGCCGACGCCGGTGTCCTCGATCCGGATCCGGACCGCCTCGATCCGCGGCGCGTCGGCGCCGAGCGCCGGCCGGCCATAGCCGTCGACATCGTCGACGGTGATGACGAGCCGCCCGCCGCGGGGCATCGCGTCGCGAGCGTTCACGGCGAGATTCACGAGGATCTGCTCGAGGGCCACCGGGTCGATCAGGATCCAGGTGCCCGACCCGGGCTCGAAGGCGATGTCGATGTCATCGGACAGGAGGGGCCGCAGGATCGGCAGCATGTCGACGATCACCTGGCCCGGATCGACCGCGACGGGCGTGAGGACCTGTCGGCGGGTGAACGCCAGGAGCTTGCTCGTGATCCGGTGCGCCTGGTCGGCTGAAGCGATTACCTGGTCGAGATCAGACCGGATCGGGCTGTCGGCTGCGGTCGCGGCGGCGGCCAGCTCGGCGAAGCCGCGGATCGCGGTGAGCAGGTTGTTGAAGTCGTGGCTGATCCCGGCCGCGAAGCCACCGATCGCTTCGAGCTTCTGGTTCTGGAGCGCCTGGTTCTGCGCCGCCCGCTTGCCGATCACGTCGCTGACATTGAGCATCGACCCCATGAACGTCCCGTCGGCCGTGCTGACCGGGCTGGCCGCGACGAGCGTCCAGAGGTCCTCGCCATTGGCGCGCACGAATCGGAGATCGACGCGTTCGGGGCCGATCCCGCGCTCGCTGTCGATCAGCGCGACAGCGACGTCGCGGGACTCCTCTGACAGGTAGTCGGTGATCGGGTGGCCATGCATTTCTTCGCTGGTTGTGCCGAGCATGGACGCGATCGCGTCGTTGGCGTAGGTCGTCTCGCCATCGCTGTCGACAAGCCAGACGCCGTCGTACATTCCGTCGAAGATCGTCCGGAGCCGGTCGAGGGGCACCTGGCCGACCGAGGTGGCAAGGGGCGAGTCGGCTGGCTCGCTCACGAGGCCGCCGCGATCCGGGGGAGTGCGATCAAGCGCGGAAGTGCGGACGGCGCGGGTCCTCGTGTGCCTGATCCCGTTGCCCCCGGGCACGATTCAGCCGGCAGGGATCGCGGCACCGATGGTCACCCGCTCCTGATCTGTCGCGAACGTCCCCTCGTTTGCGACGTCTCGGGCAGGGTCGGCTTCCAGGAGTACCGTCCGGTGATCCGCGGTCGCCTCGAGGATCCCGACGTCACCCGCCGCGAAGCGACGGAGCGTGCCAACTTCGTCGTTCGTCACGGATCGGTACAGCCAGCGCAATTGCTCGACGTCGGAGCGGATCTGCTCGAGCATCGACGCGTCGCCGGCATGCTCGTCCAGGTCTCTCTCGGCTTCGCGCCAGAGCCCCAGAACCCGTTCCACCGTTGACGGCATCGCAGCACCATCGGTCCGCGCCTCACCCCGGATCCGGACCCTCTTCCGGGGCATGACGATGGGCGCGGAACCCTTTCCCCGCGGAACGTACGTCGAATGCGGAGGCGCGTCTGCCATGTTCCTGTCGCAATCCCGGCAGGTCGGAGACGCTTTCGCAGTGGGGGGTCACGGAGCGTGACGCACCGCCGGGCCGACCCCGTCGGATGTCCATGCCCGCGACTCGTCGGCCGTCCGCAGTGGCGCGACCACGCCGGCCGCAGGCTGGGGTCATGGCCCAACTCGACGCCGAACTTGCCGCCGCTCGCCTCGACCGGATGCTGCGCACCGAGTCGGTTGTCTGGCTCAGCACCGGCGGCGCGACCGGCACGCCGCACCTGATGCCGATCTGGTTCAGCTGGACGGCGAGGCGATCCTGATCGCCAGAAAGCCCCATGCCCGGAAGGTGGCCAACCTGCGGACGAACCCAACCGTCATGCTGGCGCTGGGCGAGCCCGACGACGACTTCGACGTCGGCCTCGTCGAGGGAGCCGCCGAGCTGCTCGACGACCCTGCCGCCACGATCCTGTCCGCGTCGCATCGCGCCAAATGCGGCGACCAGATGGCGGCGATCGGGCTGTCCATCGACGAGTTCCTGGCGACCTCCAGACAGGTCATCCGGATCCGCCCGACCCGTTTCCAGCCGTGGCACGGCCGGTCTGCACCTGCCGGCGTCGGCGCGGGCGTGCCGTTCGAACTGCGCGTGGCGGCTGCAGTCCGGCGCGTCGTGGCCGGATTGTCGGCCGGTGCCGTCCCAGCGCAGGCCCGATCAGCGCCGGCGCTTGCTGTCCGACAGGATCTCGCGGGCGGCGTTCTGGCCGGGCTGGCCGGTGATGCCGCCGCCGGGATGGGCCCCGGAGGCGCACAGGTACAGGCCCTCCACGGGCAGGCGGTAGCGGGCGCTGCCGAGGAACGGCCGCCACAGGAAGAACTGGTCGAGGGCCTGCTCGCCGTGAAGCGGGTGGCCGCCGGTCAGGCCGTAGTCGCGCTCGAGGTCGAGCGGCGTGATCACCTCGCGCGCCGTGACGCTGGCGGCGAGCCCCGGCGCGAGCACGTCGAGGACGGCGACCACTCGGTCCGCAAAGGCGTCGGCTCGGCCGGCGTCGTCCCACGACCCGTCCCGAAGGCGATGGGGCGCGTACTGGGCGGAGATGCTGATGACATGCGTCCCGTCGGGAGCGTCTGCGACCAGGCCGGGGTCGACGAGCGACGGGATCGTCGCCTCGAGGACCGGCGTCTCCGACACGCGGCCGTACTTCGCGTGATCGAAGGCCCGCTCGATCGCGTCAATTCCGGGGGCGGCGAGGATCCGGCCACGGAGGACGTGCTCGTCCTCGCCGGCCGCGGCGGTGAAGCGGGGCAGCCGATCGACGACGAGGTTGACCTTCGCGACCACGCCCGGCGTCCGGTAGTTGGCGGCCCGCCAGCGCATCGTCGGGCCGAGCGTCACCGGGTCGACGAGCTCCACGAGCGTCCGCTTCGGGTCGAGCCCGGACACGACGGTCGGAGCGAGGAGCTCCTCGCCCGAGGCCAGCGCGACGCCCGTGACGCGGTTGTCGTGGGCGACGATCGCCGTGACCTCGGCATCGGTCCGGATCTCGGCGCCTGCCGCGCGGGCCGCCGCCGCCAGCGCTTCTGACAGCGCCCCGGGGCCGCCGATCGCGAAGACCGTCTGGCCAGCCGCGCCGCCGTCGTTGCCCGCGCCGTCGCCCAGGAGGATCGCGGTCGAGCCCGCCGACCACGGCCCGAGAAACGACTGGCGGACGCCGCGCCACGCGATCGCGGCTCGAAGCACGTCCGTCTCGAACGCCTCGGCGACGAAGTCGGCGACCGCCATCGGGAGAACCCGCAGGATCGTGTGCGAATCGTGCCGGCCGAGGCCGCGGAACGTCCGCCCGAGCTTCAGTCCCGTGAGGGCGTCCCCGATCCCGGGCGCCTTGACGTCCGGCGGCGTTTCCGCGGCGAGCCCGGCGAGGAACGTCCCGAGCGACCGGACGAGGCGGTCGAACCCGGGGTACGCGTCGGCGTCCCGGGTGGACCAGGCGCGGAGGCCATCAACCGTCCGGGCCTGGTCAGCCCACAACGTGATCGCCCGGCCGTCGGGCTGCGGCGCGAAGACGCGCACGTCGGGGGCGACGAGGCGCAGGCCATGGGCACGCAGGTCGAGGTCCTTGACGACCGACGGTCGGATCCGCCCGACGGTGTCGGCCAGCCGCGGCACCCGGACGCCGCCGAGATTCCCGGTCTCGGCGGCGCCGCCGAGGTGACCGCGCCGTTCGAGGACGACGACCCGCTTCCCGGTGCGCGCGAGGTAGGCCGCGGTGACGAGTGCGTTGTGGCCGCCGCCGACGACGATGGCGTGGTATGCCCGATCCGTCGTCATCACGCCGCCCGCCGACCCAGTGAGCGGAGCACCTCGAGGGCCGCGATCCGGCCGTTCGCGCCCATGATCCCGCCGCCCGGGTGGGTCGAGCTGCCGCACAGCCACAGGTCGCGGACCGGCGTCCGGAACCGAGCGTAGCCGGGGGCCGGCCGATTGAAGAAGAGCTGCTCCAGGGTCAGCTCGCCCTGGAAGATGTTGCCCTCGGTGAGCCCGGTCGTCCGCTCGATGTCCAGAGGTGTCTGGACATTCCGGAACAGGATGCTGTCCTTGAAGCCCGGGGCGAACTCCGCGATCCGATCGACGACAGCATCGCCGAAAGCCTCGCGCTGGTCGTCCCATGACCCGAGCTCCGGGGCCAGATGGTACGGCGCGTACTGGACGAAGCAGCTGATCACGTGCTTGCCGGGTGGCGCCAGCGTCGGGTCGACCAGGGTCGGGATGATCATGTCGATGTAAGGCTTCTTCGAGAACTGGCCGTACTTCGCGTCGTCGTAGGCCAGCTCCATCTCGTCGACCGACGGGCTGAACGAGATCGCGCCGCGGAGATGCTCGCCGGCGCCGGGCAGGGCGGTGAAGTCCGGCAGCCGATCGACGGCCATGTTGACCTTGCCGGAGGAGCCGCGGAACTTGAAGCGGCGGATGTCCTCCTCGAAGTCCGCCTCAAGCGTGCCCGGCTCGAGCATGCCGAAGAACGTCCGACGGGCGTCGAGGGAGGACAAGACGACGTCTGCCCGGATCTCCTCGCCGCTGTCCCTGAGGACGATGCCGACGGCGCGACCGTCCTTGACGAGGACCCGCTCGACCGGTGCCTCGGTCCGAATCTCGGCGCCGAGTGCCCGAGCGGCGCTGCCGATCGCGTTCGAGATGCCGCCCGTCCCGCCCTTGGGGATGCCCCAGGCGCGGAAGGCGCCGTCGATCTCGCCCATGTAGTGATGGAGGAGGACGTAGGCGGTGCCGGGGCTGCGCACGCCGAGGTACGTCCCGATGATCCCGGACGCGCTCATCGTCGCCTTCAGCGGGTCGGTCTCGAACCACTGGTCGAGGAAATCGGCCGCCGACATCGTCATCAGCTGGACGAAGACGGCCTGCTGGCGCTCAGGCAGCTGCTGGAACGACCGGAGGAGGCCGCCGAGCGGGAGGAGCGGGCGCGGATCGAGCCGGGTCAGGTCCGGCGGCGTGATCCCGAGGATCGGCTTGATGAATCGGGCCATCTCGACCATGAGCTGGCCGTACTCCTCGTACGCCTCACCATCGGTCGCCGACCAGCGGCGGAGCTCGCGGATCGTCCGGCCGTGGTCGTTGACGCGCCAGAGGTAGTCGCCGGTCCCGGCGACGTCCTTCGAACGCGGACCCTTCGGACCATCGCCCGGCCGGAGCGGCGTGAACGTGCCGTCGAGGGGCAGGATGTCGAGGCCGTGGCGCGGCAGCTGGAGCTCGCGGATGATCTCGGGCCGGAGAAGGGAGACGACATACGAGAAGACGCTGAACCGGAAGCCCGGGTACAGCTCCTCGGTCACGGCCGCCCCGCCGAGGACGTGGCGCTGCTCGAGGACCAGCGTCTTCATCCCTGCCCGGGCGAGATAGGCGGCGCTGACGAGCCCGTTGTGGCCGCCACCGATGACCACCGCGTCGTATCGCTCGGCCACGCACCCCTCCATCCGCTCTGCATCGATTCCATCCAGAGCGTAGCGGAGCCGGCGAGGCCCGACGGTGGTCGTCCTGCAGCGCGGCCGCGTGTCCCTCGGACAATGGCCGCGATCGTTGTCGGGTCGACGAGCGATCGATCGCGAGATCCTCGCGGCAGGACCGGCCCTCGGAGCGATCTGGGGCCGTTCCATGTCCGGGACATGGACATCCGTCCATGTCAGCCCGTGCCTACGATGAGCGAACGGTCAGCCAAGGAGCCTCATGCCCGACCACCGAACGCTTCTCCGCCAGACCGCCGATCTCGCCGCCGACTTCCTCGACGGCGTCAGCGAACGACCGGTCCGGGCGCGCGCGACCCATGACGAGCTGCTCGCGGCGTTCGGCGGTCCCCTGCCTGCCCGTGGCGAGGCCGCCGGCGAGGTCGTCGACCACCTCGCCACGACCGGGACGTATGGCGGAGGTGTGTCGAACGGCAGCCCGAGGAGCGTCGGTGCCGAAGCGGGGAAATACCGCACTTGACACTACATCGTCGCACGATCTATCGTCGAACGATGCAACGCGCCACTTCCGACCGGATCGCCACCCGCGACCCGGGCCTGCTCATCCTGGCCAGCCTTGCCGCGGGACCCCGCCACGGGTACGCAATGGTCGAGGACATCGCCCGGTTCGGCGGCGCCCGCCTCGGTCCGGGCACGCTCTACGGCGCGCTCGCCCGCCTCGAGGAGGCGGGTCTGATCGAGCCGCTCGACTCGCCGGATCGCCGCCGGCCCTATCGCCTGACCGATGCGGGCAGCGCGGTCCTGTCGAACGAGATCGACGCCCTCGAACAGGTCGTCCTGACCGTCCGGAACCGCCTCGCGGAGCAGACGACATGACCGCACTCGACGGGATCGGAGCGGGCACCTCCGACAGCGCGTCCGCTGCCGCGTCGGAGCCCGGCGCGGCACCGCGCCGATCGCCGACGCGCCTCGCCAGCTTCGCCGTTCGCCTCTTTCCCGACGACTGGCAATCCCGCTACGGAGCCGAGTTCGGCGCCCTGCTCGACGCGACGCCCCCGTCGATCCGAATCGCGTTCGACGTCCTCGTCGCCGCCGTCGATGCGCACGTCCATCCCACCGGGCCCCGCAGGAGGTGGCCGCTCATGATCGAACGTCTCCGGATCTCCGAGCTGACCGTCTTCGCCAGCTGGGTCGTGCTCGTCGTCGCCGGCCTCGCATTCCAGCGGATGACCGAGGGAGCGCCGTTGGCCGCCATCGCCGCCGGCCAGCCGGCAGTGGGATGGGCGTATGCGGCGATCATCGGCGGGGCCGTCGTCAGCCTCCTCGCGATCGCCTTCGGTGGCGTCCCGATCGCCCTGGCGATCGGGCGGACCGCCGTGGAGCGTCGTCGCTGGCGGCAGGTCGGCTTGCTCGCCGTGCCACCCCTGTCGCTCGCGGCCTGGATCGGCGTCACGCTGCTGCTCATCGGCCGCGGCGATCCCGTCGCCGGCGACCCGTGGCGGATCATCGCCTTCCTCGCCTGGGTCGGAACCTTCGTCGCCGCCGCGACCGCCAGCACGGTCGCGGTGAGCGCTGCCGCGCTCGATGCCGACGTCGACGCTGCGCTCTATCGCCGCGCCGTCGCCCCGTCCAGGCTGGCCGCGATCGCCATGATGGCAGTCACCGCCGCCGTGGTCGCCTGGGGCGTCGCGCTCGGGGTGACGACGCCGGGCGCGCTGTGGGGGTCCGAGGGAATCCTCGGAACCAGCACCATCCTGACCTGGGTCGTCGTTGCGTTCGTCATGACCGCGGCAACGGCGGTGGCCGTCCGCGCGGCCCGAAACACCACGTTGGACCTCGCGGCCTGAACGTTCGCAGGGACCCGATCAGCGGGACGGACCCCCCCGACAACGGCGCCGCCCGCCATACTTGGGGCCCGCCCGGATCCTCAGAGGTCGCCTCGCCCGTGAGCGTCGGAACCCCGTTCCATCCCGTCACCGCGCCGCTCAACCGCAAGCAGCAATGGCGCGAGTGGTCCGGCTACTACGCATCCTCGGCTTACGCCGACGCCCACGACATCGAGTACAACGCCATCCGCGAGGCGGCGGCCCTGATCGACGTCAGCCCGCTGTTCAAGTACGTCGTCGGCGGGCCGGATGCGCTGCGTCTCGTCGACCGGGTGATCACCCGCGACGCGACGAAGCTTGGGCCCGGCCGCGTCTATTACACGCCATGGTGCGATGAGCACGGCAAGGTCATCGATGACGGCACGATCCACGGCCTCGACGACGGGACGTTCCGCTGGACCGCGGCGGACCCGCAGCTGCGCTGGCTCCGGATGAACAGCGCCGGGCTAGACGTGACGATCGAGGACACGACCGAGCGAACGGCGGCGGTCGCGCTCCAGGGGCCGCAGTCGCGGGCGGTCCTCGAGACGGCGACCGGTGAGAGCTTCGCGGATCTGGGCTATTTCCGGCGCCGCGCCGCCACGCTCAAGGTCGGCCGGCGAAACGTCGCCCTCGACGTGTCGCGGACCGGCTACACGGGCGATCTGGGCTACGAGCTGTGGATCGCCGCCGAGCATGCGACCGCGCTGTGGGACGCGCTGTGGGCCGCCGGCCAGGACCACGCGATCCGGCCGGCGGGGATGCTCGCCCTCGACGTGGTCCGGCTCGAGGCCGGGCTGATCCTGCTCGAGGTCGACTACACCTCGGCGCGTCACGCGATGAACCCGGAGCAGAACTACAGTCCGGCCGAGATCGGCCTCCGTCGGCTCGTGAGCTTCGACAAGGCGGACTTCGTCGGGCGGCTCGCGCTCGAGCGCGAGGCGCGCGACGGTGGCCCAGCCCGGCGGCTCGTCGGCCTCGAGCTCGACTGGTACGGGATCGAGGGCCTGTTCGGCGCCCAGGGCCTGCCGCCGGCGATCTCGCCAATTGTCGACCGCTCGCCGCGTCCGGTGTTCGTCGGCGGGCGCCAGGTCGGCCGGGCGACGTCGGTCGGCTGGAGCCCGATCCTCAAGCAGGCGATCGCCCTCGCCTCCGTGCCGCCGTCGCATGAGGCGCCCGGTTCGAAGCTTGACGTCGAGTGGACGGTCGAGGGCCGCCGGGGCCGCGTTCCCGCAAAGGTCGTCGAGCTGCCCTTCCTCGACCTCGATCGCAAGCGGACCTGACGCTCACAGTGGTTCCGCGGTCGCCCCCCGGACCCGACGAGTTGTCGCTCGAACGGCCGCTCTGGATCAGTACGACTTGTCGAGGGCGGCTCGGGCAACCTTGACGGCGATGCTCCCGCCCGGGACGAGCAGGCCGATCGTGTCGGCGCCGATGTCGAAGAGCGCGTCGCGGGTGATGACCTTGTCGAGCTGCGGCAGGAGCGAGCCATCGTGGCGGATCGCGCCGGTCACGCCGTCGATCTCGACCACGCCGCGCTTGTCCTTCGCGCGCCAGTGGAACTCGAACGCCCAGACCGGGCGGTAGCACAGGTCGATTGTCTCGAGGGTCAGCGATTCCTCGAGGATCCGGTCGGCCTGGACCGGCTTCATCATCTCGGCGAGCAGCTGCCGGACGACGAACGAGGCGCGCTGCTCCGGCGGAACCACGATCGTGTTGTCGGCGCTGAGCGTCGCCGGATCGGCGATCTCGTCGCGCGGCCCGGAAAGGACGTCGGCCGCGTCAGCGACCTTCGCCCCGGTCCGCGCATCCGCGTCGAGGGTGTGGGCAAGCTCCTCGCGGCAGTGCTCGAGGGTCGGGACCGTGAACCGGCCCGGCCCGGGACCCGTGGCCGTGACAGCGTAGGACTCGTCGTGGATCGTGACCTCGCGGACCTCGGCTGCGCTCGCGACGACCGAGTATTCGCGGCGCCGCTCGTAGACGTACTGCGCTCGGCCGACGACGTGCCAGAACGGCTCGAGCCGGCGCTGGCTGGCGACGAGGACGACGTCGTCGGACTTCGGCCGCTGGAGGATCGACCCGAGACCGCTCCCGAACGCCTGCGTCCGGCGATCCATCGCGTGCTGGCGGAGCTCGTCCACGGCCTGGCGCTGCTGGAGGACGAAGATGCGCTCGGTCCCGAGATGGATCTCCATGGAACCCCGTTCTGTGACAGGCGTGGCCGGGTGAAACCCTCCCGGCTCGACGGATCGGCGCTCATCATCGACGACCGCGCAAGGCCAGCGCGCGCCGGGCGCGAAGATCAGTCGCGTCCGCGCAACAGCGACACGCGGAACGGCCTCAGCTCGCCGCGGGCGAAGCCGCACTCCTCGTCGGTCATCGTCGCCGCGACGTCGTCAAGCTGCGGGTGGATGGAATCGATCCACACGGCGATCAGCGCCGCTCGGACGCCTGATCGAGGAACCGTTCGAGCCCGTCGAGCGCCGCCGGCAGGCCCTCTCGCCCGAACCCGAGCCGAAAGTGGTTGCCCGGGAACCCGAAGGTCGAGCCCGGAAGGAGGAGCACGCCCTCGGTCTGGACGAGGCGCGCGGCGAAGTCCTCGATCGGCTCCGGGTCGAGGAGCCGCGGGAACGCGATCGAGCCGCCGCGCGGCCGGACCCAGGAGAGCCGGTCCGACCGCTCCGCAAAGAACGGATCGAGGAGGGCAAGATTGCTCGATACGATCCGGCGCGATCGTGCCAGGACCGTGGCGCGGGCACGCATTCCGATGATCGCGAGGATCTCGGCGGGAGCCGACGAGCAGATCGTCGTGTAGTCCTTGAACGTGGCGCAACGGGCGAGGAGGTCGCGGTCGCGGGTCGCGAGCCAGCCGATCCGGAGCCCGGCCATCGCGAAGGACTTCGACATCACCCCAAGCGAGACACCGCGAGCGAACGTGTCGGCCCCGGCCACGAGCCGGTCGGCCTCGTCGAGCTCGAGGAAGCGGTAGACCTCGTCGGCCAGGAGATGGATGCCGCGGGCGTCCAGCTCGCGGGTCAGGTGCTCCCACTCCGCGGCCGTCGGCAACATCCCGGTCGGATTGTGCGGCGCGTTGACGACGACGAGCCGGGTGGTGGGCCGGATCGACGCGAGCATCCGCTTTGGATCGAGCGCCCAGCCGTCGGCCTCGCTGAGCTCGTGGAGCGTGACGTCGGCGCCGGCCGCCCGGCCGACCTCGTAGAGGCTCTGGTAGCCGGGCCAGGTCACGACCGCGTGGTCGCCCGGTCCGAGCAGGACGTTGGCCAGACAGAAGATCGCCTCCTCGGCGCCCGCGAAGACGAGGACGTCCTCGGCCGAGATCGTGTCGTAGAGGCGCGCGATCTCCGCGCGGAGGAGGGGGTGCCCGGGGGCCTCCGTGTAGCCGAGGCGGAGATCGGCCCAGAGTGCCGCGGTCTCGTCGTCGGCGAGCTCGAGCAGGTCGGCCATTCGCCAGCCCTCGACGTCCGACGCGCAGAGCAGATGGCGGACGGCGAACTCCCAGCGGGCGAAGAATCGTTCGAGGGCGAAGTCGGCGATGCGCATGCGTCGATGATCGCCGATGGCGCCGGGTCCGACGCGCCCGGCCCGGGCCTCAGGCCGGAGCCTTCTCCGCGCTCCACGGCCCGACCGGCAGCTCGGCCGGGTCGACCCGGAACACTTCGCCCATGACCGCCGGGCCCAGGGCGTCCCGGGGCGGCCCGTCGGCCACGATCCGTCCGCCGTCGAGGACGAGGACCCGCGGCGTCGACCGGGCCGCCAGGTGCAGATCGTGGAGGACCGCGATCACGGTCCGGCCATCGTGCTCGTTCAGGTCGGCGAGGAGGTCCATGACGTCGATCTGATGGCGGATGTCGAGGTGAACGGTCGGCTCGTCGAGGATGACGATCGGGGCGTCCTGGGCGACCGCGACCGCGATGAGCACCAGCTGGCGCTCGCCGAGGGACAGCTCGCCGACGTCGCGCCCGACGAGGCGCCCGAGCCCGACCCGATCGATCGCGGCGCTCACCGCGGCGCGATCCGCCGGACGGAGCCCGCGGATCGGGTCCTCATGTGGCAGCCGGCCGAGCGCGACGATCTCCTCCACCCGCGCCGAGAACGGCAGGCTCGCGAGCTGCGGGACGACGGCGATCCGGCGCGCCACGTCGCGACGGTCGAGGTTGGCGAGGGGCGTGCCGGCGACCTCGATCCGGCCGGCGGTCGGAGCGATGAGCCCCGTCATCAATCGGAGCAGGGTCGACTTGCCTGCGCCGTTCGGTCCGACGACCGCGACCCGGTCGCCGACCGCAATCTCGAGGTCGATCGCGTCGACCACCGGCCGCCCGCCGTATCCGCCGCTGACCCCGCGCAGCCCGATCGCGACCTCGTTCAGGGCTGCGCTCACAGCTCGTACCCGCGCTGGGTCCGGCGCAGGATCAGGAGGAAGAACGGGGCCCCGATGACCGCGGTCACGACGCCGACCGGCACCTCGCCGAGGCTCCGTGCGACGAGGTCGGCCACGGACAAGAGGACGGCGCCGCCGAGAGCCGAGAGCGGCAGGACGAGCCGGGCGTTCGGCCCGACGACGAGGCGCACGACGTGCGGCACGACCAGTCCGATGAAGCCGATCAGCCCGCTGACGGCCACGGCGGCGGCCGTCACAAGCGAGGCCAGGGCCAGCAGGATCGCCCGTTCCCGGCGGACCTCGATCCCGAGATGGGCGGCGGTCTCCTCACCGAGCAGCAGCCCGTTCAGCGAGCGCGATCGGAGGGCGATGAGCAGCGAGGCCACGAGGATGATCGGCGCGGCGCCCGCGAGCCGTCCCCATGAGGCACTGTCGAAGCTGCCGAGCAGGTACGAGAAGATCTGGCGGAGGGCCGTCCCGGACAGGTACATCGCCATCGCGAGGCCGGCGGCAAGGAGCGAGCCGAGGGCATAGCCCGTCAGGAGGAGGCTCGTCATCGGCGACGTCCCGCCGACCCGCGCTAGCCGGTAGACCGCGGCGATCGAGCCGAGGGCGCCGAGGAACGCGAACCCTTGGAGGAGCCCGAACTCGAGGAACACGATCCTGATCGGGATGAGGACCGCGATCGCCGCCCCGAGGGCCGCCCCCGACGCCGTGCCAAGCACGTAGGGATCGGCGAGCGGATTGCGGAGCAGGCCCTGGAACGTCGCGCCGGCGACCGCCAGCCCGAGCCCGACGGCCATGGCCTCGAGGACCCGCGGCAGGCGCAGGTCCCACACGATCGTCTCGGCGGCCGCGGACCAGTGCGCGCCGAGATCGAGGCCGAACAGGCGATGGGCGACGATCGCGATCGTGTCGCCTGGCGCGACGGCCACGCTGCCGATGCCGACCCCGGCGAGTAGCGCCAGGATCAGGGCCACGACACCCGCGCCGGCCAGGGCGACGGGTCGCCGCGACAGCGGATGTCGCATCACGCCGAGCGTTCGGAGCGGGACCGCGTCCTGGCGGGTCGCCACTCGGCTCAGCTCCCCGAGGCTGCGGGAGAGCCGTCCGGGGCCGCCGACGGGAGCACCACCTCAGGGTGGATCGCCGCCACGAGGAGACGCAGGCCGTCGACGAGGCGCGGACCCGGGCGCGTGACGATGATGTCGTTGATCGGCTTGATCGCCTTGGCCTTGACGGCGGCAAGGCCCGACCAACCCGGCCGCTTCGCGACCGCGTCGGCGGTCACGCCGTACGCCGAATCGCCGAGGATGATCAGGTCCGGGTTGGCCGTCACAAGCTTCTCGATCGACATCTCCCAGTTCGTCGCGCTGCCGGTCGTGATCGGCGTGCCACCGGCCAGGGTGATCATCTGGGCGTAGACCGAGTTGTCGGCGATCCCGTAGATCGCCGGCTGGTCGCCGGTCTCGTAGAAGACGCGCGGCGCCGTCGCGCCCTTCGTCGCCGCCGCCACCTGGTCGAACCCGGCCTGCATCGAATTCGCGAGCGCGGTCGCCTCCGCCGATTTGCCAACGGCCGAGCCGGTCAGCGCGATGTCGGCGAGGGTGCCGCCGACGTCCGACGCGTAGACGACGAGGACCGGGATCTTGAGCGAGCGCAGCTTGTCGATCGCGTCCTGAGGGGTCCCGCCGCTGCCGCCGGCGATCACGAGATCCGTGCCGAGCCCGATGATCTTCTCAACGTCGATACCGCTGTACGTGCCGACGACCGGCACGTCCTTCGCCTCTGGCGGGAAGTTGGCGATGTCCTCGACCTTGCCGACGACGCGGCTCCCCGCACCGAGCGCGAACAGGACCTCGGTCTCGGCCGGGGTCAGCGACACGATGTGCCCGGGCGCGGCCGCGAGGGTCACGCTCGTCCCATCGTCGCCGGTGAGGGTGGTCGGGAACGCCGGGCTCGCCGAGGGCGAGGGCGCGGGCGTCGCGGTCGCCGGGGCGACGAGCGAGCCGGTCGAGTCGGGGGGCGACGTGGGTCGGGGCGTCGCGGCGCTGGCGCAGGCCGCGAGCAGGAAGAGCGAGGCCGCGAGCAGGGCCCGCAGGGGCCGGCGCGCGGACCGGACGCCAAGATGCGAATCGGAAGAGCGGAAAGCGGGCACGTCGAGAGGCTCCAGATCGATTGGAGGAGCGAGGGCCGGGGAGGTCGCAACCCTGCGCTTCGGACGCCGAATGCGGAGTTGGCTCAGCCGGACGTGCGCATGGTGCCTGCCCTTTCTCGCGAAGGTACGTGCATCGACCGCGGGGCCGGCGACCGGACTTCCATCCGTCTCCGAGACGAATGGTCACCGTAGCGCGACTGTGCCGGACTCTCACCGGCTTCGCGACCCCGCGGCAAATCGAGGTAGCGGGGCGATGCTACCACGGGATTCGCCGGCGCCCAGGTCTGCACGGCTCGCGCCGCACCGCCTCGCTGCCGGCCGTCCCCTGCCGCTCTGTCGCCGCGCTGCCGGCGTCGGTTCCAGGCGCCGTGGTAAGCCGCGAATAAGCAGGCTCTGGCAGGATCGCGGCCCGCTCTCCCTTCTGCCGCTGCTCTCGCTTCCGCTCTCGCTCTCGCCCTCCTCCCGCCCGACCCAACCGCCGGAGGAGGTACAGCCAGGTGTCCCGTGCTTTTTGGTGGCGTCCACTCGTTCCGCCTCTGCTCGCAATGGCCTTGATGTCGGTCGGAGTCCCGGCATCGCTCGCGGCCGCGTATCCCGCATCCGTCGACGTCAACGCCTCGGCCTTCAATCCGCCCTGCGATGGCGACGTGAACTTCGTCGTCCCGAAGATGCAGGCTGCTGCCAAGGCGGCCTATACGCGCCTCGGCCACATCACCTCCGCGTTCACCGGCACGGCCTTCACCCGGGCCGCGACCCTGAACCGGATGCCCGGCGACTGGGGCTACTACGTCCACAGCCATGGCGACTACTACTGGAACACGGACGGCCGACGCTACACCGGCTTCCGCGAAGATTCGGGAGACTGCTCGCAGGCGATCGTCTTCTCCAAGGACATCAAGGCGAAGCGCCTCACCCGGCAGAGCAACCTGGTGTTCATCTCGACCTGCCACGCGGCCGACGCCAACACGACGATGCCGGACGCCTTCGCGATCGCCAAGACCAAGTCGATCGCCAAGGCCACCCAGGGGCCGGAGTTCTATGTCGGCTACATCGGCCTCCGCTGGGACTCGGACGAATGGATCTTCGAGCAGCGATTCTGGAACAGCCTCGCGGCCGGCCGCGGGGTCGGTGCGTCATTCGACATCGCGATGCTCGGAGCGTTCGGAGACGCCGCGTTCGACGCCGACTGGTGGGGCACCTACTACTGGACAGGGGTCGCCGGTCCCTGGGTCTCGTCCTGCCCGAACTGTCTCTGAGGAGCCGGAGATGCGAACCTTCATGAAGCGACCCGGTCGTCTCGCCCTGCCCGCGATGGCTCTCGGCGCGACCCTCGTGATCGGCGTTTCCGCGGGCCAGGCCGCCGATCCGGTCGTGGCCGGCGATCGCTCGACGCAGCCCGTTGCCGCGCCGACCGACCATCTGGCCCGGGCGGAGGCGCGGGGCCGATCCCTCGACGCCGCCCTCGGAATCCCATCCGTCAGTCATCGGGCGCGGCGGCTCGACGATGCCTTCGAGCACCGGACCTACGACGAGGTGTCCTCGTTTGATGCGGCCGGTCGGGAGGTCGCGATCAGCCGATTCGAGCTCGACGGGTCTGTCGCGATGGCCGTTGCCCTCGGCTGGAAGCCTGGGGCCGGCCGGACCGTCGATGGACCGGGCGCCACCGCGCGCGGGCGTGCCTTCGCTCTCGCCGCGGGGCTTGCACCGGGCGGTCCGCCGGACGTCCGCCGCTCGGCAGCTTCGGGCGGCTGGTCGATCACCTGGCAGCGCCTCGTCGACGGCGTGCCGGTCCGCGGCGACGGCACCCGGATCTCGCTCTGGCCGGACGGCTCGTTCCACGGCCTCACCCGGACCGACCGCCCCCTCGCCGCGGCGCCATCCCGGTCAATGACGCCCGCCGCCGCGCGCGTCGCCGCCGGCGGGCTCGTCGCGGGGCGGCTGGGCGCGGCCGCCTCTGACCTTCGCCTGGTCGGCGTCGAACGCGCGTGGGTCGCCCGGAACGACGCGTTCGATCCGGTCCGCGCGGACGCCCGGGCGGAGACGCTCCGTCTCGCGTGGATCGCCCGGTACGATTCCCACGGCGCACTGGTCGATCGCCTCCGGTCGGTCGAACTCTGGATCGATGCAGGCGACGGGAGCCTGCTCGGAGGCGATCTCGTCGAATGACCGTCCATCCGCCGATCCTGCGCGGCTCGTCGTCCCGGCGCCCGGCGTCGGGGCGGCGCGCCGCGCTCGTCCTCGCGGCCGGCTGTCTGGCCGCGTGCTCCTCGCCCGTCCCGCCTCCCGTCTCCCGATTGCCATCGGGCGCACCGTCGTCATCCCCGCCGTCCGTCGAAGGCCTGCTCGTGGCCAGCGGTGCAACGTTCCAGGCCACCGATTCGTCCGGCGACCTTCACCCGGTCGCCGGCCCGATCGGCGCCGTCATCGTCGGGGTCACCGCGGGCTCCGGTGCGATCGTGGTCCTCGACGACCGGTTCGGCGCATGGCACGCGCCCAACGCGAGTGACGGCCGGCCCGACTGGCAGCGGCTCAGCATTCCGACCGACGGCAGCGGCGACCGGCCGCTGCTCGCCCTGTCTCCGGCCGGAGATCGAATCGCCATCGCCCGAGAGAGCGTGCCCGGCCAGACATTCGATCTGGTGGTCGTCGGGCTGCCGTCCGGCGACAGCCGGGCGACGGCGGTCGACCACCAGCTCAACGGCCCGCCGATCTGGCTCGATCCGACAACCGTCGCGATCGACGCCATCGGGCCGAACCAGCAGTCCGGATTCGTCGCGATCGACCTTGAATCGCACGCCGTCGCCGACCTCCCGACATTCGGGGTGGCCCTTGCCGCGTCCATGGACGGCTCCCGCGTCGCGATCGACGAGTCGGCTTCCGGGAACGTGTTCGTCGGAGCGCGCGCGGACCTGACCGCGGATGGGCTGGCCCGCATGACCCGGATCGTCGGCCCGCCCGCGACCGGACCGGAGAGCCTGGCGCTCGACGGCGCAGGCGCGAGGCTGGCGATCGTGCGCCGCACGACCAGCGGCGCCACGATCCAGATGGTCGTCCTCTCCGACGGAGTGTGGACCGCGGTGCCCACGCTCCAGGTCGCCGGCGACGGACCGATCTCCGTCGCATGGCTGCGCTGACGGCGGAGTGAATCGGAAGGGCGCCGGCCGGTCGGCCGACGCCCTCGTCGATCAGGTCGCCGGCCGGAGTTCAGGCGGGGACGGGCGTCTGGGCCGAGAAGATCGACTCCTGGGCTTCCTCGGGCAGCATCACGCCCATGATCTTCTGGAGGGAGAGGACGTGGACGCAGGTTTGCCAACTGTCGAAGTAGTGGCAGGTGCAGTGCCACTGACCGGCGTCGAGACTGACATGGTGCGTGTCGTTGTCACCGCGGAACGTGAGCGCGACCCGGTCGACCGTGATCCGATCGAGTTCGCGTGCGTAGCGGTTGGCCTTCTCGACCTTGCCGATCAGGGAACTGTGCATCGACGCATACCTCCGCAGCCCTCCGAGGGGCCCTGACGAGGCCGCCATGTCCGGTCGTGCACCCGACCGGTGAGTGGCGGTCGTGGCGTCACCATACACCCGGTGGCGGCCCGGGTCACCCCCGGAATCGGGTCACGACGGACCGATTCGGAGCCGGAACGGAACCCGCGGGGATCACTCGCGGCAACACCCGAGCCCGTCAGCCGCCGACCAGCCAGGCCTTCCGCAGCGCTGCCGCGAGCTCGCCCGAATCGCCCTCGAAGGCGGTCGTCCAGACGCCCGTGCCGAGGAGGCCCTGGCGTGTGAACTCGGCCCATTTGACGCCGAGCGAATGGGCGTCGTCAAAGTACAGCTGGAACCATTGGACCGGGCAGGTCGCGCAGGCGCGGCCACGCCAGGCCGACCGGCGGACCTCCTCGACCGGGTCGTACGTCGTGCCATGGCTCTGGCCGATCAGCCGCGCGTCCCGGTACAGGACGTCGTAGCCGCGGCCGGTGGTCCGGGCGTTCAGGGCACCGCTCGCCGTCGGCCAGAGATGGCCGTAGTACGGGACGCCGGCGATGATCTGGTGCGGCGTCGCGACCTTGAGCAGGCCGCGGATCGCGTCGGCGACGGAGTAGCGCGGGCCGTCGAGCGGCGCGGTCCCGTGGGCGATCGTCGAGAACGTCCCCGCGAAGTGATAGCCCATGAGGTAGACCGCGTCGGCGCCACCCGGACGGAGCGCTGCGGCCACGTCATAGCTCTCGAAATGGCCGACGACATCGAACGTCAGCTGGTAGCCGGGGCCGCGGGCGTCGAGCTCGGTCCTGATCCGCCGGACGAGATCGGTGAACTCGGCCTTGTGGCCGGTCGGGATCGGCTCGAAGTCGACGTTGACGCCGTCGACCCCGCGGCGGACCACCTCGTCAGCCACCGCCCGCGCCAGGCGGACCCGGGCGGGCTTGCTCCCGAGGAGCGTGGCCGAGACCTCCGTCTGCTGCGGCGACCAGGAGAACCGGGCCAGCGAGATGACGACCTTCGTGCCACTGGCGTGGGCGCGCGCGATCAGCTTGTCGACATTGGCCGAGTTCCAGATCGTCCAGCGGCCATCGTCGCGGATCCGGCCGACCGCGGACGCCTCGAGGCTGAAGAATGCGATCGTCGAGGTTGCGGCGAAGTCGAGGCCGGCAAGGGCATCGTCGACCTGGGACGTCGTGACGAACGCCATGACCTCGCCGCGCAGGCCCTTCGCTGCGAAGCCGAACTTGGCCTGGTCGTACCGAGAGGCCATGACCGGGCCGGTCGACGGAGAGGCTTCGAGCGGGGCCCACGACGCGGCCAGGCCCTCGGACGGGGCGGTCGACGGCGCCGGAGTGTCCGGGCTCGGGGACGATCGAACGGTCGACGCCGCGCCGGGCGACGAAGCTTCCGTGGTCCTCGCGGGCCGCGGGGTCACCGTGCTCGAATCGCAGGCCCCCAGCAGAGCCGGAAGGAGGATGACGGCGACGAGCCCCGCGGCCCTGCTCTGGCGGCCGAGCCGGCGGAGGCGCGCTTCCAGCTCATTCATGGTCCCCGGCCGGCGGCTACGGCGCGGACGTCCCCTCCCGCCCGAAATCGTCCTCGACCCGTACGACGTCGTCGAGCTCGGGCGTCGAGACCTCGATCAGCTCCACTCGCTCGATCGCCTCGTACCGATGGCGCCGACCGACCGCAACGTGGGCCGCCTCGCCGGGTCCGAGCTCGCGGGTCGTCATCGTCCCGGCGTCATCCTCGAGGTGGAGGAGCAGCCGGCCGCTCGAGACGAAGATCGCCTCGTCCTTGCGCTCGTGGTACTGGAGGGACAGTCTACGGCCGGTCTCGATCGTGATCACCTTGCCGCAGTAGCGGTCGGTCAGTGCCCAGATCAGTTCGCTGCCCCAGGGCTTGGCGACGTGGCGCGTGGCGAAGGCGCCGGGCGGGGCAGGCGGGGCGGGCTGATCGGCGTCGGTCACGATCCGCGGACCAGCCGCTCGCCGGCCACGAGCATTGCCTCGCGCAGCTCCGGCGACGTCGCCTCGGTGTAGACCCGGACCAGCGGCTCGGTGCCGCTCGCCCGGATCAGCAGCCACGTCCCGTCGGCCAGGAAGAACTTGAAGCCGTCGCCCGTGTCGAGCGGCACCGTCCGCTCGATCGGATGGCCGTCGAGCTCGGTCGGGGTCTGTTCCCGGAGGTCAACGAGGAGGCGCCGCTTCGTCTCGTCGTAGAGCGCCCGGTCGACGTGGACGTCGATCCGGCGGTAGGACGACGCTCCAGCAATCTCGTGGAAGTGGGCGAGGGCCTTCGATACCGGCCAGCGGCCGGCCGCCTTCTCCGCGAGGAAGAGCTCGAGAAGCATCAGGTCGGCGTAGATCCCGTCGCGCTCCGGCAGGTGCATCCCGAACCCGAACCCGCCCGATTCCTCGCCGCCGAGCATCGCTCCGGTCGCGATCATCTCGGGGCCGATGTACTTGAAACCGACCGGCGTCTCATGGATCGGAATCCCGTAGCGCTCCCCCAGCCGAGTGGCCATCGAGGTGTTGTTGACGCTGATCACGACGGGCTCGCGCAGGCCCCGGTGCTCCGCGAGGTGATAGATCAGGAGCCCGGTGACCTCGAGCTGGTGGATGAACGTGCCCCGCTCGTCGGCGGCACCCGCGCGGTCCGCGTCGCCGTCGAGAAGCAGGCCGAGATCGAAGCCGCCGGCCCCGATCCGGGACAGCGCCTCGTCGACATTCGGCCGGATCGGCTCGGGGTTGATCCCGCCGAACCACGGGTTGCGCTCGGAGTGGATCTCGGTGACGCGGATCCGGCCGTGGCGCAGGAGGCGCGGGATCCAGCCCGCCCCGACGCCGTAGAGCGGGTCTACGAGGATCGAGAGGTCGGCCGCGCGGAGCGCGTCGAGGTCGATCGTCCGGCGGACGTACTGCTCGTAGCCGTCGAACGGGTCGAACCGCTCGACCAGGCCGGCGGCGTCGGCGTCGGCCAGGGGGCGCCGCTCGATCGCGGTCCCGCCGTTGGTCGCGATGGCCGCCTCGAGGACCGCCAGGATGTCGCCGCCCGCGGCGGCGCCCGTCGGCGCCTTGACCTTGAATCCATTGTCGGTCCACGGGTTGTGGGAGGCCGTGATCATGATCCCGGCCGACGCGCCGCGCCGGACGACCTCGTACGAGGTCATCTGGGTCGGGACGGCGTTCGCGGCGAGGAAAACCGGGATGCCGTGGGCGAGCACGACCTCGGCGGCGGCGGCGGCGAAGTGCTCGGACGCGAAACGCCGGTCATAGGCGATGACCACGCCCCGCTCCTGCTCGCCGCGCTCGACGACGTAGCGGGCCACCCCATCGGCACAGCGGCGGACGTTCTCGAACGTGTAGTCGTCGGCGACTTTCGCCCGCCAGCCATCGGTCCCGAACACGATCCTCGTGGGCGTCGGCACCTCGGCGATGATCGTCACGCGCGGACCTCCATGCCATCGACCCGCTCGAGCAGGCCGCGCACCTCGGGCAGGAGGTGACCGGCGCCGGCGAGGTGGGCCCACACGCCGGCGGCCGCGATCGTACCGCCTGATCCGCCGACGACGGCGGGGCCGGTCTCGACGACCAGGCGGCCGTCCACCGCCCGGATGACGAGGTCGTCCGGCCCGAGCTCGATGGTCTCGCCGGTCTGGACGACCCGACCCGTCGCGCCCCCGACGCGCTCGGGGGCCATCGCTGCAAGGAGCGCTGTCCAGCTGCCGAGGTCGCTCCAGCCAACGTCCATCGCCCCCATGACGACCTGGTGGTCGGCTGCGGCGCTCTCCATGACGGCCCGGTCGATCGAGATCGGGTTGATCCGCTCGTAGGCGCCCGCCAGCGCGAGTGTCGAGCCGAAGGCCTGGTCGATCAGCATCGGCAGCGGCGTGTACTTCTCGAGCGCCGCGTGGATCGCCCGACGCTTCCACATGAAGATGCCCGCATTCCAGGCGACGCCCGGCTCGTTCTGCAGCACGATCGCCCGCGCGAGCTCCGGCTTCTCCTCAAATGCCCGCAGGACGTAGGCCGTCAGCTTCAGCTTCTGGCGCCGGTCAAGATCGGGGATCAGGTAGCCGTACTCTGTCGCGGGCCGATCAACCTGGACCCCGAGCGTCACGAGTGGATCGTCGATCTCCAGCCGCACGGAGCCATTCGCAAGCTCGTCGAGCGCGTCGGAGATCACAGCGTGGAACAACGGCTCGTCGCGGACCCAATGGTCCGCCGGGAGGACGAGCATGACTTCGTCGTCATCGCGGTCGATGGCCGCCGTCGCGAGGGCGATCGCCGCTGCCGTGTTCTTGCCAGTCGGCTCGACAATCAGCCGGACCGAGGGAACCTGGCTTTGGACGAGGTTGCCGTAGCGCCGATCGGTGACGCAGAAGATGTCATCGGGGCCGACCAGATCCTGGACTCGCGCGACGGTGTGCTGGAGCAGCGACCGATCGTCGACGAGCGGCAGGAAGGGCTTCGGGCGCTCGGGCCGGCTGAGCGGCCAGAGCCGCGTGCCGCCCCCCCCGGCGAGGATCACCACGTACATCGGTCGATCATACCGGTGGGCATCGGCCTCGGCGGAGGCCCGCCGGCCATCTTCTCGGACCCGCGAGTCTCTGGGGACTCAATCGGGCGGCCAGTGAGCGTGGCCGCCGCTCGTTCCTGACGAATCGGGTCGCTGGCCACGTTTGTTGGCGACCGAATTGAGTCGGCTGTGACTCGGGCGACTCGACTGAAGCGGGGGCTCAGAAGCTGGGCGGCGTCGCGCAGAACAGGACGATCGCCCGCTCCGGCCCCGGGTTGCGGTTGCGATGGAGCTGGCGCGACGAGTAGGTGATGGCGTCGCCTTGCTCGAGCAGGTGCACCTCGTCGCCGACCCACAGCTCCAGGCGGCCCTCGAGGACGATCACCACCTCCTCGTCGGACTCATGGGCGTAGGCCTCGTCGCCGGTCCCGCCGCCGGGCTCGAGCGTCGTCAGGATCACCTGCAGCCTGCCGCTCTTCCCGATCGTCAGGAACTCGTCGATCGCGTGAAGACCGGGATACGCGATCCGGCGGCGATCGGCATGGCGGACGACCGTGCCGATCGGGGCCTCGTCGACGAAGAGCTCGGCGATGCCCAGGTCGAGGGCCCGCGCGATGCGCTGGACCGAGGCGATCGACGGGCTCGTGACCTCGCGCTCGACCTGGGAGAGGAAGCTCTCCGTCACGCCGGCCCGCTCGGCGAGCTCGCGCAGGGTCACCTGGCGCGCCTGGCGGAGCGACCGGATTCGCGGGCCCAGCTGGAGCTCACTGGCAGCCATCCGACGCGCACCCCTCGGAATGTGCGGCAATGGGTCGATCGGGCTGAAGTATAGCTTCAGGCCAATGCGAACCATCCCGTTCCGGCGACCACATCGATTCGAATCTCGTGCTGAATCGGCGTTGACGCTGCGGAACGGCGGCGTCTACCATCCCGGCAGCCTGTAGCATCGCTTTACCAACGATCGGTTGCCGCACCCAATCCCGCTGCGCTGAGAGGGGCCCGTGACCGTTCCCGCGAGCGTCGCCGAATCCGGATCGCCGGGCGCGCCAGCCGGCGGGTCCAGCGCGGCCGGATCGCGCCCCGTCCAGACTGGTCAGGGCCACCCCGACGTGGAGATGGTCGGCGTCACGAAGCGGTTCGGGCCGGTCGTCGCCGTCGACCACATGAACCTCGCCATCCCGGTCGCGTCGTTCACCAGCCTCCTCGGACCGTCGGGCTGCGGCAAGACGACGACCCTCCGGATGATCGCCGGCTTCGAGCAGCCGAGCGAGGGCGAGATCCTGCTCGCCGGCCGGCCGATCGCCGGCGTCCCGCCCTACCAGCGCAACGTCAATACGGTCTTCCAGCATTACGCCCTGTTCCCCCACATGGACGTCGCCCAGAACGTGGGCTACGGGCTCCGCCAGAAGAAGGTCGGCAAGGCCGAGGAGAAGCGCCGCGTCGCAGAGGCCCTGGACCTCGTGCGTCTCAGCGGCTACGGGGGGCGCCGGACGTGGGAGATGTCGGGCGGCCAGCAACAGCGGGTTGCCCTGGCCCGGGCGCTGGTCAACCGCCCGACCGTGCTCCTCCTCGACGAGCCGCTCGGCGCCCTCGACCTGAAGCTCCGCAAGGAGATGCAGCTCGAGCTCAAGGCCCTCCAGCAGGAGGTCGGGATCACGTTCGTCTATGTGACCCACGACCAGGAGGAGGCGCTGACGATGAGCGACATGATCGTCGTCATGCGCGACGGGGTCATCCAGCAGATGGGTGATCCCGAGGAGCTGTACGAGCGGCCGGTCAACCGGTTCGTCGCCAACTTCATCGGGGCCTCCAACCCGATCCCCGGCACGATCGTCAGCATCGACGGCGCCACCCGGCGCGCGATCGTCGACTCCGACCGCGGGCTCCGTCTCCAGGGTCGGATCACCGCGCCCGACGCGGCGCCGGCGCCCGGCGACGCGGTCATCGTCGCGATCCGTCCGGAGCGGATCCGGATCGAGCCGGCGGAGACCGCGACGGGCGAGCCTGGATGGAATGCCGTCGAAGGACGCGTTCGCCAGGGCACCTACCTTGGCGACCAGACCGAATATCGGGTCGACACGGCGCAGGCGGGCGAGATGGTCGTCCGACGCCAGAACGCAGCAGGGGCGAGCAGCGGGCCAGGGCTCGGACCGGGCGACCGGGTCGTAGTCTCCTGGCGCGAGGAGGCCAACCTGGTCCTCATCAGCTGAGGTCCGTCCGCGAACGAGCGGCGGCGGACGTGGGAGAGGGCGCGAGCCGTCATCGGGACGGCAGGAGGAGAGACGTGGCGAACGAGGATCTCGAGAGCATCCTGCGGCGGATGTCGCAGACGCGCGTGAACCGGCGCGGTTTCATGGCCGGCGGCGCCATGGCAGGGATGGCCGCCTTCATCGCCGCGTGTTCGGGAGCGAAGGCGTCGGAGGCGCCGGCTTCGAGCACGGCGACATCCGCCGCGCCGCCGTCGGTCGGGCCGTCGGCGGCCGCAGCTTCTCCGTCGGAGGCGCTGTTCAGCCAGGAGCCGACCGAAGGCCATCTCTGGATGTACAACTGGTCGGACTACATCGATCCGGGCAACATCAAGGAGTTCCAGAAGCGCTACAACGTCGAGGACTGGACCTACGACACGTATGCGTCGAACGAGGAGCTCCTGACGAAGCTCCAGGCCGGCGCCGGAGGCCAGTGGGACGTCGGGGCGCCGACCGCCGAGTTCACGCCGGCCCTGGTCCAGGGCGGCTTCATCCAGAAGATCGACTGGACCAAGGTCCCCAACGCGAAGTACATCGACAAGCAGTTCAAGGGCCTGTGGTGGGATCCCCAGGACGAGTACCAGATGCCCAAGGACTGGGGAACGACCGGCATCGCGGTCCGGACGAAATTCGTCAAGGAAGACGTCAGCAGCTGGAAGAACTTCTTCGCCGTGGCGCCGACCTATAGCGGCAAGATCGTCATCGTCGACTCGCCGGGCGACGTGTTCGTCGCCCCGCTCAAGGCGCTCGGCTACAGCGTCAACTCGGTCGATCCGACCGAGCTCGGCAAGGCGAAGGACCTGCTGATGGCGCTGGCGCCGCACGTTCTGGCCCTCGATTCCGACCAGTACCAGAAGAAGCTCCAGACCGGCGAGGCCGTGCTCGGGCTGACCTGGACGGGCGGCCTCGACGGGCTGATCCAGGATCCGAAGACTGCTGACACGAAGTACCTCATCCCGACCGACGGGACGCTGTACTGGATGGACACCTGGGTCATCTTCAAGGATCCGCCCCACCCGATCGCAGCGCACGCGTTCCTCAACTTCATCGAGGAGCCGGCCATCCAGGCCCAGGAGACGATCACGAACGCCTACGCCACGCCGAACGACGAGGCGAAGAAGCTCATTCCCCAGAAGATCCTCGACGACCCGACGATCTTCGTCCCCCAAGCGATCTTCGACTCCGGCCTGCTCGAGAGCGCGAAGAACGTGTCCGACGACCCGCTTCGCGTCCAGATCTGGGCCGAGTTCAAGTCGAAGATCGGCAGGAAGTAAGCCCCCTCGGCGAGCCGCCTCCATGACCGCAAGCGTCAGCAGGCGTTCGCGCCTGCTGACCGGCGTCCTGCTGCTCCCGGCCAGCCTCTGGTACCTGCTGCTCCTGGTCGCCCCGATCGTGATCGTGGTGGTCTTCAGCTTCGGGTTTCGCGGGACGACCGGGGGCTACGCGGGCGGCTTCACCACGAACAACTACGCCGACCTGATCGCAAACAATGTCGACCCGCTCGTGACGAGCCTGCGGCTGTCGATCATCGGAACGATCCTGTGCCTGCTCGTCGGGCTGCCGCTCGCGTACTACATCGCGACCCGGGCCGGCCGGCGCAAGGGCCTCTTCATCGTCCTGCTCGTCGTCCCGTTCTGGACGAGCTTCCTGATCCGGACCTACGCGTGGCTGACGATCCTCGGGCCCGAGGGCCTGGCCGGGTTCGTCCAGGGCATCACGGGCGATACCTCGTTCCGGATCCTCGGCACCGACTGGGCCGTCCAGCTCGGGCTCGTCTACGGCTACCTGCCGCTGATGGTGTTCCCGCTCTACGTGACCCTCGAGCGCATGGACCGCAGTCTCGTCGAAGCGTCCAAGGACCTCGGCGCCGGCCGCTGGGCGACGTTCCGCCAGATCACCCTGCCGATCGCGCTACCCGGGCTGATCACCGGCAGCATCCTCGTCTTCATCCCGATGATGGGCGAGTACGTGATCCCGAACATCCTCGGCTACGGGCGGGTGTTCACGGTCGGCAGCGCGCTCGTGCTGCGCTTCCTCGAGGCCCGCGACTGGCCGGGCGGCTCGGCCCAGGCCGTCGTCCTCATTGCGATCATGCTGATCTCGGTCACGTTCTACGTGTGGTTCATCAACCGCGGCCGGCGCGGCCGCGAAGTGAGCATGCTGTGATCGGCCGCCTGGGCCGCTGGCGTGCTGCGGGACAACGTCGATGAGCGCCCCCGCGACACCAGCCACGACGCCCGCCGCCCCGCTCGTGGCCAGGCGCGAGATGCCGCGCGGCCGGCGGCCGGCCCGCGATCGATCGGGGGTGCTCGTCGAGCTCTGGCTGCGCAGCCATACCTGGCTCGTCTACGCGTTCCTCTACATCCCGATCATCGTCGTGGTCGTCTTCAGCTTCAACGCGACGAGTACGAGAGTCACCAACTGGGAGGGCTTCAGCCTTCGCTGGTACGAGTACGTGTTCACTGACAAGTCGATCCAGCGGAACCTCATCAACAGCCTGATCGTCGGTGTCGCGACCGCGACCGTGTCCACGATCATCGGGACCATGGCCGCTCTCGGCGTCCAGCGTGCGCCGAAGTGGTTCCGCCTGCCGTTCGACGCCCTGACTTATGTCAGCCTGATCGTCCCGGAGATCGTGATCGCACTGTCGACGCTGGTCTTCTTTGCGGTGACGATCGGGCGCGGCGGGCTGCTCTCGAATCTGACCGGCGGTCCGGAGATCGGGCTGGGCTACCACACGATCGTGGGCGCCCTGTCGGTCTTCAACATCAGCCTGGTGCTGCTGCTCGTCCAGGCGCGCCTCTCGAACATGGACCGGACCCACATCGAGGCGTCCTTCGACCTGTACGGGACGCCCTGGCGGACGTTCTGGCAGATCACGTTCCCGCAGCTGCTGCCGGCGATCGTCGCGGGCTTCCTGCTCTCGTTCACGTTCTCGTTCGACGACTACATCATCACGTCGTTCGTCCACGGCACGAACCAGACGACGATCCCGCTGTACGTCTTCAGCGCCCTCCGCAAGGGCGTGACGCCGGCCACGAACGCCGTCGCGGCGGTGATGCTGTTCGTCACCCTGGCGATCCTGGTCGTCGGCCAGTTCGTGCTCTCGCGCCACGCCCGCCGAAGCGGAACCGGCGGGCCGTCCGGAGTGGCCGGGATGATCGTCGAGCAGCAGGGTGGCTGAGGCGGAGGGCGAGCCGAGCGATCCGTTCGTTCTCGACATCGTCGATTCCTGGCGCGGCCCGACCGCGTCGCAGGCCGCCGGGCTGACGCTGGCTGCTGCGCGGGCGGTCATCGCCGCCGTCCAGGTCGAGGCCCGGGCGATGCAGGTGGCGATGTCGTGCGCCGTCGTCGACTCTGGCGATCAGCTCGTGGCCTTCGAGCGGATGGACGGAGCGGACCTCGTCGGGATCACGCTCGCTCGCGACAAGGCGTTCACGGCGCTCGTGAACCGGATGCCGACCGGCGAGCTGCCGCCGATCACCCAGCCGGGCACCGAGTTCTTCGGGTATCACACCGTTGCGGGCGGGCGAACGATCATCTTTGCCGGCGGCATGCCGCTCGAGCGCGACGGGGTGCTGGTCGGCGCGGTCGGGGTCAGCGGCGGGGACAGCGGCCAGGATCAGCGGGCCGTCGAGGCTGGCGTACGGGCCTTCGGCGGAGGCTGAGCTCCCGGGCCCGCGGCGGCGCAGCCCCTCCCCGCCCGCGCTTCCCCGCCCCGCGCTTCCCCGCCCCTCGAATTTGTCAAACGAATTCCAGGCGGTCGGTAGCCGGAAGCGCGCCGGGACGAAGCCCCGCACTGAGCGTGAGCGGGTCCCGAGAAATTGCCATCCGCCCGCCTGGTGATCGTATGTCAGGAATCGGCTGACTTGTGACCGCCTGAGGCTCGTTTGTCAGAAGGTGGGCCCGTTAGAGGCCGGCGCTGGCGCGGAACCCGCATCGTGCGCGCGCCGGGGCGTCGCGTGAGGATCAGCCCGCGATGACCTGGTGGGCGGTCGCGGCGACCAGCTCATCGGCACGGGCGGCGATCTCGGCGGCCAGCGGGTCGAGGACCGGCCCAAGGAGCTTCGGATCCGCTCCGATCGCCGCAGCTTCGACGTCGCCCGTCGCCCGGGCCAACAGCCGGAGCAGCCGCTCGACCTCGCGCGGCGGCCCGATCGTGGCCTGGACCGCCTTCTCGGCCTGGATCGTGTGCTGGCGGAGATGCGACTCGATCCGGCCGAGCCGGAAGCGATTCGTCCGCTCGCCGTCCCAGAACGGCGACTCGAGCTCGAGCTCCGGATCGGTCATCCCGCCGAGCCGCGCCAGGGTTCGATCGCGGCCGCTCCGATGAAAGGCCCGGATGTCGGCAAGGTTTCCGTCCATCGCCGCGCGCCACGCCGCATCCTCGATCTCGGCGGCGGCAAGCCACGCCTCGTCAGAGCCGACCCGTCTCGGCGCCGCGACCCCGGAGCGGTGCTGGTCGAGGCCGTTGCGGATCGTCACGAGGAAGCCGAGGTCGGCTTCGATGAGGTGATCGAGGATCGTCCGGAGCGGCCACTCGCCTTCCTGTGGGACCGTGTCCAGGACCGCGTCGGCTCGATCGGCGACGGACCACAGCTCGCGCCACGCCACGAGGTATCGGCCGAGGATGCGCCGGACGCGGGTCAGCGTGGCTCCCGCCTCGGCGCGCGCGGCCGCGATCTCGACGGCAACGTCGCCAACCTGCTCGGCCGTACGCAGGATCCCGAACCGGACGCCCTCCTCGTCATAGGCCTCCCAGGCCCAGTACGCCTCGAGCGAACGGTCGTCGATGACCCGGAGCCGGCGGTCGAAATCGTCGACGGCGGCACAGAAGCCAGCGAGCGCGGACGGGACAGCCGCCACGTCGGTCATGCCGCGGGAACGGGCTCCGGGAGGCTGACGCCGGCCTCCGACGCGAGGAGAGCCGCCATGTCGGTCCGCTCCCAGGGCAGGTCGAGCTCGGGCCGCCCGAAATGGCCGTACGCCGCGGTCTGGCGGTAGATCGGCCGGCGCAGGTCGAGCGCCGCGATGATCGACGCGGGACGGAGGTCGAAGTGGCGCTCGATCAGGCGCTGGAGCTCGTCGTCCGGGAGCTTGCCGGTCCCGAACGATTCGACCGAGAAGGAGATTGGCCGGGCGATGCCGATGCCGTAGGCGATCTCGACCTCGAACCGATCCGCGAGGCCGGCGGCCACGACGTTCTTCGCGACCCACCGCGCCGCGTAGGCCGCCGACCGGTCGACCTTCGTCGGATCCTTGCCGGAGAACGCACCACCGCCGTGACGCGCCATCCCGCCGTAGCTGTCGACGATGATCTTGCGGCCCGTTAGGCCCGCGTCGCCCATTGGCCCGCCCGTCACGAACCGGCCGGTCGGGTTGACGTGCATCACGGGGTCGGTGTCGCGAAGGTCGGCCGGGATGGTCGGCAGGATCACCGCCTCGATGATGTCGTCCTGGAGCTGATCGAACCGGACATCGGGGTCGTGCTGGGCAGCGAGCACGACCGTCCGCACCCGCTTCGGGATGCCGCGCTCGTACTCGACGGTCACCTGGGTCTTGCCGTCCGGCCGGAGATAGGGCAGCTGCCCCGACTTGCGGCTCTCGGCCAGTCGCCACGCCATCCGGTGGGCGAGGGCGATCGGGAGCGGCATCAGCTCCGGCGTCTCGCGGCAGGCGAACCCGAACATCATTCCCTGGTCGCCGGCACCAAGCTCATTGGCAGCCGCGTCCTCGCGGACCTCGAGGGCCGAGTTCACGCCCTGGGCGATATCTGGCGATTGGCCCTTGACCGAGACGAGCGTCCCGCAGGTCTGATAGTCGAAGCCGTACTCGGCCTTCGTGTAGCCGATGTCGCGGACCGTGTCGCGGACGATGGTCTGGAAGTCGATGTAGGTGTTGGTCGTGATCTCGCCGAGGACGAGGACGAGCCCTGTGGTCGTGGCCGTCTCGCACGCGACGCGGGCGTACGGGTCGTCGCGGATGATCTCGTCGAGGATCGCGTCCGAGATCTGGTCGCACATCTTGTCGGGATGACCCTCGGTCACCGATTCCGAGGTGAACAGGTACTGCGACGCGTCGACAATGCTCGTCATCTGGGCCCTCAGCGTGGATTGCCCGGAGGGTATCACCGGATCGGCCCGCGGCTCCCGCGCCACGTCGCGGACTAGACTCCGGCGATGACCACCCAGCCGGCTCCGATCGCGACTGCCGATCCGGCCGATCTCGACGCGGCCGACCCTCTCGCCCCCTTCCGCCGCCGCTTCGTCATTCCCGACCCCGCAATGGTCTACCTCGACGGCAACTCCCTCGGCCGGCCGCCGCTCCGCGCGATCGAGCGCCTCGCCCGGGTCGCAACCGAGGAATGGGCGGGCGAGCTGATCCGGGGATGGGATCACTGGCTGGCCGAGCCGCAACGGGTCGGCGACCTGCTCGGTACCGGGCTCCTCGGCGCCGGCCCCGACGAGGTCGCGATCTGCGATTCCACGACGGTCGACTTCTACCGCCTCGCCAGCGCGGCGCTCGACGCCCGGCCGGGACGCCGCTTCGTCGTCACCGACCGGGCGAACTTCCCGACCGACCGCTATGTCCTCGAGGGCCTCGCCCGCGACCGCGACCGCGAGATCGGCTGGCTCGACCCGGACCCGATCGACGGCCCGACGGTCGACGACGTGGCCGCGGCGCTGGCGGCGCACCCCGGCGACGTCGCGCTGGTCACGCTTAGCCACGTCAACTACCGATCGGCGGCGATCGCCGACCTGCCGCGGATCAGCGCCCTCGCTCACGAGGCCGGGGCGCTCGTGCTGTGGGACCTGTCGCACTCGGCCGGGGCGATCCCCGTCGGGCTCGACGAGCACGAGGTCGATCTCGCGGTCGGCTGCACCTACAAGTACCTCAATGGCGGTCCGGGGGCGCCGGGGTACCTCTTCATCCGGCGCGATCTCCAGGCGGCGCTCCGCAACCCGATCCAGGGCTGGTTCGGGCAGGCCGATCAGTTCGAGATGGGCCAGGGATTCCGGCCGATCGAGGGGATCGGCGGTTGGCTCACGGGGACACCGGGTGTCCTCGGCCTCGCGGCGGCCGAGGAGGGGATCCGTATCTCGATCGAGGCTGGAGTCGATGCGATCCGCACGAAGGGCATCGCCCTGACCGAGTATGCGATCGCCCTCCATGATGCCTGGCTGGCTCCGCTCGGCTTCAGCCTCGGGAGCCCTCGCGAAGCGGCCCGGCGCGGCGCCCACGTGTCGATCCGACGAGCTGACGCCCGGGCCCTCACCCGCCGGCTCATCGACGCCGGCGTGCTGCCCGACTTCCGCACGCCGGACACGATCCGGCTCGGGCTCTCGCCGCTGACGACGAGCTTCGGCGACGTGGCCCGGGGCATGGCCACTCTGCGCGAGATCGCCGGGGGCGGCGAGGTCGCCGGCGCGACTCCGTGAGCGATCCGCGTCCCGACGCTTGCTACGATGCCCCGGTCGAGCGGATCGCCGGTGGCCGCGGCCAGACGCGACGGGCGGCGGCCGTCGCCTTCACGATCGCGGCGGCGATCGGATCCGCGTTCGTGCTCGCCCATATCGGAGTCGGCGCTCCCCAGGGCATCGCGGCTCCGGTCGGGTCCGGTCGGGCGGCCGTCCCGGCTCCGACGGCCTCCGCCTCGGGCCCGGCCGCGCGGCCTCCGAACCGGGCCCGGGTCGAGGCGCTCGTGGCTGCCGCGGATCGCGCCATGCCCGGCGATCCGACCGTGACGTTCGTCGAGCGGACCGCGACCGCCCTCAGGATCCGCTCGTGGATCGCCGGCCAGGGCCTGGCCACGATCCGCGAGGTTCCGCTGCCGCCAGCCGTCGGCGCGTCGGACACGATCTTTCCTGTCCTCGCCCCGATCGGCGACCGTCTCCTGCTCCTGTCACTTGGAACGGATGCCGGGGACACTGGCGATCGGGCCCGGTTGCTCGATGGCGACGGCAAGCTGAGGTGGTCCGGAACCGGGTTGACGGCGGCGTCAGGCGCGCTCTGGTCGGCCGACGGCCGGCTCGTCGTGACCAGCGGCCGGCCGCGGGTGTGGCACCTCGTGACGGTCGACGCGGCCGGAACGACGGCCGAGCGCCTGGTCCACTTGCCCGGCGACGTGTTCCTGCCGAGCCCGATCCCGAACGGCTCGATCAGCCTGCCGGCGACGGAGCCGCGGACAGTGCCGCTCGGGTTCTCGGCGGATGGGGCATGGATCTACGGCGGCGTGATCTCGCCCGAGCTCGGAATCCTGATCGGCCAGTTCCGCGTGTCGAGCGACGGCAGGCGCGTCGAGCGGATCATGGACTTCGGCGTCGGCCGGCCCGACGGGCTGGTGCCGAGGCCCGGGACGCTCGGCACGCGAACGGTCGACCCGGCCACCGGCCGAACGGCGACCTGGCGGATCGGGACCGACGCGGTCGGCGGACCGCGGATCGTCGAGGTCCGCAACCCCGACTCGGGCTTTGCCTTCGCGCTGCCGGGTCCCGCCACGATCGCGGCGGAATGGGGCAATGACGGTGGCCTGTACGCGGTCTCGGCCAACACCCTGATCTATCCAGATCAGGTGACCCTCGCAAAGTTCGGGCTCGACGGGACCGCCGGGCCGCCGATCCTCGAGACCGGACCGCTGACGGCCGCAGCCTTCGTCGGCGTGAGTGGACGCTATGCGGCGCTGGCGCTGTTCGTCAGCCGGCCGACGGCGGCGGCCGAGCTGGTCCTGGTCTCCCTCGACTCGAAGGTCGTCGCCGCGATCCCGATCCCGCCTGGCACCGACGCGCAGATCATCGCGGCACAGGTCGGCCCGTGACCGGGGTCGCGGCGCCAGCCGGTGGCGGTGTCCCATCCCCGAGGGGCGCCGCACCGTCAAGGAACTCGACCGTGATCGGCTCGATGCCGTCGGCCGGCTCGAAGCCGAAGACCTGACCGTAGAACGACAGCTCCGCCTCGAACGAGCGGATGATGTTGGCGGCCGCACGGAATCCGTGGTCCTCGCCCGGGAACAGCAGGTAGGCGTGGGGGAGGTGCTGCTCCCAGAGGACGTCGACGATCTGCTCGGCCTGGGCCGGCGGGACGATCCGGTCCTCCGCGCCCTGGAGGATCAGGACCGGGCAGGAGATCCGGTCGGCAAAGTTCAGCGGCGAGCGAGCGCGATACAGGTCCTTCCGCTCCGGATAAGGGCCGACCAGGCGGACGACGTAGCGCGACTCGAACTTGTGGGTCTGGGCGACGAACGTCTCGAGGTCGCCGATGCCGAAGTAGCTCGTCCCGGCCGAGAACGCATCGCTGAACGTGACCGCGCAGAGGGTCGTGTAGCCGCTGGCGCTGCCGCCCCGGATCGCCATGCGCGATTCGTCGACCATGCCCTCTGCGGCGAGCCAGCGCGCGCCGGCCACGCAGTCGGCCCGGTCGACGACTCCCCACTGGCCCTCGAGTCGCTTGCGGTAGTCGCGGCCGTAGCCCGTCGAGCCACCGTAGTCGACGTCAAGGACCATGAAACCGCGGCTCGTGAACAGCTGGATCGGGACGGCGAGCGCGGTCGAGGCTTGTGCTGTCGGACCGCCGTGGCTCGTGACGATCAACGGCGGAAGAGTCGCCTCCGGGCCGCGGCAGAAGCTGCTGGTCGGACGATAGAGGATCCCGAACGCAGTCCGATCGCCGTCGGTCGGGAACTCGACGTGCTCGCCGAGGGAGACGTCGCCCGGATCGACCTCAAGTCCGATGGAGCGGCTCAGGGCGGTCGATAAGCCCGTGGCCAGGTCGACCTCGACGATCGCCCACGGCCGGTCGGTGGCGGCGGCCCGAAGGACGGCCGTGGAGCCGTCGATCGCGATATTGCTCATCTCGCTGAACGGCAGGTCGTACGGCATCACGGACCCATCCGCTCCGATCCCGTACAGGCGGTCGCGCCCGCGGCTGCGGCCGACGGCGACGATCGAGCCATCCGCGGCGAACGCGTAGCTCGCCAGGCCGAACACCCAGTCCGGGAACGCGAACTCCGCCTCAAGCGCCTCGCTCGCACGCTCGATCCGGTCGTCCGCAGTCAGCCGGAACAGGTTCATCCAGCCGTCCGGCTCGGCCGCGAAATAGAGGACGCCGGCCGGCGACCACCGTGGCTGGGAGATCCAGTCGGCTGGGCTGCCGGCGACGACGCGGGCGTCTGCGGGCCGTCCATCGGGGCCGAGATCGGCAAGGACGAGCTCCGTCCCGTCCCACGGCAGGTTCGGGTGGTCCCAGCGGAGCCACGCGAGCTGCGATCCGTCCGGCGACAGGCGGGGCGCGGCGAAGAAGTCCGAGCCCTCGGCAAGGACGGTGACCGCGCCGTCGTCGAGGTCGATCGCGACGACCGTGTTCTCGGCCTCGCCGTGCAGCGCCAGCGTGGCGGGCTCATGGTCTTCGCAGATCGCGAGGACCCGGTTGCGAGCCCGGTCGAGCGACAGGTCCGCGAAGCGCCAGGCGCGGTCCGCGGGCGTCAGCGGCTCGAGGACCTCGGGCGCGACGACGCGGTGAAGGCGGCCCGTCGTGAAGTCCGAGACGAGGACGAGGTCGTCCTCGTGGAGGAAGGCGCCCCCGCCGTACTCGTGAACCCGGTCGCGGACGTTGAAGCCCTCGGGCGAGAGGCGGACGATCGTACCGTCGGGCGCGCGGCGGACGAGGACCTGGCGTCCGCCCTCCTCCGGCCGGCCCTCGAGCCACCAGCGCCGGCCGCCGGCCGCACCGATGTCGCCGAGGGTGACCGCGCCGCGGGTCAGCAGCTCGATGGCGAACGGCGACGGCCAAGCGCCATACGGCGCGACCGTCAGCGTCGCGCCCCGCGGGTCGGCCGGACTGGTCATGCTCGCGGCCCGCTCAGGTCCCGTGCTGCCACGACGAGACGTATTCCTTCTGCTCCGCGGTCATCCCGTCGAGCGTGATCCCGAGCGCGGCGAGCTTCAGCCGCGCCACCTCCGCGTCGATCGCCTCGGGCACGACGTAGACCTGCGGCGTGAGCTCGGCGTGGTGCTGAACAACGTACTCCGCGGACAGCGCCTGGTTCGCGAAGCTCATGTCCATGACCGCCGCGGGATGGCCCTCGGCCGCCCCGAGGTTGACGAGCCGGCCCTCCGCGATCAGGTTGATCTTGCGGCCGCCGATGTCGAACTCCTGGACGTTCTCGCGGACCTCGCGGACGTGGCCCTCGGCCATCTCGCGGAGGGCTTGGAGGTCCAGCTCGGCGTCGAAATGGCCGGAGTTGGCCATCACCGCTCCCTCGCGCATCACCGCGAAGTGCTCGCGTCGGAAGACATTGACGTTGCCCGTCGCGGTCACGAACAGCTGGCCCCACGGGGCTGCCTCGGCGACCGTCATCACCCGGAACCCGTCCATCAGCGCCTCGAGGGCGCGGACCGGGTCGACCTCGATCACCGCGACGTGGGCGCCCATCCCGTCCATCCGTGACGCGATCCCCTTCCCCACCCAGCCGTAGCCGGCGACGACGACGTTCCGTCCGGCGAGCAGGATGTTCGTCGCCCGCAGGATCCCGTCGATCGTGCTCTGGCCGGTCCCGTACCGGTTGTCGAAGAGGTGCTTGGTCTGGGCCTCGTTGACCGCGACGACGGGGAACCCGAGAGCGTGGTCGGCGGCCATGGCCTTGAGCCGGATCACGCCCGTCGTCGTCTCCTCGGTCCCGGCGAGGACCTCCTTGACCTGGTCCGGCCGCTCGCTGTGGAGGAGCGAGACGAGGTCGCAGCCGTCGTCCATCGTGATCTGCGGCCGGGTGTCGGCGATCGCGTTCAGGTGGGCGTAATACGTCTCGCGGTCCTCGCCGCGGCGGGCGTAGGTCGCGATCCCGTATTCCGCGACCAGCGCGGCGGCGACGTCGTCCTTGGTCGAGAGCGGGTTGGATGCGGCGAGATGAACCTCGGCTCCGCCGGCCTTGAGCGTCCGCATCAGGTTCGCGGTCTCGGTCGTGACGTGAAGGCACGCCCCGATCCGGATCCCGGCGAGGGGCTTTTCTCGCTCGAACCGCTCGCGGATCAGGCGCAGGACCGGCATCTCCCGCTCGGCCCACTCGATCCGGCGGACGCCCTCCGACGCGAGCCCGAGATCGGTCACGTCATGGCCCGGCCGGGCGCCGGCGGTCGGTGACGGGCCCGGGTTGCCGGTCGGGGCGACGGTGTCGGTCATGGAAATTCAGTTCTCCCTGCGAGTGAACAAGCGGCGGATCGGAGCCGTGAAGTCCGGCCACGGCGAACCGAGGCGATGAGCGAGGCGCTCCTCGAACCGGACGTGCTCGGCATAGCCGAGCCGACGGTATGCCTGCAGCGCGGGCGGGTTGTCGGAGCGGACGTTGAGGACGACCTGGTCGCAGCTCCGCAGGAGCTCTGCCGTCACTGCGCCGGTGACGGCGGTCGCGAACCCGCGGCCGCGGTAGTCGACGTGGGTCAGGACGTTGCCGACGACCGCGAGACGCGCGTCGCGGCTGATCACGTGGGTGCCGGCCGCGGCCACCAACCGCCCGCCGACCCGGATCCCGAAGTACACCCCGTCGGCGATCGAAGCCGACGGCAGCCACGAGGCGAACCCGAGCTGGTAGAGCCGGTTGAGGTCGCCGATGTCGGTTGGAAGGAGGCGCCGCACGTCGGCCGGGTAGGGCCGGAACCGCCCGCGGTCGACCCACATCCGGACCATTTGCGGCCCCGGCTCGAGGCGATAGACGCTCTGGACCGCGGGCAGCGCGTCCGGCAGCGCCGCGACATATGCCGCACGCGGCCGGACGACGTCGCGCAGGATCGTCTCGATCCCCTCGATGCGGCCCATCGTGAACATCGGCTGGGGCGTGAGGCCGGAATATTCGAGCGCCAGGGCCACGAGCCGCTCCCCCTCGAACGCCCCTCCCCAGCGGGTCTTGCCGAACTCGCGGTCCTCGAGGTCGCAGATCGCGTAGGCGGCGAACAGCCGGTCGGTCTCGAGGAACGCCCGGAGCTGGCCCTTGTCGGTCACCGCCCGAGTGGCGAGGCCGCGCACCCGCCGATTCGTGGCTGCCACGCTCGCCATCAGTCGCCCCCTCGAGCGATGAACCCGGGCGGCAGCGTCAGCGAGCCGGCGGGTGGCTCCTGCGTGCCTGCCGCCGCGCCTGCCGTCGCCGCCGAGCTCGCCGCGGAGATCGGTGCCGGCACGGACCGCGTCGGGGCCCAGCGCGCGTTCGCGGCGGCGATCGCGGCTGGGAGGCCGGTGTCGAGCGGCACCGTGAGGACGCCCTCCTCGGTCACGATCCCCGTGATCAGCTCGGCCGGAGTGACGTCAAACGACGGGTTGCGGGCCTCGGTCCCGGCCGGAGCCGTGCGGACGCCGCGGAAGAAGAGGACCTCGTCGCCGTTGCGCTCCTCGATCTCGATCGACGCTCCGTCGGGCGTCTCCATGTCGACCGAGCTTGTCGGGGCGCAGACGTAGAAGGGGATTCCGTGGCGGGCCGCGAGGACGGCCAGCGGGTACGTCCCGACCTTGTTCGCGGTGTCGCCGTTGGCCGCGATCCGGTCGGCCCCGACGAGGACGACGTCGACCTCGCCGCGGCTCATCAGGAAGCCGGCGGCGACGTCGGCGATCAGCGTGTGGGGGACGCCCGCCTGCTCGAGCTCCCAGGCCGTCAGCCGCGCGCCCTGGAGATAAGGTCGCGTCTCGTCGACCCAGACGCTGATCTCGCGCTCGGCGAAATGAGCGGCCTGGACGATGCCGAGCGCGGTCCCGAACTGGCCGCAAGCGAGTGGCCCAGTGTTGCAGTGGGTCAGGATCCGGAGCGGGCCGAAGTCCCGGACCGGCAATGCGGCCAGCCCGAACTCCGCCAGCCGGCCATGGTCAGTGGTCGCCTCGGAGACGATCGCGTCGGCCTCCGCCCGCAGGCCGGCCGCGACCGCCTCGCCATCCTCGGACAGGTCGCCGATCGCCTCGAACCTCGCCATGATCCGGTCGACTGCCCAACCGAGATTGACGGCGGTCGGCCGGGCGGCTCGAAGGGCCGCGGCGGCGCCGCGAATGATCGCCCGTCGGGCGTAGGGTTGGGTCTGGGTCGAGCGCCCCGCCGAGAGCGCCAGGCCGATGGCGGCCACTTGGCCGATCGCCGGCGCCCCCCGGACGACCATCTGGCGGATCGCGGTCGCGGCCTCCGGCCCGTTCCGGACCTCGACCTCCACGAGCTGGTCGGGGAGCAGCCGCTGGTCGATCAGGTAAAGGACCGCATCGCCCTCGCGGAACGGGGTGCGGAAGCCGCTCGGCGGCGCGTCGGGGTCCGGTGCGGCGACGTCCGGAACGGCTGCGGCCTCGGCACGAGCCGCGGTCCCGACCGGGTCGAGGATCGCGCCGGCCGCCTCGGCCGACGCCCGCTGGAGCGCCTGGGCCGCACCGGCCACGGTCGCCGCCGTCGAGATCAGCTCGCCGGCGAACTGGCGGAAGAACCGTCGACGGGCGAGGTTCGTCCCGTCTGTGCCGTTCGCGCCGTCACCCGGCTGGGCGGCCGGGGCGTCGGCCGTCGTCGCGGGCAGCGGCTCGGGGTCGGGGGTCGGGTCGGCCAATGCGCTCTCGCTCGGGTCCGGTTCGTCGCCAGCGGCGATCGGGGGCCGGGCTCAGTACTTGATGACGGAGGTGACCCGCCGGCCGTCGAGCCGGTCGCGGCCCTTCAGGAAGTCGAGCTCGACGAGGAAGGCCAGGCCGACCACGTCGCCCTTGAGGCGCTCGATCAGCTCGATCGTGCCCTTGACCGTTCCGCCGGTCGCGAGGAGATCGTCCACGATCAGGACCTTCTGACCGGGCTCGATCGCGTCGCGGTGGATCTCGAGGGTGTTCGAACCGTATTCGAGGGCGTATTCGACCGTGATCGTCTCGGCCGGCAGCTTGCCCAGCTTGCGAACCGGGACGAGGCCCGCGTTCAGCTGGTACGCCATCGCCGAGCTGAAGATGAACCCGCGCGACTCCATGCCGACGACGACGTCGATCTTCTCGCCGACGTACGGCTCGAGCATCAGGTCGATCGCCTCCTTGTAGGCGGCGCGGTCCTTCAGGAGCGTCGTGATGTCGTAGAAGAGGATCCCGGGCTTCGGAAAGTCGGGGATCTCGCGGATCTTGGCGCGAAGCTCCTCGGCAGACATCGTCGAGGGTTCCTCCAGTTGGGCGGGCCGCACGGTCGGGCTGGCGGTGTGGACCGGCCGCAAGTCTACCCCACCCCACGAGCGCGACCCATGCGCGGACCGGGGTCAGGTCGGGGCGGTCTCGAGGCGGCCGGGCGGCAGGCCGGCCGCGATCCTGGCGCCGAGGCGGCGGGTCAGGAGCAGGCCGACGACAGCGACGCTTGTCGAGATCCCGAACGTCACGGCGATGGCCTCCCAGGGTGAACTGCCGGCCCGGACACCGAAGGCGATCAATGCGCCGCCGACACCGGTCCCGAGCGAGGCGCCAAGGACGTCGGACAGCTGGAGCGCTGCAGTCGCGGCGCCCTGCTCCTCGACCGACGCCTCACGCAGGACGATGAGCGAAGGCGTCGAATAGGCGAGACCCATGCCGATCCCGGCGACGCCCCAGATGACGACGCTCGCTTCGGCCGGGATCTCGGGCACGAGGACGAGCAGGAACGCCGCGACAGCGACGATCAGGATCGCGAACCCGGCGGCCAGGAACCGGCCCGGGCCGAGCCGCTGGACGCGCTGCGCCTGAAACCACGAGGCCGCCGCCCAGGTCAGCGTCGCTGACGTGTACGCAAGCCCGCCGAGGAACGACGACTGGTGCCGGACGGTCTGGAGTGCGAGCGGCACGTAGGCGTCTGCGCAGAAGAACGCGAAGGTCAGGAAGCCACGCAGGAGGATCGCCGTCGGCAGCCCGGATGCGGCCCGGAGCGTGCCCCGCGGCGTCAGGCGGGCGAACGCAGGAATCCCGCTCGCCAGCCCGACACCGATGAGCACGACCGGCACCGGCGACAGGTTCGACAGGCCCGACACGATCAGGCCGGCGCCGATGACGAGGACGAACGCGAGGGGCAGGCGTCGCCGATCGGCGACGACCTTGGCGGCCGACGCTGCTGCGGCGTCGGCCGGATCCGTGCCGGCAGTGAGCGGATGCGACATGCCGACGGCTCGAATCGACGGAAGCGTCAGCCATGCCGCCGCGAGGATCAGCGGCAGCAGGCCGAGGAACACGAACCGCCAGTTCGTGAGTCCGGTGACGGCCACCGCGAGGTTCGGTCCGAGGACTCCGGGCAGGATCCACGCGCTCGACAGCGTCGCGAACATCCTGGGCCGGAGCCGCTCCGGCATCGCTCGGGCGATCGAGACGTACGCGACGGCCGGGATTGCTCCCGCCCCGAAGCCCTGGATCACCCGGCCGACGACGAGGACCTCCATCGACGGCGCGAGACCGCCGATGAGCAGCCCGAGCGCGAACAGGCCGATGCCCATCAGGAACGGCCGTGTCAGGTGGCCCTGGTCGATGAGCATTCCGGCGACGACGATCCCAAGCAGCGTCCCGAGGAAGAACCCGGAGAAGACCCAGCCGTACAGGTCGATCCCGCCGAGGTCGCCCGCGACGATGGGCAGGATCGTCCCGACGGCAAGCGCCTCCGAGGCGACGATCGTGACATTCAGGATCAGGCCGATCGTCAGGGCCCGGCGGCCAGCCGACCATAGCCCGTCATCCGGGCCGGCCGCCGGGCCCGGGGAAGTTCCGTCGTTCACCGCGTCACCCGCGGCCCTCGAGCGGAGCGGGATTGGCGAGCTCGATCGGCGCGCCTCGGGGACCCGCCGCCCAGTGCACCGCGTTGGCGATGACCAGCCGGACGCTCGGCTGGAAATACGTCGGATGCGTCTCGTGGCCCGGTCGGAAGTAGAAGACCCGGCCGCGGCCTCGGCTCCAGCAGCAGCCGCTCCGGAAGACCTCGCCGCCCTCGAACCAGCTGACGAGGACGAGCTGGTCCGGGGCCGGCACGTCGAACGGCTCGCCGTACATCTCCTCGTGGTCGAAGGCGAACGAGTCGCCCAGGCCCTCGGCGATCGGGTGGGATCGGTCGATCACCCAGATCCGTTCGCGCTCGCCGGCTTCACGCCACTTCAGGTCGGCGGTCGTGCCCATCAGGCGGCGGAAGATCTTCGAGTGGTGGCCGGAGTGGAGGACGATCAGGCCCATCCCGTCGAGGACCCGGCGCTGGACCCGGTCGATGATCGCGTCGTCCACCTCGCCATGGGCGACGTGACCCCACCACGTCAGGACATCGGTCGCCGCGAGGACCGCGTCGGTGAGGCCGTGCTCGGGCTCGTCGAGCGTGGCCGTGCCGACGTCGAACCCGGCCGCGCGCAGACCGGCCGCAATCGCCTCGTGGATCCCGTCGGGGTAGATCGCAGCAACAGGGGGGTCCGTTCGTTCCTGGCGATGCTCGCTCCAGACGGTCACGCGGGTCATCGGGCCGCCGCCGCCGCGGCGGCTCGCTCGCTCGCCCGCTCGCCCGCCGGATCGCTCGCGGGCAGCCGGACGACGGCGCCGGCGTTCGCGGCGGATTCGCGGATCGCGTCCCAGAGGCGGGCCATCCGGAGGCCGACCTCGGGCGGACTCGGGTTCGGGATCCGCCCGCTGCGGACGTTGAGGAATTGCTCCCACACTGCCATCCCCGCGACCGCCCGGACCTTCCGAAGTCCCGACGCACCCGTGCGCTGGATCTCGAGCGTCTCGCCCCAGATCCCGGTGCGCAGGATCGCCCCGCTGGCGAAGACCCGGATCTCCGAGTGACACGACGGGATCGCGCTGCCGCAGGCGTTCATCGTGACGAGCGCCCCCGACGCCAGGCGACCCATGACCGCGGCCCGGATGTCGACCGGGTGGCCGTCGTCCTCGAGCCAGGCCGCGACCTCCGCGAAGTCCTCCCCGGCGAGGTCGGCCACGGTGTTGAGCATGTGAGCCCCGGTGTCGAACAAGAAGCCTCCGCCGGACAGGTCGGGCTGCTGGCGCCAGGTGCCGGTCGTGATCGTCGCCCAGTTCTGCCAGGCGGTTGCGCTGATGCTCAGGATCGCGCCGAGCTCACCGGACCGGAGCAGGCGCGACGCCTCGCGGACCTGCGGCGAAAGGCTCCCCTGGAACGCCACGACGAGGAGCCGACCAGTACGGTCCCGGGTCGCGATCAGCGAGCGCGCTTCGTCGGCGGTCAGGACCATCGGCTTCTCGAGCAGCACGTCGAGCCCGGCCTCGAGGCAGGCGGTCGCCTGCTCGAAGTGGAAGGCGTGCGGCGTCAGGATGAAGGCGGCGTCGAGCCCACCCGAATAGGTGGCCACGAACCGCTCCCAATCAGGCTCGTTGGGCGGCGCGACGAGCCCATGGCGATCGAAGAGCTCGACGGCCTTCGCCCAGTTGGCCGCAGACGGCTCGGAGACCGCGACGACGGCGGTGTCGTCGCGGGCGAGCATCTCTCTGAGATGGGCGCGAGCCATGGCCCCCGTCCCGATGAACCCGACTCGTGTCGTTCGCGCGTCCGTCATCTCGCCGGGTCTCCTCGCTGACGCCTTGCGACGGTTGTCGCCCGGGATTTTTCGACCCACCTCCGGGCCCGGGGTCTGAACGAGACGACCGTAGCGGATGGGAGGGGGGCGCTCCGGGCTGGTGCGACATGAAGAGACCGGGGTCGCTCTCGCGCCCCGGTCCCTGGTCGGGTCTGGTGGTCGACCTCGGCTAGTCCTTCTCCTCCTGCCGTGCGGTCCGGCGAGGTCCGGGCAGGGACACGACCATGACCACGATCGCGGCCATGGCCAGGAGGACGATCCGCCAGCCATCATTGCTGGGCGTCGGCGCGGCGACGAGAGTGTCGGTCGGCGGGGGCGTGATGCCCGGGGTGCCGGTCGCACCTTCGACTCCGCCCGAGAAGATCGGCGTCGGGGTCGGCGTCGGGGTCGGCGTCGGGGTCGGCGTCGGGGTCGGCGTCGGGGTCGGGGTCGGGGTCGGGGTCGGGGTCGGGGTCGGGGTCGGGGTCGGGGTCGGGGTCGGGGTCGGCGTCGGGGTCGGCGTCGGGGTCGGGGTCGGGGTCGGGGTCGGCGTCGAGGTCGGGGTCGGGGTCGGCGTCGGCGTCGGCGTCGGCGTCGGGGTCGGCGTCGGGGTCGGCGTCGGCGTCGGGGTCGGCGTCGGGGTCGGCGTCGGGGCCTGGCAGGCCTCGATCGACAGACTGAACGTCCGGCTCCAGTTCGGGTTGGTGTTCACCGGATCCGGATCGTCCCACGCGGAGATGACGACCGTCGCGTTGTGGGCGGCGGTTGCGGGCACGACCGGCCAGCTATTCGAATACGAGCCAGCAAACGCGAACGGGGATCCGGTCACGGCAACGCCGTCGATCGAGACCGCGACCGAGTTGGCGTTCCCCTTGGTCGCGTTGTACGAGACGAGGTTGACCGACAGTCCGCCCTGACACGTCAAGGTCGCCGTTGGCGTGTGGGCCGCGGCCACGGCCGGTGCCCACAGGATCGCGGTCGCTGTCATCATGCCGGCGGCGAGCCAGCCGAGCCGGCGAGGAATGAGTGCGCGTCGTCGCGTAGCCCGTGCGTTCATTGAGTCCCCTAGTCTCCGGCCATGGACGCGCCGGTATCAAAGCGTCGGCTCGATGGTCCTCGATGATGACGATATCGACCGCTGAGCCTGCGACGAATTCTGCCGTACGGTCCGGGTCGGCGTCCAGTACTCCCGGGTCAACCGGACCGCACCGATCCTCCCTAGGATGCCCCGGAATCCCGCGCGATCTTGGTGCGCTAGCGCCCCGGGTCCCGGTCCAGCTGCGGGACCTTCGACGGCACCATTCCGATCGCCAGGGAGTGGATGCCAGTCTCGCGTGAGTCGCCGGCCGCCGGGGCCAGACGTCAGGTTCCGGCCAGGCGCTCCACGACCGGGCCGAGCTCGTCGAGTGAGCCGACGAGGAACGAGTTGATCCCGAGCCGCTCCCGGAGCTCCGAGAACTTCTCGACGAACCGCTCGACCGAGCCGATGAAGAAGTGCGGCGAGTCGATGATCTCCTGCTCGGTCATCTCCTGACCGGTCCGTTCGCGAACCGCGTCGATCACCTTGCGGACCTCGCCGCGGAGATCGTCGGTGACGGTGATCGGCCACTGCGACGGGTAGACGTTGAACGAGAGCTGGTCGAAGCGATCGCCGGCGGCCTCGCGAACCCAGCCGATCTTCTCCTCGGTCGCGGCCCACGTCATCGACGCCGGGTCCGCCCGCGCGCCCGACAGGATCCGCGGCGCCAGCCCGACGATGTCCGCCTCGCGCGCCGCCAGCTCGAGCGTTCGCCGGCCGCCGCCGCCGATGAAGAACGGGACGTGCGGCTGCTGCATGGGCTTGGGGTAGGCGTCGTACTCGGTGATCGTGTAGTGCTCGCCGGACAGCGAGAAGGCCGCGGGGCCGAAGCAGCCCTTGATCACGGCGATCGCCTCGGCCAGACGAGCCTGGCGCGTCCTGATCGGATCGAATGGAATTCCCGCCGCCCGGTACTCCGGCTCGTTCCAGCCCGCCCCGATCGCGACGTCGAGCCGACCGTGCGACAGGACGTCGAGCGTGGCGAGCTCCTTGGCGAGGACCGCCGGATGGCGGAGGTCGTTGTTGTGGACGAACGCGCTGATCCGCATCCTCTCGGTGAGGGCGGCGACGGTCGCGAGGTACGGGACGGGCGCGAGCTGGGGGACGAGGTGGTCGGGCAGCACGAAGGTCGTGACGCCGAGGTCCTCAGCGGCCCGGGCTCGCTCGCCGAGCTCGCGGGCACTGGTGGCGTCAAACGCATCGGCGAGGAACGCGAAGGGCTTCATCGTCGACAGGGTAGCGGCAGCCGTCCGGCGACGCGGCGAACGAGTGATTGCGCTCAGGAGCTTCTCCCCTGATATGCGCCCCGGCCTTGCCGGCGTGGCCTGCCCGGTCCCGCGCGGCCCGATTTCTTGCGTTCAGGAGGCTCCCGCCTGTTGCGCACGAATCCCGACCGAATCCCTGGCCGCTCAGGAACCACCCGCCTACGCGCCAGAACATTCCTCCCCGCGCAAGCGTGAAGCTCGCTCCTCACTGCCGTGGGCGTCTGCGCAATAGGCGACTGGCGCCTACGGGGCGGAAATCCGAGGCGCGGCTCGGAAGTTCGCGGCGCGAGGCGCCAACGTCGCACGAGGCCCATGCTTGGCCGGAGCCCCAGCCGCGGCCGCCCCGCCGTCGAGCTCAGTCGGCGGTCTCGTACGTCTCGCTAGTCAGCGGCAGGGCGAACCCGACCACCTCTCCGCCAGCGTCGCGCGGACGGGCCCACACGGTCCCGCCATGGGCCTCGACGATCCGCTTGCAGACGGCCAGTCCGACGCCCATCACGCTGGCCGTCGCGCGGGCGCGGTCCGCCCGGAAGAAGGCGTTGAACATCTCGTCCGCAGTGCCGTCGGGGATGCCGATGCCGCGATCCTGGACCTCGATCGGGGCCATCCCGTCCTCGGCCGACAGCAGGACGTCGATCGGGCTGCCGGACGGCGAATACTTGTCGGCGTTGCTGAGGAGGTTGCCCAGCACGAGCTCGAACAGCCGGAGCGAACGGCACCATTCCTCGCCGATGGCCGGATGCCTGCCCCCAGAACTCGGTGGCGGCATGGTTGAAGAACGTGATCCGGCCATCGGCGTCGGTTGTGTAAACCGCGACGTCGAGTGCCTCGAGGAACGTCCGGTACGGCTCGGCGGCGGTCTCGCCCGCCGCGACGGCAGGCATCAGCGTCAGGGCGCCGAACAGGCGCGAGAGGCCGGCACCCGCATCGGCGAGGCCGTGGGCGTCGAGGTCGGTGGCAGTCGCGTGGGCGGGGATCGCCATTCGACCACGGGCACAGTACCGCGATCGAGCCGCCGCGGGACTTGCAGATTCATCGAATTCAGCCTCGTCGCCGTTTCCGGTCCCATGTGGCGACCGGCTCGCCGATCCGGATTCACGGCGCCGTCGGGTCGTTTCGGGAGGCAACGTCGATCGCCGTGATCAGCCGGTCGAGCATCTCCCAGCGCCGGCGCAGGCTCACCACCTCGTCGCTCATCGAGGCGCGGGCGGAGTCGGTACCGTAGCCGAGCCCGTGGCGTTGAGAGCGCCGCTGGATCTCGCCGAGCTCGGTGGCCCGGGCCGCGAGCAGGGCGCCGCGCAGCGCCGCCAGCTCGTTGGCGTCGCCGATCGGAATCTCGAGGCGGAGGGGCTCGCTCATGGCATGCGCTCCGGCTGCTGACGAGGGTCCCGCGAGGCCGCCTCCGGCGGTGCATCCGCCGACAATCGCGCGACGACCGCCTGGGTCAGCCCCCACGCTCGCGACGGATCGCGCGGGAGGCGGATCCGGACCTGGTTGCTCGCGAAGGTCACCTCCGACGCCTTGACGCCGGGCAGGCCGCCGCCCGCCAGGAGACGCATCGCCGTCGCGCGGGACATCCCCTCCCCGAACCGGACGACGAGCTGGCCATCCTCACGCGACATTGAGGCGACGCCGGCAGCCTCCGCGGTGAGGCGCAGCTCCGCGACCTCGACGAGCCGCACGACCGGGGGCGGCATCGGCCCGTAGCGATCAGTCAGCTCCTGGCGGAACGCCGCGAGATCGCCGCCGGTCCTGGCCCGGGCCAGCCGCCGATAGAGCTCGAGCTTCTGCGACTCCTCGGCGACGTAGTCGTCGGGCAGGTGCGCCTCAACCGGCAGGTCGACGACCGCCTGTGGCCGATCGACCCGGACCGGGCGATCCTCACGGAGGGCCTTGCGCTCCTCGACGGCCTCGGCCAGGAGCCGCGAGTACAGGTCGAACCCGACCGCCGCCATGTGCCCGGATTGCTCGCCGCCGAGGATGTTGCCGGCGCCTCGGATCTCGAGGTCGGCGAGGGCGATCTGAAACCCGGCTCCTAGCTCGGAGGCGTTGAAGATCGCCTGGAGCCGCTTGCGGGCCTCCTCGCTCATCCGTTCGCGGCGGCGATACAGCAGGTACGCGTACGCCCGCCGGGAAGATCGCCCGACGCGGCCACGGAGCTGATAGAGCTGGGCCAGGCCGAGGGTGTCGGCGCGGTCGATGATGATCGTGTTCGCGTTCGGGATGTCGAGGCCCGACTCGATGATCGTCGTGCACACCAGGACGTCCGCCTCGCCCTCCGCGAACGTCAGCATCACGCTCTCGAGGTGGCCCTCGGCCATCTGGCCGTGACCGACCACGAACCGGGCGCCCGGCAGCATCCGCCGGAGCTGCTCGGTCTGAGCCTCGATCGTCTCGACCCGGTTGTGGACGAAGAAGACCTGGCCGCCGCGATCGAGCTCGCGCAGGATCGCGTCGCGGACCAGCCCGGCCGACGCTTCCGCGACGCGGGTCTGGATTGGCAGGCGGTCCTCGGGCGGCGTCTCGATCACCGACATGTCGCGGACGCCGGCGAGGGCCAGGTTGAGCGTCCGCGGGATCGGAGTCGCGGACAGGGTCAGGACGTCGACCTCGCGGCGGAGCTGCTTGAGGCGCTCCTTGGCGGCAACACCGAAACGCTGCTCCTCGTCGACGACGACGAGCCCGAGATCGCGGAACCTGACGTCCTTCGAGAGCAGGCGATGGGTCCCGATCACAAGGTCGATCGAGCCGTCGGCGAGGCCCTCAATCGTCCGCGCCTGCTCGGCGGGGCCGACGTAACGCGACAGCAGCCGGACCGTCACCGGGAAGGCGGCGAAGCGCTGGCCGAATGTCTGGTGGTGCTGCGCGGCCAGCACGGTCGTCGGGACCAGGACCGCGACCTGCTTGCCGTCCTGGATCGCCTTGAACGCGGCCCGCAGCGCGACCTCGGTCTTGCCGTACCCGACGTCGCCGACGACGAGCCGGTCCATCGGGCGCCCCGCCTCCATGTCGAGCTTGACCTCGGCCGCCGCCCGGAGCTGGTCGGGCGTCTCCTCGTACGGGAAGCTCGCCTCCATCTCCTGCTGCCACGGCGTGTCGAGTCCAAAGGCGTGCCCGGGGGCGTTGGCCCGCGACGCGTACAGGGCAAGGAGCTCCTCGGCGAGATCGGCAACGGCCTTCCGGACGCGCTGCTTGATCCGCAGCCACTCGGTCCCACCGAGCTTGCTGAGCTGGGGATGCTCGGCACCGCTGTAGCGGCTGATCCGGGTGATCTGCTCGACCGGGACGAAGATCTTGTCGGAGCCCGCGAAGCTCAGCTCGAGGTAGTCGCGGTCCTCGCCGTCGGCCTTGTTGCCACGCCGGAGCATCCGCTCGTAGCGGGCGACGCCGTGGTCGATGTGGACGACGAGGTCGCCCGGGGTCAGGCGCTCGAGGATGTCGCGCGGCACGACCCGACGCATCGCCTTCGGCCGCCGGACCCGGACGCTGCCGAACAGCTCCCGGTCGGTCACGAACACGAGGCCGTCGGGACCGCCCGCGAAACCACCGTTGAGGCTCCGCTCGACCACGGCGATGGCGCCCGGCGGCGGTGGCTCGGGGGCGTGCACCACGGCCACCGGATGGCCACCCTCCTCGAGCAGCTCGGCCAGGCGCGCCGCCTGGTCGCTTGCCAGCACGATCCGCCCGCCGTCGGCCTGCCAGCGCTCGACCGCGGCGGCGATCGCCGCCGCCCGCGTCACCGGCAGCTGCGGCTCGCGCCACCCGAATACGTCGCCGGAGCTGAGGCCGCTGGCGGCGAGGGCCGAGGTCGCGGGCACCTCGGACTCCCAGGTCAGCTCGAGCGTCCGACCGGCCACGAGGCGGGTCTTCCAGTCGCGCCGCCCGAGATACGTCGACGGCCAGTCCTTCGGCAGCTCGCCGCTCTCGACCAGCTCGGCTCGCCGCTCGTCCGCCTGGCGCCACAGGAAGTCCGCCGCCTCGGCGATGTCCCCGGGCTCGTCGAGGACGAGGAGGGTCGCCGGGTCGAGGTGGTCGAAGCCGGTCGCCGGGGCGAGCTGGGCGGCCCAGACCTCGGCGGCGTCGCCGATCGGGAGCGCGCGGGCGGTGGCATCGGCAACGCCATCGCGATCGGTCCCGAACGGTGCGCCGGGCGCATCCCCCGATCCGGCCCCATCGAACCGGGCAAGATCGGCGGCCAGCCGTTCCGGCAACTTGCCCGCGGCCCGGCCGAGGGATGCCCGGATCGCCGCCGAGCCGCTGGCCGGAGCGAGGAACTCCGATGCCGGCAGGAGGATCGCCTCCTCCACGGCGCGGACGGTGCGCTGGTCGGTCGGGTCGAAAGAGCGCAGGGAGTCGACCTCGTCGCCGAAGAACTCGACCCGGATCGGCAGCGACGCGGATGGCGGGAAGATGTCGACGATCCCTCCGCGCCGGGCGAACTCGCCGCGACCGGCGACCTCGGGGCTCGGAACGTAGCCGAGTCCGAGCAGCTCGCGCAGGAGCGCCTCGGGCCGGAGCCGGGCGTTGACGTGGAGCCGACGCGGCTCGGCCGGGAGGTCCTCAGGCGCGATCGTGTGCTGGAGGAGGGCCTGGACGCTGGCCACGAGGATCCGGGCCTCGCCGCGCCGCCAGGCGGACAACGCGGCGACGCGGGCGGCCGTCTCGTCGGCGACGAGCTCGCTCCGCTCGTAGGCGAGGGCCGTCCGAGGCTCGAGGACGGCGACGGCGCCGGGATCGCCGAGCCACGCCCCGACCTCCTCGGCGACGCGATCGCCGATCTCAGCATCCCGCGCGATCCAGACGAGGCGCTCGCCGTCCTTCGCCCGGGCGAGCGTGGCGGCAAGATACGTCTTGGCGCCGTGCGGGACCGAGCTGAGGCCGACGTGACGGGCGGTCCGACTCCGCGGCGACGTGGAGCCGTTCTCGTTGGCGCGCCCGGCTGCGGCCGCCGGGGCCGTGAGGCGCTCGCGGAGGGTCGCGAACGAGCCCGTTCCCGCGAGAAGGTCCAGGAGCGCTGACAGGTCCGGCTGGCGCCGGCCGGGGCCCGCCCCACTCCCCGACGAGCCGGTAGCCGATGCCGCGAGACGCCGGTCACGGCCGCGCCGGCCGCGCATCGGAGGGCTGGCCGTCATTCGTCGTCCTCGCGCCGAAGGACCTTCCGCCAGCCGGTCCTCGTCCGCCGGACGCCCTGTGAATCGGGCGGTCCGTCGACGTCGCCGGCCGGCGCGACGCGGGCCTCGTCGGCGGGCCGAAGCTCGAACATGTTGAAGCGGTTCGCCGCCTTCGAGGTCCCGTGGCGGGCCCATTCCTCGATCGCGTCGGCGGCGGCCTCGAGGAGAGCGTCGAGACGCTGTCGCTCGTCCGCCTGGAAGGGCGCGAGGACGTGGTCAATGAAGCCGCGCTCCGGCGTGCCGATGCCGACCCGGAGGCGGCTGAACTTCTCGGTGTGCAACTCGTCGATGATCGAGCCGAGGCCGTTGTGGCCGCCCGACCCGCCGTTCTCGCGGAAGCGGAGCTTGCCGAAGGGCAGGGCGAAATCGTCGGCGACGATGAGGAGGTCGCTCAGCGGAGCGTGCTCGCGGGCCAGAACCTTCCGCACGGCCAAGCCGGAGTCGTTCATGAAGGTGAGCGGCCTGACAAGGGTCAGGTCGAGACCCTTGAACCGGCCCATCGCGACTGCCGCCGCGTCGCGGGTCCGGCCTTTTCCCGTCCAGCCGGCGCGATCGGCCATCTGGTCCAGGACCATCCAGCCGATGTTGTGGCGGGTCTTCTCGTACTGCGCGCCCGGATTGCCCAGGCCGACGACGATCTTCACTCGTGCTCCCGGGCGCAAGCGGCACCCAATCCCGTCCGCGTGGAATCCACGCCGAACGGGCCCGTTCCCGTCTCGGGAGGGCCCGTTCGAAGGGTATCAGCCGCACAGGAACCGGTCGGCTCGCCGGGGCCCGACGGGCCGCGCCGGCGCCGGCGGCGCCGCTCAGCCGGCGAGAAGCCTCTGCTCGAGGGCCCGCATCGCCTCCTCCTCGGCGGGCTCGGCGTGATCCCAGCCGCAGATGTGGAGCGTCCCATGCGTGACGAGCAGCCGCAGCTCGTCCTCGGCCGTCCAGCGGACGTCCCCGGTCTGGCCGCCGTGGCCCACCTCGGCCTGCTCTCGGGCGCGCTCCACCGACACCACGATGTCGCCGAGATGGAGCCGCCGACCAGGCGGGCCCTGAAACGACAGGGCGGCGCCAGGGGCGAGCGGCAAGCCCCGGCCGGGCCCGCCGTCGTGGGTGGCGAACGCGGCGGGTGGCAGGAGCGGGAACGACAGGACATCGGTCGCCCCCGGTTGGCCGAGATGCTCGGCGTTGAGCGACGCCAGCTCCTCGTCGTCGGACAGGATCAGCGCGATCGACGCCGGGGACGGGGCGCCGGCCGCGTCGAGCGCCGCCGCAATCGCACGGGTGAGCGGTGCCACCGCCACCGGCCGTCGACCGCCGTGGGCGTCGACGACGGTGTCGCGGACCGTGACGTCGATCCGCCAGGGGGCATGATAGGTAGCGGTCATCGGCCTGGAGGGTCCGCAACCTGGCGGGTTGCGGCAGCGTGCATCGAGCCCGCGCGCATCACGCGCCCGTGCCGGTACCCGTCCCACGCCGCGACTCGAGCTCGACCACCTTGTTCTGGGGGTACGCGATCCGCTGGTGGTACATGCCGAGGAGCTGCTGCACGAACGCCTCCTTGATCTTCTCCACGTCGCGCAGCGTCAGGTCGCATTCGTCGAACTGGCCGTCCGCCATCCGCTCGTCGATGATCCGGGCCACCATCGCCCGGATCGCCGGCTCGTCGCGAGAGGCGAGCGACCGCACGGAGGCCTCGACCCCGTCGGCGAGCATGATCAGGGCCGCCTCGCGTGTCTGCGGCTTCGGCCCGGAATGGCGGAACTTGCGCTCGTCGACCGTGGCCGCGGCGCGCTCCCCATCGGGGGTCTGCGGCCCGCCGTACGGCTCGGCCGCGATGCCCTTCGCCCGGGCGTAGAAGTAGCTCATGATCGCCGTCCCGTGGTGCTGCGGGATGAACGCGATCAGGCTTTTCGGCAGGCGCGCCTTGTACGCGATGTCGATCCCGTCCGCGGTGTGCTGCTTGAGGACCTGGGCCGACATCTCGGGGTCGAGCTGATCGTGGACATTCTCCCCGCCGGCCTGGTTCTCGATGAACGCGAGCGGGTTCGCGAGCTTGCCGATGTCGTGGTAGTAGGCGGCGACGCGAGTGATGAGCGGATCGGCGCCGATCGCCTCGGCCGCGCGCTCGGCGAGGTTGCCCACCATCAGCGAGTGGTGGTACGTGCCCGGCGTCTCGACGAGGAGGCGACGGAGGAGCGGCTGCGATGGGTTCGCGAGCTCCAGCAGCTGGAATACGGTCAAGATCCCGAACACGCTGCCGAGCACCGCGAACGATCCGACCGCGGCGATCGACGACCCGGCCGCCGACAGCAGCGACGCGCCCATCAGCTCGATGACGCCGCGGGCGTCGTGAGCGCCGAGGAACCCGTAGATCGCCACGACCAGGACGTTGACGATGGCGACCGCGAGGCCGGCCTGGATGAAGACCTGGAAGCGATCGCCGCGTCGGATCCCGACGATCCCGGCCATGCCGCCGAGGAAGATGTAAACGGCCAGCTCCAGCAGATTGCCGTTCACCGCGCCGCCGATCAGGGCGATCATCGCGAGCACGAGCGTCGCCACGCCCGCGTCGAGCAGGATCGCGAGGAGCATCCCGGCCGCCGCAGTCGGCAGGATGAACGGCAACCCGGCACGGCCCGCGGTCAGCTTCAGCAGGAGCGTGATCCCGAGGACGATCAGGCCAATGAGGACGAGCGCGTTCGTGCGATGCCAGAGCTGGCGTCGGAATCGCCAGACCCAGCCGAGAAGGATCCCGACGATCAGGACCGACAGCAGGAACCAGCCGCCGAGCCGGGCGACATCGGGCCGTGCGTCGAGCAGGCCGAACTGCTCGATCGCCTCGAACGCCTCGGGTGTCACCACCTGGCCGCGCCCGACGATCGTCTGGTTCTGGGCGTAGTTGGCCATCAAGTCCGGGACGGCGTTGGCGGCCTTCGCCCGGGCCACGGTCGTCAAGTCGAGGCTGTAGAACGAGTTGGCGACGACGAGCGGCGAGATGAGCTGGGCAGCGAGCGTCCGCTCGTCGGGCTCGAGCCCGCCTGCAACGTCGTTGCGAAGCGAGCTCCGGACCTGGTCGACCTTGCTCTCGACGAGCTCGACGCCCTCGGTCTGGTCGAGGACCCGCGACGCTTCGGCCCGGACCTGCTTCCAGCGATCGGCGGTCAGGCCGGCGAGGGTCAGCCGAGTGGCCGGATCCAGCCCGTCGACCGACGCGAGGAGCGCGTTCTTGTTGGCCGGCTTGACCCCCGGCTTGAACGCGTCGTCGATCGGCTGGACGCGACGAACGAACTGCCCGGCCTGGACCTGCGGGATCGGGTTCGGCCCCTGGACCCGAGCCGGATAGTCGTACACGTCGGCGACCGCGTTGCGGGCATCGGCGCGCGCCTTCTCGGTCGCAACCTGGCTGACGTACGACGCCGCGCGTGGCGCGACAATATCGCTGCCGGCCACGTCTCCGACCTTGATGTCGAGGCGTTGGGGCAGAAGGTCGAGGGCGAAGATCGCCGTCATCGCGACGATCAGGACCGTCGCCCCGACGATCAGGCGAGTCAGGTCACGTCGGGTGAAGGCCGCGCTGGCGTTCACGGCACGCTGGGTCAACATGGCGTCGGGTCAGCCCGCCCCGCGTGGACCGGCCCCGTTCGGGGCTGTCGCGTCGTGGCCGGCCAAGTCGGCCCGTGCGAGGGCCTGGGCGACCAACTCGGCGACGCGCTTGCCGTCGGCTCGGCCGCGCGTCCTTGGCGACAGCCAGCCCATCACCTTGCCCATGTCGCGGGCGCTGCTGGCGCCGGTGGCCGCGACGGCCTCGTCGACCAGCGCGCCGATGACCGCGTCGTCGAGTTGCTCGGGCAGGTATTCCGACAGGATCGCGATCTCGGACTCTTCTTTCGCGGCGAGGTCCTCGCGGCCGCCCTTGCGGAACGCGTCGATCGACTCGCGCCGGGTCTTGACCTCGCGCGACAGGATCGTGGCGACGTCGTCGTCGGACGGCTCGCGACGCTCCCGCTTCTCGACGCTGTAGACGGCGTTCTGGGCCATCCGCAGGACATCGCGACGCAGCGAATCACCGGACCGCATCGCGGCGGTGACGTCGGTCTGGATCCGATCTCGAAGGGACACCGGAATGGCTACCTCGGGCGGGTCGGGTCCGTCGCCGGGTCAGCGGTGGACGGGACCTGAAGCGCCCTGGGCGGGTCGTTGCGCGGCCGGACCGACGTTCGTCGGACTCCGGCTGCGACTCAGCCGACCTGCGTGCGGGCGTTCTTCTTGCGCTTCGCTTCCTTGCGCTTCCGCTTCACGCTCGGCTTCTCGTAATGCTCGCGGCGGCGAGCCTCGGCGAGGATGCCGGACTGCTGGATCTTCTTGTTGAAGCGGCGCAGGGCGCTCTCGAACGTCTCGTTCTCACCCACTCGGACTTCTGCCAATCCCGGTTCACCTCCCCTGGCTCGGGTCTCGTGTCCATCCGTTCGCGCGGAGCCGACGGCGACGCGGATCGCCCGTCACCACGCGGCGACAGGGCTGGCGGAGCATAGCCGAGCACCCGAGGCCGGTCAATCGAGCCGGCGGCGGCTGCACTGCCGCTGATCTTCGCCTTTACCATCGCTCAACGATGCCGCCCGACCTCACCGAGCCGAAGACTCTCCTCGACTTGCTCGATCGCGCTCTCACGCGCTTTGCGGACCGGCCGGCGGTCGGGCTGTGGCACGAGGACGGGACCCGCGACACCTGGACCTACCGCGAGCTCGACCGCCGCAGCCGGCTCGCCGCCTGGCGGCTCCGAACGCAGCTCGGCCTCGAACCTGGTGACCGGATCCTGACCTGGAGCCCGTCGGAGCCGGCCCTGCCCGCGGTCTACATCGGCGCGATGCGGGCCGGCCTGGTCCTGGTTCCGCTCGATCTCCGGATGAGCCCGGATGCGATCGCGGGCATCCTCGGGCGAGCCGCTCCGCGGCATCTCATCCTCGGCACGGGTCGCGACGCGCCCGACCCGGCGAGCGCAGGGCTCGCCGACTTCCCGACGACAACCGTCGCCGCGCTCGTCGCCGACCCCGACGCGACCTTCCCCGGGGACTGGGCAGCCACCGTGGAGGCTTGGCCCCGACCGCGACCCGAGGACATCTGGGACCTGATCTTCACCTCGGGCACGACCGGCAGGCCGAAGGGCGTCATGGTTGCCCATGACAATCTGCTGGCCACGCTCGGGGCGATCGACCACGTCCTCCCGCCACTCGAGCATCGCATCGTCAGCCTCCTCCCGCTGAGCCACCTGTTCGAGCAGGCGATCGGGCTGATCTACGCGCTGAGCGTCGGCGCCGACATCCTGTACGTCCGGAGCCGCAACCCGCGCGTCCTCTTCGCCGCGCTCCGGGCCCACCAGGTGACGAGCATGATCGTCGTCCCCCAGGTGCTCGACCTGTTCTGGACCGCGATCGAGCGCGAGGCCGACCGCTCGGGCCAGCGCGCCAGGTTCGATCGTGTCCGCCGCATGGCCCGCCACCTCTCCTACCGCCTCCGGCGCCTCATGTTCCGGAGCGTCCATGGCCGGCTCGGGGGCGGCCTGCGCCTGTTCGTGTCCTCCGGCGCGTTCCTGCCGCCCGCCCTCCAGCAGGCATGGGAGGACGTCGGCGTCGTCGTCGTCCAGGGCTACGGCAGCAGCGAGAACGGCTTCGGGACATGCACGACGCCGCAGGATCATGGGCTGGGCACGGTCGGCCGGCCGATGCCGCCGGTCGAGCTGTCGATCTCCGAGGATGGCGAGGTCCTCTTCCGCGGTCCGACCCTCTTCAAGGGCTACTGGGACGATCCGGAGGCGACCGCCCGCGCGATCGACCCGGACGGCTGGTATCACACCGGCGACATCGGCCAGCTCGATCCGGGCGGCCGGCTCATTCTCAGCGGCCGGACGAAGGACAGGATCGTGCTGCCGAACGGCTTCAAGGTCTATCCCGAGGACATCGAGAACGCGCTCCGCGTCGCCGGGGTCCGCGACGCGATCGTGATCGAGCCCGCGCCGGGTCGGATCGAGGCGGTCGTCCTGCGGAGCGTCGTAGACGCCGCGACCGAGGACGCGGCCCGGCCGATCGTCGATGCCGCCGTTCGCACGGCGAATGCGGCGCTCGGGCCCCAGCAGCGGATCGCGGCGTGGCGTTTCTGGCCCGACGAAGACTTCCCGCGAACCCACACCCTGAAGATCCGGCGAGACCCGATCCGGGCCTGGGCGGACGCGGGTTCACGGGCAGCCTCCGGGGACGCCGCCGGGGACGCCACCGCGGCCTTCTAGCGCGGAACGGCGAACCCGATGCCGATCGTCCCGAGGGCCGCGGCGACCTTCCCTGCGGTCGGATCCGAGGAGGCCGACGGCAGCCACGAGAGCAAGATCAGCGTCGGCCCGATGGCCCGCAGTACGTGCTCGGTCCCGAGCGGGAACTGGACCTTGGCCGGTCCCGTGCCGAGAAAGCCCGCCTCCTCGTTGCCGGCGTCGACCGCCGCGGCAGCGTCCCGGAATTCGTACACGACGACGAAGCCGGCGTCCGGCTGGTCGGGCAGGACGACCTGGAACACGGACCGCGGCGCGCCCCGGAGGCGGGCCGACTCGGGCGGCAGGTAGGGTCGCGTCGCGTCTCCGAACTGGACCGCCACCGACGACAGGGCCGCCGCGATCACGCCTCGCGTCTGGCCCGTCGCCGGGCCGGTCGTCGCCGCCGGCCCGACCGTCTCGACCGGGAACGAGGCAGGCCGCGAGTCCGCCCCGACCCCGCAGCCGGCGAGCGCGGTCGAGAGAACCGTGCCGATCACGAGTACGACCGCGCGCCGGTCGAGGCCCCTCATCCCGGCGGCCACTCGAACGCCCGGCCACCCATCAGATGGAGGTGCAGATGGTCGACCGTCTGGCCGCCCCAGCGACCGACGTTGCTCACGATCCGGTAGCCGTCGTCCTCGATGCCCGCGTCGCGCGCGATCCCGGCGAGCGTCGCGAACATCCGGCCAAGGAGCTGCCCGTCCTCCTCGACCAGATCGGCGGCCGAGGCGATGTGGGCCTTCGGGATCACGAGGACGTGGGTCGGGCTGCCCGGCGCGATGTCGTGGAAGGCGACGACCAGGTCGTCCTCGGCGGCCTTGCGAGCCGGAAGCTCGCCGCGGGCGATCCGGCAGAACAGGCAATCGGGCCGCGACGAGCGATCAGCGGGCATCGACGAGGACTCCAGGCTCAACAGGCGAAGACGCCCTCGGGATCGCGGGCGCCCCGGCGGCCGGCGCTGGCCAGCGCCCCGGCGAGATCGACAGGATGCGGCCGGCGACGCGATCGCGCACGGCCGCATCGACGTGGTCGATCGCGACCCGGGCGATGGCGTTCTCGAGCGATGCAGCGCGGGCAGCTGCACCCCGCGCCGCGGCCGGTGCCGCGACGACGGTGTGATCGGCGGCATGGCCGACCCAGCGCCCGTCATCGAGACGGCGCTCGAGGAGAACATCCGCGGTCGACCCGACCCGTCCGGCGGCCCAGGTAGCCCGCGCGTCGCCGGCCAGGCCGAGCAGCTCCGCGGCGCGGCGCTTCTTCGTCGCCTCGTCGACCTGGTCGGCCATCCGGGTCGCGGCGGTTCCCGGCCGGGCCGAGTAGCGGAAGACGTGGAGCCCGGCGAATGCGATCGTCCGGATGAACGCGAGGGATCGCTGCCATGAGGCCTCATCCTCTGTGGGGAACCCGACGATCGCGTCGCCGTGGACGGCGAGACCCGGGATCGCCGCTCGCGCCCGCCGGACGACGTCGGCGTAGTCGGCGCCGACGTAGCGCCGACCCATTCGTCGGAGCACGCCGTCGTCCCCGGACTGGAGTGGCAGGTGGAGATGGGGCAGCGTCCGCGGTGCTCCATCGACCCAGACGCGGAGCAGCTCGTCGTCGACGTGCTGCGGCTCGATCGAGGACAGCCGGATCCGCTCCACCGTCGTCTCGTCGAGGATCCGGCCGACCAGCCCGGCAAGGGTCAGCGCCGAGCGGACGTGGGAGCCGCGGAACCCGCGCTCGGACCAGCCGCCGTCGTACGTCCCGATGTTGATCCCGGTCAGGACGATCTCGCGATGGCCAGCGGCGAGCGCACGGCGGATGTCCGCGAGCACGACGTCGGGTGGCAGGCTCCGCTCCGGGCCGCGAGCGGCCGGGATGATGCAGTAGGTGCAGAAGAACGAGCAGCCATCCTGGACCTTCACGAACGCCCGCGTCCGCTCGATCGATGCCCGGCCGTCTGCGATCCCGTCGATCGAGACCGCAGGCGCCGCGACCGTGTCCACGCCGGACAGGGTCGGCAACGCGCGTCCGACGAACGAACGACCGGCCGCCGCGTCCGACCCCGGACCCAGTAGGTCGTCGAGCTCTGCGAGGAGAGCGTCCTTCGCCCGGTTGTCGACGAGGCGGGCGTCGGGATCCGCGGTCGCGAACGCCTCCCGACCGACCTGGACCGAGCAGCCGGTCACGATGACAGCCGCGTCCGGGCTGACCCGCCGCGCGCGGCGGACGGCGTGGCGCGACTTCGCGTCAGCCTCGGCGGTCACCGTACACGTGTTGACCAGGACGAGATCCGCCGGCCGGTCGCCGTCGACGACCGCGATTCCGTGCTCGCGGAGTCGGCGCGCCGCGCCCTCCATCTCGGCCTGGTTGACCTTGCAGCCGAGATTCGCGATCGCGGCGGTCCTGATCGGGTGGGCAGGCTCCCGGGCGGACGTCATCAGGTCACTCGCCTCACCACAGCTGCGGCTTCGTGCTCATCAGAAACCCGATCGTACCGACGAGGGCGGCCATCGCGTAGCTGACGTAGCGCTGGCGCTTCGCCCGCTCGAGCCAGACCCGATCGTCGGCCGCGGCCCGGACCCCGACGAGCCGGCGCAGGTTCGGGCGCTGCACGAAGAACGCGAGCAGGAGGTTCGCCGCGTAGATCCCGAGCGCGAGCAGGAGCCACGGTTGGCCGATCAGCGACGCGCCCAAGGTCAGGACGAGCGCGGTTCCGGTCAGCGCCAGGCCGATCCCGATCGCGAGCGTCCCATTGGCCTGCATCCAGAGCAGGAACCGGACGACGCCATTGGGGCTCTCGGCGGCTGCCCGGCGCGTCCGGAGCGCGAACGGCAGCAGGATCGAGGGCAGGAACAGGCCGACGGCGAGCACGATGTGCGTCACGAGCAGGAGCGGGAGATACGCGGGCATGCCACTCGATTGTAGGACGGGCGCCGCCACGATCCGGTCGGCCGGCCGTTCAGGCGCGGTGCGCCTCGAGGGCCACCCAGTCGCCTTCTGCCGTGCGCTCGGCGACCTCGAGACCAACGGTGGCGAACGCCGCCCGGACCTCGTCCTCGCGGTCGACGAAGATCCCCGACGCGAGGAGCGTACCGCCCGGCCGCAACTCGTCGCAGAGCGGCGTGGCGAGCACGACGAGGACTGACGCGATCAGGTTGGCGAGCACGACGTCGAACGCGGGCTCGCCCGTGGGAAGGCTGCCGGCCCGCGCCGCGATCCGCTTCGCGAGGCCGTTGCGCGCCGCGTTTGCGTCAGTCGCCTCGACGGCGATCGGATCCGTGTCGACGCCGAGGACCGAGGTCGCCCCAAGCTTCGCCGCGGCGATCGCGAGGATCCCGGAGCCGCAACCGACATCGAGGACACGGGCGCCGTCGAGGAGCCCGCGATCGGCGACTGCCTCGATCCCCGCGAGGCACAGCCGGGTCGTCGGATGGAGACCGGTCCCGAACGCCATCCCCGGATCGAGGTCGAGGATCGCGTCCTCCGGGGCGGCGCTGTGGTCGCGCCAGGTCGGCTTGATCACGATCCGGCGGCCGACGCGGAGGACCGGAAAGTGCGCCTTCCACGCCTCGGCCCAGTCGGCCTCGTGGACGATCCGGGTGGTCAGCTCGCCGATCGGGCGGAGGCCGAACGCCTGGAGATGACCGAGCGCCTCCCGCGCGTCCGTTGCGGCGCGCTCGGCCGCGACCGGGTCGCGGGCCGGGACGTAGGCGCGGACGATCGAGGGGCGGGTGGGATCGATCCGGGCGCCGAGGCCCTCATCGACCAGCACGAAGGCCGGCTCGACACTCGTCCCGCCGGGCGCGAATCGGCCGAGGATCTCCGACACGGCCTCGACCGCCTCCACGTCTGCCTCGATCGCGAGCTCGAGCCAGGCGCCCGGTTCGGTCCGCCCGACGGCGCCATCGGACACCCAGAAGCCTCGCTTAGCCAAGCGCGTCGCGGACCTTGTCGAGGATCCCGCCATGCCCGATCGCGACGACCTCGCCCGACTCGACCGCGTACTCCGCGAGGAGCTCGCGCTGCCGCTTCGACAGCTTCGAGGGGACGATGACGTTGACGAAGACGTGGAGATCACCCTTCGATCCGGTCCGGCGGACGTGCGGCACACCGCGGCCGCGCAGCCGGATCTCGGCACCGGGCTGGGTCCCGGCCTTGATCTCGACCTGCTCGTCGCCGTCGACCGCGGGCACCGCGATCGTCGTCCCGAGCGCTGCCTGAACGATCGAGACGTCGGCCTCGTAGATCAGCTCGGTGCCCTCGCGGCGGAGATGGGGGTGAGGCGTGACGTGGACCGCTACGTACAGTGAGCCCGCCGGGCCACCCCGGACGCCGACCTCGCCCTCATTCGAGAGCCGGATCTGGTGGCCCTCGTCGATCCCGGCCGGGATCGTGACCCGGAGCGTCCGCTTCCGCTCGGTCCGGCCCTCGCCGTGGCAGGTCGGGCAGGGCTCGCCCACGAGCTTGCCCTCGCCGTGGCACTTCGGACAGGCGCTGACATTGACCATCTGGCCGAGCATCGTCCGGCGCGTGGTCCGGATCTCGCCGCGGCCGCCGCAGTTGTCGCAGACGACCGGCTCGGTGCCGGGCGCGGCGCCGTTGCCGTGGCAGGTCTCACACGTCCCATAGACCGGGAACTCGATCTCCTTCTCGGTGCCCTTGACGGCCTCCTCGAACGAGATCCGGAGGTCGTAGCGCAGATCGGAGCCGGCCGTGGGGTGGCCACGCCGCGCGGCACCGGCCGTGGCACCGCCGAAGAACGCGTCGAAGATGTCGCTGAACGAGCCGAAGGCATTCGGGTCGAATCCGGGGCCGCCGCTATCGCCACCGAGGCCGGCCCGGCCGAACATGTCGTAGGCCTGCTTCCGCTGTGGATCGGACAGGACCTGGTAGGCCTCGTTGATCTCCTTGAACCGCGCCTGCGCTCCCGGATCTGTGTTCACGTCCGGGTGCCACTGTTGGGCGAGGCGGCGGAAGGCCTTCTTGATCTCGGCGTCGGTCGCGGTCCGCTCAACGCCGAGCACGATGTAGTAGTCGAGCTCGGTTGCCATCTGCGCGGCGAAGTCTACGGGAGGGCGCCCGGTCGGGTGGCCATGGGCATGGCCGCGAGGCAACTCCCGCTCCTCGGCGCGTCAGCCCGGGGCGCCGGCAAGGTCCCTGGCCCGACCCAGGACCTCCTGGAGCATCGGCTGGGTCAACTTGCCGGTGAACGTGTTCTGCTGGCTCGGGTGGTAGGAGGCGACGACGACGTAGCCACCGGCGCGCGCCACCGCCCCGTGCCCGAACTTCGGCCGCGGCCGCGCGTCATCGCCGGTCAGCACCGCGATCACCCGGAACGCCGACTCCCACGCGATCGCCCCGAGCGCGACCAGCACCCGGACGTCGCCGAGCAGCCTGAGCTCGCGGACGAGATACGGCTGACACTCTGCGCGCTCCTCTGGGGTCGGCTTGTTGGCTGGTGGCGCACATCGGACGGCCGCCGCGATGTGCGCGTCGTGGAGCGCGAGTCCGTCGTCGAGCCGGCGCCCGACCGCCTGGTTCGCGAGCCCCGCCGCGTTCATCGCCTCGAACAGGAAGTCGCCCGATGCGTCGCCGGTGAACACGCGGCCGGTCCGGTTGCCACCGTGGGCGGCCGGCGCCAGTCCGACGATCAGGATCCGCGCCGCCGGGTCCCCGAAGCCCGGCACCGGCCTGCCCCAGTACGGCTCGTCGCGGAAGCGGGCGACCTTCTCCCGCGCGACGAGCTCGCGCCACGCCACGAGCCGCGGGCATGCCCGGCAGGCCACGATCTCGGCGGTCAGCTCGGCGATAGCGGCGGCGCGATCCACCCTCGAACCCTACTTGAGCAGGAGCTTGTCGAGCCGGCGCGACACGACCCACAGCCCAACGATCCCCATGATCGCGAGGTATGCCACGTGGAAGAACAGCACGCCATCGAGATGACCGACGGCGAGTGATCGCAGAAGGTCGACGCCCTGGTAGAGCGGCGTCAGTTGGACCACGACCCGGATCGCTTCCGGATAGGCGTCGATGGGGTAGAACGTGCCGGAGAACAGGAACATCGGCAGGATCACGAGCTGGATCAGGTCGAAGTCCTGCCAGGTCCGCATGAACGAGGTGGCGGCCATCGCGACGCCGCCGAACGCGAACCCGATCAGCAGCGCGGCCGGCACCGTGAGCACCACCCATGGCGAGACGACCAACCCCAGCAGGAGCATCACGATCAGGAACGCCATCGCGTAGATCCCGCCCCGGATCAGTGCCCAGACGAGCTCGCCGACGGCGATGTCGCCAGCCGACAGCGGCGTCGCGAGGATCGCGTCGAACGTCTTGTTGTAGCGGAGCTTGAAGAAGAAGTTGAACGTGCCCTCGGTGATTGCGCCGTTCATTGCGGCGCTCGCGAGGAGTGCCGGCGCGACGAACAGCTGGTACGAGATCGGCTGGCCGCCCGGCCCGGTCACCGTCCCGACGAGCGCGCCGAGTCCGAACCCGATCGAGCCGAGATAGAACAGCGGCTCGAAGAAGCCCGACAACAGCATCAACCAGCTGTGGCGGTAGACGTAGACGTTGCGCTCGACGAGGAAGCGCGCCCGGCGGCTGCCGAGCGTGAACAGCGACCAGAGCGGCAGCGACGACGCGGTCATCCGCGGACCAGCCGGGCTTCGACAGTGCGGAACGCCCAGACCGAGCCGAGGACGAGAATCGCCGTCAAGACCGCGACATGAACGAGAGCGAGGCCCGGCGTCCTCGCGATCGTTCCGAGAGCGAGACCGCGAGTCAGCTCGACCCCGTGCCACAGCGGCGAAAGCCAGGCGATCGGCTGGATGACGATCGGCAGGTTGGAGATGGGGAAGAACGTGCCGGAGAAGAGGAACAGCGGAGTGATCCCGAAGCGGAAGATCGCATTGAACTTCGCAGGCGTCCGCTGGGTGGCCGAGAACGCGGCGATCGGTGCCGCGAACGCCATCCCGGACAGGACCGCGGCCGGAATGCCGAGCACGATCAGGGGCGAGGCCGCCGCCCCGAACAACGCCATGACGACCGTGAAGATCGTCGCGATCATGGTCAGCCGGAACGCGATCCAGACGAGATTGCCGACGACGATGTCGCGCGGCGAGATTGGCGTCGCGTACATCGCGTGGAAGACCTTCTGCCAGACCAGCCCGCCCATGATCGGGAAGGTCGACTCGAAGGCGGCTGCCTGCATCGTGGTCGCCGCCAGCAGGCCCGGGGCGAGGAACTGGAGATAGGTCAGCCCGCCGAGCGCGGCCGTCGCCGTCCCCGACTTGTCGACGTACGTTCCGAGCCCGACACCCATCGCGAGCAGGAACAGCACCGGGTTGAGGAACGACGAGAAGATCGACGCCCGGAACGTCCGCCGATACTGCATCGCCCGGAGCTCAACGACCCGGGACATCATGGCCATCGCGCTACTCGATCAGCGAGCGGCCGGTCAGCCGAAGGAAGACGTCCTCGAGGCTCGAGCGGCGGACGAGGACCGTCTCGGGGCGGAGGCCGCGATCGTGGGCGGCGACCACGGCCGCCTCGCCGTCATCGGCATAGAGGAGGACGCGGTCGGGCAGGAGCTCGATCCGCTCGGCGAGGCCGTCGAGCTGCCCGTCGAGCGTCTCCTGGACGCCGACCGGGAAGCGGAGCTCGGTGACCTCGCGGGTCGAGTACCGCTCGATCAGCTCGCGCGGCGATCCCTCGGCGACGATCTTCGCCTTGTCCATGACGACGAGCCGGTCGCATAGCTGCTCGGCCTCATCCATGTAGTGAGTCGTCAGGACGAGGGTCACGCCGCGCTGCTTGAGCCGGTACAACCGATCCCAGAGGAGGTGCCGGGCCTGCGGGTCGAGGCCGGTCGTCGGCTCGTCAAGGAGGAGCAGGTCCGGCTCGTTGATCAGGGCCCGGGCGATCGTCAGGCGCCGCTTCATCCCGCCCGACAGGGGCTCGACCTGGTCGTTCGCGCGCTCGGTCAACTGAGCGAAATCGAGCAGCTCGTCGGCGCGCTTGCCGCACTCGGTCCGCGACAGGCCGAAGTAGCGACCATAGATCACGAGGTTCTCGCGGACCGTCAGCTCGGTGTCGAGAGTGTCCTGCTGGGGCACCACGCCGATCCGGCTCCGGATCCGCGGGCCGTCCGTGCCCGGGTCCTGGCCGAGGACCTGGAGCTCGCCGTCGCTGATCGGCGAGACACAGCCGATCATTCGCATCGTCGAGGTCTTGCCCGCGCCGTTCGGCCCGAGGAAGCCGAACGATTCGCCCTTCGCGACGGAGAAGTCGACGCCGTCGACGGCCACGAAATCGCCGAACCGCTTGGTCAGGCCGCGGGCGCGGATGAGCGCGGAATCGGGAGAGGCGGACGGGTCGGGCATGGGCTGGCGATGGTACCCGACGAGGTCGCCGGGAGCTGTCACGTGCGCGGCACCCGCCTGACCTTGCAGCCGCACTCAAAACATGCTAGTTTCCGGTAGCATAAAGAATGCGGCCAAGGAGCCACGCGCATGAGCACCCTTCCCGAACCCATCGAGCAGCTGCTCGACGCGGCCCTCGTCGGCGAGCTGACCGTCGTCGATTCGACCGGTCACCCGGTGACCTACCCGCTGATCCCGCTCTACGACGGCGAGAAGATCTACCTGACATCGTCGACGCTCTTCTCACGCAAGCTCGAGCACATCAAGGCCAACCCGAAGGTATCCCTTTCGATCACGGATCCGGTCGCGATCGGCGGCCGGACCGATCGGGCGACGATCCAGGGCGACGCCCGGGTGATCGAGGAGGATCCCCACGGTGGCTGGGAGCGACTCCTCCCGATCTGGGAGAAGAAGGAGCCGTCGATCGTCTACTTCCTCAAGGCCCGGGTGGCACTGCCGCTGTTCTTCGAACGGGCGCTGATCGAGATCACGCCGCGTCGATCCCTTTACTGGGCAGACGGCAGCGCGGCGACGGCCCCGGTCGTCGCCGACGCCGGGAAGGCGGCCGCGTGATGGTCGCCACCTCCGAAGCCACGCCTCGTACGCCCAGTCTCGATGTCCGCCAGGGCCTCGACAAGCTCGCGTCGTACCCGTACGCGATCCTGACCTGGGTCGACGCCGACGGCTATCCGGTCAGCGTCGCGGTCGATGCCGTCGTGGACCCCGCCGCATCCTTTGTGACCTTCGCCGCGCCCGCCGGGCTCGCGGTTCCCGCCGGCGTCGACATCAGCCTCACCGGCTCCCATATCCGGCCGCAACCGGGCTACGGCTACGACGAGCGGCGCCACGTCACGGTCTGGGGCCGCGCGGCGACGGACGGCGACCGGATCACGTTCGAGGCCGCGCGCGCTTGGGGCTGGGACGAGGCCGAGGTCCCGTTCTTCGAGTACTCGGAGCGCTCGCTGGGCCAGTCGAAGAAGTACTTCGACGCCCTGTCGGTCGAACGCGGGACGCCGGTCAAGCCGAAGCTCTCGTTCGGCTGGCTCGCGCTGCGGACGACGCGCCTGCCGTTCCTCTCGGCGACGATCGTGCCGGTCGTGCTCGGCATCGTCATCGCCGCCCGCCAGGGATTCTTCGACCTGCCGACGGCAATCCTGACGGTGATCGGCGCTGCCTTCGTCCAGCTCGGGCTGAACGTCGCGAACGACGTGTTCGACACAGCTTCGGGAGCGGACGACGCGAACGTTACCCCGACTCAATTCAGCGGCGGCTCGCGGGTCATCCAGTACGGGCTCGTGTCGTTCCGCCAGATGGCCGGCCTCGCGACGATCTTCTACGTCGCCGCCGGGATCATCGGCCTGCTCCTGCTGGCGCTCCGTGGCTCGCCCGAGCTGCTCGTCATCGGTGTCGCCGGCTTCGTGGTCTCGATCGGCTACACCGCGCCGCCCCTGAAGTTCGTCTATCGCGGGCTCGGCGAGATCGCCGTGGCCGTCGGCTTCGGCCCGCTGATGCTGCTCGGCGCGTATGTCGTGCAGAGTCGCGGCGCGCTGTCGTGGGAGCCGTTCGTGGCCTCGCTGCCGATCGCGCTCCTCGTGATGCTGATCCTGTACGTCAATGAGATTCCGGATCGGCGCGGCGACGCCCGAGCCGGCAAGCGGACGCTCCCGGTCCGGCTGTCGAAGGCGACGGTCATCGGCGGCTATCGCGCAGCGGCGATCGCGGCCTACGCCATCCTCGTCCTCGGTGTCGCGGTCGGGCTGCTGCCGATCCCGGTGCTGCTCGCCCTGATCACGATCCCGCTGGCGCTCCAGGTGTCGCGCGGCCTCGAGCCGAACTACGACAACCCGTACGGCCTCATGGCGATCATGGGCGTCAACGTGAAGGTCCACTTGTACGCCGGGTTGCTGCTGCTGGCCGGGTACGCCGTGGTCCTGCTCCTCGGCGCCGTGGCCCCATCGGTGCACCTGTTCATCGGGCGGTAGGCCGTCCCGGGCCGCGAGCGAGGCTTCGTCTCTGCAGGATTTTCGCGACCTTGGGTTTCCCGTTCGCGCCGGTGCCGGTCGTCCGGCACCGGCGGACCAGGCTCGCCGGCGTTCTTGAGGAGTGGCGGCTGTGGTCGATCCATGGCGCGACCGTCAATACGGCGTCAACTCCGAACCTGTCCCTCGCAGACGTGGTCAATCAGATTCGCTCCAGATCAGCGACCGTGCAGGCGGCATGGTCATCCTGAGCGGCGTGGACGGCATCGCCTTCGGGCGCGGCTTGATGGCGCGTCGCCCGTGGATCGCAGAGCGAGCAGTTGACAAGAAGTCGCTGACTAACGACCGGGTGAGATTCGTTCGTCAATTTCCGGGCGCGAGACGGCGCGGGCGGGTCGGGGCCAGCCGCGCGAGTGGTACGAATCGAAGCGCCCGGCAGGGAAACCCGGCCGGGCGCTGCGGATCCGCGATGAGCGGGCGAACCGCGGAGGCTCAGACCTCCTTGAACTCGCCCTCGACCGTGTCGTCCGTGCCGCCCTCGGGCGAGCCGCCCACGCGGGCACCCGCCGGCTCGCCTTGCGCGGCTTCGCCGCCCTCGGCGCCGCCATCGGCACCGTCCGAGGACGAGCCGTTGGAGGCCTCCGACGCCGCCGCCTGGTAGGCCGCCGTCGAGACCCGCGTCAGCGTCTCGGCGAGCGCCGCAGCGCCGGCATTGATCGGGTCGATATCCGAGCCCTTGAGCGCGTCGCGGAGCGACGACACCTGGTTCTCGACCGTCGCCCGGTCCTCGGCCGGCACTTTGTCGCCCAGGTCCTTGATCGTCCGTTCGGCCTGGTAGGTGAGCTGCTCCGCCTGGTTGCGGGTCTCGACTTCCTCGCGCCGCTTCTTGTCCTCGTCGGCGTGCTCGGACGCCTCGCGGACCATCTTGTCGACGTCGTCCTTCGAGAGCATCGAGGACGCGGTGATCCGGACCTGCTGCTCCTTGGACGTGGCCCGATCCTTGGCTTTGACGTCGAGGATCCCGTTCGCGTCGATGTCGAACGTCACCTCGACCTGGGGCACGCCGCGCGGCGCCGGCGGAATCCCGTCGAGGATGAACCGGCCGAGGGTCTTGTTGTCCGCGGCGAACTCGCGCTCGCCCTGGAGGACGTGGATCTCGACCTGGCCCTGGTTGTCCGACGCCGTCGAGAAGACCTGTGACTTCGAGGTCGGGATCGTCGTGTTGCGCTCGATGAGCTTGGTCATCACGCCGCCGAGCGTCTCGATCCCGAGCGACAGCGGGGTCACGTCGAGGAGCAGGACGTCCTTGACGTCACCCGCGAGAACGCCGGCCTGGATCGCGGCGCCGATGCCGACGACCTCGTCGGGGTTGACGCCCTTGTGAGGCTCCTTGCCGCTGAACATCGCCTTGACCGCCTCGACGACGGCCGGCATCCGGGTCATCCCACCGACGAGGATGACCTCGTCGATGTCGCCGGCCTTCAGGCCGGAGTCCTTGAGCGCTGCCTCGACCGGCTTGCGGGTCTTGTCGATGAGGTCGCCGACGAGATCCTCGAGCTTGGCCCGCGTCAGCGTGACGACGAGGTGCTTCGGGCCCGATGCGTCGGCGGTGATGTACGGCAGGTTGATCTCGGTCGAGGAGGTCGAGCTGAGCTCGATCTTCGCCTTCTCGGCGGCCTCCTTCAGGCGCTGGAGGGCCTGGGGGTCCTTCGAGAGGTCGATCCCCTGGTCCTTCTTGAACTCGGTCAGCAGCCACTCGATGACGCGCTGGTCGAAGTCGTCGCCCCCGAGGTGGGTGTCGCCGTTCGTGGCCTTGACCTCGAAGACGCCCTCGCCGAGCTCCAGGATCGAGATGTCGAACGTGCCGCCGCCGAGGTCATACACGGCGATCTTCTCGTCGTGCTTCTTGTCGAGCCCGTAGGCGAGGGCCGACGCCGTCGGCTCGTTGATGATCCGGCGGACCTCGAGGCCGGCGATCCGGCCGGCGTCCTTCGTGGCCTGGCGCTGGGTATCGTCGAAGTAGGCCGGGACGGTGATGACCGCTTCGGTCACCTTCTCGCCGAGATACGCCTCGGCGTCCGTCTTGAGCTTCTGGAGGATCATCGCGCTGATCTCGGGCGGGCTGTACGTCTTGTCGGCGATGTTGACGACGACGCCGTCGCTCTTCGGGTCCTTCTCGACCGTGTAGCTGACGAGCTCCTTCGCCCGCTTCGTCTCCGGGTCGTCCCAGCGGCGACCCATGAAGCGCTTGATCGAGTAGATCGTGTTCTTCGGGTTGGTGACCGCCTGGCGCTTGGCCAGCTGGCCGACGAGGCGCTCGCCGGTCTTGGTGAAGGCCACGACCGACGGCACCGTCCGGCCACCCTCGGCCGAGGCGATGACGGTCGGCTCGCCGCCTTCCATGACGGCCACGACGCTGTTCGTGGTGCCCAGGTCGATGCCGATGATCTTGCCCATGTTGTTCGTGTCTCCTGTCAGTTGGTTCGCGTGATGGTCGGTGTCGAAATCGGTGGTCAGTTGTCGAGCGGAGCCGGGTCGCTGCCGGGCTCGGGTGCCGCGGCGACGGCAACGAGGGCCGGGCGCAGGACCCGATCGCGGAGCTTGTAGCCGCGCCGGATCACGTCGACGATCTCGCCCTCGGCGCGCCCGGTGCCCGGGACGTTGACGATCGCCTCGTGCTCGCGGGGATCGAACGGCTTGCCGGCCTCTGCGGCGACGGGCTTGACGCCCTCGCTCTCGAGCAGGGCTCGGAGCTTGCGGTCGATCGCGGTCACGCCGTCGACCCAGCTGCTCCCGGCGAGCTCGGACGGCCGGTTGTCGATCGCGAGGTCGAAGTCGTCGGCGATCGCGAGCACCTTCCGGATCAGGTCTTCGCCGGCAAGCCCGAGCATGGCCTCACGCTCCTCGGTCGTCCGGCGGCGGTAGTTGCTGAACTCGGCCCGCTCGCGCTGGAGCCCGGCGAGGTACTCCTCGGCCTTGGCGGTCGTGGCCTGCAGCTCGCCCCGGAGCTGCTCGTTGTCGGCGAGTAGCTTGGTCGGCGAGATGTCGATCTCGTCGGCGCGCTCCTCCGCGCGGGTTCGTTGGGTCATGCGGGGCCCTCCGGTCTGGGGTTGGCGGGGGCCGATCGGCCGGCCGCGGAGATCGCGCAGATCAGGCATCGATGTTGGTCACCAGCTCGTTCATCAAGGTCGAGACGAAACGGACCGTGCCGATCGCCTGGGGGTAGGCCATCCGGGTCGGCCCCAGGACGCCGACGACACCGACCGCCCGGCCGGGGACGCCATACGGCGCCAGGACCAATGACACGTCGCGCATCTCCTCAGGCGCATTCTCGGCGCCGATGAACACCTGGACGGTCCCGGTTCCCGCGACCTTGTCGAGCAGCTCGCCAAGGTAGGCGCGGTTCTCGAGCGCGGCGAACACCTTGCGGAGCTTGTCGCTGCGCTCGAACTCGGGAGCCTCCATCACGTGGAGCAGGCCGTCGCTGAAGACCTCCTCGATGATCGTCGCATCGTAGTCGCGAATGGCCGCGAGGACACGCTCCCCCACCCGCCGGACGAGCGTGCCGATCGGCCCGTCGCCGTCGATCCGGGCGAGGGCGCGCTCCGCGTCGGGCGCGGTCCGGCCGGCCATCAAGCCGTCGAGGATCACCGCAGCGCGGGTCAGGTCCTCCTGCTCGACGGGCTCGGCGAGCGTGACGAGCACCTGGCGCAGGGCACCCTCGCGGAACACGATGATCAGGCTGGCGAGCCGGTCACTGATCGAGACGATGTCGATCCGCCGGACATGAGCCGCGCGGGGCTTGGCCGCCGTGGCCAGGCCGGCGATCCGGTTGGCAGCAGCGAGCGTGGTCGCGGCGAGCCGGAACCACTGCTCGGATGCATGCTGTACCTGGCCGAACTGGTGGCGGATCATCAGTTGCTCGACCGGCGCGAGCTGGCTCGAATCGGAGATCGCCTCGACGAAGTAGCGGTAGCCGGCATCGGTCGGGATCCGGCCCGCGCTCGTGTGTGGATGCGTGAGCAGCCCGCTGAACTCGAGCGCCGCCAGGATGTTGCGGACGGTCGCGCTCGACACGCCGAGGGCGTAGCGCTCGACGAGCGCATGCGAGCCGACGGGGATTGCGGTGGAGACGTATTCCTCGATGACAGCCCGGAGGATCGACTCGGTACGGGGATCCAGCGAGCCGGTGGTGCGGGTTCGCGCCACGCTGCTGCCTCACGATCCGGTGAGCGGTGGGGCTCGCCGGGTGGTCTGTGGGATTAGCACTCTCATGTGCTGAGTGCCAAGGATGCTAGCAGTCGTATCGCCGGAGTGTCAACCGTTTTCGGCCTCAGACGAGGCGGGCGAACAGCTCGTTCGAGAGGAGCCGGCCGCGCGTGGTCAGGACGATTCGGTCGTCGTCGTCGATGGCCAGCAGCTCGGCGGCGAGGGCCCAGCCGAACGCTTCGGCCAGCGGCGGCTCGGTCGCGGCCGAGCGCGGCAGGCCGCGGTCCGTCCGGAGCCCGAGCACGACCCGCTCGGCCTGGGCGGTCGTCGCGTCGAGGGTCTCCGCACCGCCCGGCGGCAAATGCGGTGCGGCGGTCCTCGCCGGCCCAGGCGTCAGGGCGGCCAGATAGCGCCCGAGGTTCGCGGCGTTCCAACGCCGGGTCACACCGTCAAACGCGTGGGCGCCGGGCCCGACCGCCTCGTACGGCCGTCGCTCCCAGTAGGCCAGGTTGTGCCGGCTCTCGTGTCCCGGCCGCGCCCAGTTGCTGATCTCGTAGCCACGCCAGCCGTCGGCCGCGAGACGCTCGACGGCGTGCTGGTACTGGGCCGCGGCCCGATCGTCGTCCTGGGCGGAGACGGCGACGTCGCGCCAACGCCGGGCGCCCCGCCTGGTCGGGAGATGGTCACCGTCGGGCCCGGTCAGGCCCTCCGCGTCGGGGTCGTCGAGGGTCAGGGCGTAGAGGGAGAGGTGGTCCGGCCCGAGCGCGAGCGCGCTCTCGAGGCTGTCGATCCACAGGAGCAGCGATCCGTCCGGGACATCGTAGAGCAGGTCGAGGTTGATCGAGCCGATGCCGCCGGCCCGGGCGGCTGCGACCGCGTCGGCGACATCGGCGGCGCGATGACGACGACCCAGCCGGCGCAGCTCAGCATGGTCAAAGCTCTGCGCCCCGAACGACATTCGGGTGATCCCGGCCCGGGCCAGGGCGACCGGGTCACCGCGCTCGTCGGGACCGGGATTGGCCTCGATCGTGACCTCGGCGTCCGCTGCGATGCCGAACCGCCGCCGGACGGTCTCGAGGATGGCCGCGACCGTGTCGATGGGGAGGAGGGTCGGCGTCCCGCCGCCGAGGTAGACGGTATCGAGGTCGGGTCGGCGCATCGGACCCCGCGGACCCCGGGTGCCTCGGGTGCCCGACTCGCCCGGGGCGCCCGACTCGCCTGGGGCGCCGAACGCGGCATCCAGGGCGTCCGCACGGAGCTCGAGCTCGACGCGCAAGGCGTCCGCCAGGGCGGCGATCCGGTTCGTCGGGCCGCGTGCCGCCGAACCGGCGACCACGACGAAGTCGCAGTACGGGCAGAGCGACACGCAGAACGGGATATGGATGTAGAGCCCCACCGGGGGCTGCGGCCCACCATCGCGCGTCATCGGCATCAAGTCGCGCCCCAGCTTCGGCGGGCGCGAGAGAGCACGCGGCCGGCCCCGCCGACGGCCGTCATCGATCGCGCGTCGTCGACTCCCGCGGTCCGATCACCCGCCAGCCCTTCGGAGGCCGCCGCTTCTCCTCGATCTCTTCGATCTCGCGGCCGCGCGGCAGGAACTGGCCGGCGTGGCCGGTCGAGAGGAAGACCGCGAACCGGGTCGCGGCATGACCGAAGAACGCGGCGGCGATGCCGCCCGTGACTGCGGTGACCCAGCCGCCGGCGAGACCGATCATGACCGCCATGACGAGCAGCCAGCGGTTCCGGCCGGGGGCGCCGAGGCGAGTGGTCAACGCGTAGAGAATCGCCTGGATCGCGTTGGCGGCGGTGGGCTCGAGGCCCGTCAACAGGAGTAGGCCGAGGATCGCGCCGCGAAAGGCGACCTCGTCGACGAGGGCGGTGACGACCGCGTTGAGGAGCGCTCCGGGATAGGACCAGGCTTCCGGGAAGCGGAGCCGCCGATAGCGCCAGAACGCGAGGCCAAGCGCAACCGCCGTGCCGCCGGCAGCGTAAAGGAACCCGTACACGAGGGCCTTCGACCGATCGCCCGCGCCAAGCGCGAAGTCGTTCTGGGGCGAGGGATGGACCAGGAAGATCCCCGTCACGAGGACGATCCCGATCGCGTACCACGCGATCCGCCGCCGGACCGACGGGGCGCGGCCGTCGATCGGGTCGTCGTACTCCGCGGCGCTGAAGCGGGCGGCCTCGAGGCGGAGCATGACGAGGAGGAGGGCGAGCCCGACCGCGATCAGCGTGCGGATCGTCGGCAGCCAGGTCTCCATCGGCGTCCGATCAGCCCTCATCCATCCGGAGCATGGCGAGGAAGGCCTCCTGCGGGATCTCGACGGACCCGACGCGCTTCATGCGCTGCTTGCCTTCCTTCTGCTTCTCGAGCAGCTTCCGCTTCCGGGTGATGTCGCCACCGTAACATTTGGCGAGCACGTTCTTGCGCATGGCGCGCACCGTTTCGCGCGCAATCACGTTGCTTCCGATCGACGCCTGGATCGGGATCTCGAACATCTGGCGCGGGATCAGCTGCTTGAGGCGCTCGGTCAGGCTACGCCCGATCGACTGGGCCTTGTCGCGGTGGACGATCAGCGACAGGGCGTCGACCGGCTCGCCGTTGACGAGGATGTCGACCTTCGCGAGGTTGGCGGCACGGTAGCCGAGCTCCTCGTAGTCCATCGAGGCATAGCCCTGGCTGCGGCTCTTCAGTTGGTCGAAGTAGTCGATGATCAGCTCGGCGAGCGGCATCTCGAAGTGGAGGACGACCCGGGTCGGGTCGAGGTATTCCATGTTCTGGAACAGCCCGCGGCGGTTCGTCGAGAGCTCCATCAGCGGGCCGATATAGGTCGACGGGGTCACGACGCTCAGGTTGACCCACGGCTCCTCGATGACCTCGATGTCCGACGGGCTCGGGAGCAGCGCCGGGTTGTCGATCGCGATCTCGCCGCGGCCGTACATCAGCTGAACGTGGTACTCGACCGACGGCGCCGACGCGATCAGGTCGAGTGAGAACTCGCGCTCGAGCCGCTCCTGGACGATCTCCATGTGGAGCAGGCCGAGGAAACCGCAGCGGAACCCGAAGCCGAGCGCCACGGAGCTCTCCGGCTCGTAGGTGAACGACGCGTCGTTGAGGTGGAGCTTCTCGAACGCCTCGCGGAGGAGCGGGTAATCCTCGCCCGAGACCGGGTAGATGCCGGCGAACACAAGGCTCTTCGCGGGCTGGTAGCCGGGGAGGGGCTCGGTCGCCGGGTTGGCGACGGTCGTGACCGTGTCGCCGACCTGAGCCTCGCGGACATTCTTCAGCCCGGTCGCGACGTAGCCGACCTCGCCCGCGGTCAGCTGCTTGACCGGCACGAGCTGCGGCCGGAAGACGCCGAGCTCGAGCGGCTCGGCGCGCGCGCCCGACGCCATCAGCCGGATCTCGTCGGACACGCGGAGGGTCCCGGCCGCGAGCCGGACGTAGACGATCACGCCCTTGTACGCGTCGTAGTGGCTGTCGAAGATCAGCCCCTGGACCGGCGCGGCGGGATCGCCCTTCGGTGGCGGGATCCGAGCGACGATCGCCTCGAGGATCTCCGGAACGCCGGTCCCGTCCTTGGCGCTCGCGAGCAGGACCTCTTCGCGCGGGATCGCGAGGACGTTCTCGAGCTCGTCCATGATCGTGTCGGGATCGGCCGAGGGCAGGTCGATCTTGTTGAGGACCGGGATCAGCGTCAGGCCCTCTTTCAGGGCAAGGTGGACGTTGGCGAGGGTCTGCGCCTCGATCCCCTGAGTCGCGTCGACGACGAGGATCGCGCCTTCGCACGCCTGGAGGCTGTGGCTGACCTCGTAGGCGAAGTCGACGTGACCGGGGGTGTCGATCAGGTTCAGCCCGTAGGTCTTGCCGTCCTTGGCCACGTACTCGAGGCGGACGGCGCGGGCCTTGATCGTGATCCCCTTCTCGCGCTCGAGGTCCATTGAGTCGAGGACCTGGCTCATCATGTGCCGGCCTTCGACGGTGTGGGTCAGCTCGAGGAGCCGGTCGGCGAGGGTCGATTTGCCGTGATCGATGTGCGCAATGATCGAGAAGTTGCGCAGGCGATCCTGGGGGATGGTCACGAGGCGGGAGTGTAGCCGGTCGGGTGGCGCCGGCCGATGAAAAGGGGGTGGATGCCCGATTGGCCCAGGCGCGGTCGGCACCCGCCCGCTGATCGATGTCATTGATCGGCTCGCTGGGTAAGCGAGCATGGCCACCATGCCGATGAGGGGCCAGCGCCGCCGATGGGCGTGCCGCCACGCCGGTCCGTGGCGATTCTGATCAGCCACGTCGATCGGGATCACGAGACGGCGTCGCGGGTGATCGCCCGACGATCGTTTCCACACGAGTGAGCACGGCCATGGCGACGGGAGAACTGGATCCTCCCGAATCGACGCAGGGCCGGTGCTTGTTCGCCGCGAACTGATCGTCGGGGTGATCGGCAAGCCACACGCCCGAGGCGGCCTCAAGGCGTTGGTCAGGCGCGAGCCTGTCTGATACGATCCGGGTTCGTGCTCGGCACCGACCCGCCGGGCCTCCATGGCCCAGACACACTTCTGCGAGGTTCGACCCCTTGGCCAAGACGCCCCGCGCCTGGACGGGCGCACGAACGCCCTCGGGACTGAAGCGCGTCCGCCAGGCCGAGCGCCGCCACGCGATCCTTCAGCCGCGCCGCACCGCCGCGAAGACGTACGTGGCCAACGCCCTGAGCATCGCGACCCAGGACGCCGATCCGCAGGTCGCGGCGCAGGCCCTCGCCGACGCGCATGCGGCCCTCGATCGGGCGGCCAAGACCGGCGCGATCCACGCGAACGCCGCCGCGCGCCGCAAGTCGCGCCTGACCCTGAAGTTCAATGCCGCGACCGGTGGCGTTGCCGTCCAGACCTCCGGCCGCGTCGTGAAGACGACCTCGAAGGCCCAAGCGGCCAAGGCGGCCAAGGCCCGGATCGCCGCCGGCAAGGCGAACAAGGCGAAGGGCGCCCAGACGGCGGCCGGCAAGGCCCGCGCCGCGGTCTCCAAGTCGGCCCGCGCTGAGGCGGCTGCTGCAGCCGCGGCCGCGACGACCGAGGCGCCGAAGGCTGCAACCAAGGCGGTGAGGAAGCCCGCGGCCAATGCAACCTTGAAGAAGGCGCCGGTCAAGGCCGCTGCCAAGGCGACGACCGCGAAGACGGCGACTGCCAAGAAGGCGACCGCGAAGAAGGCCGCCGCCAAGGACTGACCCCGCCTCGCAGCCGGGCCCGAAGCGCGGCCGGCTCCGATTCTCGATCGACCCGCCCCGGACCTCGTCCGGGGCGTCGTCATGTCCGAGGCTTGGCGGCCGTCAGCCCGGACGGTCGGTCAGCCCGGGACGGCCGAGCTCGTCGAGCCGGCGGCGGGCGCCGCCTTGGGCCGGAACGTCCCGTACAGGAGGCCACCGCCGATTCCACCCGCCAGGGTCAGCACGAGCACGGTTCCCGCAGCCGAGAACTGCTGGCCCCAGTACAAGCTCGTGAACGTGGCGACGTCGGTGATCCCCGCGGCGCCGAGCGCCGGGCCATCCCCTTGGGCGAGGTAGCGCGCGTACACGCACGAGGCGCCCGCATCGCAGAACGGCGCCACGACCGCGTGGGTGTTCGGATCGACCCGGTTGAAGTCGGGGTAGCCGCCGTCGGCGAAGAAGAACAGGGACTTCACGACGATCAAGAACGCGGCCATCGTCAGGCCCGTGACGAGTCCCGCGAAGGCGGCGTTGCCGACGATCCGCGCCCACGGGCCGGCTCGTCGGTCGCTTCGCTGGTTCGCGTAGTAGCCGATCATCAGCCCGGCCGGCAATGCGAACAGCCAGTAGATCGGCTCGATCGGGATGACGAGCAGGAAGCTCAGCCCGAGCGTAACCGCCATGCCGATCCCGACATATGCGGCAATGATCGCGCCGTGATCGACGAGGCGGGTCACGAGGCGGCGCCAACCTCATGGGCCGCCTGGTCGGCGAACGCCGCGGCCTTCCGGCCGAGCGCCTCCCGGCCCAGGTAGATCGCGCCGTCGCCGAGCTCGCCTTCGATCCGGAGGAGGCGGTTGTACTTGGCCACGCGCTCGCTCCGCGACGGGGCGCCGGTCTTGATCTGGCCGGTGCCCATCGCGACGACGAGGTCGGCGATCGTCGTGTCCTCGGTTTCGCCCGAGCGATGCGACACGATCGCGGTCCACCCGGCGCGCCTGGCGAGCGAGATCGCCTCGATCGTCTCGGTCAAGGTGCCGATCTGGTTGAGCTTGATCAGGACGCTGTTCGCGGACTCCTCAACGATTGCCCGCTCGATCCGCTCCGTGTTCGTCACGAGCAGGTCGTCCCCGACGAGCTGGACCCGGTCGCCGAGGCGCCGCGTGAGCTCGGACCAGCCGGCCCAGTCGTCCTCGGCCAGACCGTCCTCGATCGACACGATCGGGTAGCGCGCGGCCCAGTCGGCCCAGAGGTCGATCAGCTCGCCCGAGTCGAGCGTCCGGTTCTCGGTGGCGAGCCGGTACCGGGTCGGCGCGCCGTCGATGCCGCTTCCGACCTCGATCAGCTCGGTCGTCGCCGGGTCGAGCGCGATCGCGACCTCCTCGCCGGCGCGATAGCCGGCCTTCTCGATCGCCCGCAGGATCACCTCGATCGCGGCCTCGTTGGAGCCGAGGGATGGCGCGAAGCCGCCTTCGTCGCCTTGGCCGGTCGCGTGACCCTCGTCGTGGAGGATCGTCCGAAGCGCCGCGAAGATCTCGGCTCCCGCGCGGAGGGCCTCGCGGTACGTCGGCAGCCCAACCGGCATGACCATGAACTCCTGGAAGTCGGTCGAGTCTGTCGCGTGGCGCCCGCCATTGAGGATGTTGAACATCGGGACCGGCAGGACCCGCGCGCCGACGCCGCCGAGGTAGCGATAGAGCGGCTCGTCATGGGCCGCCGCGGCGGCATGGGCGCAGGCGAGCGACACGCCGAGGATCGCGTTGGCGCCGAGAGCGGCCTTGTTCGGCGTCCCGTCGAGCTCGCGCAGCAACTCGTCCACGCCGACCTGGTCGGCCGCGTCCATCCCGTACAGGTCGGGCGCGATCCGATCGACGACGTTGGCGACCGCGGTCAGAACGCCCTTGCCGCCGAAGCGGCTCTTGTCGCCGTCGCGTAGCTCGACGGCCTCGTGCGCGCCGGTCGACGCGCCCGACGGGACGGCCGCCCGGCCGACCGATCCATCGCCCAGCACGACATCGACCTCGATCGTCGGGTTGCCCCGCGAGTCGAGGATCTCGCGGGCGTCGACCAGCTCGATGACCGTGTTCACGCGTTCGCTCCTGCCTTGGCCTTCTTCGGCTTCGTGGCGGCCCGGCCCGGCTTCGTGGGTCGATCCTGGAGGACGGCGATCCCCGGGAGCTCGCGGCCCTCGAGGAACTCGAGCGACGCGCCGCCACCGGTACTGATATGGGTCATCTTCGCGGCGAGGCCCTGCTGTTCGATGGCCGCGACGCTGTCGCCGCCACCGACCACGACGGTCACGCCGCGCTCGGCGCGATCGGCCAGGAACCGAGCGATCGCCCGGGTGCCGTGGGCGAAGGACGGGATCTCGAATACGCCGACGGGGCCGTTCCAGAGGACGGTCTTCACGTCGGCGAGGGCGATCTCGATCGCGGCCCGGCTCTGCTCGCCGAGGTCGACGATGTGCCATGACGCGGGGAACTTCTCGGTCCCGACCGTCTTGTACTCAGTGCCGCGGGTGACCTCCTTGGCGATCACCACGTCGACCGGGAGGAGGACCTCGATGCCGGCCTTCTCCGCGGCGGCGAGGATCCGCCGCGCATCGTCGACCCGGTCGTGCTCGGCGAGGCTCTTGCCGACCGACTTGCCCTGGGCGAGCAGGAACGTGTTGGCCATGCCGCCGCCGAGGATCAGGAGGTCGATCTTGGTCAGGAGGTGGTCGATCACGCCGATCTTGTCGCTGACCTTGGCCCCGCCGAGGATCGCCGCGAACGGCCGCCTCGGGTTCTCGAGGAGACTGCTCAGGGCCGCGATCTCACGCTCCATCAGGAGGCCGGCGTAGGCCGGCAGCAGCTTCGCGATCCCGACCGTCGAGGCGTGCGCCCGGTGGGCCGTGCCGAACGCGTCATTGACGAAGACGTCGGCGTAGTTTGCAAGCTGTTGCGCGAACGCCGGGTCGTTCTTCTCCTCCTCGGCGTGGAAGCGAAGATTCTCGAGGAGGATTGCCTCGCCGGGGCGCATCCGCTTGACGGCATCCTCGGTCCCGATTCCGAGGGCGTCGCCGGTAACCGGCACGTTCCGCCGGAGGAGCTGGCTGAGGCGCTCGCCGACCGGGCGCAGGCGGAGGCCGTCCTGGACCTTGCCGTCGGGCCGGCCAAGATGGCTCGCGAGGATCACCTTCGCGCCGGCGGCGAGGAGAGTCGTGATCGTCGGCAGGGCCGCCCGGATCCGGGAGTCGTCGGTGACCTTGCCGTCGGCGAGCGGAACGTTGAAATCGACGCGCACGAAGACGCGCTTGCCCGCCGGGTCGAAGTCCCGGATCGTGAGCTTTTCCATTGAGCCGGTCAGCCGGCGGCGACGGGGAGACGAGCGGCGACGAAGCCGACGAGGTCCGCAATCCGGCAGCTGTAGCCCCACTCGTTGTCGTACCAGGCGATGACCTTGACCATCGTCCCGTCGAGCACCATGGTCGACTCGGCGTCGATGATCGAGGAGCGCGTGTCGCCGCGGAAGTCGGTCGAGACGAGCGGGTCGTCGCTCACTCCGAGGATGCCCTTCATCGGGCCCTCGGCCGCCGTCCGGAACGCCGCGTTGAGCTCCTCGACGGAGGTCGGGCGGCGGACGTCGGCGGTGAAATCGACGACGCTGACAGTCGGCGTCGGGACGCGCAGGCTGAAGCCGTCGAACTTGCCCTTGAGGTCGGGGATGACGAGGGCAAGCGCCTTGGCGGCGCCCGTCGTCGTCGGGATGATGTTCAGGCCGGCTGCGCGCGCCCGGCGGGGATCCTTGTGGGCGACGTCGAGGATCCGCTGGTCGTTCGTGTAGCTGTGGATCGTGTTCATGAGGCCGCGCTCGATCCCGAGCAGGTCGTGGACGACCTTGGCCGCCGGCGCCAGGCAGTTCGTCGTGCAGCTCGCGTTGCTGATGATGTGGTGGCGGGCCGGGTCGTACTTGTCCTCGTTGACCCCGAGGACGATCGTGATGTCCTCGCCCTTGGCCGGGGCGCTGATGATGACCTTCTTCGCGCCGGCTGAGATGTGGGCGCCGGCCTTCTCGGCCGTCGTGAAGATCCCGGTCGACTCGAGCACGATGTCCACGCCGAGATCGCCCCACGGCAGCGCCGCCGGGTCCTTCTCCTTGAGGACCTTGATCTCGCGGCCGTCGATGATCAGGGCGTCCTCGGTGTGGTCGACGGTCCCGGGGTAGGCGCCGTACGTCGAGTCGTGCTTGAAGAGCAGGGCGTTGAGCGACGTCTCGACGAGGTCGTTGACCGCCACGACCTCGACGTCGGGCGTTCTCTCGATGAGCGCCTTGAGCGACTGGCGACCGATCCGTCCGAAGCCGTTGATGCCGACGCGCACTGTCATCGTGTGTTTCCTCCGCGAGCACGAGCGCCGGAAGCGCTCGACGTTAATCCGTGGTCCGTGTGGCGAGGCCGGGCACCCGGGCGGGCGCGCGCAGGCCACAGCCGTACGGTGCCATCGTACGTCCTCCGCGGTCCAGTGCCGCCCGGCACGCTCGATCCGGGCCGCTTGTCGATGCGTTGCGCCCTTCCCGCGGCCCGGGAATCGAAGGGCCCCTGCCGGCGCTCGACAGGGGCCCCATGGGATCAGATCCGGGCTGGAATCAGCCGCCGATCTTGAAGACCTTGCCGCCGCACTTCGGGCACGTGCCCTGGATTGCCGGCTTGCCGTTCTTCATCGTGATCTTCTCGGGATTCACGACTTCGACTTTCATCTTGTCCTTGACGCAATAGGCTTCGGCCATGGAGCGGGCTCCTCCTCGGTTCAGCGTGGCGTCACGAGACGCTCGTCCCGTGTCCGCATCTCACGTTCGGTTCCAGAGGGACGGCCGCCAGCGGTCCGTCCCGGCTGTTCGCTTCTGCCGATCCATCTCGGCCAGGATCAGGAGCGCTTCGAGCCCCGTCTCCACGCAGGCGGCTTCTGCCTTGTCCTTGGCCTCTCCCTCGATGAACGCCCCGGTGGTCCGCTGGGCGTAGACCGCACAGACGACACCGGCTCGACACCGAGCGAGGGTTGCCAGGACCAGAAGCGCCGACGCCTCCATCTCGAAGTTCATGACGCGCTGGCGCGCCATCTCCTCCGCCAGGTCAGGGTAACGGATGGGCAGTTGCGGGATGGGACGCCCTTGCGCCCCGAAGAACCCCGGTGCCGTCGCCGTGATCCCCACATGGGTCCGGTGACCGAGCCGCTCCGCGGCCTCGATGAGCGCCAGCACCGCCTCGTAATCGGCGACTGCCGGGTACCCGTCGTGGACGAAGAAGCTCGTCGTCGCCTCGAGCCGGACGGCTCCGGTCGAGACGATCAGGTCCCCGAGGGACACCTCCGGCTGGAGGGCCCCGCAGGATCCGACCCGGACGAAGGTCGGCCGTTCCGTGATCGCCAGGATCTCCGCCACCGTGATCTCGACATTGTCCGTGCCGATCCCGGTCGAGACGACCGAGACCCGGGTGCCGCGATACGTTCCTGTGACCGAGGCGAACTCCCGATGACGCCGCTCGAACTCGATGTCGTCGAGCCGCGTCGCGATGCGGGAGGTCCGGTCGGGGTCACCGGGGAGGAGGATGTACTCGGCCAGGTCACCCCGTCCGAGTCCGATGTGGTACTGCCGTTCTCCGGTTGGGAGGGCTACGCGGGGATCCGCGTTCGGCAAGACCTCGTCCCTCACTCTGGCGTGCTTCGCAAGCGCGAAACTCGGCCGAGGATAGGCCCGCGCTCTCGCGAGCGTCAAGCGTGGCCACGCACGAGCTGAGCACGGGCGTCGCCACCGGGACCCGCGCCCGACGCGCCATCATCGGCGTCGGACCGTTCCGTCGACCGCCAGGAGCCCCTGCGGGTCGGACGAATTGCCCGGCCCGACTGGGGACGCACCCACCCTCGACGCGATGACCGGGACCAGGACCGGCCCCGGCCCGGGGACCACGGCGGCGAGCCGCTCGGCGATCCGGGCAGCGAACCGACGACGCGTCCGATGTCGACGGAGGAGCGTCACCGCAAGGGACGCGAGCGAGACAAAGACCAGACCTGCTGCTCCGATCTCGGGCAGGCGCGGATCGGCGAGTCCCGCGGTCTGGGTGGCCCGGGCGTCGCCGCCGGGGCCGCGGGCGTCGTCGAGGATGGCGGCCGCGGCCGGATCGGAGGCGCTCGCGCCCGGGCCGCCCGTGCCAGGATCGAGGTCGCCGACGAGGACGATTGCGGCAGGATCGTCCACGATCACGACGGCGGCCCCGCTGGCTGCATCGATGTCGACCCGACCGGTGGCGCTGAGCGCGTCGCCAAGCAGGATCGAGCCCGCGACATCCGCGGCGTTGCCCGCGAGCCGGACATTCGCGATAGCAGTGCCGTCGTCGAGCCGGAAACCGTCCGGCTCCAGCGCAGACACGAGGCCGCCGACGCGGACCGTCTCGCCGCGGTGGCCGGCGAGTGCAGCCAGGTCGACTTCCGGGGTACCGGCGGCCGAGCTCGCGGTTGCGTTCGTCCCGCCGCCGCTCGTGCCGCCGCCGTTCGTGCCGCCGCCGTTCGTGCCGCCGCCGCTCGTGCCGCTGCCTGTCCCGCCGGTGCCCGAGACCGACGGCACCCCGTCGCCCGCCGCACCGCCGATCGTGAGATCGGCGGGCGATCGGGGCAAGAGCGTGAAGCGGCGATCGGTTGCGGTCGGGAACGGCCGGCGGACGATGCCGACGATCGTGGCGGTCCGACCCTCGACCACCGCCGACACCGGGATTCCCGCCCCGGCGAGGCCCGCGATCGGGACCCTCGTCCCACCGACAAGCAGCTCCGCTGTCCAGCGGTCACCGGAACGATGGACGTCGACGAGGTCGCCTCGAACCCGAACGAGCCGCCATTCGTGTGCGGCCCCGGGCGCGACGCGCAGGTCCAGTGGCGCGATCGGGGCGGTCCCGAGCCGCGTGACGCTCGCCGCCTTGATCCGCGGCGCTCCATAGGCGCGGCCAACCTCGCCCGCGACGCGGATCCGCGCACCGACCGCGGGGGCCGCCGACTGGCTCGGCAGGAGGACCTCGATCGCCGCGGTTGCATCCTGGATGACGAGACGTCGGCGCGTCGCGTCGAGGAGCGACGCCGTGGTGGTCACCGTTCCCTCGACCACGACGGAACCGCTGCCGGCGAGAATCGCTGCCGCGATCGAGCGAGTCGCGCCCGCGGACGGAACGCTCGACCCGGACGGCGAGGGCGTGGCGGTCGGTCCAGGCGACGCGGATGGCGCGCTCGAGGGAGTGGCTGAAGGGTTCGGCGAACCGCCGGCGATGCGGACGATGTCGCCGATTCCGCGCAGCCACACCCGGTACCCGTCGGCCGCGCCCTTGCGGCTGGCGTGCTGGCCCACCACGCCCGAGATCCTGAGATGGTCGCCGGTCACGACGGCGGCGGTCGTCACGCCTGCAGAGGCGTCCGCGGCGACCCGAACGGGTCCATGGGCGGTGGTCACGACGAAGGTCACGTCGCCGCTGCCGGACTTGACGGGCCGCCCCGCGGCCACGCCGTCCACGACGACGAACCTGGCCTCGACGCCTTCGCCGACCGTCGCCCCGTTCACCGCGACGGACGCCGGCAACGAAGCCGGGCCGACGATGCGGAACGTGCTCGGCGACCGGATCTCGAGCTGCCCGTATGGGTCGGCCAGCGTGCCGCTGACCTCGATCCAGAGACCGCGGCCCGGTCGCGGCAGGCCGTCCGGCAGTCTGACGACGATGCCGCCGGTCGAGTCCTGGATGGCGATGAGCGGCGGCGTGCCGAGTCGGCCGGCCTCGGCCGTGACGACGCCGGCAACCGACACGCGGCTGCCGATGGCGGCCGATCGGGCCGCTGCGATCGAGCGCGTCGGACCGGGCGAGGACGAGGCTGACGGGACCGGGCTGGGCGTCGGCGCCAGGCTCGGAGTCGCCGAGGGGCCGCTCGTCGGGGTGGAGCTCGGCGTCGGCGTCGACACCGGGGTCGAGGTCGGAGTCGATGTCGGCGTCTCGCTCGCGGTCGCCGACGGTGTCGGGCTTGACGACGCGCTCGGGTCGTGGGTCGGTGTGGGCGTCGGGGTCGGATCCGGCATGACGAGGACGAGCTCGCCGGGCCGGGTGGCATGCAGCCGGTAGCCACTCAGCCCCGTCCCGCTCGAGTCCCGCTGGCCGAGCGGGCCGATGGCGATGAGGTGGTCGCCGGTGCCCGGGACGAGGTCGCCGAGCGCCGCGGCCGAGACCACCACGCGGAGCGGCCCGGATCCGTCGTCGATGGTGATGCCCAGACCGTCGGCGAGTGCCGTCGGCGACTCGCTGACGATGCCCTCGGCCCGAAGGCGCAGACCCTCGACGGCCTCGTCGGCACCACCGGTCGAGCTCCCGATCGGATCGGGCAGGACGGCCGTGCCATCGACTGCGATGGCGCTGAGCGGCGCGTTGAGGACGCGAAGGCTGAAGTACGACCCGAGCTTGCCGTCAACCACGACTGTCGTGTTGGCAGCGATCGGAGCCGCCGCGGCCGCGTCGAGTCGGACGGCGATCCCGCCTGTCGCATCCTCGATGAATCCGATGCGGGCGCCGTCGATCGCCCCGAGATCGGTCGTCAGGGTGCCGGCGATCCGGACGGCCGACCCGTCGGCCATGGCCCGCGCGTCGGCGATGGCCAGGACGGGGGTCGAGGTCGGTGTCGGGCTTGGCGTGGGCGTGGGTGCTGGCGTTGGCGTTGGCGTTGGGCTTGGCGTCGGCGTCGGCGTCAGCGTCGGGCTCGGGCTCGGGCTCGGGCCCGGGCTCGGGCTGGGAGTAAGGACCGGGCTGGGTGTAAGGACCGGGCTTGGCGTCGGGGTCGGGCTTGGCGTGGGCGTTGGGCTCGGAGTCGGCGTCGGAGCCGGGGTCGGCGAGGCACTCGGAGCCGGCGATCCGCCCGGATCCGGGGTCGGCGGCGAGGCCAGGTTCTGCGGATTCGGGGTGGCGACGATGAAATCCGCCCCGTTGTCATTCGTGTCGGCGCCGTTGCCATCTGCGCCGCCGGGCCTTCGCTCGATGCTGGCACCGGCAGCCGGCGCCACGGCGGCGCTCCCTTCGACGAAGGCGTTCGTGGCATCGCCCCAGGCAACCGCATCGACCGGGGTTCCACCGATCGGGCGCAGGACGACCGCCCCTCCGATCGCGGCAAATCCGCCCGAATACGTCATCTCGGCGAACGGCGCGATCGTCCCCGCCGCGTTCGCGATGAGCAAGTGCCGACCCGGATCGAGGATCCGCGAGCTCGGCCAAGTCGCCTTCCGGGTCACCGTCGACCCCGTCGACGTCACGTATACGAGCTCGAGGCCGATCAGGTCGGCCGGGCTCGAGCCCGCGTTGGCGATCTCGGCAAACTCGTCGGACGCCGACGCGCCGCCTGTCTGGATCTCGGATAGCACGAGCGTCGAGACCGGCCAGGCGACCGCCGCCACGAGCGGCCCGGCGTCCGAGCCGACGGTGGGCAACGGTCGGCGGGCCGCCATGGTGAACGAGGCGATGAGGACCAGGACCAGGGCGAACGGCAGGACGGAACCTGCTCGTCGGGCGCGCGACATCGACGACCTCCCGGCGGGGCTGTCGGATCGTGGACCGCTGACGGCGCGGACCGCGTGCGGCGGAGTCACGTTGTAGCAGGCGCCGATCGCCGCCGGCTCGACCGAGGATCACCCTCCGATCATCGGCGGATGCACCGCGGATCACCGGCGGGTGCACCGCGGATCACCGGCGGTGCACGCCGCCCCGACTCCGGCCTGCCGCTCGAACGCGTACGATGCCCGGACCGTCGCGATCATTCGATCCGCCCACCGACCGGCGCCCGCCCCGAGCCGGGCGCCGTCACCTGGAGGAACCGTGGCCCGAGCGAAGAGAACCGACCGAGCGGAAGCCCGCCGTCGCCATCGCGCCGCCTTCGCCGACCCGCTGGCCGACGACGCGCTCGACGCGGACGGTGGGCCAGAGGCCGACGACACGAGCCCGGCGAGCGGCCCGGCTCGACCGGTCTCGGCCCGCGCCGCCGCCAACGCGCCGCGAGCCGCCGGTGCGGCCGCGGCCCCCCCACGACCGAGCATTGCCTCGGCATTCCGATCATCCTTCCGACCCGTCGACCTGCGCGGCGACCTGCGCGCCCTGCCGCAGCTCGTGACCCACTGGTCGTTCCTGGTGCCGGTGGTCCTGTCGGGCCTCGCGGTCGCGTTGATCCCGCTGGTCGGCCTCAATGCCCTGACCTCGGCTTTCTACCAGTACTTCTCGTTCACGGCGCCGCTCGGAACGTCGTTCATCGCCGGGTTCTTCGCGCCGCGCGCGAGCTATCTGGTCGGGATCCTCGCAGCGCTGGCATCCGTGGGGTTCCAGGCGATCGCCTACAACGTCGGCAACTTCGGCGGGCTGCTCGACTCGTTCCACGACCCGGTTACGAACGCGCTCCTCACCTATGACCAGGCCCGTACACTGGTCCTGACCCAGGCGCTGACGACGGGAGTTCCGTCGGCGGCCCTGTTCGCCGCGGCGGCTGCCTGGTACAAGCGGTTCCTCAACCGGGCCAACCCGAACCGCGGCCGGCCGAAGCCGAGCGGGGGCACCGGACGCCGGCCCGATGGCAAAGTGCCGAAGAAGCCGCAGCAGCGCCCACTGCTGGCTCGGCGGCGCTAGCAGCGGCTGGCGACGCGGCTGTCGCTCACGCACGCCGATGACGGCGTTGCCGCCTGTCAGTCTCGCTGATTCGCTGCGGCATCAGGTCGAGCAGGCAGCGTGCTCGGTGACGTTCGAGTTTCGGCGTGACCACGCTGGCGGGTGGCGAGCGAGAGGCCGCAGGCGCACCGGCCCGCGCGATACGTCTTCCCGTATCGACCCGGGCCCGAGCACGCTCGGCCGTGGCCGGATCGGGTCGCGGCCACGCTCACTGATCGCCAATCTGCTACGTCTGGCGTATCGGAGGGCGCCGCGATTGGGCCGCCCTCGTGCGCGAAAGGACGCAGTGCGTCGCCGAGGGATCGGCGCCCCTCAGCCGAGCCTTCGCATCCCCGCCATGCCGAGCTGCTTCACGCCCTGCGGCTGCTCGGGCGCACCAGCGGTGGCCGCGACCTCGACCAGCGGCCGGACATCCCGGGCGATGACATTGACGACCTTCGACTCGCGCTGGAGGTCGCCGTCGACCAGCAGCAGGGCGTGGCGCCGGACGACGCTCCGCAACCGGGCCCACGTGTCAGGCCACATCGTGACGTTGACCATCCCCGTCTCGTCCTCGAGGGCGAGGAACACCGTGCCCTTGGCGGTCATCGGGTGCTGGCGGGTGACGACGAGACCGCCGATCCGGACCGGCCCGGGCCGGCGATCGTCGAGCGCGGCATTCGTTACCGCGCCGAGCCTGTCCAGCGCCGGCCGGTACAGCTCGACCACCTGGCGCCGCGCGTCGAGCCCGACCACCGCGTAGGCGTCGCCGATCCGCTCCGATTCGGTCAGGCCCGGCAGGGTCGGCGCGTCGGTCGCCGGCAGGCGGAGGGCCATCGGTCGTGACGCGGCGCGGGTGAAGGCCCCGCCCTTCGTCGAGCGCCCATCGGCCCGTCCGCGCGTCGCGCCGGCCACCTCGCGGAGCTGCCAGAGGAGCTCGCGCCGCGAGCGGCCGAGCGAATCGAGCGCGCCGACCCGGATCATTCGCTCGAGCGTCTCCTCCGGCAATCCGGTTCGCTCGACGACGTCGGCGAGGGAGCGATACGGCCCCCGCACCAGCTCGGAGTCGAGGAGCGCCTCGTGCTCTTCGCCGATCCCCTTCACGAGCCCCAGGCCAAGCCGGACGCCCCAGCCCGTGGCGCTGTCGGCGGCCCACAGCCCGCGGGCAACGTCCGACGGGATCACGCAGCCGCTCGCGCGGACCGGCGCAGGTCGCCGCTCGATGCCGACGTCATCGGGGAGTGGCTCGCCCGGCCCATCGTCGCCCTCGCCGATCGCCCAGCCGGGCCGCCCGACCCACTCGGTCGTCGTCTTGTAGGTCGAGCGGTTGAGATCGACCGGGAGGACCGCGACCCCGTGCCGCTTCGCGTCGTTGACGAGGACCTCGACCGGGTAGAAGCCCATCGGCTGGGCGTTGATCAGCCCGACGAGGAACTGGGCCGGGTAGAAGAGCTTCAGGAACGACGATTCGTACGCGGTCCGGGCGAACGCGGCGGCGTGGCTCTTGGCGAACCCGAAGCTCGCGAACGCGGCGACCTGGCGGAACAGCTCCTCGGCGATCTCCTCGGTCATCCCCGGCTGGCGCAGGCAGCCGTCGTGGAACTGGGCGTGGAGCTTCTCCATCTCGCGGCTCGACCGCCACGTCCCCATCGCCCGCCGGAACCCGTCGCTGTCCGCCGGCGAGAACCCGGCCACCTCGATCGCGATCCGCATCACCTGCTCCTGGTAGAGGATCACGCCCATCGAATCGCGGAGGACGGGCTCGAGGCTCGGGTGGAGGTAGGTCACCGGCTCGAGGCCCTGCCTCCGACGCAGGAACGGGTGGACGGCGTTGCCCTGGATCGGGCCGGGCCGGATGATCGCAACCTCGACGACGAGATCGTCGAGACACGCCGGGCGCGACTTCGGCAGGGTCTGCATCTGGGCCCGGCTCTCGACTTGGAAGACGCCGACGGTGTCGGCCGCCTGGAGCATCGCGAAGACCTCGCCGACGTTCTCGGGCAGGCGATCGAGGTCGAGGCAGACGGCGCAGTCGTGCTCGATCAGCTGGAGCGTCTCGTCGATCGCGGCCAGCATGCCGAGCCCGAGCAGGTCGAGCTTGATCAGCTTGATCGCCTCGACGTCGCGCTTGTCGAACTGGACGACGACCCGGTCGGGCATCGTCGCCCTCTCGAGCGGCGCGATGTCGATGAGCGGCGCGGCAGTGACGAGCATGCCGCCGCTGTGGATGCTCAGGTGGCGCGGGAAGCCGTCGATCCGGGCGCAGAACTCGAGCCAGCGCTCCCAGTTCGACAGGTCACGGGTCGAGCCGCCGCGGGCATGAGGAGGCGGATCCGGCTCGACGCGGGCCACCGACGAGTGATCGCCGCCGCGGCCCATCGGCGCGGTTCGTGGCGCCGGGGGATCCCAGTGATTCGGGCGGCCCAATCGGTCCGTCTTCCGCGGTGCCGGCTCGACCTGGCCGCTCTCGGGATCGATCTGCCGCCCGTCGACGAGCCCCGGCGCAAGCAGATCGGCGTGGGTCGGGGAATCGGCGTTGACCGGGGCGTCGGCGAGGCCCAATCGATCGCGATCCTTCGCGTAGCCGGTCCCGCGCCCGGCCCGCAGCCAGGCGACGCTCGCCGGCGTGTCGCCGGGCCCGCCCTCGTCATCGCTGCGCCCCGGCCGGATCGCGGTCCGCGGCGCGAGCGCGTCGGGCAGACGCGGGTCCGGCAGCTCGCGCAGCCACGCGAACGGCCGCGGCGCAGCCGGGTCCACAGGTTTCGGGGGCTGGTGCCACGGCGGCACCTTCCCGACGAGCGGCATCCGGGTGTTCAGCTGGCCCATCCTGTCGACCAGGCCGCGCTCCTCGGCCGCCACGGCTGCCGCAGCCTCCGCCGGCGACCCCTCCCCCGGTCGCTCGAAGAACTCGGCGAACCCGCCGTCGGCCTCGAGGTCGCGCCGGACCATCACCGAGTCGTACGTCTCGAGCGCCTTCGCCACCCGGTCGACGAGCGGCCGCGGGAACCCGAGCGCCACACCGACCTCGCGGACCGCCGACCGCGCCCGGTAGGTCACGAGGTTCGCGACCATCCCGGTGTGCTCGGGACCGTAGCGGCCGTACATGTACTGGATGACCTCCTCGCGCCGCGCCGAGCTGAAGTCGATGTCGACGTCCGGATAGGTCGTCCTGCCCTCGTTGATGAACCGCTCGAACAGCAGGTTGTGACCGATCGGCTCGACCCGGCTGATCCCGAGGGTGTAGGCGACGATCGAGCTCGCCGCGCTGCCCCGGCCCTGGGCCGGGATCCCCTGCGACTTCGCGAACCGCATCAGGTCCCAGCAGATCAGGAAGAACTCGGCGAGCCCGGCCCGCTCGATGACGCCGAGCTCGTGGGCGAGACGTGTCACGACAGCCGAGGTCAGCGGGTGGTAGCGCTTCTTCGCGCCCTCCCAGCACAGCCCCGACAGGTACGAGAACGGCGTCTCGCCTTTCGGCACCGGGAAGCCCGGGAAGCGGTACTGCTCGAAGCCGAGATCGACCCGGCACGCCGCCGCGAGCTCGACCGAGCGTTCCATCCCGGCCGCCCAGGCCCGTGCCGCCTCGCGCCCGAGCGACCCGTCGCCGGGCGGCAGCGCCGCCATCTCGGCCGCCGATTTCAGGTACGACTCACCGTCGGGTCGGCGCAGGTCCGCCAGCCCGTCGAGCGTCCGGCCATGGCGGATCGCGGTCAGGACGTCCTGGAACTCGCGACCCTCGGGCAGTGCGTAATGGACGTCGTTCGTCACGACGACCGGCAGCCCGAGCTCGCCGGCCAGGGCCGCCGTCTCGGTCACGAGCCAGTCGTCGTCGGGCAGCCGATGGTGGGACAGCTCGAGGTGGAAGCCGTCGGTCCCGTAACGCTCGGCGAGGACGCTCGCCGCAGCCCGCGCCCCCGCCCGGTCGCCGACCCGCAGCCGTCGCGCGATCTCGCCCTCACGGCAGCCCGACAGCGCGACGAGCCCCTCGGTGTTTGCGGCGAGGACCGCCTGGTCGATCCGCGGCATCGCCTTCGTCCCGGCGAGGTTCGCCCGCGAGATCAAGCGGCACAGGCTGCGATAGCCGATCCGGTCCCGGGCGAGCAGGACGAGATGGGGGCCGCGCTGCGCCTCGCCGATCCCACGGCGGTCCTCCTTGACGGCCTCGCGATGGCCGGGCAGGCGAGCCCGATCCGGTCGTGGCCGATCCGGCTCCCCGTCACGCGCCGCCGAGTCGGCCGCAGCGCCGCCTTCGGGGGCTCGACCACGGCCGCCGCGACGCACCATCCGTCGCCCGGGGACGACCACCCGATCGGGGTCTGCAACGAGTGCGTCGCGCAACTCGACCTCGATTCCGAGCACCGGCGCGATGCCCGCATCCTCGTACGCCGACTGGCCGCGAACGACGCCGTAGAGCCCCTGTTGATCGGTGACCGCCAGCCCGGTGAGACCCAGCTCGACGGCCCGCTCGGCCAGCTCGTCGGGGGCCGAGGCGCCGTCGAGGAACGAGAAGTTGGTGTGACAGTGGAGCTCGGCATAGGCGGTCATGTGGGACCGTCGATGATCGAACGTCTGTTCGATCTGGTCAAGAGCGAACCGGCCGGCGGGCCGCCCGTGCCCAACCAGAAGTCCGGCTCGAAATGAAACGAATTTCGTGCCCGATCGATGAAACAGAATGGCCGGGCCCGGCGTCTCTTGGCCATGAAGCAGGACTCCACCGGCCTCGTCGTCGCCACCCTTCGGACGGGGCTCCTCGTCGGGCTCGCCGTGCTCCTGATCCTGGTCCTCTTGCCGGCAGTGGTCTCGGCCCAGGCGGCCGGTCTGCGCTGAACACATACCGTCCTTGCCTGGAGGCTCTGGACGATGGCGACGCCCGGTTCGCGAGGATCGGAGTCGACCTGCTGCAGGATCTGGTGAGCAGGTCCCGTGGCCACAGGACCGCCGTCGTGCTGGGGCGCGACGGCGGTTCTTCGTGTTCCCGGCTAGCATGGGTCGGGTGATCGCGCTCCGCCGCCGAGCCTCCGACTCCCTCGTCCCGATCCTCGCGATCGCGCTCGGCGTGCTGCTCGCCGCGTGCGGCTCGAGCGCCAGTCCGAGCCCGGCCCGGACCGCGTCGCCGGCACCATCGATCACGGCCGTCCCCGGCGTGCCGGCCAGCCCGGCCGTCGGTGCCAGCGTCGCACCGCCGAAGACCACGGACACCGCGTTCGGGAAGATCTTCGACGCCCTTCCGCCGAGCTTTCCGAACCTTCCCGGACAGAAGCCCGCGGACATGGGAGCCGGCCCGACGAGCGGCGCGTTCGCACTGACCATGGATGCGGCAGCCGCCAGCGCCGCGATCAAGGCCGGTCTCCAGGCACAAGGCTGGACGGCCGACATCGGCTCACCGCTCGAGGACGGGACGGTCGTGCTCGTCGGCACCGGACCGACGCCCGGCTGCAAGACTGAGGTGCGCTTCACGCCGACCTCTGGCACAGTGATCATGTCGGTGCTCTACGGGGCGAGTTGCCCCTTCGCCTGATCGCACGGGAGACCAGATCGGTGCATGTCAGAGCTCGCGATATCGCGGGCGCTCTGGTCCTGGCAGCCGTTCTCTTCGGTGGCGTCGTCTTCCTCGTGCTCGGCTCGATGCCGGCCCGCTGAGGACCTGCGTCACCCCGTTTCGATCCGTCGCCCGCCCCGTGGTGACAAATCGTGATCGCGTTGACATGCGTTGACCCGATTCGCCCACTTCGCGTAACGCTTCGCGGGCGGCTGCCGTCTAGGCTTTCGTCGACCGGCAGGGGGCCGGTCCGATCAGGGGTGATGGCGTGCAGCATCGAACCACGCGCTCCAGCGATGTCCAGGCTCTTGCTTTCGTGGTGGCCCTCTTCGCACTGCTTCTCGCGCTGACGGTGATGCTCGGAGCGCCCATCACCTGATCGCTCGCCCCAAATCGGCGCCTAGTCGTAGAGGCGCTCGAGGTGCCACGTCCCGTCGATCCGGTCGAGGTAGACGAGGGCCAGCCAGCGCTTCCCGACGACCTTGCAGTAGTCGCGCTCGATCGGCTCGCGCCACCACGATTCGGCGACCCGCCAGGCGTTGCAGACCTCGACCGCCTCGCGCTGGCCATTCCAGCGGATCGCGACGAGGCGGCCGTCGGCGTCGAGCTCGACATCGATCGCGGGGTGCTCGCGCAGGAGCCGGGTCATGATTCGCTCTCCGCCGCGGATATTCGGCTATTCGCAGCGGCAGCGGGGTTGTCTTGCGGCCACCCGCGCGCCATCACGAGCGCCAGCTCCAGCGCCGCTCGGGCAGTGGTGCGTCCGGATCGGTGACGACGACCTTCCGGACCCGATCCTCCCCGAACGTCAGCGCGAGCCGGGCCAGCTGCCAGCCGAGCTTTGCGGTCCGCGCGGCCTGCGGCACGAACAGCGGCAGCTGTTGGCCGATCGCCGGCTCGACCCCGGCAAGCTCCAGCTCGAGCCGCTCGACCGCGGCCGGAGGCGGCGTCCGCTCGAGATGCGCCAGGAGCAATCGTTCGATCGCGTCCGCGTCGGCGGTCGGCTCGGGGAAGCGCTGCTCGACGACGAGCTCCCCGGGAGTGCCCGCGCGGGCGAAGGCCAGCTCGAGCGTCAGGCGGAGCGTCGCCCGGGCGGCGGCCATTCCCCGCGCGTCGATCTGGGCGGCGAGCGCGCCGGCGAGCCGGTGGAGGACGAACCGGAGCGACTCCGTCTCGGCGACCGGCGGATCGATCGGGAGGGCCAGGATCAGCCGCTCCGGGGCGCGCCGCGGCCGGAACCGCTCGATCTCCTCGCCACGCGACCGGGCATGAAGCCGTCCGCCCTCCTCGCCAAAGCGGGCGACGAGGGCGCTCCGGGGCAGCTCCGCCACGGCGCCGATCCGGCGCAGCCCGAAGCGCGCGAGCCGTGCCCGGACGTCGGGGTCCGGCGAGAGCAGCGACGACGGCAACGGCGCGAGGAACCCGGCGTCCCCGCCGGGCTCCACGATCCGCGCGAGCCCGGGCTCTGTGTGGCCGGCCGCGACCGTCGCCGCGAACCGCGTCCCGGCGATCCCCGGCCGCGGCGCGCCGGGCAGCACCGTGGCCAGCGCCTCGACGAGGCGTCCGACGAAGACCGCGTCGGGGCCCCACAGCCGGTCGAGCCCGTCGGCCTGGAGCTCGATCAGCCCGAACGCGGGATCGGTCGGATCGGTCGTGCCCGCGAGGCCCGGGCTGAACCGGGCGAGTGTCTCGAAAGCAGCCTCGACCGCGGCCATGTCGGCGTCGATCTCTGGATCGAGGAAAGCGGCCTCAGGGGCGAGGCGATGGGCCGACCCGAGCGGGATCCCGCGCCGGACGCCGAGCGCCCTGGCCGCCGGGTCCGTGTCGATCACCGTCCCGTCCGTCCACGGCTGTCCACCGAGGATCACCGGCCGGTCGGTCGGGAACGAGCCGGAGTGGCGGGACCGCGCCAGGCGGATCGGGAGGTGGGGCCAGTAGAGGTGGAGGAGTCGCATCGGTGATGGTCCATGGAGCTGGGGTGCCGGTGGGGGCGGCAAGGGCGATGAGCGTGGCGACGGCCTGGCCGGGATCGTCGCGGAGGAGATCCGGGTGGCGGAGACAGCGGTCCCGCTCGCCACCCTCGGCGTAGAGGATCCGGAGCTCCGCCCGTCTCCCCGGCGGCCCGTAGCGGCTGCGGGCGACGAGCGCCTCGGTCCGCTGGCCGACGACGTCGCGGCCGAGCCGGATCCAGGCCCGCCGTGCGAGCTCCAGCCGGAGGCCGGTCGATTCGGCGACCGCGGTCACGAGGCCGGGCGTCAGCCCCGGCGGCTCGAGGGCGACGAGGAGCGTCTCGGCCCGCCGGGCCAGCCCGGCCAGGCGGCGCAGCCGCTCGGCGACCTTGGCCGGGGTCGCGCCCGCGTTCGGGCGCGGCGGGAGGTCGAGAACGAGGACGTCGACCGAGCGACCGGCGAGGAGCATCCCGGCGATCGACAGCCCCTCGTCGAGCGTGTCCGGGGTCAGGACGACGAGCCAATCCAGGCGCACGCCGCGGGCGGCGGCTTCGACCGGGTCGAGCGCCCGGGCGAGATCGACCCAGGCGACGATCGCCCCGTCGGCCTGGGCCTCGGCGACGAGCCGGAGGGCGAGGGTCGTGGCTCCGGAGCTGGCGGCGCCGCGCAGCGTGACGCTCGCGGAGCGCGGGAGCCCGTTCGTCCCGAGGATCGCGTCGAGAGCCGGGAAGCCGGTCCGGACGATCCGCTCGACGCCGGTTCGCGGCTCGCCCGCGGGATCTGGAACGAGCTCGAATGGGTCGTCAGACGGCTCGGCCGGGAGCGGCGCCGTGGCCAGCGCTCCGACCACCCGCGGAGCTGCCGCGCCCCATCGCGTCTGGAGGGACGCCAGAGCAGCCGACACGTCCGGGGAGAGGCTGGCCATCGGACGGCCAGAATAGAACATCCGTTCTAGTTGGTCAACGTCGGAATGTCCGATGGACGACACGTCACGACATCCCCGATCGGGCGTCTGGTGATCACACGGGCCAAAGGCTGCCCGGGCCCCCGAAAAGGAACCACACCATGGTCCGTCGCGACCTCGCGCTCCTGTTCGCGATCATCTCCCTGGGCGCCGCGGCATGCGGAACTTCGAGCCCCGCCACGAGCGTCGGCGCATCGCCAAGCACCGCTGCGACGCCGTCCGCGACCGCCAGTCCCGGCGCGATTCCATCCAGTCCCGGCTCCGCGTTGCGCGTCACGGGCCTCGACCTCCGCTCCACTCCCGGCACCCCGCTCGGGACATGCCCGCTCGCGATCAACTTCGCGGCGACGATCACCGTCGTCGGCGGACCGGGCACGGTGTCGTACAAGTGGATCAGCAGCGACGGCGATGTGTCGCCGGTCAAGACCCTGACCTTCAGCGGGCCGGGCACACAGGATGCCTCGTCCGACTGGACCGTCGATCCGAAGAAGCTTCCGACTCATGCCGGATGGTCGTCGATCGAGATCGTCGACCCCGTCGCCGCCGCATCCGACGGCCTTTCGTCGAAGCGGGTGGACTTTGGCTTCACATGCGACACGGACAACGACATCGAGTCGATCGGCTTCGGGCTGGGTGGGTCCGATGCCGACTGCTCCATCGCCACACCCATGCGGACGTTCGCGCCGACCGATCGAGTTCGCGTCGTCGCCACTTATTCGCCGTCGCTGGCAGCCGGGACGGTCGTCACGTTCCAGCTTTCGCGCGATGGTGCGCCCGTCGACGGGTACCCGGTGACGATCACCCTCCAGCACTCGACGAAGTGCGTCCACGGCTCCGTCTCGCCGGGGATCCTGCCTGCCAGCCAGTACCACCTCGACGTCATCCCCGACAACGCCCGCGCGGTCGGCGGCGACTTCGACACCAGGTAGCCGGCACCGGCTCGATGCGGCGCGCGACGGCACCGGTCGCCGGTGTCATCGAAAAATCTACGGCAGCGCGAGTGCCACCAGTCCGGCTGCGATCCCGGCCAGGCCCAGCCACTGGATCGGCCGGAGGCGCTCGCCGAGGAACGCGACCGCGGTGAGGATCGTGACAGCGGGCCCGAACGACGACGCCAGCCCGACGAGCCAGGTCGACGCGCTCTCGAGCCCGACCGAGATCGAGATCAGCCCCGCGGCATCGAGTACGCCACCGAGGACGATGAGCGCCCAGGCGCCGCGGTTCGCCGGCAGCGGCGCGGCGAGCACCGCCCGGAACACCGGGTGCCGGCTCACCGCGGCCACCGCAACGACGACGACGGTAAGAACGGCGTTGACCGTCCGCGACATGGCGATCACCGGCAGCCACGCTGACGTGTCGATCGCCTCGGCGAGCCCGATCGTCATCAGCGCGAACAGGATCAGCGCCGCGATCGCGAAGACGACCCCGGGGCTGGCGAACCGGCTGCGCCGCCAGCCCTGGTCGAAGGCGACCGCGGTGAGGATCACGCCGACCGTCGACACGAAGGCGCCGGCCGCCTGGAGCGGCGTCAGGCTCTCCGCGCGGATGACGACCGCGAGGACGACCACGACCCCGCCATACGCGGCGACCATCCCGCTGACGACCGAGATCGGGCCAATCCGGAGGCCCGTGAAGTAGGCGAGATAGGCCGCCGCGCCGACGACGCCGACGGCCGCGGACACGACGATCGCGCGCGGGTCGGTCGGGAAGGATTGGCCGCTCGCGAGGAGCAGCCCGACCAGCAGGATGGCGCTGACAACCTGGCCGCCGGCCGTCACCGCGAGGCTTCCGAGGCGCCGGGCCGCGAGCGCGCTGCCGATGTCCATCGTGCCCCACGCGAGCGCGGCGCCGAGGCCGGCGAGGAGTCCGAATGGCATCCGCGGAGCCTACCCGCGGGTCGGATCGTGCGCGGCCCCGTGCTACACTCCGGAACCCTTCGGGCAACCGCCGCGCGTCGTCGCGCCCGCCCGTTTGGTCGTGGGGATGTAGCTCAGTTGGAAGAGCACTGCGTTCGCATCGCAGGGGTCAGGGGTTCGAGTCCCCTCATCTCCACCATCCCCTCGGTCCCGCCTCATCGAGGGCCGGCCGTCGGCGGACCACATTTTCGTCAGTGATGACGCAGGTCGTCGCCCTCGACAGGCGCGGGCCATCGGGGGCAAAGGTGCTCGGAAACCCATGCCCGCCGAAATGGGCCTTGTGCGTCAAGGACGATCGGGCAGGTCCTCCCGACGGTGCCACTCAAGGTGACATGACGGTCCGGCACGCTTCCGTTCATCGACAGGTTGGCGAGCACGGCGAAAGGACGAAGCGGCCGTCCGCGCCAGACGGGCGACCCAGCTATCTCGGCACGCGGTAGCGAAGGTAGACGACTCTCGAGCTGAAGGTGCGGGTCTCGATAAGTTCCAGATCCACCCGGCGCTCGTCCCGGGGAAAGTACGGGGTGCCACCGCCAACCAGCACCGGGTAGACCCTAAGCCGGTATTCGTCGATCAGACCCAACGCCGCCACCTCGGCGGCCAGGGTCGCGCCACCGATCGCGATGTCACCCTCGCCCGGCTCGGCGCGCAGCCGCTCGATCTCCTCCGCCAGGCCGCCGGAGGCCAGCCGGGCATTGCCCTCCACCGCCGACAACGTCCTGGAGAACACCACCTTCGGGAGTGGGTTCCACAGCGCGGCCCACTCGAGCTCCGCGTCGTCGAGTGATGGGTTCCGGTCGGCGTTCTCCCAATACAGCATCGTTTCGTACAGGCGCCGTCCCATCAGGTGGACGCCGACCTCTCGGATCTCGTCGATGTGGGAACGAAAGACCTCACCGCCGGGCGCGGTCCAGTCGAAGCCGCCGTCCGGCCCGACGATGTAGCCGTCCAGTGAGACGCCCATTGACCAGGTCACGCTGCGCATCAGAAGTCCTCCTCGGTCACGGGTTCGACAATACGACCGCCGGAGGCTGCAGGACTCATCGCGGCTCGCCAGATCTCCTGGGCTGCCACTGCCGCTGAGCAGCGGCATCGGCGGCCGCCTTCATTCGGGCCGACCCCCCCAGTCTCGACTTGCCAACCGTTCTTGACGCACAAAGCTTGGGCTCCCGCTTGACCGTTCGCGAACGCCGCCGACCGTGTGGATCAGGGTTGTCACGGCACAGAATTACTGACGCCCACGAGGTGTCCGGGGCCGAAACTGACAGGCCGACTGTGTGCGATGGCCCGAGCGGGCCACGTCCGCTCCCTACGAACTGACACGGAGAAGCTGTAAGGAGATGTGATTCCATCATGGGCTCGACCCCGGAGTTGACGCGCGATCCGGGGCCGACGACCCTGGCGGTGCCCGCTGCCTGACATCGATCAGCGATGATCGCCTGATGAGCGAGGCGCGCGGGCGGATCCTACTGATCGGGATGATGGGCGCCGGCAAAACGACCGTCGGGCGGGAGCTGGCGCGGCGGACGGGCCTGCGGTTTCTCGACAACGACGCCCTCGTGCGCGAACTCACCGGGCGCGATCCGGCTGCGATCGACGCCGACGACGGCGAGGATGCGCTTCACCGGGCCGAGATCGCGGCGTTCCGGATGGCCGCCGCCCAGCCGGGACCCGCCGTCATCGCCCTTGCTGGCGCGGTCGTCGACGATCCCGCGGCGTCGCGCGAGCTGTCCCAGACCGGTCGGGTCGTCTGGCTGCGCGCGACACCGGCGACCCTCCGAGCGCGGATCGGGTCCGGGGCTGGGCGCCGCTCGGACGCAACCGACCTTGCCTGGCTTGCCGCCCGGGTCGCCGAACGGGAGCCGCGCTACCGCGCGGTCGCGGACGAGGTCATCGACGTGGACGGGATCGACCCGGGCGAGGCCGCCGACGCGATCCTGGCGTCGTTGCCGAGCTGAGCCCGAGCCGTCTCGTCAGCCGGCCGATTCCATGTTGCCGGCGGGGCGCGTCGTCAGCGCCCCGTGGAGCTCGAGCGAATGCGTCCGCAGCCAGCGCCGCCACTCGAGGTGATCCGGCCGCCGCGACGCGACGACCGCCCAGAACCGCGGCCCGTGGCCGAACACCCGGAGATGGGCCAGCTCGTGGACGACGACGGTCTCGAGCGCCTCCGGCGGAGCGAGGACCAGCCGCCAGCTGAACATCAGGCGACCCTCGCGCGACGCGCTCCCCCAGCGGGTTCTCGGATCACGCAGGGCAACCGCCGACGGGCTGACCTTGAGAGGCCCGGCATGGTCGGCGATCGTCGAGTCGATGGCGAACCGGGCCTCGTCGCGGAACCATGCCTCGAGGACGCGCTCGGGACGCCCCCGGTCGCGGGCGAGGAGGGCAAGCTGGAGCTCGGGACCGGTCAGCGCGACGACCCGCGTGACCGTCGAGCGGCGGCCCGCCGTGGCCGCGACCACCCTGAGCCGGTGGAGCTCGCCGCGGTAGCGGATCGCCGCTCCGTCGGCGAGGCCGCCGCGCGCCGCGAGCTCGGCCTGCAGGCGGCCATGCTGCTCGAGGTGGCGCCGGATCCACGGCTCGCGAGCCCGCAGAAAGTCGTCGATCAAGCGCTCGGGATGGACCCAGCCGCGGCGGGTCGCCGGCGGAATCGAGACGACGAGACCCAGCTCGGGATCGATCGTGATCCGGAGACGGCGCGACCGGGTCGAGCGGCGAAGGACGTAGAGCGGGAGCGCCATCGGGATCGATGGTGCCATATCGCCGCGGCCGGCTACGACGCCTGGGCGATGACCCCGATCGAGACCCGGAAGTCGGCCCGCTTCTGCTGCGAGGTCATCAGGGTCGTCTGGCCGACCGGCGCGTCCTCCGGGAACGACTTGACCCACTCCTCGTTGAACGAGTCGAACTCGGCCGGGTCGCGCAGCGACCAGTTCGCCCAGACGACCTTGTCGAGCGAGCTGCCAGCCGCCTCGAGCGTCCGCTTCAGGTTCGTCATGCACTGGCGGGTCTGGACCTTGACCCCGCCCGTCACGACCCGACCCGTCTCGGGATCGACCGGGCCGATCGCCGAGACATAGACCATGCCACCGGCGGCGACCGCGCGACCGAACCCGGACGGGAGCATCGCCTCGGCCGTGGGCGCGTCGCCCCCGCCCCAGCGGCCCTTCGACGCGCGAATCCGGCTCGCCGGGACGCTGTCGGCGGGAGGGATGCCGAACTCGCCCGGCGGGAGGGTGACGCCGCCCTTCTCGAACTGGCCCATGAAGGTCGGGCGGATGCCGGTCGAGGTCAGCTCGCCGACGATCTTGCCGTTCTCGTCGATGCCGGTCTGTTCGAATGCGAAGATGTCCTGGGTGAGGATCTCGTCATCCTCGATCCCGTAGACCTCGGTGATGTTGACGATCTTGCGCTGGCCGTCCTTGAGCCGCGAGGTGTGGACGATGAGGTCGACGGCCGATGCGATCTGCTCGCGGATCGCCCGCAGCGGCAGTGCATAGCCAGTCATCAGGACCATCGTCTCGAGTCGGCGGAGCATGTCCTTGGGGCTGTTGGCGTGGCCGGTCGAGAGCGAGCCGTCATGGCCCGTCGTCATCGCCTGGAGCATGTCGAGCGCCTCGCCGGCGCGGCACTCGCCGACGATGACCCGGTCCGGGCGCATGTGCATCGCGTTTCGGAGCAGGTGGCGGATCGTGATCTCGCCTTCGCCCTCGAGGTTCGGTGGGCGCGACTCGAGGGTGACGACGTGGTCCTGGCGGAGCTGGAGCTCGGCTGCGTCCTCGATCGTCACGATCCGCTCGTCGTTCGGGATGAACGAGGACAGGACGTTCAAGGTCGTCGTCTTGCCCGAGCCGGTTCCCCCGGACACGAACAGGTTGAGGCGCGCCTCGATGCAGGCCTTGAGGAAATCGAACATCTCGGGCGTTGCCGTGCCGAACCGGATCAAGTCCTCGACCGTGTACGGGCGGGCCGCGAACTTCCGGACGGTGATCACAGGACCGACGAGCGACAGCGGCTCGACGATCGCGTTGACGCGCGAGCCGTCCGGCAGGCGGGCGTCGACGCGCGGGCTCATCTCGTCGATCCGGCGGCCCATCGGGGTGATGATCCGGTCGATGATCCGCAGGACGTGCTCGTCGTTGAGGAAGACGCTGTCGACGCGCTGGATCTTGCCGGCCCGCTCGATGTAGACATGGCTCGCGCCGTTGACCATGACCTCGGTGATCGATTCGTCGTTCAGGAACGGCTCGAGCGGCCCGAAGCCCGTGACGTCGTTCGAGAGCTCGTCGATCAGGGCCGTCCGCTCGTCGCGCGTCACCGCGAAGCCGTTGGTCTTCACGGTCCGGTCGACGATCCCCTCGATCTTCGCGCGGACGTCGGTCGCCTTGGCGTCGAGGAGCGTGTCGAACGCGGTGATCACCTCGGCCTGGAGGCGCTGCCGGATATCGCGGATGAGCTGGTCGCGGGCCGCGCTCCGCGGCTGGGGCGGCAGGACCGGCAGCGGCGCAGGCTCCATCACCGGCACCAGCGCGGCGGCATCCTGATTCGCGGCCAGCTGCTGTTGCGCCTGCGCCCGCTCCACCCGTCGGAGCAGCGACATGAGCGGGACCTCCCCTGACGATCGCGGTGATGGATCGCGGTGATGACGCCAGCTCGCGCTGACGTGCCTCGGTCGGGTGACGGGGGGCGCCATCCGTCGAGTCCTCCCCAGCATAGCCCGAAGGTCCTGGTACTTCGTTGCACGGCGTCACCGATCCGACGAGTTGGGGCGGTTCGGTGCGGATCGGTTGCGTCCGGCCGCCCCGTGGCCGCGCACGCCACTGTCGCGCGCCGTCGGTGACCGAGAGTCAACGACCTGGTCCGTGAGGCGACCCGCGCCGCCCGACTAGCCCGTTTCGGCCTCGCCGGACATCAACCATTTGACGAAGCATCGTTCGAGGGGGCCCAATCCGAGGCACGCATGACCATCGAAGCGCTTCGCCGTCGCCGTCCACAGACCCTCGCGGAGCTGCTCGATTCCCACGGCCGCGAGATCCAGGCCGTGGCCTGGCTCATCCTGCGCGACCGAGCCGCGGCCGAGGACATCGCAATCGAGACGCTCCTCACGGCCTTCGAGAAGGGCGGCTCGATCCGTGACGAGGCAGCCGTGCGGCCGTGGCTCCTCAGGGTGGCGACCAACAAGGCGCTCGCGGCCCGTCGGCGCGATGCGCGGGTCAGCGCGATCGACCTGATCGCCGATCGGGCCGCTCCCGGCGACTTCGCGGCCGATTCGACTGGCGCGATCGCGCTCCTGGCAGGAGTCGACGAGCTGCCGCCGGCGATGCGCGCCGCGGTCGTCCTCCGCTACTACAGCGATCTCTCCGTCGAGCAGGTGGCGGCTGCCCTCGGCAAGAGCCCGAACACGATCAAGGCCCAGCTCCAGACCGCGCTCGACCGGCTGCGCCGTTCGCTCACCGATCCGGCCGCCCCGACGGCCGCGGAGGCTCGTCATGCATGACTCGTCGCTGGAGCAGAAGCTCCGGGCCGCCCTCCAGGCCGACGGCGACGGCCTCTCGCTGACGATCACCGCCGCCGAGCTCGAGCGGCGCCACGCCCTTCGCCGGGGCTATGGCGGGAACCGGCTGATCGGACTTGGCATTGCCGCCGCGGTCGGGATTGCCCTGCTCGGGCTGGCCGGGCTCGCCGGCGGCTGGTTCGATCAGTCGACCCGGGTGGGACCCGGGCCGGGGGCATCGTCGTCGGCCGTGGCGAGTCCGGGGCCCTCGGCGACGCCATCCGCGTCGCCGGAACCATCTGCCGTCGCCGTGCTGCCGAGCGTGGACGAGATGCTGACCCCGCTCGATCCCGCCCGGATCGTGCGCGCCCAGGGCGTCGGACCGGCCGACGGCCCGACCCCGACGACCGCCATCAGCGAGGTCGGCCCACGCGAAGAAACATTTGCGCCGATCGAGGTCGCCGGCGCGTACCGGGTCTGGTCGGCGTGCCTGGGCGGCTCGCAGCTGTCGCTCGTCGTGATCCCCGCCGGGACGGCCACGCCGCGGGAGGACATTCCGCTGACCTGCGACGGGTCGATCGCCGGTCGCCAGGTGGGCATTGAATCCGGCGACACGATCGGCCTTCGGGCAGCCGGCCCGATCTCCTGGCGGGTCGCCGTGGAGGCGCCGGCCCGGAGCGTCCTCCACGCGACGAGCATCACGGAGGATCTTCCGGCGCCGGCCGGCGAGGTCGTCCTCGTCGAGGCGCGCAGTCACGTTCAGCAGCCGAGTTACGAACCGAACCGGACCGGCGGGGGGATCCGCGTCCTGATGGCCTTCGAGAATGCCCCTCCCCGAGATGGCTACCGCGTCCAGTTCTCGTGCGCCGGCCCGACGTCGATCCGCTGGGCGCTTGCCGCGGACCCAGCGGAGGTCCAGAGCTCGCCGGGTCAGGATCAGCTCGAGCACATCGCAACCGAGGTCGAGTGCGATGGCGCCGCACATGCCGACGTCGTCTCGATCGCCATGACGCACGGCACCTCGTTGTACGTGCTGGCCGAGGATCGCGTCGCCTGGCACGTCGTCGTCACCGGAGAGGTCCCACCGATCACCGTGGCACCCGATGGCAGTGGCTGGCAGACCGAGGTTTCGGTCAGCCCGCGCCTCGATTTCGAGGGCATCGGCGGCGGCCTCGTCGGCGGCGGGGCGGCCGGACAGGAGATCCGCGTGACGATCACGTGCCTCGGCGGGACCGGTGTGGACATCACCGTCCATCGGCCCTCGAGCCCCCCGGACGCGACATTCGCCACCTTCCAGGCAACGTGCGTCTTCGACCAGCCGCGGACGACCACGATGATCGTGCTCGTGCCCGAGGCTCAGTACCTCGTCGACTATCATCCTCAAGGCAAGATGTGGATCGCCGTGACGGTCCAGAAACGGGTGCCGGGCAGCCCCGCGCCGTGAGCGATCGCGCTTGGCCCTGTGCTATCGTTCCCGCTCCGGCATTGGGGCTATAGCTCAGCTGGAAGAGCGTCTGAATGGCATTCAGATGCCGCTGAGCTTAGTGGCCAACACCTTCCTGTTCACGCACGAGACGAGCGAAATCGCGTAAGTTATCGCCTGTCGTGGAGAGACGATAACAGCTGCT
>JBBRSJ010000002.1:0-286583 GCA_038245515.1 Candidatus Limnocylindrales bacterium | reverse complement strand
TCCGGTATGCGGTACCAACTCTCACCTGCTGGCCGAATTCGTGCTCGATTGAGCCCGGAACCCTCGAAACTCGGCGTGCCTGAGCCCTTATCCGAACCTTTACACCCGTTCGCATTTAGAGGGCCTCGAGTCTCGGTCCCAACGCCGCGCGGTCGCTCAGTTACTCGACGAACCAGCTCCAGGTGTCGGCATTGCGGGCGGCCACGCGGAGCATCTTCGGACCCTTGGCGCCGATGAAGTTCAGAATCCGGCCCGCACGGGGTCCGACCGGTCGCCGACTCCCCGCCAAGTCCGGCCTCACCACCGAGCAGCCGATCTACGTCAGCCGCGCTAGGTGGCTCGTGGTTCCGGGTCTGGAGCCCAGCTGGGAGCCGGCAGGCTGTGTTGCCAGCCGGCGTCTGGCGCATACTCCCAGCCCTGGTGTCCGATCGGCGTCCCTGCACCCGCGGGCCATCCGGACGTTGTCCCCGAAGGAGACCAACATGCCGAAGGTAGTGGTCACGGCCGCCGTCAAAGACGTCGAGGCCTGGCTGAAGTTCAAGGTGGAGATGACCGCCTATATGTCGGCCGTCGCGTCGGACGGGACGAGCTACGTGGCGATGGATGGCAGCAACCACGTCGCCAGCACATGGGACATCCCCGACATGGCGGCCTTTCAGGCGGCACAGGCCTCGCTCTCGCCCGAGATGGCGGCAGCTGCGGAGCGGAGTGGGATGATCCCGCCAGTGATGATGTACATCGAGAAGTAGCCCGCACCATTCGACCGGTGTTTCGTGCCCGATCGGACTCGGCGTCAGTTAGGGCGGAGGAGCGTCACCGGGGACGAACGATGACGACGCCATCGCGGTCGCCGAAACCCGCGGGTGCGCTGACACTCTCCGCGACCCGAATCTCTGAACGCGTGGCCCAGCGCGTGACAGGTCTGGAACGCAAATGGCTCAGTTCGCGTCGGCAGGCACTGGTCCCTGGCGCAAGCCGATCACGTTCCCGTCCGGATCCTTGAACCACGCGCCGCGAGCCGGCCCGACGACAGCGATGGAGTTCTCCGTCTTGGGGCTTTCGTACTCCTCGAAGGACACGCCTCGCTCGGACAGCTCCTTCACCGCCAACTCGATGTCATCGATCTCGAAGTGAACAACGGTCTGACCGATGTTTGGCGTCCCACGCCGCACCCCGATCTGTGATCCGCGCGTGGTGCCATATCGCACGGAGAATGGGGTCTCGTCGAGGGCGATCAACCGAAGCTTTCCGCCGTAGAACTCTTTGGCCCGATCGAGATCGGTGACGGCGATAGTCGTCACGGCCAGTGCTTTGCTCAGCATGAACCAACTCCCCTGTCTCGTTCGTGTGCCATATGGCGAAATGGACTCGCCGGGTCGGCCGCGAGTCTATCCGCCCGACGGAGTCGGACGTCCAATTTCGAATCTCGTGCCTGGGCCCATCATCCCGTCGGGCCCATGGAGTGAACCCCTTACGCGAGCTGGCCCAGGTGTCCGATTCGTCTCATCGACATCGTCGCGACAGTTGGCCAGCCCGCATGAGACGATCCGACGAGCATCCGGGATGCGTACCTCTTCACGCGGGGGATCCATGTCCGAACAGCGCGACCCTCGCGTCGACGCCTACCTCGACCGGCTCACGCCGTGGCAGGGCGACATCTTGCGCGAGGTCCGCGAGCTGCTCCACGAGGCCGATCCGGACATCGAGGAGACGATCAAGCGGTCGCTTCAGCCCTACTTCGTGCTGGACGGCAATGTTGCCGCGTTCCTCGCCGCGAAGGACCACGTCAACGTCTTCGTCTACGACGGCGCGATCGTCCCGGATCCGGACAGGATCGTCACGGCCGGACATGACAACGAGACCGCCCGGACTATCAGGTTCCGCGAGGGCGAGCCGATCAACCGTCCGGCCCTCCTGGCGTTCTTCCGCCAGGTCATCGCGAACAATCGCGCCGGCGGCTGGCGGAAGATCAAGGCGAACGCGGCGAAGCGTGGCGCGGGCTGAGCGGAACGGTCGGGCCGGGCATTCCGTAGACTCGGCCCGATGAGTGACCCTTCAATCCCGTCCGCGGCGCCGCCCCGCCGCCTCGTCATCCTCGCCGAGGGCAACTTCGGCTTCCATCATGGCAAGACCGCCGTCGGGGTGATCCGCTACGGGCCCGATGACGTCCTGGTCGTGATCGATTCCACGCAGGCCGGCGGCAACGTCTCGGCGATCCTGCCGGACCATGACATCCCGATCGTCGCGAGCCTCGCCGAGGCACTCGATCGCGTGCCGCGCCCCGACACGCTCCTCATCGGCATCGCGCCGACCGGCGGCAGACTGCCGGACACCTGGCGGGCCACGATCCTGGGCGCGATCCGGTCGGGCCTCGATGTCCACTCCGGGCTCCACACGTTCCTCGGCGACGACGCCGAGTTCGCCGCCGCGGCCGTCGCCGCCGGGACGTCGATCGTGGACTACCGCCGGCCGCCGGCTCGGCTGGAGACGTCGGTCGGGCGCCGCCACGGTGCGGGCAAGCGGGTGATCCTGACGGTCGGCACCGATTGCGCGATCGGCAAGATGTCGGTCGCCCTAGAGCTCCGGTCAAGCGCCCGGGCGGCCGGCCGCTCGACCGCATTCGTGCCGACCGGCCAGACGGGGATGATGATCGAGGGCTGGGGCGCTGCGGTCGACCGACTGATCAGCGACTTCGCCCAGGGCACCGTCGAATGGATGGTCGAGGAGGGCGAGCGGCGCGGCGACTGGGTGATCGTCGAGGGTCAGGGCTCGCTCGACCACCCGGCCTACTCGTCGGTCACGCTGGCGCTGATCCACGGCGCGACTCCCGACGCCATGATCCTCGTCCACAAGGCCGGCCAGACCGAGCACGACTTCGACCACCTGCCCGAGGCCTCCTTTCCCATCGCCGACCTGCGGCCGTTCATCGACCTCCATGAGAAGGTGGCCGGCCTGATCGCGCCCTCGAAGGTCGTCGCGATCGCGCTGAACACGTCGGCCGTCCCGTCCGAGGCCGATGCCCGGGCCGAGGTCGCCCGGATCGCCGCCGAGACCGGTCTGCCGGTCGACGATCCGGTCCGGTTCGGGGCCGGCCCACTGTGGAGCCGGATCGAAGCGGCGGTCGAGGCACTTCCGTGGGTCGCCGAGCGCGGCGTGCGACAGTGACCCTCAGCCTGGCGCACGAGGTCCTCCACCTCGCACTCCGCGACCCTTTCCGGATCGCCCGGTCCGACCACGATGCTGGCCAGGCCGTCACGACGGTCGTCGTCGAGCTCCGGGACGACCGGTTTCCCGGCATCGTCGGGATCGGCGAGGGCTATCCGGACCGCTTCTACGGCGAGACGGTCGACACGATGGCCGCGGTGTTCCCGCTGCTCCTCGCCGCAGTCGGCCAAGTGGACCCGACGCCGGGCGGCCTCGCAGCGGCGTGGGCGGCGATGGCGGGTGCGATCGCCCATCACGGTGGCGCGAAGTGCGCCCTCGACATCGCCCTCCACGACCTTGTCGGGAAGGTCGCCGGCCGCTCGATCACCGACCTGCTCGACCTGCCCGGGCCGATCCCGCCGACCGACTTCACCCTCGGCCTCGACGAACCCGGCGTGGTCGCCGAGCGGGCCCGGCGAGCCGCCAGCTTCCCTGCCCTGAAGATCAAGTGTGGCGGACCGCAGGATCTCGCGACCCTGGAGGCTGTCCGGGCCGTCTACGCCGGCCCGCTCCGGGTCGATGCCAATACCGGTTGGCGGCCGGAGGATGCGATCGCGTTGCTGCCGGAGCTCGAACGGCTCGGCGTCGAGCTGATCGAGCAGCCGTTCCCGGCCCGCCGGCTCGACCAGCTGCGCTGGCTGCAGGAGCGCTCGGCCTTGCCGATCGTCGCCGATGAGAGCGCGGTCACGATCGACGACCTCGACGGACTCGTCGGGGTCGTTGCCGGCGTCAATGTGAAGCTTGCGAAGTGCGGCGGCGTCGGGCCCGCCCGGGTGATGCTGGCGCGTGCTCGCGAGCTCGGATTCCGGACATTCCTCGGCTGCATGGAAGAGACGTCCGTGGCGATCGCGGCGTCCGCGGCGGTCGCGTCGCTCGCGGACTGGGTCGACCTCGACGGCAACCTGCTGATCGCGAACGACCCGTTCGAAGGGCTCGAGCTCGATCTCGACTGCCGCTGGCGCCTGGCCGGCTCGCCCGGCCTCGGGGTCCGTCGCCGCCTGGACTGAGCGCGCCGCCCGTGTCTGCCGCTGAAATCCGTAGAACGCCCGTTCGTGTGGACAAGTTGGTGGACGAGTTCGTGGACAAACCCCTTCGCGGGGGGTGGGTCGGAGGCATAGGATACGGGTCCATCGCGTCGCCGAGCGGTCCCCGGGAGGGACGGAACCTCGGCCGATGGGTCTCCCGCGAGAGGGTCCGCGCCGACTCAGTCCGTCGGTCGTGCGGCCTCGCCGTGGGTCGTCACGCGCACGAGCGGACTGGAGGATCGGCCATCGATGGATCGAATGAACCTTGGCGGCGGTGGGCCCGAGGCCGCCGCTGAACCGGAGGCTCTGGAGTTCGTCCGGTTCTGCCACCGGCGTCGGCGCGTCGGCTGGCCGGAGCTGTACGACGAGATGTGCGCCGTCGCCGGTCGCGGCCTCTATCGAGGCTACGGGGCCGAGGAGCTCGCGCAGATCGGGATTGGTTTCGGGCTGTTTCAGCTGCCGGCCCTGGCCGGGCTGGTCGCCCGGGTCGTCGCGGAGGACGTCGAGCGACGTCACCGCAGCGCCGAGGCCCTGCGCTTGAGCCTCGCGGTGGCCGAGAACGTCGAGCCGAGGGCGGTGACGCTGCTCACGGAATCGACACGAAGCATCGAGCCGGAGCCGGCCGAGGTCGGCAAACCGGACCACGGAGCGATCCTGCTCGCGGTTGCCGCCGGAGCCTGATCGAGGGTTCGAGCGATTGTCCGCGTCATCATCGACGCTGAAAGAGCCCTCACCGGTCAGGGTGAGGGCTCTTTCCTGCCCGGCGTCGAGCCGGAGCAGCGCCGAGGTGCCCGCGACCCGGAGCGCCTCGCACGGGGAGGCGCCCTCGAATTGGGGCGCGGTCGAACAGGGCGATTTCTGTCAAGCGAATCTCTGGCGGGCGCGGTCAGCGGCGGCTGAGGCCCTCCGCTTCCGCTGAGCGTGGATCCGAGACATGTTTCTGACTGGCGATCGTCAGGCGGGCGGATGTCGGAAACTGAGTGACGAACGACCGAGTGGGATTCGTTTGACAATTTCCTGGCGCGGGGTGCCGCGGCGAGCGGCGCGGCAGGAGCCGGCGTGTCAGCGAGCGAGTCAGGCCCTGATCCGGCGCCTCGCCATCTCGCCCTCGATCTGGCGTTCCGCCTCGACGTAGCGGTCGATCTGCTCGCGGATCTGGTTCGCTTCGGGGGTGTAGAGGTGGACCTGCTGCTGGAGGATGTACGACAGGCGGCGACTCGTCATCCGGACGTGGTCCAGGTTCTTCATCAGGACCAGCGGATCCATCGAGGCGAGGTCCGACGGGTGGTACATCTGCTGCATGGCCGCATTCTAGCGGCGGCGCCGCCGGCGACGACGGCAGCCCGACAGGCGATCAGATCGCGCGCAACCCGCGCGGCGGCCAGTCCCAGTCGATCGGGGTCCGGGCGCCGGCGAGAGCTCTTCGCCGACCGGCCTCCGTCGCGCCGAGGACGAGGATCCGGTCGGTCTTCGTCGCCTGACCAGCCTCGGCGCCCCACAGCTTGGTCATCTTCCGGCCGGCCGCGACATCGTCGAGCGCGATGCCGGCCAATCGATAGCCCTCGGGTTCGGCGGCCCGCTCCCACGTCCGTTCCGCAAGCCCGATCGCCCCTCGGAGGGGGCGGCCGCGATCGGTCTCGACATCCCCGATCACGAGCACGACGACGGCGTCGTCGGCCAGGATCGAGCGCAGGTCGGCCAGGACTTCGCGCAGGAAGTCGAGATAGGGCTCGCGGTGGTGGGCGTCGTCGAGGACGGCGTCGATCGCCCGGGCGTCCTCGCCCAGCAGCCACGTCCGGAGCCAGTTGTAGTAGCCGTATTTCACGACCCGCAGGTACGGCGGCGAGGTCACGACGAGCCGGACCCGCTCCGGCAGGCCACGCGCCCGGAGTGCCGCCCGCACACGCGCCGATGAGTCGCGCGCGTCGCCCAGAAGAGCCACGCCGGGCGTGCGCGGCAGGGCCTCGCGATGAAGACGCCCGAGCTTCTTCTCGAGCCCGTCGAAGACGTCCCGATCTGGCGAGGCGAACCGGGTCCGGGCCGCGAAGTCGCGGACGTAACGAGGGGCCATGCTGAACGTGTTCGGCATGAGCTCCGAGAGATACGACGCGCTCTTGCCGTGGAGGATGCCGGTCAGGGCCGCGGCCAGGAACCGATCGACCCGATCCCCCTGGTCGATGACCGTCCGGACGTAGAGCAGCTGGGCGAGCGTCCGCGGATGGAACGCGACGGCAACCTCCTTCGGGACCGTCTCCACCCGCGCCTCCGGCAGGCGGCTGCCGGCCGCCGGAATCGCGACCGTGGGCACCTCGCGCTCCGTCTCGTCGAGGACTTCGGCGGCGAGCACGAGCCACGCCGGCGCGGATGCGTTCCAGCCGAGCCGGAGCACGGCGAGCCGGGTCGCGGCCTCGGCAGCCGTGGCGGGCTCGACCTTCGCGGCGGTCAGGAGATGGGCCAGCGGATTGAGGTCGTTGCCGACGCCGATCCGGCCCTCGGCACAGGCCTGGAGGGGCGTCGTGCCGCGGCCCGAGAACGGATCGAGGACGACATCGCCGCGCCGCGAGTAGCGCCCGATGAACGCGTGGGCGAGGGCGGCCGGAAAGCTCGCGAGGTACGAGCACATCGGGTGGAGCGTCGGACCCCAAAGACGAGGTTGGTCCTTCCACTCGGGGGCGATCGGGAGCATCGGCAGGGCGGCCGGGACCTCGAGATCGAGCGCGAGCTGGGCGGCTCCGGCCGTCCGCGAGTCGGTCGTCATCCTCGGGCTGGGGCTCCTCACGTCGACGGGTCGGGCAGCATACCAGACGTGATTCGCCGATTCGGGCCCCCGGATCAGGCGCTGACGACCCGGTTTCGACCGGAGCGCTTGGCCAGCACGAGGCCGACGTCGGCTCGGGCAACGGTGTTGTCGAAGCGCTCCTCGTCGGCGGCCAACGCCGCACAGCCCGCGGACACCGTGGCCGCGATCGACGAGCCGTTCGGCCCCGCGACGCGGATCCCGGCGAAGATCGTCCGGATGTCCTCGGCCGCGACCGCGGCCTGTTCGGCCGTCGCCCCTTCGAGGATCGCCATGAACTCTTCGCCACCGTATCGCGCGACGACATCGGAGTCGCGGAAGCGCATCCGGAGCACATCGGCGAAGGCGCGCAGGACCGCGTCTCCGATCTGGTGGCCGTACTGCTTGTTGATTGCGCCGAAGTGATCGAGATCAAAGATCGCGACCGCGGTCGGCTCGCGCCGCTCCACCGTCCGCCGCGCCCGGACCGTCTCAAGGCGGGCGATCGTCGCGTCGAGGTGGCGCCGGTTGAACAGCCCCGTCAGGGCATCGCGGACCGAAAGCTCGGTCACCTCGGCATGGAGGAACGTATTCGTCACAGCCAGCGCCACGAGCCCGGCGACGATCGGCAGTGCCTCCAGCTCAGCCGGTTCGAACGCCCGGTCGACATCGTGGCGGATCAGGCTCAGGGCCCCGACCACGACATCGTCCCGCAGGAGCGGCACGGCGACTCCGGCCATCGGCACGGCCGGAACTCCGGCAATCGCCGCGGGATGGCCGGTCGGGTCGTAGCTGCCGTCGACCACCAGCGCCCGGTCTCGGATCGCCCGGCCCGCGAGCCCAGTCCCGGGCGCGATCGTGATGCCCTGGTACATCCTGTCGCGACCGGCGACGGTGCGGACCACGTAGGTGCCGGTCGCCCGATCCAGGATCGTCAGGCCGACGGAGTCGGCGGCGAACAGGTCGGACAGCCCGGCGACGATCGCCTGGTGGACCCGGTCGGGCTCGAGCGTGGCATTGACGGCCGTGGCGAACGAAGTCAGGCCGCGGAACAGCTCGGCCCGGGCAGCCAGCCGCTCTCGCTCGCCGGCCAGGGCCAGCGCCGATGCCATCCGCTCGGCGACGAGGCGGATCGTGCCCACGTCGCTCGCGTCGAGGTCGGCGCTCGCACGCGCTTCGACGTTGATGATTCCGACCAGGTCGTCGCCGACCAGGAGCGGTGCGCACACCTCCGAGCGGACGACGCCCGACGCGCTCAGGTAGTCGCGATCGGCCGCCACATCGGGGACGAAGGCGATCGCGCGCGTGCGCAGCACTCGCCCGATCACGCCGCTCGAGCTGTCGAACTCGTCGATGACCGTCTCGTAGCCGGCCTGAGCCGAGATGCGGACCCGGCTCGCGGTCCCGAGGTAGATCGACACGAAGTCGTAGCCGAGGTCGTCGCGGAGGAGCGCGACGATTCGCTCCAGCGCGTCCGAGGTCGGGCCCGTCGTCGCGAGCAGCCGTCCGACGCTCTCGACCGCCGCCACCTGGCGCGAACGGCGTCGGTCGCGGGCCAGCGCCATTCCCAGCCGCCGGACGGTGATCGTCAGGGCCGAGATCGAGCGCCGCGTTCCGATCGACAGAAGAATGGCCGTCCCGCCGAGCGCGACCGCGCGCTGGGCATCGATCGCGAGGTTGGCCGCGGTTGCTGAGAGCACTGGGAGCAGGTACAGGATGATCGCGGCCGCTCCGACGAGCAGGGCCTGGCGGGTGCCCTGGGCGGCGGCGAGGGCGACGATCGGGATGTACAGCGCGGCGGTGGGCCTGAACTCGCCGGTCCGGACGAGGCTCGTGACCACCGTGACGTAGAGGATCGCCAGCGCGAAGCGGGCGACGCCGATCATCACCCGCTGGAGGGCGGTCGGCCGGAGGTGCGGCCCCGCGATCGCCGCGATCGCCTGGGCCGCGAGGAACTCGATGCTGATCCCGAGCAGCCGGATCGCGTCCCCGGCACCGCCGATCGCGGCGACGACGAGGGACGTCCCGACGACCCCGACCGCGAGGAGCGTGTGGGGATCGGCCAGGAGCCGCCGGATCGTGCGGTTGCGCGTCCACGGGTGGCGACGCGCGCGGGCGGCGGCGGCGGTCATCGGCAGGCCCAGGCTGGTCATCGTTCCAGCACGTTAGCGGTGCCTGGCTGCGCCGGCCCAGTGACGGAGGTCCGGTCCCGGGTGGGTCGTTCGCCGCGGGCGCTCGGGAGCGGTCTGCGTCGCGGTGACTGGTCAGGCAGGCCCGGCCGTCCCTAGACTGGCGCCACGCCCCCGTAGCTCAGCGGAACAGAGCGGCCGGCTTCTAACCGGTAGGTCGCAGGTTCGAGTCCTGCCGGGGGCGCTTCTGCGAGCACGGGCGGCGGAGCCCGGTTCAGCCCAGATCGGCCCCTTCCATCTCGAGCTCCTCCGGATCGTCGAGGACCTCGTCGGCGTAACACCAGCGCCACGCCTCACCGGGCTGAGCGGAGCGCGCGACCGGATGACCGCTTGTCGCGAAGTGGGTGGATGCGTGCTTGTTGACGCTCTGATCGCAGCAGCCGACGTTGCCGCACGCCTGGCAGATCCGGAGATGGACCCAGGTGTCGCCGAGGGCGACGCACTCGGCGCAGCCGACCGACGCAGGCGCGGCCGCGCCGGACTCCCAGAGGTGCGGGCAACTGTTCATCGATCGGCAGCCTACACCTGGGCGCGAGTCACCGGCACGCCTCGTTGATCCCGGCGGCGCCGGTCAGCCCGGCGGCCGCGGCGGCCCGGCCTCGATTCGCCGTCGGATCGAATCGACCGTCCCCGACAGCCAGTTCGATTCGATCCACCAGGTCGCCCCGGCGGCCTCGTTGGCGGCCACCTCCGCGAAGGCAGCGGCCGGATCGTCGGGCGACGTCGAACCCTCGACGACGACGTCCCACGGCCGACCGCGGGTCGCCGCCGGCCACTCGCGCTCTGCCCAGGTCACGATCTGACGGAGCTCGTCGACGTCTGCGACCTGGGCGTGGATCCCGTCCCAGGCCAGCGTCCGCCGGAGCGACCGCTCGTGGGGCCACGCTCCGACGACCCAGATCGGGATACGCGGCTTCTGGACCGGCCTCGGCAGGAACGCCATCGGCCCGAAGCGGTAATGGCGACCCGAGAAGCCGAACGATTCGCCGCTCCACAGGCCGTCGAGGATCGCGAGGCTCTCGTCGAGGAGCTCCGCCCGGATCCGGGCATCGGTGGGCTCGCCGACGTTGGCGAAGGCCTGGTCGTCGACCGCGCCGAGGCCGACGGGCAGCACCAGCCGCCCGTTCGAAAGGTGATCGAGGGTCAGTGTCTCGCGGGCAAGCTTCCACGGCCGGCGGCGCGCCGGCGGTGTGACGATCGCACCGATCCGGATCCGCTCGGTCCGCATTGCCATCGCGGCCATGACGACCCACGGATCCCAGATGTCCATCGTCCCGATGGCAATTCCGTCCCAGGTGAAGACGCCGTCCCAGCCGCAGGCCTCGGCGAGTGCGGCGAGCTCCGCGACGGTCCGCGGGTCGCCGGTCGTGACGATGATTCCGAGCTTGATCCCCATGGCCCGCGATCGTAGGTCACGGGTGGGACCGCCGGCGGCCGTGCCTGACGGATCCCGCTTCGACGGGTCAGGCGGCCGGAAGCTCGGCGATCAGGCGGTTCGTGTGGAGACTCGCGAAATCGAGGCGGAGGATCGACGACAGCAGGCTGCGCGGCTCGTCGACGGTCGGGCATTCGAGGAAGAGGGTTCGCTCGCGCTCCGCGACGGTTGTGGGTCGGCCACACTGCTCGCAGAAGGGGAGGTCGCGCTCGGCGTCCTCGATCCGCTCGAGGATGCGTTCATTGGTTCGCATGAGATGGCTCCTTGCCATAAAACGTTACGTTCCGTATCGTATCTGATGGATGGTTGAACGACAAGAGTCGCGCGGCGGTACCTCTGGTTCCGATTCCCCGCCGATGGTTGCCCCCGGCGCCGGGAAGGAGGGCCCCGACGCGGCACATCGGCCGCGCGGCCGCCCGCGGAGCGACGAGATCCATCAAGCCATCCTCGATGCAGCCCAGGACCTCCTCGTGGAGGAAGGGTTCACCCGCCTCCGTCTTGAGCACGTTGCCGCCCGGGCCGGCGTCGGCAAGGGGACCATCTATCGGCGCTGGGCCTCGAAGGAGGCACTCACCCTGGAGCTGCTCCTCGGTCTGGCCGGCCCGCACCTCGACATCGCCGACGTCGGCAACACGCAAGCGGAGCTACTGGCTGCGGCACGCAACCCGCTGGCGGCGATCACGGGGACGCCATGGGGACCGGTCGTCCGGGCCATGCTCTCGCAGATCGCGGGCAATCCGTCGATCGGCGACCCATTCAAAGCAGCGGTCGTCGCCCGGCGCCGGGCCGAGGTGGCCGGAGTCATCGAGCGCGGGATCGCCCGCGGTGACCTGCGGCCCGATGCCGACGCGTCGATCGCGACCGAACTCCTCGTCGGTCCGGTCTACTTTCGGCTGGTCTTCGGCGGCATGCTCAGCGTCGACTTCGCCGAGCGCATCGGCGCGGCGGTCTTCCGCGCGTTCGCCGCCGAATGAGCGCGAGCGACCGAGGGCCGGAGCGGGCCGACCCGGCCCGCACGACGGGCAGTTCGGACCGTCCCACGGCCGACCCGGATCGGCGACACTGGTCTTCATGAAGATCGTGTCAGCGGCTCAGGCCGTCGCCGGGATCAGGAGCGGCGACCAGGTCTATATCCACTGCGCTGCGGCCACCCCGTCGGTCGTCCTCGATGCGCTCGTCGCTCGGGCGCCCGAGCTCGAGAACGTGGGCATGGTTCATCTCCACATCGAGGGTCCCGGCCCGCACCTCGCCCCGGACATGGCCGGCCACTTCCGCCACCGGGCACTGTTCATCGGGCCGAACGCGCGCCGTGCCGTGAACGAGGGCCGCGCGGACTACGTCCCGGTCTTCCTGTCGGATATCCCGCGCCTCTTCCAGTCCCGGGTCCTTCCGCTCGATGCCGTTCTCGTGAACGCCACCCCGCCCGACGCCCACGGGTTCGCCTCGCTCGGTGTGTCGGTCGAGGCGATGCACGCCGCGATCGCGTGCGCCCGGACCGTCATCGTCCAGTTCAACCGGGCGATGCCGCGGACGCTCGGCGCGAGCTTCATCCACGTCGACGAGATCGACCTCGCGGTCGAAGTGGACCGGCCGCCGTACGAGTACCACCAGTCGGTGATCGGCGACGTCGAGCGGCGGATCGGCGAGTTCATCGCCGAGCTCGTCCCGGACGGAGCCACCCTCCAGCTCGGAATCGGCGCGATCCCGAGCGCCGCTGCGCTCCAGCTTCGGAATCGGCGCGACCTGGGCGTCCACACCGAGATGTTCAGCGACGCGGTCGTCGACCTCGTCGAGGCGGGCGCCATCACCGGAGCTCGCAAGGAGCGCAACCAGGGCAAGATCGTGACGGCGTTCCTGATGGGCTCACAGCGGCTGTACGACTTCGTCGACGACAACCCGATGGTCGAGATGCGGCCGGTGGACTTCACGAACGACACCCAAGTGATCCGCTCGTTCGCGACGATGACGGCGATCAACTCGGCGATCGAGGTCGACCTGACCGGGCAGGTCGTGGCCGACTCGATCGGCGACCGGCTCTACAGCGGCGTCGGCGGGCAGATGGACTTCATCCGCGGCGCCGCCCTCGCCGAGCAGGGCCGCGCGATCATCGCCCTGCCCTCGACCGCCGGCGACGGCTCCATCTCCCGGCTCGTCGCGCACCTCAAGCCCGGGGCGGGGGTCGTCACGACCCGGGCCCACGTCCGGACGGTCGTGACCGAATTTGGGGTCGCCGAGCTGTTCGGACGGAGCATCCGCGAGCGGACGGAGGCCCTGATCGCGATCGCCCACCCGGATCATCGCGACGCCCTGCGGTTCGAGGCCCGCCGCAACGCGACGATCTGATTCGTTTGCCGTTCATGCCGACCGGAGATCGATCTCGATCGCGACCACGCCGCCGCCGACCGCGACCGCGACGCTCGGCCACCCGATGCCAGTCAGGAGGCGCTGGATCGCCGGATTGCCGCCGAGCATCGTCGCCGTCAGCGTCTCCAGCCCTTCGGCTCGGGCCCACGTGACGGCCGTCTCGACGAGCCGCCGACCGACGTGGTTGCCCTGGAAGTCGTCGGCGACCGCGACCGCGACCTCCGCGCGCGCCCGCCCATCCGGCTCGAGGCAGATGTGCCCGACGATCCGGTCAGTCGTTTCCGCGACCGCGACGAAGCCCTCCCGATGGGCGTGGTCGGGGGCGCAGAAGTAGCGCGACTGACGACCGCCGATGCCGTCGCTTGCGCCGAGGAACCGGGTTCGCCGGCTTTCGGCGGACAGTCCGGCGTAGAACTCCCGGAGGCGATCGTCGTCGTCGGGCCCGATCGGCCGGATCCGGACGCTCGAGGTGGGCCGCCGTCCGCGTCGATCGGCGCGGTCCGCGGTCGGCGAGCCGGCGACGTCAAGCGGGATCGACTGATGGGCGACGGGATCCATGACTCGACGATAAGAACGCGACCGCGATCCCGGCAGGTGCCGATCGGCCCGCGGGTGCGGTCCGACCGGATCGAAAGTGGCGGGGTCGCGTGGAATCGAACCGCCGAGGGGCGCGGAACCCCCTCGGCGGAGATCGATCCGGCCCGGCCCGCCTCCGACCCGCAGGGTCAGGTCAGGCGATGGACGCCGCGCGTGCCTGGGCGATCAGGTTCGCCGCTTCCTTGATCGGGATCGCGAAGCCGATCCCCTCGGCGGTCGACGCCGTCGCAGTGTTGACGCCGATGACCTGGCCGCTCGCGTTCATCAATGGTCCGCCGCTGTTGCCGGGGTTGATTGCCGCGTCGGTCTGGATCAGCCCGGAGAGGGTCGTCGGGCGGCCCGTCTGCTCATCGCGGACCGTGATGGTCCGATCGAGGGCGGAGACGATCCCCTTCGTCACGGTCTCGGTGTAGGTCCCGAGGGGGCTGCCGATCGCGATGGCGGTCTGGCCGACCTGGATGGTGCCCGAGTCGCCGATCGTCGCGGCCTTCAGGCCGGTCGCTTCGATCTTGACGAGCGCGAGGTCCTGCGTCTCGGACACGGTGACGATCGTCGCGGGGTACTCGGACCCGTCGGCGAGCGTTGCCGTCAGCGACTGCGAGCCCTCGACAACGTGGCGATTCGTCAGGGTGTAGCCGTCGGCCGTGAGGATGATCCCGGTGCCGACGCCGGTGGCCGTGCCACCGAACTGGCCGCCGCCGCCGATCTGCGAGGTGAGGGTCACGACCGAGTCGCGGGCGGTGGCCACGACGGCAGTGATGTCCTCCTGGCTCACCGTGGTGGTCGTCCCACCGGTGGTCGTCACGTTCGCGTTCGGCGTCGCGACCGCGACCGTGCCGGCGGACGGCCGGAGCGCCGAGACGAGGGCTACCGTCGAGCCCGACGCGAGGATGGCGGCGAGCAGTGCCGCGCCCAGGACCGATCCGATCCCGCGCCGGCCCGATGACTTCGTGGAAATCGCGCCAGCTCGGACAGGAGCGTCCGCGGCGACCGGGCCCGCCTCGTATCCCGGCCGAACGGTTTCCGACTCGGTCGATCGCCAGCTCCAGGGCCCCGGCGATCCGATCCGGTCAGGGGCCTCGTTCGACCATGTGTCGGCCGGCTTGGCCGGCGGTACGATCGACGACCAGACGGTCGGCGGTGCGGCCGGATCGGCCGCGTCGCGGACGGGCGGAACCCAGGTCGAGCGCGGGCTTGGGGAAGTTGCGGCGTCCGCCGGGTCGGAGGACGAGGGACCGGCCGGGGTGCGGTCGGGATCGATGGGGGAGCGGTCGTCAGTCGGGTGCATCGCGGGGTCTCCGGTCGGGAACAGGTCGGATGGTGTCATGTCCGATGAAATCGCGGACGACTGAGAGGGTCCTGAGATGCGTCAGCTCGGGAATACGCTGATGCGCGGAGCGACCGCCCCGCGCATCACCGCTGGCTGGATTCGGCGGGCTCAGCCCGTTGGCCCGCCTGATGCCTGCGGGGCCAGCGACGCACCCGGAGCCGGTTGTCCGTCGGGCACGTCGCCCGGCTTGAAGTCATGACCGCGGCCCTTGCCGAGATCGCCCGCGCCGATGGCGGCCGCATCGATCGAGCCGTCGGCGCGCTTCGCGCCCTCGACGACGATCCCCATGCCTGCCTTGACATCGGTCAGCTTCGCGCCCGTGACGCCGCCGACCTGGATCGTGGTCGACGAGCCGACGTGGATCGTCAGGGTACTGCCGTCTCGCTGCATGATCGTGATCGTGCCGGCGCCGACCGCCGTGACCTTGCCCGCCACCCGTGGGACCGCCACCCAGACCGACGACGCCGTGAACGAGCCGTCGGCGGCCTTGCTTCCGATGGCGGCGACATTGGAGCCGACGGTCACGTCCGCGTGCGTCCCGCTCGCCTGTCCGCGATGGTAAGTGGTCGATCCAGTGGTCTTGATCGTCTGCGAGGTGCCATCGTGGAGCATGATCGTGATCGTGCCCGCCCCGACGGCCGTGACGGTCCCGGCGGTTTCCGGCTGGACGACGTCGAGCCGGGTGATCGTGTACGAGCCATCGGCGTTATGGGTCTCGGCGAACCGGACCATGTCGCCGACTGCGAGGTCGCCGAGCTTGGCCGCGGCGCCGCCCTTCGTGATCGTCGTCGAGCCGGTCAGCGCGATCGTCCGAGTCCAGCCGTCAGCGGTCGCGAGGGACACGTTCGAGCCGGAGATGGCAGTCACCGAGATCTTCCCGAATCCGATGCCCCCGCGCCCCGGACCGCCGGGGGCCCAGCCCCTGCCGCCGGCGGCCGGGCCGCCACCGGGAAAACCGAAGGGCCGCGGCTGCGAACCGTGCCTGTTGCCGGTCCCTGGCAGGGTCGAGGGATGTGCGCCGCCGGTCGAGGCCGACGGGGCCGGCGATGCACCCATCGCGACGGCGGCGCCGATCGCAACGACGAGGGCCGCTCCGACCACGATGCCGGCCCGGACCGCGTCGGACGTGCGCCCCGTCCGGCCCGTGAACGTCGCGGCAGGCTCGAGTGCGGGCTCCGCTGCCGACGAAAGGACCGAGATGGAGTCCCAGGCGGTGGGCGTTCGATTGCTCGAGGAGGTCGGGTGGGGAAGCTCGTCGTTCATGGCTGCTCCATCATCGCTGGTCGGCGGTCAGAGTGGGTCGGCGGCGGACAGGCTGAGGCGGTTAGAGACTGGTCGGATGGTCGTCGAGCGTTCTGATGGAGTCCTGAGAATGGATGGGCGGCTCTCATGATCCTCGCCGCGTCGGCGGTCAGCCGGGCTGATCGGTGGCGAGAACCGGTCCGGCCTCGGAGGCACTGATCGGCGGGTTGCCGGCCGCGGGCAGGCGGACGATGAACCGGGCGCCGCCCTGGGGCCGGTTGGTCACGACGATCCGTCCGTCGTGGAGATCGACGATGGACTTGGCGATCGCGAGTCCGAGCCCGGTCCCGCCGGCCGCGGCGCCGGGCGCGCGCCAGAACCGCTCGAAGACGTGATGCATGTCCTCGAGCCGGATGCCGGGTCCATCATCATCGACCTCGAGCGTGGCCATCCGGCCGTCGCCGCGGATCCGGACCCCGACATGGCCGCCACGCGGGGTGTGCCGGATCGCGTTGTCGACGAGGATCACGACGAGCTGGCGAAGCCGGGCTTGATCGCCGTCGACGATCGCGGGCTCGGGATCGAGCTCCAGCCGGACGCCATGATCTGCTGCGGTCTTGACGAGCGCCCCGGCCCCCTCGGCGGCGACATCGCCCAGGTCGACCGGCTGGCGGGCGAGGCTGATCGCACCCGAATCTGACCGGGCGAGGAGCAGGAGGTCCTCCACGAGGGACGTCAGGTGGCCGACCTCCGCGTCGATGTCGTCGAGGGCCTCGGCCGTGGTCGCGGTCTCAGCCGGGCTCCGGCGGAGCCGCTCGACGGAGCTCCGGATGACGGTCAGGGGCGTGCGCAGCTCGTGGCTCGCGTCGGCTGCGAACTCGCGCTGGCGGCGGAGCGCCGCGCGCTGCTGGACGAGCGATTCCCGGATCGGGACGAGGGCGCGGCGGGCATAGAACGCACCGAAGCCGAACGCGACGAGAACGACGAGGGCGCCACCGACGAGCAGGACGCTCCGAATCGCGTCGAGGGTGCGCTGCTCGGCGAGGCGATCCTGGATGACCTGGATGTAGACATCGCCGACCTGCGTCGCGACGCGATTGGTCATCGCCCGGATCGGGAGCGAGTTCACCGTCGCGTCGCGCACGTCCGAGCCCCCCTGGACCGCCCCGGCAACGGAGGCCAGGAGCGGCAGGCCGGCCGGCAGGCTGAGACCGCGCGTCACGTTCTGGCCCTGGGCGTCGACTGCGAAAGCGAAGGTGCCCGACGAGTCGCCCCCGAAGACGAAGCCGTATTCCGGGCCGCCCGGGCGCCGGATGGGGCCGTCGAGGGCGTTCACGACGAGGTCCATTCGATCAGACAGCTGCTTGAGGCCGTTCGTCTCGAGCGTCTTGGCGGCGCTCACGTACAGGGCCGCGCCGAGGATCGCGAGGACGACGAGCGTCGTCAGGCCGCTCCACAGCACGAGGCGCCAGCGGACGTCCCGGATCAATCGGCCGTCCGCCCCGAGCGCGCGCTGGTCGGCCGGATCGCTGCCAAGCGTGGACGCGACGCCGTCAGGCATTGTTCAGACGGTACCCCACGCCGCGGACCGTCTCGATCCGGTCGCCTTCCGCGCCGAGCTTCGTCCGCAGGTAGTGGACATACGCGTCGACCGCATTGGGAGTCACCGCCACGCCGAACGGCCAGGCCTGGTCGAGGAGCTGGTCCCTCGTCAGGGCCTGGCCCGGATGGCGCAGCAGCGACTCGAGGAGCGAGAACTCCCGCGGGCTCAGGTCGACGGGACGTTCGGCCACGGTCACCGTCCGGGCAGCTTCGTCGAGCGCGATCAGTCCGGCGACGAGGCGTGGCTCGGGCCGTCGGGCGAGGCCTTCGGCCCGGCGGGCGAGGGCGCGCAGGCGGGCGGCCAGCTCGTCGTAGGCGAAAGGCTTCACGAGATAGTCGTCGGCGCCGGAATCGAGGCCGACCACGCGGTCGCTGACCGTGTCGCGAGCGGTCAGCATCAGGATCGCGAGCTCGCGCCGCTCGTTCCGGATCCGGCGAGCGACCTCGAGGCCGGAGATATCGGGCAGACCGATGTCGAGGATGACCACGTCGATCCCGTTCTCGGCGAGCGCGATGTCGACTCCGGTCTCGCCGTCAGGCGCGACCTCGACGTTGTGGCGGTCCTGCTCGAGGAGACGCGCCAGGGATCGGCTGAGACGCTCGTCGTCCTCGACGAGGAGGATCTTCATGCGGGTCGGGTCCTCGGGAGTTGCGGCGCCAGGTCACCGTGGCGCTGGGTGGATCGTGCCAGAAGAGGAGGGGGGAGTGTCCCGTCGTGGGCCGAGGAGGAGGAGACGACTCACGACGGGATCTCGACGGGATGATCGAGCGGACCGATGAGAGCGTCCTGAGATCATCCCGAGCGGCTCGTCGCCGTCGCGCGAGGGTCGCATGCGGGACGCAGCCGGGCGCTGCGTGCCCTGGCTGACGTCCGCGTGGTACCAGCGGCTAGCCCAAAGTACGGCTTGGCGACTGCATCCGCAGACCCCTACGCTCCGCCCATCAGCGAGCCGCACCCTACTCCTGGCCACCCCACGGGTGCGGACGCCACGAAACGCGAACCAACGCGACCACAGAGAGGCAACGACCATATGGGGTCCATGGCCGTCAACGAACTTGGCCCGATGCTCACGGCGACCGAAGTCGCCGAGATGCTGCACCTGCACGTCAACACCGTGAAGCGCCTCGGGGATCGCGGCGAGCTGCCGTTCTACCGGGTCTGCAAGCGCGGCGACCGGCGCTTCCGGCTCGATGACGTCATGAAGTTCCTCGCCCAGAACCGCTAGTCGCGTTCCGGGCCTGCGCGGGCCCTGCACCGAGCGTTCCACGAGGCGTCCGTCCGGCGACGGGCGCTTCGCCATGTCCGGGACAAACCGGCTCGTAGGAAGTCCGGCCGCAGGCGTGGGCAGCGGTTCGGCGATTTGGTACGGTCTCGGCGTGCCGGCTCGGACCTCGCGGACTCGCCGAGGAAAGGACAGGAAGGTGGACCCTGTCCTGCTCGTTCGTCGGCTCCGCCGACAGCTGCGACTGCGTGAAGCGGTTGCCGCCGCGACCGATGCCATCGATCGGGCGCCACGTCGACGGGCCGAGCTCCTCGTCGAGCGTGGCGAGCTGCTCGTCCTCCTCGGTGACGATGGCGCAGCCGACGAGGACTTCGTCGGCGCCGCGATCCTTGGCGCGGACCACGATCAGGCGAGCGCGCTCCGCGCCGCGTGCGGTCGGATCGGGCTCGCCCGGTTCGCCGGCCGGCTCGACGCGGCAGACGTCCTGCTCCAATGGGCCAAACGCCTGGCGGCTTCCAAGTTCGGTCTCGACCCGCTCGTTTACGCTCAGCTCCTCCAGGAGGGCGGGCTCTGCCGGCTCGAACGGAACGATCCGGCAGCGCCGGACGATCTCGGACGAGCCGTTGATCTGGCGGCCCGAGGGCCGGCAGGCTGGCGTCGCGACCGGGTCCTGGCAATTGCACTCGAAGGTCGCGCCTCGGCGCACCGGATCCGCGGTGACTTTGCGGCCGCTCGAGCCGATCTGGATCGGGCCCTGCCGCTCGCGCGACGGGGCTTCGGGCGCGCCTCACCCGAGGTGGCACAGGTCCTCAACGCGAGGGGCATGGTCGGGAAGTTCGCCGGGGCCTTCGAGGACGCTGCGGCCGATTACCGAGAGGCGCTGGCTCTGATCGAGGCGGCTTTCGGGCCGGATCATCCCGAGATGGCCGCAATTCTTCACAATGTTTCGGGGCTGGATCACGCGCGGGGCGCGTTCGCGGCGGCCGAAACGAACGCACGACATTCGCTCGAGATCCGCCGTCGGGCGTTCGGCGAGGATCACGTCGCGGTCGCACTGGATCGGTCGGGACTCGCCTCGATCCTCGATCGTCTGGGCAGGCCCGACGAGGCCGACGAGCAGTTGCGCCTCGCCCTGCCCATCCTCCGCGAACGGCTTGGGTCGGGCCACCGCGAGGTGGCGGTCGCCCTGAACAACCTGGCCGCGATCGCTCACGGTCGCGGGGACCTTGCGACGGCCGAGCGGCACTACCGTGAGGCGCTCGAGATCAAGCTCGCGACGCTCGGCCCCGCGGCGCCGTCCGTGGGAATCACCCTGAGCAACCTCGCGTCGGTCGTCCGTCGACGCGGCGACCTGGTCGAAGCCGCTGAGCTTGCCGATCGGGCGATCGCGATTCTGGCCGCGACCGTCGCTGCGAATCATCCCGCGCTCCGGGCGGCCACCGCGAACCGGCAGCGCGTCGCGGCGGATTCAGCCACTGACCCAGACGGTTGAGGCTCGCCCGGCTGTCAGCAACCCGACAGGCGGGTCGTCGGCGCATCGGTCGCCGGCCATCGCTTCCGGTGAGAGGGTCTATCGGTCACCACCGCAGAGGAGCCAGTTGACAATGGGACTCGATCTCGATTCGACGGCCGACCTTCAGGCCGCGCACCTTCCGAGCGACGAGGGCGACACCGAGGGCCACCGGCTCGCGGCCAATGACGACGAGACCGTCATCGCGGACGACACCGAGGGCCACAAGCTGGCAAGCAACGAAGACGAGACGGTCGTCGACGACGACACCGAGGGTCACCGGCTCGCGGCCAATGACGACGAGACCGTCATCGCGGACGACACCGAGGGCCACAAGCTGGCAAGCAACGAAGACGAGACGGTCGTCGATGACGACACCGAGGGTCACAAACTGGCAAGCAACGACGACGAGACGGCTATCGCCGACGACACCGAGGGCCACAAGCTCGCGGCCAACGACGACGAGACGGTCGTCGCCGACGACACCGAGGGTCATCGGCTGGCCAGCAACGAGGACGAGACCGTCGTCGACGACGACACCGGCGCCTGACGAAACCGCGCTCGCGCGCGTCAGATCGTCCGGAGCGTCTCCTCGAAGATCCCGATCGCCTCGCCGATCTCGGCGGCCGTCACGTTGATCGGCGCGATCCAGCGGATCACGTGCGAGCTCGCGCCGCAGGTCAGGATCAGCAGGCCGAGGTCGGCCGCCCGGGCGATCGCCGCCTTGGCCGCGTGGCCGTCGGGCTCGGTCGTGCCCGGCCGGACGAACTCCACCCCGATCATGAGTCCCGGCCCGCGGACATCGCCGATCCGCGGCTCCTCGGCGGCGATCCGGGCCAGGCCCGCCCGGAGCTCGAACCCGCGCTCGGCTGCATTCTCGACCAGCCGCTCCGCCCCGATCGTCTCGAGCACCGCGACGCCGGCCGCGCAGGCAACGGGGTTGCCGCCATACGTCGAGCCGTGGGCGCTCTTGCCCCATCTGTCCATGAGGGCGCGCGACGTCGCGATCGCCGACAGAGGCAGGCCGTTCGCGATCGCCTTGGCGAGGACGACCACGTCCGGGACGATGCCGGCGTGCTCGAAGCCCCACATCCGGCCGGTCCGCGCGAAGCCAGTCTGGACCTCGTCGGCGATGAGCACGATCCCGTGCTGGTCGGCAATCTCGCGGAGGCCGCGCAGGAAGGACGCCGGCGCCGGGTTGTAGCCGCCCTCGCCACGGACCGGCTCGATGAGGAACGAGGCGACCTGGGACGGGGCGATCAACGTCTCGAACAGGGACTGTAAGGCGGCCAGGCCGGCAGCGGATGCCCGCTCCTCGTCGCCGTCGAAGTCGGGATACGCGACGGGATACGGGGCGATGTAGACGCCCGGCAGCAGCGGCTCGTACCCGGTCCGGTAGTTCAGTGAAGAGGTCGTGACCGAGGTCGCGCCGAATGTCCGGCCATGGAACCCGCCGCGGAACGCGACGATTCCGGGCCGGCCGGTGACTCGCCGGGCGAGCTTCAGGGCGCCATCGATCGCCTCGGAGCCCGAGTTCAGGAACATCAGGCTGTCGATCGGGTCGGGCAGCGCGGCAGCGAGCATCCCGGCGAGCCGGACGACCGGCTCGCTGTAGCCGATCGCGCCGGTCGGGCCGATCAGGCGGTCGACCTGGGCGTGGATCGCGGCCGTGACCCGCGGGTGATTGTGGCCGAGCGCCGTGACGGCGATCCCGTTTGCGAAGTCGAGATAGGCCTTGCCGCTCGTGTCGAACAGGCGGTGGCCCTCGCCGTGGCTCCAGCTTCGCTCGAAGTAGCGGCCGAGAACCGGGGTCAGATGATCGGCGACGCTCGACAGGTCGGCGGGCAGGGTCGGGGTGGGGCTGGCATCGGTCATGACCCGAGTATGCCAGCGGGCCGACAGGTGCCGTGGGTGCGTGGCTCGCGGGCCGAGCCGCGGGACCGTCCGGGTCGTTAGCATTCGGCCATGGTTGACTTTCAGCTCAGCGACGAGAACCGCCTGGTCCAACATGCCGCCCGAGCCTTCGCCGAGGCCGAGATCCTGCCCCACATCCGCGAATGGGACGAGAAGGGCGAAGTCCATCGCGAAGTCTTCACGAGGCTGGCCGAGCAGGGCTTCCTCGGCGCGCCGATCCCCGAGGCCTGGGGCGGCTCCGGCATGGACTACCTGAGCTTCGCGATCCTGTGCGAGGAGTTGGAACGGGCCGACACCGCCTTTCGCGTGGTCCAGAGCGTCCACGTCGGGCTGAACTCGCTGGCGCTGCTCCAGTGGGCAACCGACGAGCAGAAGACCCGCTGGCTCCTGCCGCAGGCGAAGGGCGAGAAGCTCGCGACGTTCGCGCTGACAGAGCCGGGAGTCGGCACTGATGCGGCGAACCTCGCGACGACCGCTCGGCGCGACGGCGATGCATACCGACTGAACGGCCAGAAGATCTGGATCAGCATCGCCGACATCGCCGACCACTTCCTCGTCTTCGCCTCAGTTGACCGCTCGAAGGGCTGGCGCGGAATCACGGCGTTCCTCCTCGAGCGCGGGATGGCCGGGCTGTCGACCGGAACGCTCCACGGCAAGCTCGGGATCCGGGCCGGCAATACCGGCCTGATCAACCTCGACGACTGCGTCGTCCCGGCCGACCATCGGATCGGCGAGGAGGGCGAGGGCTTCCTGATCGCGATGAGCGCGATCGACCAGGGCCGGTACACGGTTGCGGCCGGCGCGGTCGGGCTCGCCCAGGCGTGTCTCGACGCCTCGCTCAAGTACGCCCACGAGCGCTCGACGTTCGGCCACGAGATCGGCCGCCACCAGCTCGTCCAGCAGATGCTCGCCAAGATGGCGGCCGGGACCGAGATTGGGCGGCTCCTCGTGTGGCGCGCCGGATGGCTGAAGAACCAGGGCATCCGCAATACCCGCGAGACGTCGCTCGCGAAATGGCATGCGACCGAGCACTCGGTCCAGTCCGCGCTCGATGCGATCCAGATCCACGGCGCGAACGGCTACTCCAACGAGTTTCCGGTCGAGCGCTACCTGCGCAACTCGAAGGCGGCGGTGATCTACGAAGGCACGAGTCAGCTCCACACGGTGATCCAGGCCGAATACGCTCTGGGCTATCGCGAGGACAAGCCGCTTCGCTGCGAGCCGCTGCCGGCCCAGGGCTGGGAGCGCCCGGCGCCCGGCCGCGCCGCGGTCCCGGGCCCCGTCGCGCGATGACTGCCGCCGTCCGGGATCCACGGCGGCACGCGCTCGTGCTCGCGATCGTCGTGCTGGCCGCGGCGACCGCATTCGGGCTGTGGCATGTCGTCATCGGCGGGCTGCTCCACGGCAACGCCCGCGCCGCGGGCTTCGGCGTCGTCCTCGCGACGCTCGCCGGCGGCCTGCTCTCGATCTCGCTGCGGGTCGCCCGTCGTCCCACGCGTGGCTGACCGGCCGCAACGGACGTCGGAGGTCGCACCGCCCGGCTGGTCCGCGGCGGAGGTCGCCACGATCGCCGAGCTCGCCGAGACGTTCGTCCGAGGCGGCTCCGTGCGACGCGCCAACCTCGCGGCCGAGGCCCTGTCCGACGCCGTGGATCCCGCCCAGCTCCGCCAGCTCCGGCTCGTGCTCCGGGTACTCGAATCGCGGCTCGCGAACCTCCTCCTGACCGGGCGGGCGGTGCCGTTCCGTGACCGCTCGCCGGCCGATCGCGAGCGGGTCCTGCTCGGCTGGGCGAGCTCCCGCCTGGCCCTGCGCCGCTCGGCGTTCCAGGCGTTCCGGAAGCTCCTGACGTTCCTGGCCTATGCCGACGCCGGCCCGCCCGGGAGCCCGAACCCGCTCCATTCGGCGATCGGCTACCGGCCGGACCGGACAACGGTGACGGCCGAGCTGGCGAAGATCGTGCCACTCGATCTCGCGACCTCAGGAGCAGGACTTGCGCCCGGCGCCGCCGTCACCCTAGAGGCGGACATCGTGGTTGTCGGGTCCGGGGCCGGCGGCGGCGTCATGGCCGCCGAGCTGAGCCGGGCCGGGCGCTCGGTGGTCGTGCTCGAGGCCGGTCCGTTTCTGGACGAGGCGCACCTGCCGGCCGACGAGATGGACGCGTTCTCGCGGGCCTATCTGAACCGCGGCCTCGTGACCACCTGGGACGGCGCGATCACGATGCTCGCGGGGTCGGCCGTCGGCGGCGGGACGCTCGTGAACTGGATGACGTCGATCGCCGTGCCTGGCGATGTCCGGGCCGAGTGGGCGGCCGGCCACGGCATCGACGGGATCGACGGGTCGGCGTTCGAGGCGGACGTGGCGGCGATCGAGCGGGAGCTCAGGGTGGCGTTCGCGACGGTGATCCCGCCGAAGGACCAGGTCATCCTCCGCGGCGCCGCTGAGCTCGGCTGGGAGGCGTCTCCGACCCGCCGCAACGCCACAGATTGCGGCGACTGCGGAAGCTGCCCGTTCGGATGCCCGCGCGGCGCGAAGCAGTCGGGCATCCGGGTCCACCTCGCGGAGGCTGCGGCGCTCGGCGCCCGGATCGTCGAGCGAGCGACGGTGACGCGCGTGCTCGTCGAGGGCGGCCGCGCCGTGGGCGTGGAGGCCGATGTTCGGGCCCCGGGGCTTGCGCCGGGCGAGCGGCCGCCCGCGCCGCGCCGGCTCGTCGTCCGGGCGCCGCAGGTCGTCGTGGCGGCCGGCGCCCTGCGATCGCCGGCTGTCCTGCTCGCTTCCGGCCTTGATCATCCAGCCATCGGGCGGCACCTGCGCCTCCATCCCGTGCCGGTTGTCGCCGGCATCTTCGATGAGCCGATCGACATGTGGCGCGGGACGATGCAGGCGGCGCACTCGCTCGAGTTCAGTCGGACCCAGGCCGGACGCCGCGGCTACGTCATCGAATCGGCGCCCGGCCATCCCGGACTGATTGCGCTCGCCCTGCCGTGGGAGGGCACCGATTCGCACGCCGAGCTCCTCGGCCGGATCCGCCACGTCGGGCCGTTGATCGCGGTCACTCGCGACGGCGGCGAGGGGCGAGTCCGACGGACGGGGTCTGGCGGCGTCCGGCTCGACTACCGTCTCGACAACGAGGGAACGGCGACCCTCCGCCATGCGATGGTGTCGATGGCACGACTCTTGCGAGCGGCCGGCGCCCGCCAGATCGTGGCCGTCGGCACGCCGCCGCGTTGGCACGGCCGGACGGGCTCCGGGCCGGGCCAGGAGGCGCGCTCGTTCGTGGTCTACGAGGATGGCCTGCGCTCGTTCGACTTGACGCCGAACCGGGGCTCGGTCTTCTCAGCCCACCAGATGGGGAGCGTCCGGATGGGCGCCTCGGCCGCCGACCACCCATGCGATCCGGACGGCCGCGTCAGGACGGCCGACGGAAGCGTCGTGACCGGGCTCTACGTCGGCGACGGCTCGCTCTTCCCGACGGGCATCGGCGTCAACCCGATGATCACGATCATGGCCCTGGCGCGACGCGTGGGCCGGACGATCGTCGCCGAGGGGCGAGCCTCGGATTGAGCCACGCGGGCGCCGCTGCTTGGGCGGCGGTTGAGTGCCGCCAGTCAGGCTGCCGCCGCGACGTCTCCTCGCGGCTCGTCGGTCGGCGCCGCAGCCCTCGACGGTGCCATCCGGCTCCGGGCGAGGATGATCAAGGCCACCCCCGCGACGATCACGCCGCCCGCGACGAGCTGGACCGACCCAACGGTCTCGTGGAGCAGGAGCCAGCCGAGGAACACCGCGATCACGGGGTTGACGAATGCGTACGTCGTCACGAGCGGCAGCGGCGCCTGGCGGATCACCCACACGAACGCCGTGAAGGCAACCAGGCTGCCCACCACGGTCAGATAGGCGGTCGCGAGGATCCCATCCATCGATACGCTCGCCGGGTGGAAGGACGCGAGCTCGCCCGATCCGATCGCCGCGATGGCAAGCACGACCGATCCGGAGAGCATCTCGAGGCCCGTCGCGAGGAACGGGTCGGACGGCAGGCGCGCCCGGTTTGCGGAGAACGTGGCGCCGGCGGCCCACGCCATCGGCGACAGGATCAGGGCCGCGATTCCGACCGGGTCGAGGCTCCGGTCGACCGCGACGCCCTGGCCGATGAGGATGACGACGCCGACCATGCCGACGACGATCCCGACGACCGCGAGGCGGGGCAGCCGCTCGCGGAAGAATAGCCGGCCGTAGACCGCGACCCAGACCGGCACCATCGCGATGAGGACGCCAGTGACCCCGGACGGAACGGTCTGCTCTGCCCACGAGACGATGCCCATCCCGCCGAACATCAGGCAGGTCCCGACGATCGCGCAGTCGCGGAGCTCGCGCCGGGATGGCCTCGTGACGGCGCCGCGCCGGGCGATGACCACCGCGACGAGCATCACGACCCCGGCCGCCGCGAAGCGGATGGCGCCCATGACGAACGGCGGGAAGGTCTCGACGGCGACCCTGATCGCAAGGTAGGTCGAGCCCCAGACGACGTACAGGATCAGGATCGCGGTCCAGATCAGCACAGCCGAGGCCGGCCGAGGACCGGTGGTTGGCATAGTCGAGTGGTCCAATGTGCGGGCAGTGTACGACGGCCGCTCGATGGCCGCCACCGGCCCCGACGTTGCGGTTCGGCGGGGCCCGAGGGTTGAAGGACTGCGCCGGATCAGGCGACCTCGACCCCGAGCGGGCGGCAGTGCTTGCAGGCCCGGTAGCCGGCCGCCTCGGCCGCGCGCGCCGACCGGAAGTGCATCAGGTGCCGCTCGGTGACGCGGCGGGCGTCGCGGCACGTCGGCATGCAATAGATCCGGGTCGTGTCCGAGCCGAAGTACCGGACCCCGGCCCGGGCGAGCGACTCCAGCTCGTCCGGGTCCGCGCCCTCCTCGGCCAGGATCGTCCGCTTGTTCTCGGGACCGCCGAGGGAATACTGGCCGATCATCCCGTCACTCCGGACGACCCGGTGGCAGGGCACGATCAGCGGCACCGGGTTGTGGCCGAGGGCCGTTCCGACCGCCCGGACTGCCTTCGGCCGGCCGATCTCCGACGCGATCCAGCCATACGGCCGGACCTCGCCACGCGGGATCTCGAGCGCCTTCATCCAGACGGCGCGCTCGAACTCGGACGCGCCGCGCAGGTCGAGGTCGATCCGGTTGTGGCGATCGCCGGCGAGCCGCCGCTCGATCTTCCGGGCGAGATCGGCGGGCAACGCTTGCCGCCGTCGCGCAACCCGCCCCGTCCGGGCGTGGAACCGCGCCTCGAACGTGGCGTCGTCGACCTCGCCCGACACCTCGGACACGCCGCGGCCATTCCACACGACCCGGAGCGGACCGACCGGCGAGTCGACGACCGCGTAGTCGTCCGCGAGCCCGACAGCGACGAAGGTCGAGTGGGCGAGGGCGGCCGGCGCCGCCTCGCGGAGGCCGGCGAGGACGCCCTCGGTGCGGGGATCGATCATGTCGTTCATGCGGGGATCTCCTCGCGCTCGCGCCGCTCGGCGGCGAGAAGCGCTGTGCGCAGGACTGTCAGCCCGCGATGGACATGGGCCTTGACGGTTCCTTCGGGTCGCCCGACCGCCACGGCGATCTCGGCATACGACATGCCGTCGACATGGCGGAGAACGACGGCGGTCCGCTGGGCCGGGCTGAGCTCGGCGAGCAGGCGGGCCCAGGTATCGCGCTCCTCGCGCCGGGCGAGCGGGTCGGAGCCCGGCTCGGCGCCGGGATCGAAGGCCAGCTCGGTGGTCGGAACCCGCTTCACCCGCGCCCGGTTGCGCCCCGCGTTCAGCAGGATCGTGGTCAGCCAGCCCCGGATGCGCAGCTCGCGGATCCGTGTCGGCGGCCATGCTCCGAGCGCTCGATATGCGCGGACGAAGCAATCCTGGACGAGCTCCTCGGCGTCGTGGCGGTCGCCGCTCGTCCGCAGCGCGATCGTGAACAGGCGGTCCTGGTGGGCGAGCACGAGTGTCTCGAAGGAGGCGTCGAGATCGGTCGCCAGTCGAGCCGCGAGCTCGGCGTCGTCGGGTCGGCGTTCGTCCATCGCGGTCCATGAAACACCCTCGCGCCGGGTTCGGTTGCGCGGACGCGACAAGCGTGTCGCCGGACGGTGGCCCCTTCGCTCGTAAGGCGGCCCGCCGAGAACGCCCCGAGCTTTAAGGCACCGGCGGCCGTTTGGAGTGGTCCGTGGCCCGATGGCGCGGCCGCCGACCGGACCGAGGATGCGGACATCGAACGCCCGACCTGCAGCGGACCGACAAGCGGCCGGCGGGACGGGTGACAGGAGGACCAGATGTCCGGAACCACTCGCTCGATCCAGCAGCCGGCCGCGACCGGCTCCATCCTGGCCGCAGTCGCCATGGCGGCCACGGTCGTCGCGGCGGCCGCCGCGATCGCATGGGGCGCCGCGAACCTCGGCCAGGCCAAGCCGAACGCCGGCGTCGCGCCCGTCGGCGTCTACGCCCCGGCCGTCCGCGACCTGGGCTCGCGTGACCTCACGGTCTCGCACAGCAACAGCCTGATCCTCGATCGGGCCCGCGACGCCGGCAGCCGCGACACGACGGTCGACGCCGACGGCGCCCTCGGCCGCGATCACGCCGGTCCCGGCACCTCGCCCTCGAAGGCCGTTCCCACCGGGTCGAACTCGGGTGCTCCCGCCTTCCGCTCCGCACGGCTCCGGGCCCAGTAGCCCGCTGCTCCTCCTGCGGCCGGCCCGAACCGGACCGACCCGCGGGGCTCGACCCGGCCGGACCGCCGCCCCAGCACTGGGGCGGCGGTCCGGCATGTCCGCGCAGCGCCAGCGCAACCCTGTGCCTCTGTCGCCTCGCGGAAGTGCCGTGCGACAATCGCCAGATGGGCCATGCGGATCGGTTCGAGGAGCTCGCCGCCAGCGTCGGCGGCTTCTATCGCAGCTGGGTCATCTACCTCGGGCTCGAGCTCGGGCTCTTCGCGACGGTGAGAGCCGCCGGGCCTGTCGGCCTGACCGTCCCCGAGCTCGCCGCCACCGCAGGCTGCCGGCACGAACCCATCGAGGCCTGGGTCCGGGCCGCTCATGCCGGGGACGTCATCCGGCTCGAGGCTGGCCGGGCGTCCGTTCCCGACGACGTCGCATCCGTCCTCCTCGACGACACCCACCCCGAATACCTCGGGGGCCAGTTCGTCGTCGCGGTCGCGTCCAGCCTCGACTACGCCGGCCTGACCGACTTCTTCCGGACCGGCCACCCCATCTCCGAGCGGCCGCCCCGGTTCCATCGGGCGATCGAGGCGGTCACGGTCCAGGACATCGCCGTCTTCTTCCAGGAGGGCCTGGCCGAGCTGCCGGACCTCGCCGCGTCGCTCACCCGCGGCGGACGGATCCTCGATGTCGCGTGCGGCGGCGGCAAGTGGCTGATCGCGATGGCTCTGCGGTTTCCGATGACCGCGCTCGCCGGTGTCGAGTTCGAGCCGGACTCGGTCGCCCGAGCGCTGCGGCGCGTGAGCGAGGCGGGCCTTGACGACCGGATCCGGATCGATGCCCGGCCGATTCCCGACATGCCGTACCGCGCCGAATTCGATCTGGTGTATCTCCAGGACGCCCTCCACGAGCTGCCCGACCCGGTCGCGTCGCTGCGTGCGGCCTGGGCCGCCGTCGCGCCCGGCGGCCGCCTCGTCGTCCTCGAGTGGTGCCTGCCCGACGATGCCACCCAGACGCCCTCGCTTCAGGACGAGCTCCTGTGGGGCATCCAGATCGACGAGCTCTACCAGGGCACCAGGATGTACACCCACGCGGGCTACAGCGAGCTGTTCGCCGACGCCGGGGTGGCCGCTCCGTCGGTGGTCGAGCTGCTCTCCGGTGCGAGCCTGTTCGTGGTCCCGCGACCCGCTAGCTGACGACGACCGATACGTCCTTCATCTGGGTCGGGTGGACCTTGCAGTGGTAGGTGTACGTGCCCGGCGCGTTGAACACGAGCATCCCGGACGCGCCCGGGGCGATCGTATCGGTGTCGCAGGCGCCGGTGTCCAACGTGGCACTGTGGGGGGCGCTGTCGTCGTTCGTCCACGCGATCACGTTGCCGACCTTGGCCTGGACGGGCGACGAGCTGAACTTGAAGTCCTTGATCGTGACGGTGACCGTCGCCGTCGAGCCGGCGGGGGCGGCGGCACAGGCTGCGCCAGCCGCACTGCCGGCGCCGCCGCTCGCACCGGCAGCCGTGCCTGGAGTCGTTCCGGTGCTCGAGGCCGAGCTCGGCGTCGAACCGCCACCGCAAGCCGCGATGGTGGCGAGCGCGAGGGCGGCGACGAGGGAGAGGACGGATCGGCGCATTGGGCATCACCTCCGTGTGCGGACCGGGGCTGGAAAGGGCCGGTCGCGACTGGTCAACCCTACGCCCCACGCTGGGACCTCGTTTCGTGAGCCGACCCCTCGACGTCCGCGTGATTCGGCGAACGCCGCTCCGGTTATGGTTCGGGCCATGGCCGCTCCGAACGTCCCCGCCCGGGCCGCAGCACCGGCTCGTCCGAGCGAGCTGACCGCGGCCGACAGCCGCTGGCTAGCCTGGCACGAGGCCTGCTCCCACGCGTTGATCGGGCGCGAGGTGCGCCACCTCGGCGACGCCTGCCTGCTCTACGACGAGACCGATCGCGAGCCTTTCTGGAACCGGATCGCCGGCATCGCCTGGCCCGTCGAACCGCCCGCGTTCGACCGCCGCCTGACCGAGATGCTCGCGCTGTTCGCGGGCCTCGATCGCATTCCGCACGCCTGGCCGTCGCCGGGCTTCGACGAGCCCATCGACCTCACCGAGCGACTCCTCGCCAACGGGTTCCAGGACCACGGCGGGGGATTGCTCATGGCGCTCGACCCGGACCGGCTCCGCGCCCGGACGCCGCGGGCGTCGGGCCCGGCCTCTGGGCTGCCGGGCGACGTCACGCTGGAGCGCCTCCATCGGCTGACCGGCGCTCCGGCGCTGATCGCCGCTCGCGGGATCGCCGACGTCGTGATGGGTGCGTTCGCCGTCGAGCCCGCCCGGCGCGTCGCGATCGAGCTGGAGGCCGTCCAGGGCCTGATGACCGAGGCGTATCACGCCATCCTCGTCCGGGTCGACGGGCAGCCGGCGGCGGTCGCCCGGCGGACGACGTTCGCGGGCTCGACCTACCTGTCTTCGATCGGGACCGATCCGGCGTTGCGCGGCCACGGCCTCGGTCGGCTGGTCACGGCTGCCGTCGTCGCGGACGCCGTCGAGGCCGGAAGTCGCTGGACGTACCTCGGGGTCTTCGAGGACAACGCGGTCGCCCAGTCGCTCTACGGATCGCTGGGATTCGTTCCGGTCGGCGGGGTCGCGCCGGACCTGCTGCTGCGGCCCTGAAGTGGCCTCGGAGGGCGCGCCGCCCGGCGCCATCGCCGAGATCCACGCCACGGTCGATCTCGACCGGACGCTCGTCGATCTCGGGTTGCCGGTGCCGGACCCGGCGGATCTCGCCACCGACGCTCTCCTCGGCGCCCGGGTCTGGATCGTGGACGGCCCAGGTGACGCGCGACTTGCGATCGCCGAGCCATCGACCGAGGGCCGGCTGGCGGCGACGCTTGCGCGTCGGGGCGAAGGGCCTGCGGGTTGGTACGTCCAGGCAGCGGCAACGCTGGACGAGCTCCGCGAGCAGGCGCTCGCCGGGGGTCTGCCGATCAGCCAGCCGGCGGATGGCCCGTTCGGGCGCGAGGTTCTCGCCCTCGGCAGTCAGCCGTTCGGGCGTCACCTGATCCTCGTCGATCGTGCGGCGGTACCATCGCGGCCATGACCGAGCGCCATCCGATCACCCTGCGAGCCGCGGTTGCCGACGACGCCGAGCGGATCGCCGCCCTGTTCACCGACGAGGGCTACCCATCCGGCCCGAGCGACATCGTCGAGCGTCTTGGCCGCTTCGATTCCGAGCACTCGCGGGTGGTCGTCGCCGATCATGGCGGCGAGGTCCTCGGGTTCGTCGCGATCCACGCCCTCCCGCGCTTCGAGCATTCCGACCGGATCCTGCGGATCATGGCCCTCGTCGTCGACGCCGGCGTGCGCGAGCGCGGCGTCGGGCGGCAGCTGATGGAGGAGGCCGAGCGGATCGGGATCGAGCTAGGCGCGGCCTTCGCTGAGGTCACCGCCGGCCGCCATCGGCCCGATGCCCAGCGGCTCTACGAAGAGCTCGGGTACGACGGATCGGTGGCCGCCTACCTCCGGAAGCGGCTGTAGGCCGGCGGACGAGCGATTCGCCGACGTCCGGGGGCAAGCGGCTGCCGGCCGCCGCGCGCTCGGCCGGTGACCGGATGACCGCCTTTCCACGCCTCCGCCTGCGCGACCCGGCGATCGACCTCGTCGACCTGCCGTGGGAGCAGCCGCTCGCGGAATGGGCCGGCGACCGGCTGTCGTTCCGAGCGATCCCGGTCGGGCCTTCTCGCCACCTGGTCCGCTTCCTGGTCGCCAGCGGCGTGCTGTACGCCCTCAAGGAGCTGCCGCTCGACGTCGCCCGGCGCGAGTACGACGTCCTGCTCCACCTCGAGAACCTGGGCCTGCCGACCGTCGAGGCCGCGGGCGTCTCCGAGGCGCCGGCCCGCGACAGCGCGATCCTGGTCACGAAGTTCCTTCCGCACTCGCTCCAGTACCGGCGCCTGATGATGCGGCTGCCGGCGGGGCCCGGCGCGTACCGCGACCGGCTCCTCGACGCGATGGCCTTCCTCCTCGTCGACCTCCACCGGAGCGGCGTCTTCTGGGGCGACTGCTCGCTCGCGAACACCTTGTTCCGGCGCGACGGCGATCGGATCCAGGCCTATCTCGTCGACGCGGAGACGAGCGAGGTCCAGCCGGCGCTGTCCGACGGGCAGCGGGCGTACGACCTCGAGATTCTCGTCGAGAACGTCGCGTTCGGCCTCGCCGACCTCGCCGCGATGCAGGGCTGGGGCGAGGGCGGCGACACCACCGGCGATCGCGGCGACGACGCGATCGGGGCTGCCGAGCGGGTCCGCGACCGCTACGGGCAGATCTGGGCCGCGATCACCGACCAGCCAGTCCTCCACCCGGACGACCGTCAGGCGATCCGCAATCAGGTCCGCCAGCTCAACGAACTCGGATATTCGGTCGACCTCGATCTGGATCCCCACGCCGCCGACGGCCGGGTCCGGCTCCGGATGAGCGTCACGACCCGCCGCTACCACGCCCGCGAGCTCGAGCGCCGGACACGGATCCGCGCTCTCGAGGGTCAGGCCCAGCTCCTTCTCAACGATCTCAACGAGTACGGGACATGGCTCGAATGGAGCCACAGCCGGGCGATCCCCGCCAGTGAGGTCGCCGAGCGCTGGCTTCATGACGTCTACCGGCCGACCCTGGCCCGGATCGCGGCGTCGGTCGGACCCGACCGGGATCTCGTCCAGGCCTACTGCGACGTCCTCGAGCAGAAGTGGTACCTATCGGAGCAGGAGGGCCAGGACGTCGGCCTGGCGCGGGCGATCGACACGTATCTCGAGGCCGGAGCGCCGGCCCCGGAGATCGTTCCGCGTGGCGACGATCCAACCGCGCTGCTCGACCCGCTCGACGGTCTCGACGGCGACGCCTTCGCCGCGGACCTGCTCGCCTTCGATGATGACATCGCGGTCGCGCCTTCGGACGAAGGCAGCGCCGACGGCGCGCCAACGGACGAGGTGGCACCATCGAGCCCATGACGACGGTCGCGACCGCCGCGGAGCCCGTCATCCGCGTCACCGGTCTCCAGAAACGCTATGGCGGGACGCACGCCGTCGACGGCGTCAGCTTCGAGGTCCGCCCGGGGACCGTCTTCGGGCTGCTCGGTCCGAACGGCGCCGGCAAGACCACCACCGTCGAGGTCCTCGAGGGCCTCCGGACGCCCGACGCTGGCGAGGTTCGCGTGCTCGGCGTCGATGCTGTCCACCATCCGGACGATCTCAAGCCGCGGATCGGCGTCTCGCTCCAGACAGCGGCCCTCTACCCAAAGCTGACGGTGGTCGAGGTGATCGACCTGTTTCGCAGCTTCTACCAGGGCGGCCGCCCGACCGCGGAGCTCGTCGAGCTCATGGATCTCGGCGAGAAGCGGACGACGCGGACCCAGGACCTGTCGGGCGGCCAGCGCCAGCGCCTGTCGGTCGCGCTCGCGCTCGTGAACGACCCGGAGCTCGTGTTCCTCGACGAGCCGACGACCGGCATGGACCCGGCCGCGCGCCGGGCCCTCTGGGAGGTCGTCCTGAATCTGAAGGCGGAAGGCCGGACGGTGCTCCTCACGACGCACTACATGGAGGAGGCCGAGGTCCTGTGCGACCGGATCGCGATCATGGACCACGGGCGAATCCTCGAGGAGGGCACGGTCGACGAGCTGGTCAGCCGCAGGTTCAAGGAGCGGGCGGTCCGGTTCGACGCGACCGCGGGCCTGGCCGGCGAGCGCCTGGCCGCGATGCCGGGCGTGACCTCCGTCAAGCGTGAGGACGACGAGGTCCTCCTGTATACGCGCGACGTCCCGGCAACGATCGGGGCGGTCCTTGACGCCTTCGAGGCGCTCGGCCGGGAGCCGGCCAACCTCGGTGTCCGGCGAGCGACGCTCGAGGACGTCTTCCTCGACCTGACCGGCCGCGCGTTGCGAGATTAGGGGGATCGACGATGAGGGCCCTGCTCCAGCTCACGGTCGCCAACGTCAGGAGCTTCACCAGGGACCGCGCGGCCCTGTTCTGGACGCTCGCCTTCCCGCTGATCTTCGTGATCCTCTTCGGATCGATCTTCTCGGGCGGTAACAACCAGCGGTCGATCGGGTTCGCCGATCTCGACGCCTCCCCGGCGTCCGCGCAGCTGAAGGCCGCGTTCGGCTCGATCGACGGCGTCAAGCTTGTCGACGGGACCGAGGATGACCTCGTCGCGAAGATGAAGAAGGGCGAGGTCTCGTCGGTCATCGTGGTCCCGAAGGGCTACGGCGAGACGATCGCGGCGAAGTCTGCTCCGGCCGCCGTGAAGGTCTTCACGGACCCGAGCCAGGCCGCGGCGGACGGTGCCACCCGCCAGCTCGTCGGGTACGTGCTGTCGGCCGTCAACCAGGCGGCGACGGGCCAGCCGCCCGCGGTCGAGCCGGCGTTCCAGACGATCCAGACGAACGACCTCTCGTTCATCTCGTACCTCGTGCCCTCGATCCTCGGGATGTCGCTGATGCAGGTGGGCGTGTTCGCCGCGATCCCGCTTGTCGCCGATCGCCAGAAACTGATCCTCAAGCGGCTCCAGGCGACACCGCTGCGACGCTGGCAGCTCGTCGGGAGCAACGTGTTGATGCGGCTGCTGATCGCGTTGCTCCAGACCGCGATCATCGTCGGCGTCGGGTCGGCGTTCTACCACGTTCAGATCTCGGGGTCGTGGCTCCTGATCGGGGCCTTGATCCTGCTCGGCTCGCTCTCGTTCATCGCCCTGGGCTACGTGATCGCGTCCTTCGCCTCGACCGAGGACGCGGCGAACGGCATGACGAGCGCGGTCCAGTTCCCACTGATGTTCCTGTCGGGGACGTTCTTCCCGATCGACGCGATGCCCGACGCGCTCAAGACGGTCGCGCGGGCGCTGCCGTTGACCTATCTCGGCGACGGGCTGCGCCAGGTCATGGTCGAGGGGACGCCGTTCGCGCCGCTCTGGCTGTGCTTCGCGTTCCTGGCCGTCTGGCTGGTGGTCTGCTTCGGGATCGCGGCGCGCTTCTTCCGCTGGCAATGAGGCTTCGGTCGCCCGAGGCGCTTGTTCAACGAGCGAAACCAGCATCCCTGCTCGTTGAACGATCCAACGCGACCAGTCGAGATCGTGCGGGCGGCTCGGAGACTCTCACAGCCCCGGATTTGGCCGTTTCCGCTCGTTCGATGATCAGATTCGGACTCCCCGTCCAGCCCGAATCGGGTCGGCACGTGTTGTTGGATCGTTTGATGAGCGGCTGGCGGGTCGGGTCGAGGGCAACCGAGGACTGAGGAGAAGGGCGGGCGACGGGACCGCCCGCATCGGGCGGCTACCAGCGTTCGTCGTGGACGATGTCGGCGAGGGCCTGCCGCCCGCCGGCCTTGTTCGGCCGTCGGAGGACCTCCGTGTCGGCCGGGTAGCCGAACGAGATCAGGTATTCGCAGTGATGGCCTTCCGGATAGCCGAGGAGCTGGCGCGCCAGATCCTGCTTGTAGACCGTCGCCGGGACGCTCCCGATCCCGAGCTCCCAGGCGACCAGCATCATGTTCGCCGCCGCCATGCCGAGATCGAACATCACCGAGAGCGGGTCGTCGGCCTCCTGCGACCTCGGCGTGACGAGGGCGATCGCGACCGCTGCCCCGGCCAGGTGGCCGGCCCACGTCCCGACCTCCGACAGCTCGCGGAGGTGCTCGCGGTCGCGGCAGACGATGAAGTTCCAGCGCTGGAGGTTCTTCGAGCTTGCTGCCCGCCGGCCGGCGTTGAGGATCCGGACGAGATGGTCCGGATCGAGCGGGCGGTCGGCGAACTCACGGACCATCCGCTTGCTCTCGACGGCTTCCCAGACAGACATGCTCGGCTCGGTCATCCTGCCAGCTCCGTAGCGACCCGCACCGCGCCGGGGTCGGCGTCCAGGTCGGAATCCGGAAGGGTTGCATCGGCCGCGCCGGCAAGCGCGGCGTGCCCATTGTCCGGCGTTCCGCGCAGCCGTGGGACGGCCAGCCCGGCCAGCGACCGGAACCCGCCCGGCTCCTGCTCGATCTGCGTCGGCGGCCTGACCGTGTCGGGCAGGCGCCGGGCGTCGACGGCCTCGGCCCGAGCCGCGGCGTCCTTGGGCGGGAGCGGACCGCCGAGCGCGCGGGCGAGGAAGGCTGCGACCGTCCGGCGGTAGAGCGGGTACTCGTACAGCCAGGAGTGCTGGCCGCCCTCGATCGTCAGCGTTTCGGCCGGGTGGCCCGCGTCGGAGGTGATCCGGGCAAGCCGTCCGAGGTGGGCGAGGGGGACGACCGCGTCCTCGGTGCCGTGGGCGAGCAGGACCGGGACCGAGATCCGGCCGAGCGCGTTGGATGCCGAGATCTCGGCGACGCGGTGGCCGCGCGGCTGGAGGTAGACCCGGGTCGTCAGCCACGCGAGCGGATAGGCGATCGGGTCCGGGATCGGCAGGCGCGCCAGGCGGAAAGTCTGGCGGGTCAGGCGCCACGGATCGGCCGGCGACGAGGTCGCGACGACGGCGGCGATGCGCGGCTCGGCGGCCGCGGCGAGGATGGCGCCGATCGCTCCCATCGAATGGCCGAAGATCGCGCCGGTCGTGACCTCGGGGCGCGCGTCGAGGGCGCGCCACGCGGCGAGCGCGTCCGAGCCGAACTCGCCGGCCGTGATCGGGAGGTGCTCGGCCGGGTTGGCGCCGTGGCCGCGCACGTCGACCGAGAGGCAGTGGAACCCGGCCGCGTGCAGGAACTCGACGACCGGCAGGAGCCGATCGCGGGCGGATTCCCAGCCATGCACGAGCGCGACGCCCGATCCCGGGCGGCCCCCCTCGGCCGGGATGAACCAGCCCGGCAGCACGAGCCCGCCGGCGGTCGGCACGGCGACATCCTCGAACGCAAGGCCCAGGTCGGCCGGGGTCAGCTGGGGCGGTCGCGGGGTGGGAAAGCCGGCGCGGCTGCGATAGATCACGGCGAAGCGCCAGGCGAGAGCGAAGGGGAGCGCGGCGATCGCTGCGGCGATGCCCGCCCGACGGAGATTCGGCACGGTCCTATGGGACGGCCGGAGCCGTCGACCTGTCAAGCGGGCCGGGGACGGCGCCGCGTCCGACCGATAGACTCGGTCGGTGCCGAAGCGCGATCCCCATGACGTCCTCGGTGTCGAACCCGGGGCGAGTCCGAGCCAGATCAAAGCGGCCTGGCGGCGACTCGCCCGGACCCACCACCCGGACCTGACCGGCGACGATCCGGCGGCCTCGCGGATCGCGACCCAGCGGATGGCCGAGATCAATGACGCCTACGCGGCCCTGACCCGCGACGGCGGACGGACCGCCAAGCGCTGGGCCGGGGCCGAGCCGCCCGCCCCGAACGACGCTCCGCGCACGACGGCCGACGGGACGACCCGGCGTGGCGGTCCGCCGCGGCCCAAGGCCACTCGCCCGGTCACCGCCCGCGTCGATACGACCGGCAACGTCCGGCTGCGCAATGCGACGTTCCACAGCGCATCCGGCGCTGCCCGCGAGCCGATCCTGCGCGGTCAGGCCCCGCTCCGGTCGTCGGCCGCCGAGCGGGAGCCGCCGCGCGCCAGCACGCCGACCGGGCCGCTTGCCCGATCCCGCCTGCACGGCTTCCGCGAGCCGGTCGCTCCGCCGCTCCAGGACGCCGTCGAGCGCGAGGTGGAGTTCGGCAAGTTCCACGGCCATACGCTCGGTCAGATCGCCTTGTTCGAGCCGTCGTACATCGACTGGCTGGCCGCGACGATCACCCGCGATCCCGACCTGGTCGCGGCCGCCCGCGTCGTCCGCGACGATCTCGACCGACGAGGCGTGCTGCGCCGCGCCCGGACGGCGAGTGCCGGCGCGAGCGGCCCGCCTGCCTGACCCGGCGCAGGCAAATCTCGAAGCCGCAGACCGCGCCCAGCCGCCGATTTCGCGGCCGATCGTGCCCGGCCCACCACCGATTTCGCGGCCTCAACATCGTGATCGCCCCCCGGATATCCGGAGAGCGATCGAAGCGGTGAGATGAACCGGTTGCGATGAGATCCGCCGTACCGCGGCCCGGGCCTGCTGGCCGATGATCCGTGGTTACTCGGCTCGTGACCCGGGTCCAGGATCCTCGGCGCTCGAACCGTCATCGAGTGAACCGAAGGCCGTCCCCGAGTCCGTGACCGACGCCCCAGGTGGTTCCCGGGATTGTCGCGTTACGGCGCAGGGAGAAAGTACGCCGGGTCGGGCGACGACGGGAATGACCGATCCGTCCCGAAGCCGTGCGGCGATGGTTGAGGCGCACCGACGCACCACACCGGGACGCCCGTACCAGGTGCCTGGGCGCACCGCAGGCTCTGCAAGGCGGTTCCAAGGGCCCGCGCGCGGGCCCGATCGCGAATGCGATCCGGCCGTCAGAGCACGTCATGGCGACCAGCGTCCATCGGCCGATCGAGGCGGAACGGGCCCATTCCCGCCCGGTCCGGACGAAGGCCCCACGAGGGCCCGCTGACGGTTCCGAGAACCTGGTCGATGAGGAGCCGGCTGCCGCCGCCCGAGCCCATGACGCCGTGGCCGCTCCAGCCGCCGTTGAGCCACAGGCCGTCGACCGGCGTCGGCCCGACGAATGGGCGATGGTCGGGCGTGTATTCGTACTGGCCCGCGTGCAGGACCCAGTTCACTCCGCGCTCCCAGACATCGGCCCAGAACGGCGCGACGAGAGCGACCGCGTCGGCGGACCCGGGATCGAGCAGGCGGAACGCATAGTCGGCCGACGTCGGAACGCTCCATGTCGGGTCCGACGGTGGTGTGCCGCGCTCGGTCAGGAGGACGTATGCCCCCCGGAGCGCCGGACGCCAGTGCGCGCCGGTCGTCTCGTCGATCGTCATCGGCGCGTCGGGCGGCACCTCTGGCGCATCGGCCACGACGAGCTTCTGGCGGCGGGTGGGCGCGATCGGCACGTCGACGCCGGCGAGGGCTGCGGTCCGGCCCAGGAACGGGCCCGTGGCAAGTACGACGAGCGGGGCGGCGATCGCTCCGTCATGGGTCTCAACCGCGACGACGCGGCCGCCGACGGTTCGCAGCGCGACGACCCGCTGGCCGAGGAGGAAGGTGGCCTCGGCCGCGCCGGTCGGCCGGTCGACGCCGGGTCCACAGCTCGCCGCGAGTGCATAGCCCCAGGCAAGCGCGACCTGGTCGACGAAGCCGTCGCCGGCCCGGAAGCGAGCCGACCGGACGTCCGCCGCGACGTAGGGGAACCGCCGTCGAACCTCGTCGCCGTCGAGCAGCTCGACGTCGGTCAGGCCGAATGCGTGCTGCCGGGTGACCAGCTCACGCTGCCGCGCCGTCGCCTCCTCGTCGCGGGCGCAGAAGAGATAGCCCTGTGCGCGAAGACCGATGTCGAATCCCGGGAGGCCGGCTCCGGCCGCGAAGTCGGCATAGAGCTCGAGGCCCTCGCGGACGAGGGCGACCTCCTCGGCGTTGTCGAACTGGAGTCGGTAGGCGCCGGTGGCCGCCGGTGTCGTGAGCGTGGCCGGCCGTGGCCGGGCGTCCACCACGACCGTCCGCAGGCCCGCCCGCGCGGCCCGGAAGGCCGTGGCGCAGCCGACGATTCCCGCGCCGACCACGACGAGGTCCGCGGTCGCGGGCGGGACGTCCGTGGTGCGCAAGCGGTAGGAATGGGAGGGCGACGCCATCGCGCCGTATCATCGCGCCATGTTCCCCCGCCCGCGTCCTCGATCCGTCACGCCCGCGGACGTCCGCCTGGGCGCTCGGCTGGCTGCCACACGCGCCCGGTTGGGCCTTCTTGGCCTCATCGTCGTCATCGCCCTAAGCCTCGGGGCCTGCGGCTCGTCATTCGACCCGACCGGCCCGTGCTCGGCCGACGGCAGCGCGCCCCGGGCCTACCCGGAGCTCGAGGCGGCCGTCCCGAAGTCCTACCAGGGGACGGCCCCGAAGGAGCTCGACTCGGGCCGAAGTTGCACCGCAACCGGCCTTGGGACGCTTGCCTCGCACGGCGTCAAGGAGGTCCGGTTCGCTGGCGGGACCTGGCCGACCGGAACGGACAGCGGGCTCAGCCTCGCGATCTTCACCGACGCCAGCGGCTCGGTACTCGACCCGGCATGGATCGCCGAGTTCTACGAGACGGGTGCCCGGGCCGGCAAGGACGTCACGTCGGTCGACACCACCGATTACCCGGTCAGCGGATCGATCCGGGGTCGTCGGATCGATGTCCTCAATGGCGAGTCCTACCAGACGGTCGTCGTCTGGCAGCGCAGCGGCCAGGTCGCGGTCGCGCTCGTCGCCGACTTCATCCGGGAGATCCAGACCAAGGAGGCCCACGACAAGGTCGTCCGGGCGGCCGTCGACGCGTTCGCCGGCCAGGGCTGACCGGAGAGTCGCAACGCAGCCGTCATGCGCGGGACCGCGCGCCGACCGCGGCGGGCGCGCTCGACCTGCGATCCTCGGGCGATGCTGAAGACCGCCGTCCGGATCCTCCTCCTGCGCGTCCTGCCCAGACGGATCCTGCCCATCGTGACCGTCGTCGAGGCGATCCTCTTCCTGCGCACCATCCGGAAGCGATCGCGGACCCGCGTCAACCCGCCGACGGAATCGCGAACGGCGCCGCCCGACGTGGAGCTGACGACGGTGCCGGGGGCAGGATCGAGGAAGCGGCTCGGGCGCGTCTGACGCACGCAGCGCCGCGTCGTGAGAAGCCAGGCACGCAGCCCCGGTCGAACGCCGTGCTAGGCTCCCCGCCATGACCTGGACGGCCCGGAAACGTGCCTGGGAAGCCCATCGCCTCGCTCCGGCCGAGGCTCGCGCACCCGAGCGGGCGCCCGAATTCAGCACGATCAGCGATACGCCGATCTCCCGCCTCTACGGCCCCTGGTCATGGCTGCCCGCGCCGGATGGCAGCCCGGCCGGTGGCGGCGGCCCGACCGCGGTCGACCATCACGGCGACCGGCTCCGGAAGGGCGAGGGTCGCTACTCCGATTTCGACCCGCTCCGGGACGTCGGCTTCCCCGGCGAGCCGCCCTTCACCCGCGGAATCCACCCGACCGGCTACCGAAGCCGCCTCTGGACGATGCGGATGTTCGCCGGCTTCGGGGCGGCGGAGGACGCCAACGCCCGGTTCCGGTCGCTCCTGGCTGCGGGCCAGACTGGCCTCTCGATCGCCTACGACATGCCGACCCTGTACGGGTACGACACCGACGATCCTGAAGCCGAGGGCGAGTTCGGGACGTGCGGGGTCGCCGTCAGCAGCCTCGCCGACATGGAGGTCCTCCTTGGCGGTCTGCCGCTCGACAAGGTCAGCACCTCGATGACGATCAACTCGCCGGCCGCCCCGATCTGGGCGATGTACATCGTCGCCGCCGAGAAGGCCGGGGTGCCGCGCGCCGCCCTCGAGGGCACCACCCAGAACGACATCCTCAAGGAGTTCGTCGCCCAGAAGGAGTTCCTCTTCCCGCCCGAGCCGTCGATGCGCCTCGTGACCGACACGATCGAGTTCGGGACGAAGGAGATGCCGCGCTGGAACACGATCTCGATCAGCGGCTACCACATTCGCGAGGCGGGCTCGACCGCGATCCAGGAGCTCGCCTTCACGATCGCCGACGGGATGGCCTACGTCGAGGCCGCCCTCGAGCGCGGTCTGCGGGTCGACGAGTTCGCGCCGCGCCTGAGCTTCTTCTTCAACTCGCACAGCGACTTCTTCGAGGAGATTGCGAAGTTCCGGGCGTCGCGCCGGATCTGGTCCAGGCTGATGACCGAGCGCTATCGGGCGGAGAACGAGCGTTCGACCTGGATGCGCTTCCACACCCAGACCGCGGGCGTGTCGTTGACGTCCCAGCAGCCTCTGAACAACCTCACCCGGGTCGCGACCCAGGCCCTGGCCGCGATCCTCGGCGGGACGCAGTCGCTCCACACCGACGCGTATGACGAGGCGCTCGCGGTGCCGACCGCCGAGGCGGCCCTGCTCGCCCTGCGCCAGCAGCAGATCCTGGCCGAGGAGACCGGCGTCGCCAACACGATCGATCCGCTTGGCGGGTCGTGGTTCGTCGAGGCGCTCACGAACCAGACCGAGCGCGAGGTGTGGCGCTATCTCGACGAGATCGACCGGCGCGGCGGGATGGTCGCGGCGATCCGGGAGGGCTATCCCCAGCACGAGGTGGCGGACGCGGCCTACCGCTACCAGCGCGAGTTCGACGCCGGCCAGCGGCGGGTTGTCGGGGTCAACGCCTACGTCGACGAGAACGAGGAGACCGCGATCCCGGTCCTGTCGGTGCCGCCGGGATCGTTCGAGGCCCAGATGGCGCGACTCGAGCGGACGCGTCTCGAGCGCGACGGCGAGGCCGTCGGCGCGGCCCTCGAAGGTCTCCGCGACGCGGCGGCGCGGCCCGGGACGAGCGAGACCAACCTGATGCCGCACTTCATTCGGTGTGCCGCGGCCTACGCGACGCTCGGCGAGCAGTGCAACGTCCTGCGCCGTGTCTTCGGGGAGTACCGCGAGCCGGTCCTGGTCTAGCGCGCACGTTGCCGCGGCACCGGCGCCGGGGCGACGGCGCCCGGCCGGGGCCGAGGGCGGCTCCGTTCAGCCCCGCGTCCGGACGACGGCCGCGGCCACGGCGACCACCCCGAGCCAGGCGATCGCGAGCCCGAGCGGGACCACCAGAGCAGCAAGCACGACCGCGCCGAGCCCGCCGACGAGGAGAACGCTTTCCGACCGTGCCGACGAGCGCCCCGCCGGCCCGAATCCCTCGCGCCGGATCACGACCCGTTCCAGCAGGTCGTGGGCCTTCCAGCTGTCGATGCCGCGCCGGTAGATCACGTAGACCGCCACCACCGGCACGAGCGCTCCGAGCAGCACGGGTCCGGCAGCCGCGAGCCACCCGGCGACCTGCGGCCGACCGACAGCGCCCGCCAGGACCGCGATCGCGCTGCCGACCCCGTCGATCGGACCGCTGACGAGCTGGTGAGCGGGAAGCAGCCCCCAGATTCCGGCCACCGCATCGCCGGTCGCGCGGAGGTTCGAGCGAACGATCGTCGCGAGGAGCGCGAGGACGGCGAACGCGAAGCCGGTCCGGCGCCACAGCAGGAGCAGGGAGACCCGCCGCCGCCGACGCTCCGTCCGGACGGTCCGGTCGAGCTGGCTCCGGTAGAACCGGGCGGCCGAGCCGTCGCCGGTCGGGTCGTCGAGGTGGCGGATGACCGGGATCAGGAACCCCTCGTCGTTGTCCCAGTAGCCGCCGTGGTCGAGGCCGAGATGCATGAAGTTCGTCACGGGCCGGCTCTCGATCTCCAGGCCGCGCGGGTTCGCCACGCCGGACACCTTCTCGACCGGGATCAATGGTGTGCTGTGCGGCCCACGCAGCTCGCCCGACGGGGCCGGGTCGTACGACGCCCAGATGTCGACCCAGCGGAGGTCAGGATGGGTGACGCGGACGTCGCCCCGGATGGTGTTGCCCGGGACCCAGTTCTTGGCGTGGGCCTCGAGCCGCCACCCGAGCCGGATCGCCTCGCCGAGCGTGATGATCTTGGCGATCGGGAAGTCCGCGGCGGGATAGCGCAGGAGCGTGGCGAAGCTGACGATCGTCCCGCCCGAGTGGGCGATCAGGACGACCTCCTCGCAGTCGTGCTCGCGCAGCCAGCGGACCCGCTCGAGAAGCCGCGTCCGAACGGCCGCCGACTGGGCCTGGTCGTCGAGGAGGACGGGCAGGTCTCCGAACCACGAGACGATGAACGTGTCCGCCGCGGCGATCTCGATCCGCCGCCGGAGCGGCTCGATCGGGATCGAATGGAGCGCGTTGTAGAGGGCCAGACCGGCCAGGGCGACTGTGCTGCCGACGCCGGCCAGGACGTACCGGACGACCCGGAACCGCCAGATCTGGTCGAGGCCCTCGGTCAGCGTCCACGGGCGGCGGAGCGAGCGCCGGATGTCGGCGAGCCGGGCCTGCACGACCGGATCGGGATCGGCGTCATGGTCGTCGAGGAGCTTCTTCAGGCGCTCCGTGCGACGCTCCTCGCGGATGCCGTAGCCCTTCGCGATCCCGAAGGCGATGCCCGGGATCTGGCCGAGCAGGTAGCGGGCGGCGTCGGCGAACGACGGCGGCCGCACGTCGCCGGCCCAGTACGCCTCAGTGAACAACCACTGGCCGCGGTCGCGACCGGCGAACGCGGGGACGTCGACCTCGATCCAGGGGTTGTTCGCGTCGGACACGCTCGCGGAGCCGACCGGGTTCTCGCCGATCGTCGCCGTCGGGTGCGCTTCGTCGTACTCGCGGCGCCACTCGCCGAGGACGTCGAGGACCGGCCGGGTCCAATCGAAGAGCGTCTCCCGTGCGACCTGCGTGCCGATCCCGTGGACCCAGACGATCCCGGTTCGATGCTGGCCATCCGGCGGGGGTCCGGGGTCGGTGCCGGTCCGCGGCGCGGGGTGAGGCGTGTCGGACGGCTCCTGGAGGGTCGGGAGCGGCGTCGGATCGGGAGACATGACCGGACGATACGGCGGCCCCGTCTGGAGAGCATCGGCGCGGGCATCCGGCGGTCCGGAACGAGGAACCGGGCTCCCGATCCGGGACGGCTCGGCTACGATCGATCGATGTACACCGATGCTCTCTCGTTCCTCGAGGACGAACGCGACGCCTGGCGGCCGTATGAGGCCCTTACCCTGCTCACCGACGATGAGCTCGAGCAGCCCGTCGAGGCGGCCCACGGCTGGTCCGGACGCGATCTGATGGGGCACCTGCTCACCTGGCAGCTCCTGTCGCTCGACGTCGCGAAGGAGCTCGCGCTCGGCGAAACCTCGCGCTCGCGGGCCCAGGCCGAAGCCGACTGGGAGGAGCGCGGCGGCGACATCGTCAACGCTGAGGCCGATGCGGCCTGGCGGGCGAAGTCGATCGACGAGGTCCGCCAGGAGTTCGCTCGGGTCGCCGGCGAGTTGCGTGGCTATCTGACCGTCGTGCCCGAGACGCGTTGGCTCAAGAACGCCGATCAGCAGAAGTTCTTCTTCGAGGAAACCACCGAGCATTACGCCGATCACGAGGCCGACCTCGCGGCGATCCTGGCGGCCGCCGGCCGGGCATGACGGACGACGAGATCGACTTCGGGGGCTTCGAGCCGACCGACCTGAGCCTCGCCGACGTGCTCGCCGCCGCCGCCGAGGACCTTGCCGGCGTGACCCGGGACGACCTCGGCGGCGCGATTTCGTGGGCCGTGGCCGGGGCGCCGTTCTCGGTCCTGACCGGTGCCCGGGCGGAATTCCGGCTCGACCCACTCATCGCCGGGGCAGCGCTCCGGACACCCGACGCGTCACCTTCGCCGCTGGGTGCGGACTGGGTCGCCTTCGTCCCGAGCGTCCTCGATGACGCAGCGGTCGATCGGGCAGAAGCCTGGTTCCTCAGCGCCCACCGCCGCGTGAGCCGTCCCGGCCGCTGACGGAACCGAGGTGTGGCGATCCGGGATTGCCATACGCCAGTGCTGGACGCATCAGGCGCGGATCCCAGGTCACCGTGACGGCGAGTCAGCCACAGCGCCCGCATTGCCAGCCTGAAGAGGCCCGGAGGCCGAGCTGATGCGTCCGTGACTGGCGATGGCGAAACCGGGAGGGCCGGGCCCGCGGAATCGAAGACGCCACCCCGAGTGCGGGGCGGCGTCGTTGGTTCGGATCGGCGCGGAGATCCGCGCGGGTCTCAGGCCTCGGTCGCCGCGGCCTCGGTCGCGGACTCGATGGCGTCGGGCGCGTACTGGGCGAGCCCGAAGTGCGCCTCGAGGGCCTCCATCGGCCGCGCGCCGGCGACGCCCATCGGCTGCTGGCCCGGCCGGAAGAAGGCGATCGTCGGGATCGACATGATGTTGAAGGCCTGCGAGATCCGCGGGTTCGCGTCGACATCGACCTTGACGACGTCGACCGTGCCCTCGTACTTCTCGGCGATCTTCTCCATCTCCGGAGCGACGATCTTGCACGGCCCGCACCAGGTCGCCCAGAAGTCGACGACGACGGGCTTCTCGTTCTTCAGGACGAGCTGCTCGAAGGTGTCGTCCGTGGCGTGCTGGATGGACATGGGTTCGGTTCCTTTCTGGATCCGCGACTTGCCGCGCGGGTGCGGCCATGGACGACGGCTGCCGTCAGGTGCCCTGACCGGCAAGGCTCTGGATGAGGCGATAGGTCTCCAGGACGCGGGCGTCCGCCAGGCGATAGAGGACGGCCGACCCGTCGCGCCGGCTCTGGACGAGCCCCGCGCTGCGGAGAACGGCGAGGTGCTGGCTCATGTTGGGCACCTGGCACCCGACCTTGGTCGACAGGTCGCTCACGGAGAGCTCGCCGAGGGCCAGCGACTCGAGGACGCACAGGCGCTTCGGGTCGGCCAGGGCGCGTCCGACGGCGGCGTAGCGCTGCCGGTCGAACTCGCTCGACGCGATCGGTGGGATGTCCAACATCACGAGGAATGATGTCATCGCTTGCGCAAATACGCAAGTCATCGTGGGCCGGGATGATCTTTCGCCAGCGACGGCCCGGCTGCCATACTCGGGCCGATGACGGATGACGGCCTCGTCGGGCTCACCGAGATCCTCGATGCTCGCGAGCGGATCTCCGGCCGGATCCACCGGACGCCGCTCCTCGCGAGCGCGACCGCGGCATCGTTCGTGGTGGCGTCCGGCGGCCCCGCCCTGGCCGACGGGCGCCTGTACCTGAAGGCCGAGCACCTCCAGAAGACGGGGTCCTTCAAGGCGCGCGGCATGACCAATCGGATCGCCTCGCTCGATCCCGAGCAGCGCGTTCGCGGCGCGATCACGATGTCGGCCGGGAACGCCGGCCAGGCGTACGCGTGGGCCGGCACTCAGGCCGGCGTGCCGATGACGGTCGTGATGGCGATCGGTGCCAACCCGACCAAGGTCGCCGCCTGCCGCGGCTACGGTGCCGAGGTCGTCCTCGAGGGCGCCCATGTCGGCGAGGCCTTTCGGGCGCTCGAGCGAATCCGGGACGAGCGCGGCCTGACATTCGTTCACCCGTTCGACGACAGCGCCGTGATCGCCGGGCACGGGAGCGTGGGCCTGGAGATCCTCGCGGACCTGCCCGAGGTCGACGTCGTCGTGGTCGGGGTCGGTGGCGGCGGCCTGATCTCGGGGGTCGCGGCGGTGCTCAAGGAAACCCGCCCGGGCGTTCGCGTCTACGGCGTCGAGCCGGTCGATGCGGCGGCGATGAGCCTCGCCTTCGAAGCCGGCAAGCCGGTCACGATCGAGCCCCGGACCGTGGCCGACGGCCTGGCGGCGCCGTTCGCCGGGGTAACGACGCTGGCGATGTGCCGGCGCTACCTCGATGGCCTCGTCCTGCTCGACGACGCGACGATCCTGGCGGGCGTCCGGTTCGCGCTGGAGCGGATGAAGCAGGTCCTCGAGCCCGCTGGCGCGGCGGCACTGGCTGCGGTTCTCTTCAACCGGCTCCCGATCCGGGGCGGCGAGCGGGTAGCGGTCGTCGGATCCGGCGGGAACGTCGACGTCGGCCGCCTCGGCGAGCTGCTGGCGGCCGCTGCGCCGCTGCCGGTCGACGGCGCGAGAGGGTGACGGGGCCGGACGTTCCGGCCGAGCCCGGGTCCCCGATCGACGCGGGATCGCACCCAACCGTGCCGATCGGCGAGCCGACCGGCGAGCCAGCCGAGCCGCTGACCGAGCCGGCCGTGGCGCCGGGGCGCATGCCGCAGCCGAGCGCGCGGGCGGTGCTGGGCCAAGGCCTCGATCTCAATGTCGCCGCATCGAAGGACGTCCGGGCGAGCGCCCTCCTCATCGGCCTCCTCTTCGTCGCGGCGGCGGCTCCGCTGATCGCCATCGGTGTCGCCCTCGCGAGGCGGGAGGGCGGGTTCCAGTGGGTCGCCTTCTTTGCCCAGCGCACCTGGCCGACATACCTGGCCATCGACGGGGGGACGGCGTGGCTGATCGTGCTCGCCGCCCTGACGAGCCTCGGCTGCATCGCGGCCCTGTCAGTCGACAGTCAGCTCCTCGCGGTGATCGTGATCGCCTCGCGGGCGACCGATCGCGCCTTTGTCCTCGCGAGAGCCCTCGCCGTCGCGCGGCAGCGGTTCTGGCGCCTCGTCGGGGCGACGTTCCTGACCGGCCTGATTCTGGCGCTGCCGAACTGGATCCTTGAGGGCGTCGTCGCTCCCGGCGGGACCCGAACCGAATCGCAGTTCGTCGTCCTGACGCTGATCGGCGTCGTGCTGTCGGTCCCATTCGCGTACGTCGCCGCGTGGATCGTCCTCGGCTCCGTCGGGGCGCGCCAGTCCATCGCGCAATCGTGGCGGCTCGCTCGGATGCGGCTCCGGCTGGCGATCCTGATCGCCATCGTCAACATCGCGTTCCAGACCATCGCCGGCTTCGCCGTCGGAGCCGGCATCGACCTCCTGGCGCGTCTCGGGATCCTCTTCGGGCTCGGCGGGACGACCGGCTCCGGGCAGCTCGTGCTGCTCGCCGTGATCGTCGCGCTCGCGATCGCGTCCGTCGGCTCGCTGACGATGACCATCTCGGCCCTCACGTCCGCGCCGCAGGTGGTCGCATTCCTCGGGCTGACCGGGATCGCCACGGGCCTTGACGACCTCGAGGATTCGGACGACGGAACCTCTGCCCCCGTCGCGGCGCCGCGGGTCTCGCGAGGGGCGCCCCTGGTCTCGCGGCCGATGCAGGTGGCACTCCTGGCCGGCGGGATCGCCGGAAGCCTGGTGTTCCTCCGGCTCCTGTGACGGCGTCCTCGCCGCCGACCGCGCCCGCGGAACGCTAGACCCCGAGCTCCTCGAGCCGGTCGTCGTCGATCCCGAGGTGATGGGCGAGCTCGTGGATCACGGTGATCCGGACCTCCTCGGCGAGGTCGCCCGGATCAGCGAAGTCCTCCTCGAGCGCGAGCCGGAACAAGGTGATCCGGTTGGGGCTGGCCGCCCAGTCGGCGCCGTACTCGGTGCGCGGCACGCCCTCGTACAGGCCGTACAGGTCCTCGTCGGATTCGAGATCGTTGTCGCGCCGCTGGGCCGTGCTCGGCTCGTCGTCGATGACGATCGCGACCTCCGACAGTGCCGCCCGGAACGGGTCGGGAATCCCGGCAAGGGCGCGCGCAACGAGCCGCTCGAACGGAGCGTGGTCGGCGGGCGAGCGACGGCCCGCGCTTCGGGCGCCGCGGCGGCGTTTCGGCATGACGACCTATCGTAGCCGCGTGGCCCCGCTCCTCCGCTCCGATCCCGCGCACGATCCGCCGGCTGATCCGCCGGGGTTCGTCGTCGTCGTCGAGCCGGGCGACCGGATCCACTTCCTGGATTGGGGCGGCTCAGGCGACCCAGGGGTGGTCCTGATCCACGGCCTCGCGGCGACGAGCTGGGCCTGGGCTCCGGTCGCGCGCCGCCTGGCCGACGCACGCCGGACCGTCGCGCCCGATCTCCGCGGACACGGCCTCTCGGACGCTCCGACCGACGACGGCGCCTACGAACTCGACGTCCTTGGCGAGGACATGGTCGCCGTCGCCGAGGGATCGGGACTGCTCGATCGCCACGACGAGGCGTCGCAGGTCGTGCTCGCCGGGCACGGCTTCGGTGCGATCGTGGCCCTGGCCGCGGCGGCGGCCCTGGGCGATCGCTGCGCCCGCGTCATCCTCGTCGACGGCGGCCTCGACCACCTACCGACGACCATCGGGCTCGACGTCGAGGAATTCCTGCGCGGCCTGGACGAGCCTCCCGAGGTGATGCGCTCGATGGCCGCCTACCTCGCCGATCGACGGGACTGGGACCCGTCCAGCTGGGACCCCGACCAGGAGCGCGCCGCGCGAGCGGCGGTGGTCGAGACTCCGGCCGGGCGTCTCGTGCCGGCGACCCGGCCGCATGCCCTCGAGGCAACCGTTCGGACGATGTTCGGGTACCGACCGGACGCAGTCCTCCAACGGGTCGTCGCACCGATCATCGCGGTCCGCCGGAACACGCCTGGCGACGCTGCGGCGACCGCGTTCGGCAGCGCGCTGATCGCAACCGCGCCCGGCCGAGTCGACGTCCGCGAGTTCGTGGCTCCCGGCCACAACCTGCTCCGCTATCGACCCGACGAGGTCACGGCGGCGATCCTCGGCCGCTAGGCTTTCGACCGAGCCGGACTGAGCACCGGCCGTACGGAGGATCGGCTGCCGATGCGTGTCGTCTATTCTCCGGCGCACCTCGCCCACGACGTGGCGAGCGAGACGGTCATGGGCGCGGCGATCCCGGCGAACGAGGTTGCGGAGCGAGCCGAGAACATCCGGAAGGCGCTTGAAGCCGACGGCGGGTTCGCGCTCGAGGGGCCGAGGGAGCACGGCCTCGAGCCGATCCTCGCGGTCCATGATCCGGGCCTTGTCCGGTTCGTCGAGGAGGCGTGGCGTGAGGCTCGAGCGCAGGGGATCGACCGGCCCAATCTCCTCGCCGACACTTATCCGACGTTCCGGATGTTCGAGGGGATGAGCCCGGAGTTCCTCGCGTCGCGGCCCGAGACGCGGAACGCCGCCGGGCGGGCCGGCTGGTGGGGCCTCGACACGGCGAACCCACTCGTCGCCGGGACCGCCGCCGCGGCGCGTGCCGCCGTCGACGTCGCCCTGACGACGGCCGATCTCGTGCTCGGCGGCGAGCGCGCGGCCTACGGCCTGTGCCGGCCACCCGGCCATCATGCCGCGCGCTCGATGGCCGGCGGTTACTGCTTCTTCAACAACGCGTCGATCGCGGCAGAGGCGATCACCCGGGCGACCGGCGAGCGAATCGCGATCCTCGACGTGGATTACCACCACGGCAACGGAACCCAGCAGATCTTCTGGCGCCGCGGTGATGTCGTATATGTGTCGCTTCACGCCGATCCGGAGCGGCAGTACCCGTTCTTCCTCGGCCGGGCCGACGAGATCGGCGAGGGGGAGGGGAGCGGCGCGAACCTGAACCTGCCGCTGCCGGCGGGCACCGACGATGAGACCTACCTCGCCGCGCTCGATCGCGGCCTGGATGCGATCGCGGCGACGCCCGGCGACATCGTCGTCGTCTCGCTCGGGTTCGACACGTACGGCCACGACCCGATCGGTGACTTCGCGCTCACGACGGCGGTCTACCACGAGTGCGGCAGGCGGACGGCGGCCCTCGGCCGGCGGCTCGTGATCCTCCAGGAGGGCGGCTATCACCGGCCGTCGCTGGGGGCGAACGCCCGGGCCTGGCTGCGCGGCGCGGAGGGCCGGCCATACGACCCGCTGCCGGCTGCCGGGTTCGGCGAGCACGGCTCCGCTCGCTAAGGTTGCCCGGGACGCTCGAGTCATTGGTTGACTCAGAATCGGCTCGATCGAGCGTGAGCCGGCACGGATTGTTGCCCGGCCGAGCACGATCGGCGCGAATCCGAAGCATCGGCGACTCGGCACGGCGCCCCACCCGCGGCGACTTCCCATCGCACTCGTCGTACCATCGGCGACGTGAGCACCCCGACCGACCTGCCCAGCCACATCCGGGCGATCGTCGACGAGATCGAGACCGAGATCGGCGAGGAGCCCCATCGCGCGCAGGAGCTGATCGAAGGTGCCGGCAGGCACACCGGCACCGGCAAGGTCGAGGCGGCGGTCCACCAGATCCTGACCGAGATCGGCGAGGATCCCGAGCGCCAGGGCCTGGCCGGCACGCCCGAGCGGGTCCACCGGATGTACACCGAGCTGACCGCGGGCTACCACGTCGACCCGGAGCGGCTCATCAACGGCGCGATCTTCGATGTCGCCTATTCCGAGATGGTCGTCGTCAAGGACGTCCCGTTCTACTCGCTGTGCGAGCACCATCTCCTGCCGTTCTTCGGCCAGGCGGCCGTCGCCTACATCCCGCGCGGCCGGGTGATCGGGCTCTCGAAGATCCCGCGGGTCGTTGAGATGTACAGCCGTCGCCTCCAGGTCCAGGAACGGCTGACACAGCAGATCGCCGAGTTCCTCCAGGAGCGGCTCGACCCGCAGGGTGTCGGTGTCGTCGTGGAGGCGACCCATCTGTGCGCGGTGATGCGCGGCGTCCGCAAGCCCGGGACGATCATGACGACGTCGTCGGTGCTCGGCCTCTTCCGGACCCGCGACCGGACCCGGGCGGAGTTCTTTGCCCATCTCGATCGGCGCGCGCCGGGGGCGTGATCTCAGCGGCGGCCGGGTGCCACCGGGTCGAGCCACCAGCGGCGCTCGACGACCGCCTCACCGAACAGCTCGGTCTCGAGCGTCTCGCGCGGGACGAATCCGACGCGTTTGTAGAAGCCTTCGCCAACGACGTTTCCGGCGAGCACGTCGGCGGTGATCGGCAGCTTCGGAAACCGCGAGCGCAAGCTGGCCAGCAACAGCGATCCGGCCCCGTGGCGCCGTCGATCCGGCAGGGCGTAGATCGCGCCAAGGGTCAGCCGAGCGGGTCCGGGGATCGCGTCCGCGAAAGCGACGATCCGGCCCTGTTCCTCGGTCACCAGGAACGCGTGCTGCTCGATCCGCCGGATGAGCATCTCGATCGAGTAGGCGAAGTCGAGGAACGCCTCGATCGTCTCATCTGCCAAGAGGCCTGTGTAGGTGTCGCGCCAGGCCGCGACCGCGACCTGGCGGACCGCCGCGGCGTCTCTGCTCAGCGCGTCACGGACGACGACGTTCGGCGGCGGCGGATCCGTTCGGACGGGCGCTGCCGGCGCGGAGTCCGCGGAGTCCCGGCGGCCGACCCGGGTCCCGAGCAGGACCGCGAGTGTCGCAAGGCCGGCCAGAATTGTCGTCAGGCCGACTTGCTCGACGTAGAAGGCGCCGGGCAGACGCGAGTCCGGGAGGTTCGCCGCGAGCTCGCGGTGCGGTAGCCAGTACCGCCAGGTCAAGTTGAGGACGCCGAATGCGAGAACGACGACGACCCCCGCAAGGCGATCGGGATCGCCGTCCCACGGCGATCGGCGGAGTGGCCAGTTCAGGCGTGGCCGGCGCCGCTCGCCGAGGACGATCCAGCCAAAGAGGCCCGCGTAGAAGCCGATCAGCCAGGCGATGACTCCGTCGACCGGCCCGCGGTCGCCCGACGCCAGCCAGGCGACCAGCGCCAGGTCGGCGCCGAGGATGCTCGCTGCGATCTGGAAGAACGTGTCGCGGCGCCGGTCCCTTGGGCGGGGGATCCCATCCATCGCCGCATCCTAGCGCGGCGGCTCCGGCGGGAAATCGGGCCGGGAATTCCGGCCGCAGGAGAGCCACGCCTGCGGCGCGGTGCCTGTGGCCGCGTTTGGGCTGCGGGCGGCCTGTCGCACCGTGGCACAATCCGGCCATGACCGATCGCCCGATCAAGGTGCTCATCGCCAAGCCCGGCCTCGACGGCCACGACCGCGGCGCGAAGGTCCTGGCGCGCGGCCTGCGCGACGAGGGATTCGAGGTCGTCTACACCGGCCTGCGCCAGACGCCGGAGATGATCGCGACGGCGGCGCTCCAGGAGGATGTCGACGTCGTCGGGCTGTCGATCCTGTCCGGCGCCCATATGACGCTCCTCCCAAGGATCACGAAGCTCCTCCGCGAGGAGGGCCTCGACGACGTCCTCGTGACGGCCGGCGGGATCATCCCCGACGACGACGTCGCCGCCCTCGCGGAGGTCGGCGTGGCGCGCGTCTTCGGCCCGGGAACCACGATCGGTGAGGTCGCCGAGTACCTGCGGACCAACGCCCGCCCGCACGAATAGGTGGCGGCGCGCGCCGGCGAGGCCGCCGCTCGTGCCACGGCGCTGGTCGCGGCCGCGCGATCCGGCGACCGGCGATCCCTCGCTCGGCTGCTGACCGCGGTCGAGAACCGCACGGCGATCGCCGAGCCGGCCCTACGCGAGCTCTATCCGCTTGCCGGCGGCGCCCATATCGTCGGGATCACCGGTCCGCCGGGCGCAGGCAAGTCGACGCTCGTGGCCGCGCTGATCGGCGAGGTCCGCAAGGCCGGCCGGGCCGTGGCGGTCGTCGCAGTGGATCCATCGTCGCCGATCACCGGCGGCGCGCTTCTCGGCGATCGCGTCCGGATGCAAAGCTACGCCGGCGACCGTGACGTGTTCATCCGCTCGATGGCGGCGCGCGGCCACGCGGGCGGCCTGGCGTCTACGACCGGCGCCGCGACCGCCGTCCTTGCCGCCGCCGGCTTCGACCTGATCCTTGTCGAGACGGTGGGCACCGGCCAGAGCGAGGTCGAGGTCGCTGCCGCGGCCGACACGACGGTCGTCCTCGAGGCGCCCGAGATGGGCGACGAGGTCCAGGCAATCAAAGCCGGGTTGCTGGAGGTCGCCGATCTCGTCGTGGTCAACAAGGCCGACAAGCCCGGCGCCCAGCGGACGGCCGCCCAGCTCCGGGCGATGCTCGTCGCGGCGCCGCGCGTCGGTGGCGAGCCGGACGATGGCAGCGACAAGCGGCCGCGGCCGAAGCAGCCCGAGGTGCTCCTGACGACCGCGTCGACCGGGGCCGGCGTGCCCGAGTTGCTGGTCGCCCTCGATCGCCATCGTGCCGTCGTGGCCGCGGCGCCGGCGCTCGGCGCTCGGCTGGCCCGCGCCGACGCCCAGGTCTGGGCCATCGTCGGCGAGCGCCTGCGTGCTCGGCTCGAGGAGCCCGCATTGCGCGAGGAGACCCGCCGAACCCTCTCGGAGGTCGCGGTCAACCGACTGGATCCCTACGCCGCTGCCGACGCCCTGCTCGAACGCCTTGCCGGTGGGTCGGCCGCCCGAACCGGTACCCTCGACCGATGACGAACGAACGGGCGCTCGTGGCCGGCGCCGGCCTGATGGGTCATGGGATCGCCCAGGTCCTCGCAGCGACCGGCAGGTCGGTGGCGCTGTACGAGCCCGACCGGGCGCGGGCCGACACCGGACGCGATCGGATCGCGGCCAACCTCGAACGTTCCGTCGCGAAGGGCCGGCTCATGACGGACGAGCGCGACGCGATCCTCGGTCGGATCGTCGCCACCGACGACCTTGGAGCGGCCGCCGACGTCGATCTCGTCGTCGAGGCCGTGTTCGAGGACGTTGCCGTCAAGGCCGCGCTCTGGGCCGACCTCGACCGCCGCGCTCCGGCGCATGCGCTGTTTGCGTCCAACACCTCGTCGATCGCGATCGATCGCCTCGCGGCGGCCGTCGGCCCGGGTCGGCGCGGGCAATTCGTCGGGATGCATTTCTTCAGCCCGGTCCCGATCATGCCGCTCATCGAGCTGATCCGGGGCAGCGCGACGACCGACGCCAGCGAGGCGGCCGTCCGCACGATCGCCGCCGAGATGGGCAAGCAGGTGATCGTGTCGGCTGATCGGCCCGGCTTCATCGTCAACCGGGTCCTGATGCCCTTCCTCGCCGAGGCAATGCGCGGCCTGGCCGAGGGGCTCGGGACGGCGGACGACATCGATACCGGCGCGAGGGTCGGCCTGAACCACCCGATGGGACCGCTGGAGCTCGCCGACTTCATCGGCCTCGACGTCTGCCTCGGGATCATGCACGTCCTCCACGAGGGACTCGGGGAAGAACGGTTCGAACCGCCGGCCATCCTGGTCGAGCTGGTCGAGGCCGGCCGCCTCGGCCAGAAGACCGGCCGCGGGTTTCACACGTACCCGCGCGGCTGAGGGTCGGGCCGCCGAACCGGAGGCACCGCGTCGCGAGCGATTAGTCCGGCTCGCGCTGCATGAGGGCCGCGACCGTCACGCCGACTGTCGCGATGTCGAACGGCTTGGCGAGCAGCTGAACGTCGCGGTCAATGGCGAACTCGCGCAGCTCGGGGTTGAGGACGTCCCCGCTCATGAAGGCGAACCGGCGCGCGAGTTGCGGGGCGATCCTCATGACCGCTGCATGGAACTCCGTGCCGCTCATCCCGGCCATCCGGTGGTCGCACAGGATCGCATCGGGCGGGTCCGCACGGACCGCCTCGAGGGCGACGCTGCCGGTCCCGGCAAGGATCGGCTCGTAGCCGGCGCGGATCAGGACTCGGCCGAGAAAGTCCCGGATGGACGCCTCGTCGTCGAGGACCAGCACCCGGATCGGGCGCGATGACATCGTGGCAGCGGGGGGACCGCTGTCCGGAACGCCACCGGGAATGCCGGCGGTGATGCTGGCGGAGGTGCCGCCCGGCCGCGCGTCGGCGCGGGCGCGGTTGCGGCCGCGGGCGGTGGGGGCTGCATCTCTCGATTTCGCTCGCGCGGCAGGCGGGGGCGGCGAGGCCGGCTCGGACGCGATCGCCGGGGCGTCGCGGCCCACCGGCAGCTCGATCACGAACCGGGCCCCGCCGGCCACCGGCGCCTCGTGGCGGAGCGTCCCGCCGTGGCCGGTAACGATCCCGAACGACACCGAGAGCCCGAGCCCGGTCCCCTGTCCCGGTTCCTTTGTCGTGACAAACGGCATGAACAGGCGGTCGACGATCTGGAGCGGCACGCCGGGGCCGTCGTCCTCGATCGTGATCCGGACGACCTCGCCGGCGCTGGTGGCTACGGGGCGTGCCTTGATCTCGATGCGGCCGGGCCGGCCGAGGCTGCGGATCGCCTGAGCGCTGTTGAAGGTCAGGTTGAGGAGGACCTGCTGCATCTGGGATCGATCGACGGACAGGCGGGGGAGATCGTCGGGAATGTCGACGGTGACGTCGAGCGCGTTCCGGGCGAGCACGTACGACTGGAGCTCGAGCACGCTGGCGATCAGCTGACGGAACTCGACGGCGATCCGCTCGGGTGGGCGCTGGCGGGCGAAGTCCAGCAGGTTCTGGACGATGATTCGGGTGCGGTTCGCCTCCTGGACGAGGAGATCGGCCTGGGTCCGGAGGTCCGCCGGCAGGGCGGGGTCCGTCCGGATCAGCTGGCTGAAGGCGACGATCGAGGCCAGCGGGTTGTTCAGCTCGTGTGCGACGCCGGCGACGAGGAGGCCGACCGCCTCCATCTTCTGGGCCTGCACGAGCTCGGCCTGGAGTCGCCGGCGCTCGGTCAGGTCGCGGACGATCACGAGGATTCGCGGCTCGCCAGCGATCTCGATCGGACGCAGGTCGACCTCCTCCGGAAAGGTCGAGCCGTCGAGCCGGCGGCCGACACCGGTGTACTGGGTGAAGCCCGCCGGCTCCGGAACGTCCCGGCCCGGCGCTTCCGGGCCGCCGTCAATCAGGCGGTCGACGTGCTGGCCGACCAGGTCCAGTCCGTACAGGCGCAGCGCGGCGGGGTTGGCGTCCACGACGACCTGGTCGACCGACTGGACGAGCAGGGCGTCGGGCGAGCTCTCGAACAGCTCGCGGTAGCGCCGTTCGCTCGCGAGGATGCCCTCGCGCAGGCGCTGGTTGGCAAACGAGATATCGAGCACCCGGCCGATCGCGTCGAGCGTCCGCTCGTCGATCTCGAGCTCGTCGATCGATTGGCGGAAGACGGAGAACATGAGTCCGACGAGGGCGCCCTCGTCGCGGATCGCGAACACCGCGAAGGTCCGATATCCGACCGCCCCGAGGCTCGCGGCGGCCAACTCGCTGGCCCGGCCCGGTTCGAGGGGAAGCAGCAGCGAGGGCGCGCCAGCGGCGAGGGCGTCCGCCATCGGGAAGGACGCAACCGGCCGATCCATGAGGACGCGGAACTGATCGAAGTCGAGCCCGTGGATGCCGCCGATCTCGAGCCGGCCCTCGACCACCCGACCGAACACGGACCCGTCGGCCCCGAGGACGTCGGCGACCTCTTCGCAGAGCCGATCGATGCCGGAGCCCGTGGCGACGGCGTCGGGCAGGCGGGTGAGCTACACGAGCGCCCGCATCCGGCGGTTCAGGAGCCGCTCTTCGTTGAGCCCCCTCTCGACGGCCGCGAGGAGCCGGGCGTTCTCGAGCGACGAGGCGACCAGCGCAGCGGCTTGGAGCATGATCGCCCGGGTCGGCTCGTCGCGCAGCTCGTGGCGCCAGCCGAGGGCGAGGATCCCGTTCAATCGGCCGGACGGCCGGAGGCCGACCACGACGAGGTGACGGATCCCGTCCGCGCGGACCGCCTCGCGGACGTCCTCGCGGAGCGGCGCGGTTGCCACGTCCGCGCTGATGTAGGCCTCGGGGTCTTGGAGCGCGGTCGCAAGGGGACCGCCGAGCTGGCCGTAGCCGACGATCACCTCGATCAGTCGTGCGCCTGCGTGCCGACTGCCGAGCGCCTCGTAGCCGCTGTCCATCGACGTGACGAGACCGGCCTCGGCGCCCGTCGCGCGGCACAGGATCTCGAGAGCCGCATCAGCGACCTGGGACGGGGTCCGCGCGCCCTCCGCCACCATGACCAGGGAAGCGAGGGCCGCGATCTCGCCCTCGACCCGGGCGGTCGTCGTGACGTCGCGGTTGATGCCGAGCAGACCGGAGGCAGCGCCGTCCTGCCCGCGCAGCTCGGTGACGATGGAGTCGACGAGGATGTCGCGGCCGCTCCAGGCGCCGATGAGGGGACGCTGGATCAGCCGCTGCCGCCACGAGCCGTCGCGCTCGAGCTGGCGTCGCGCGCCATCTCGGTCGAGCGGCCGTCCGTCCCGTTCGACGGCAGTCAGGACCGCGTCCAGGCGCAGGCCGATCGCTTCGCCGGCGGGGACGGCATAGATCTGTTCGGCGCCCGGACTCCAGATCCGGATGATCAGGTCGAGGTCGGTCACGATGATCGCGTCGAGGGACTGGCTGACGATCGCGTCGGAGATCCCGCCCTCCGCCAATGACGGATCGCGGACGGGATCGAGGTCCGGGCCGGTTGGGATCGACTCGGCAGTCCGATCGCGGGTCACGCGGCTATCCTACCGGTGAGCCCGATTCCGGCCGACCCGGCTGAGCCGGGGTGGCGGCCACGCACCAACGGAAGGAGCCGCACCTGTCCTGGCCACTGACGGACGAGGAGCGCCTCCTTCGCGACACCGCCCGCGAATTCGCCCGGCGCACGGTCGCGCCGACCGCGATCGAGCGGGACGAGGCCGAGCGCTTCGATCGATCGATCTTCGTCGCGATGGGCGAGCTCGGACTGACCGGCGCGCCGTTGCCGGAGTCGGTCGGCGGCTCCGGCTTCAGCTACCTCGGCTGGTCGCTGGTCATGGAGGAGCTCGGTGCCGCCGACATGGCGAGCGCGGTGACGCTGTCGGTCCACATCCTGTCGCAGTACCCGGTGCTGGCCTGGGGTACGCCCGAGCAGCAGGAGCGCTGGCTCCGGCCGATGACGGCGGGCTCGGCGCTGGGTGCCTTCGCCCTGACCGAGCCGCATGCCGGGTCGGACGCCGGCGCCATCCGCCTGCGGGCCGAGCGGGTGGGACCCGCGGACGCACCCGAGGGCTACCGACTGACCGGCACGAAGATCTGGATCACGAATGCCCCGGAGGCGGATCGCTACCTGGTGTTCGCGTCGATCGATCCGTCGAGCGGAGCGAAGGGCATCGCGGCGTTCCTCGTGGAGAAGGGGATGGCTGGGTTCACGTTCGGCGCGCACGAGAAGAAGATGGGGATCCGGGCCTGCCCGGCCGCGGAGCTCGTCTTCGAGGACTGCCTCGTGCCCGCGGCCAACCGGCTCGGGGCTGAAGGCGACGGCTACCGGATCGCGCTGTCCGCGCTGGCCGAGGGCCGGATCTCGATCGCGGCCGCGTGCGTCGGCCTGGCTCGGTCGGCGGTCGAGCAGTCGGCCGCCTATCTTCGCCAGCGCAAGGCGTTCGGGGTGCCGCTGAGCGACCAGCAAGGCCTGCGGTTCCTGCTCGCCGAGATGGCCCGCGACGTCGAGGCGGCGCGCGCGCTCACTCGCCAGGCGGCCGCGGCCAAGGACCGCGGCGAGCCGATCGGCGTGGCCTCGTCCCTTGCGAAGTGGACCGCCTCGGACACGGCGATGAGGGTCGCGACGGACGCAGTCCAGCTGTTCGGGGCGAGCGGCTATTCCCGCGAGACCGGCATCGAGCGCCTGATGCGCGACGCGAAGGGAGCTCAGATCTACGAGGGCACGAACCAGATCCATCGGCTGATCGTGGCGGGCGACCTGCTCGGCGACTGAGTTGCGACGTGCGGCGCCCGGCCCGCGGGCGCCACGCCCCCCGCCCCCCGCGCCCCGCGCCCCGCCCCCCGCGCCCCGCGCTAGGGTCCTGCCAGATGCTCGCCCGGAGCGCATCGCTCAGCGTCCACGGTCGCTTTCCCTGCAATCTGTCTGACGATGAAGCCCGGCGCTTCGCGTTGCGGCTCGGCCGATCTGCCAATTCCTCCGCTTCGGATCATGTGCCCGGCTGAGCCGCCCGTCGAGCCGGCTCTTGGTCCCTGTTGGGTCGATTGGCAGGAACTTCGGGCGCGGGAGGGGGTTCGCGGGTCCGTCGAACGCGCCGCGTGCTCGACGCGACGGCGCCGCTGCTCGCCAGGCCCACGCCTCGCAGAAAACCAAGTGCCGCAATCGACCCGGATGGCGCCCGCAGCCACGCCGCGACGTTGCGGCCGTCCGCAGGAAATTTCGCCCGAAGCGTCGTCTCGTGCCGCGCGAGCGCTCTCCGGTTCGTTCGCCCATCGGCGACCGCGACCCACATCGAGGTCGTGTCGCCAACCATCACCGACCAGTCCCGATCTCGGCGGCGAGTCGCCGCTTCCGGTCGACCGACCGCATCAGCCCATTGATGTCGACGAACTCGGTCTTGAGCTCGATCACGAGGAGGCTGCGACTCGGAGCATGCCAGGCGAGCCCGTCGATGGCCCCGCGCTCGCCATAGAGCAAAAATGACACCTCTGGTTCGAGAGCCCAACCGGGAAGGTCGGCAAACCGTTGCGCCATCACCTCATGCATCGCAGCGTGTCGGGCGTTGATCAGCCGGCCGAGATCGCCGCCGTGCCAGCGGATCGACATATCGACGGACACATCGAGGGAAGCGGCGATTGAGCGAAGGTCTGCAATGTCGACGCCGCCGAGCCGGCCATGCTCCACGCGGCGGACCACCGACAGCGGCACGCCCGCCGCGGTCGACACCGCCGCCTGCGTCAGTCGCTGGCGAAGGCGGATCGCCAGCAGACAGCCCCGATCCGCGGATCGTCCATCGCCGGAGGATGCAACCCCGGCCTCACCTGCGGCTTATGTGTCGGAATTGTGCGCGCGAGCGGGTGAGTTGGCTCCTGCGGGAGTGTAGATTTTGCCGATGACCGAGACTGCCCCCGCTCCCACGGCGCCACCCGAGACCGGCGCGATTCCGACCTTCCGCCATTTCATCGCCGGCGCGTGGGCCGACTCCACCTCCGGGGCGACGTTCGAGAGTCACAATCCCGCGGACCGGCGCGATCTCATCGGCCGGTTCCAGCAGGGGACCGCAGCCGACGTGGCGATGGCGGTCCGCGCGGCCGACGTGGCCGGCGGCCCGTGGCGAAGGACGCCCGCTCCGAAGCGGGGCGAGATCATGTACGCGTTCGCCGCCCTCATGGCCGAGCACAAGGAGCGCCTCGCGAGGGCAATGACGCGCGAGATGGGGAAGGTCCTCGCCGAAGCGCGCGGAGACGTCCAGGAAGGGATCGACATTGCGTTCCTGATGGCCGGCGAGGGCCGCCGGATGTTTGGTGACACGACGCCCTCGGAGCTGCCCGACAAATGGGCCATGAGCATCCGCCAGCCGATCGGGATCGCCGGGATCATCACGCCCTGGAACTTCCCGATCGCGATCCCGTGCTGGAAGATGATGCCGGCCCTCGTCGCCGGCAACACGGTCGTGTTCAAGCCCTCGAGCGACACGCCGCACTGCGCCACGCTCCTCGTCGAGCTGATGGCCGAGGCGGGCTTCCCGGCCGGGACCGTCAACCTCGTCACCGGCGCCGGCTCGGAGGTCGGCGACGCGATCGTGGACAACCCCGATGTGGCGGTCATCTCGTTCACCGGGTCGTCCGCGACCGGGCGCCACATCGCGGCGCGGGCCGGCCGGAATCTCAAGCGGGTGAGCCTCGAGCTCGGCGGCAAGAACGCGATCGTCGTCATGGCCGATGCCGATGTCGACCTCGCAACCGACGGCATCCTCTGGTCCGCGTTCGGCACGACCGGCCAGCGCTGCACGGCCGCGAGCCGGGTCGTCGTCGAGCGCGCCGTCGTCGAGCCGCTCCTCGAGCGGCTCTCGGCCCGGGCGCGCGGCCTCCGGCTCGGGTCCGGGCTCGACGAGGGGGTCGACGTCGGTCCACTCATCAACGAGGGCGCACTAGACAAGGTCGGGCGCTACATCGAGATCGGGCAGCGCGAGGGCGAGCTCGTGGTCGGCGGCGAGCCGGCCTCAACCGGCGACCTGGCCCACGGCCATTTCTTCGCCCCGACGATCTTCCGCGACGTGGCGCCGATGGACCGGATCGCCCAAGAGGAGATCTTCGGGCCGGTCCTGTCGGTGATCGCCGTCGACGACTACGCCGCGGCGACGACTGCCGTCAACCAGACGCGCTACGGGCTGTCGTCGTCGATCTTCACCCGCGACGCGAACACGGCCTTCCGGGCGATGCGCGACTTCGAGACCGGAATCGTCTACGTGAACGCGGGCACGACTGGGGCCGAGACGCACCTCCCGTTCGGCGGCTGGAAGGAAACGGGGAACGGCCACCGCGAGGCGGGCCACGCCGCGCTCGACACGTTCACCGAATGGAAATCGATCTATGTCGACTTCAGCGGCCGCCTCCAGCGGGCGCAGATCGACAACCAGGAGTAAGGCAGTGGGGGAGGCGGGCCAGGGGTCAGCCGCCGAGCGCCGCGGTTCGCCGCCCGAGATCCGGCCCGTAACGCTCGACGATCTCGAGGTCCTGATCGACATCTACCTCGATACGGCCGCCCACCACGCGGCCATCGATCCCGAGGGCTTCCAGGTCCCGGCGCGCGCGGACGTGGCAGTCCGCCTCCGGCGGCGGATCGAAGGCCACGGAGCCAGCGCCGAGTACGTGGCGGCGATCCTGGACGGGCGGATGGTCGGGTCGGCGTCGGTCGACTTCGTCGATCCGCTCCATCCCGGGAGCATGATGCGATCGATCCCGACGGCCGAGTTCGGCGTGTCCGTGGTCGACGGCTACCGCGGTCGGGGAATCGGGCGCGCACTGATCGGCCACCTGGAGGACTGGGGCCGCGACCACGGGATCGAGCGGATGATCCTGAACGTCAGCGAGGCAAACCCGGACGCGATCCGGCTGTACCACGCCCTCGGCTACGAGGACTGGGATCGCTCGATGCGCAAGGCGCTCGGGCGGCGATGAGGACCTTCGCGCGGAGCGCCCGGCGGATCCCCCCGCAACGCCTCGCCGCCACGCTGGAGGAATGACCGATGCGCACGACGGACCCGGCAACTCCGGACGCGACCCTGCCCGAGCACGTTCGCCGGAACCGGGAGGCGTGGGACGAGTGGGCGCCCGAGTACGTCGCGAACGGCGAGGCCAGCTGGCGGCTCAGTCCCGGCGACGAGAAATGGGGAGTCTGGGACCTGCCCGAGCGCGACCTCCGGATCCTCCCGGAGGACCTTGCCGGCAAGGACGCGATCGAGCTCGGCTGCGGGACCGGCTACATCTCGGCCTGGCTCGCCCGCCGCGGCGCGCGGCCGGTCGGGATCGACAACTCCGAGCAGCAGCTGGCGACGGCCCGCCGCCTCCAGGCCGAGCACGAGATCTCGTTCACGCTCATCCATGGCAACGCCGAGGCGGTGCCGTACCCGGACGCCAGCTTCGACGTGGCGATCTCGGAGTACGGCGCCTCGATCTGGGCCGATCCGAACCGTTGGATCCCGGAGGCGGCGCGGCTGCTCCGGCCGGACGGTCGGCTGATCTTCCTCGTCAACTCGACGGTGCTGATGCTGTGCATGCCCGACGCGGAGCGACCCGCGACCGCCGAGATGCTGCGGCCGCAGCGCGGGCTCCACCGGCTCGAGTGGTCGGACGACGCGTCGGTGAACTTCGCCATGTCGCACGGGGAGTGGATTCGCCTGTTCCGCGAGAACGGGCTCGCGGTCGAGCGGCTCGCCGAGCTCTACCCGCCGGAAGACGGCAAGACGGAGTTCCCGTACGCGACGCTCGAATGGGCCCGCAACTGGCCGTCGGAGGAGGTCTGGATCGCGCGCAAGGAGGGCTGAGACGGCGGCCGGCCGCCCGATCCTTCGGCCTCCGCTACGCTTCCCGACCGTGAGCACCGTCACCTCGCCGAACCCTCCCGCGCGCCCCGGCCGTCCCTGGACGGTGCGCGTCGCCGCGTGGAGCGCGCGCCATCGCTGGCCGGTCGCGGCGATCTGGTTCGCGGCCACGATCGGACTGTTCGCCTCGAGCCTCGCCGCGGGCGGAACGCGGAGCGTCGACGCGGTCTCGCGAGACCAGCGGGCGCGCTACGAATCGAGCGAGGCGTATCTCGTCTACAGCGACGCGAACGCGTCCGCCGGCCAGCTGGCGCCGGCTTCGCAGCAGTTCCTGTTGCTGGTGTCGAGCTCGACCGGAACCGTCGACGACGCCTCGTTCAAAGCCGCCGTCGCCGACATCGCCGCCCGCCTGACGGCGCTCCAGTCGACCGTCGACGGCGCGACAGGTCCGGTCTTCCAGCAGCTCGTCGACCCGACGACCGCGCCGGCCCAGGCCGGGCTTGTCTCGCCCGACCGGACCACGGCAGAAATCGTCGCCCGCGTTCCCGGGGATGGCGTGACGCTGACCAAGCGCCTGGCGCCCGTGGCGGCGGCTCTCACCCAGATCCGGGCGGCTCACCCGGACCTGAACATCCACGCCCTGAACAATGCGCTGGCCAACCAGGAGATCAGCACCCTGATCACCAGCGGCCTCGATCGATCCCTCCTGCTCACGATCCCGGTGACGTTCTTCATCCTCCTGATCGCCTTCGGCGCGGTCGTCGCGGCGGCGATCCCGCTGATCCTCGCGGTGACCGCATTGCTCGCCGCGTTCGGAATCCTGGGCCTGTACAGCCAGCTGATCACGCCGGTCAGCCCGTATGCGAGCCAGCTCGTCGTCCTGATCGGGCTGGCCGTCGCGGTCGACTACTCGCTGTTCATGGTCACCCGTTTCCGCACCGAGCGGCGTCGACGAGGCGGACCGCCGGATCACCCCGCGCCGGGCAGGGTCATGGCGCGCCGGGTCGCCCTTGCCGCGATCGCAGTCGTCCTGTCGGTCGCGGCAGCCCAGTCAGGCGTGACGGCGGCGATCGCGGCCGCGGTCGTCGTGGTCGTCGGGCTGGTCGGCTGGTCGATCTGGCGGCTCGTCGAGCCCGGCAACGCGCCGACGAAGCTCGCGGCGATCGAGGCGTCGAGCGCGACCGCCGGCCGGGCCGTGTTCTTCTCCGGGCTGGCGGTGATGATCTCGATCGCCGGGCTGTTCCTGCTCGACGACCCGCTCTTCCGATCGATGGCCGTCGGGACGATTGGCGTCGTGCTCGTGGCGGTCATCGGCTCGCTGACGTTCCTGCCCGCGGCACTGGCCATCCTCGGCGAGAACGTCAACGCTCTGCGGATCCCGGTCATCGGCCGGGACCGGCCCGAGGGAAGCGGGATCTGGGCGTCGGTCGTCCGGGCGGTGATGGGCCGGCCGATCATCGCCGCCGTCGTCGCTGGCGGGCTCCTGATCGTGCTCGCTTCACCGTTCGTCCGGCTCCACATGGGCCAGGCGGACTTCTCGTCGTTCCCCGATACCCTCGACAGCGTCCAGGCCGTGAACCTGTTGAACGCGAAATATCCGACCGGGTCGGGTCTCGAGATCTCGATGGTCGTGACCCAGGCCGACCAGGCGGCCACGAAGGCGGCGATCGACAAGATGACCGTCGCCGTCACGGCGATCCCGGGCGTGAGAGGGCCGCCCACGACGACGATGGCCGCCGACGCACACACCGCGTTCATCTCGTACAAGATGGCCGGCGACCCGAACGATCTCCACAACCAGGACGTCGTCCGCCAGGTGCGCACGACCGTCGTCCCGGCTGCGTTCGGCGGGCTCACGGGCGTCCGCGTGCTCGTGACCGGCGATGCGGCGACGACCCTCGACGTCGTCGATTTCTACGTCCGCGGCATCCCGGAAGTCATGGCCTTCGTTCTCGCGCTGTCGTTCCTCCTCCTGCTCGTCGCCTTCCGCTCGATCGTCATCCCGATCAAGGCGATCCTGCTGAACCTGCTGTCGACCGGCGCGGCATTCGGGCTGATGGTCCTCGTGTTCCAGGATGGCTGGCTGGAGGGTCCGCTCGGCTTCAAGCCGGGCCCGATCGAGGCATTCGTCCCGGTCTTCATCTTCACGATCCTGTTCGGGCTGTCGATGGACTACCACGTCTTCATCCTCACCAGGGTCAAGGAGGCCCGCGATCACGGCATGTCGTCGAACGAGGCCGTCGCGTGGGGGATCTCGATCACATCCGGCACGATCACGAGCGCCGCCGCGATCATGGTCTGCGTGTTCGCCGTGTTCGTGACCCTGCCGCTCACGATCATCAAGCAGCTCGGGTTCGGGCTGGCGGTCGCGGTCTTCCTCGACGCGACGATCGTCCGGAGCGTGCTGCTCCCAGCGACGATGCGGCTCCTCGGGGAGTGGAACTGGTGGCTGCCGGGCTGGCTGGGCTGGCTGCCCCACGTCACGATCGAGGCCGACGTCGAGGAGCTCGAGACGCCCGCTCCGGCCATGGCCTGACCCGGACCCAGTCGCGGCATCCGCGCCTTCGGCAGACTACGATGATCGTGCTTCGGTCACGAACGAGGGCGGCAGCATGAGGGAGGAATGAGTCTCGACGTCGTCGGCAAGCTCGCGCGGGTCACGGCGGACATCACGCCGGGCCATCTCGGCGAGGTGCTGATCGAGATCCGGCAGGGCACGGAGCGCTTCCTGGCGCGCTCGGCCGACAAGGATGCGACGATCCCGAAGCACACTCAAGTCCTCGTCGTCGGCAGCCTCGGCGGCCGCACGGTCGAGGTCTCTCCGACCGACAACATGAGGCTTCCGCGATGACAGAGGTGGGGCTGGCGATCATCGCCATCGTCGTTCTTGGTGTTCTCCTTGCGCTGTTCCTGATCTTCCGCGCCAGCTGGCGTGTCGCCGAGCCGGACGAGGCCCTGATCATCTCCGGCCTTCGTGCGAGCGGCCGCCAGGAAGGCACCGGCGAGAGCATGGGCTTCAACATCGTGACCGGGCGCGGCGCCCTGATCCTGCCCGGCGTGACGAAGGTCCGCCGCCTCTCGCTCGAGGCCCACGAGAGCGAGATCAGCGTGCCATGCGTGAGCCAGCAGAAGATCCGCGTCGATCTCCGCGGGATCGTCGTCTACAAGGTCGGCGACGACTTCCGCTCGATCGCCAACGCCGCCCGACGCTTCCTCGACCGGCCCGCCGCGGAGCTCGAGACGAAGGTCCAGAACGTCTTCGTCGGCCACCTCCGCGCGATCGCCGGCTCGATGACGGTCGAGGACATGATCAGCGATCAGGACAAGTTCACCCAGCAGGTCCGCGATCGCTGCACCCAGGAGATGGAATCGTTCGGCCTGGTCATCGACAGCTTCCAGATCCAGGCGATCACCAGCCCGAGCGCGTACATCGAGAACCTCGCGGTCCCGCACCAGGCCGAGGTCGAGCAGAACGCCCGGATCGCGCGCGCCAACGCCGAGCGCGAGGCCGTGAGCCAGGAGCAGCAGGCACGCGCGCTGATGGCCGAGTCGAAGCGCAACGCGGACATCAAGAGCGCCAGCTACCAGGCGGACATCGACACCGCGACCAAGCAGGCCGAGCAGCAGGGGCCCCTGTCCGAGGCGAAGGCCCGCCAGGCCGTCGTGGAGGAAGAGACGAAGGTCGCTGAGCTCCAGGCCCAGCAGACGGAGCAGCAGCTCCAGGTCGATGTCCGCAAGCCGGCCGATGCCGAGGCCTATCGCCAGACGACCCTTGCCGCCGCCGCTCGCGACGTCCGGATCCGGCAGGCCGAGGCGGCCGCCCAGGAGGTCCGCCTCGCGGCCGAGGCCTCTGCGGCCCAGACGCGGATCGCCGCCCAGGCCCAGGCGGAAGCGGTCAAGGTCCAGGCCGAAGCCCAGGCCGGCGCGACGCGCCTCAACGGTGAGGCCGACGGCGACGCGATCCGGGCCAAGGGCCTTGCCGAGGCTGCCGCGGTGCAGGCCAGGATGGAGGCCGAGGCCGCCGGCATCGAGCGTCGGGCCGCCGCCCTGAGCCGGAACCAGGAAGCGGTGATCGCGCAACAGATCGCGTCAAACCTGCCGGAGATCGTCCGGGCGGCAGCGTCCTCGTTCGACCACGTTGGGAACTTCACCGTCCTCAACGGCGCGGGCGGGATCACCGAGGTCCTGGCCGAGCTGATCCAGCAGGGCGGGGCGCTGGCCAACGTCGCGCGTCAGACGATGGCTCCGATGATCGGCGCCCAGAATGCGAACGGATCGAGCCCGGGCGGCGACCACGCCAACGGGTCCGGCAGCGCGCCCGTCGTCGCGGCAGCGCCCGCTGCAGGGCGGGCGCGCAAGGGATCGGGCCGGTCGACGACAGTGGCTCCGGAGGCAGGGTCCGGTCTGTCGGACGGGTCATAGCCTGGACGACTCGGGTCCTGCGCCAGATCTTCCCGGCGGGGCGCCAGCGACCGACCCCGCCGCCACGGCAAGGATCGACGAGCTCGCGACCCGGTTCGTCGATCGGATCGTGGCGGCCGACCTTCACGGCGACGCGTGGCGGCGGCTCCTGGCCGACGTGGCAGGGATCGGCGAGCGCGAGATCGTCGCGACCGCCGAGCTGAGCCATCGGCTCGTCGATCGCCCGATGCGCGCGATCATCGGGACGCTCGACGGCGAATCGCCGATCGCGAAGAACCTGGCGGAGCTGCGCGACGCCGTCGAGGATCTCGATCCCGGGCGACTCGGTCGATCCGCCGGACGACCGCGCAAGCTGCTCGGGGTGATCTCGCTCGGCGACTCGTTCGAGGACGCGCTCGAGCACTATATGAAGGGCCGGGCCCGGATCGAGCGCATCATCGGCTCGCTCGCGATCGCCCGCGCCGGGCTCCACGCCGAGATTGCCGCAATCGGCCAAGAGCAGCGCGCCCTCGCCACCGAGATCGAGACCCTCCGCCAGTACGCCGGCCTGGCCCGAGCCCTCGACGAAGGACTCGAGGAGCGTCTCGACGTCCTCGCCGCGAGCGATCCTGAACGCGCCGCCGCGCTCCGGACCGATGCCCTGTTCGCAATCCGTCAGCGGCGGCGCGACCTGCTGATCCAGCTGGCCGTGGCCACCCAGGGCGACGCGGCGCTGCGGGTCGTCCAGGACAACAACCAGCAAGTCGTCCGGACGATCCGGATGGCCACTACAACGACCGCCGCGGCCCTCCGGACCTCCGTGGCCGTGGCCCAGGCGATGGCCGACCAGCGACGGATCCTGGCCCAGCTCGCGAGCGTCCGCGCGGTCGATCGAGACGCGACCCGTGACGGCGATGCGCCGCGAGGACTGCCGGCGCCCGACCCCCCGCATCGGCCATCGGTCGCCGTCGATCTCGCGGGGCTGAAGCGCGCGTGGGACACCGTGTTCGCGACCCTCGACCACTTCGATTCCTACTCCGTGACCGCGATCGATTCGATGCGCGACGCGGTCCTGGAGCTGGCCGACGAGGCCGAACCGTCGCGGGCCGCTCTCGAGGCTGATCAGGCGCTCGGCGAGGCCCGTCAGGCGCCGTCCGGGCCGGCCTCCGAGGATGGGTCGCCTCGGCCCCAGTGAGCTGGTCAGCGACTCGACCCGGTGGGCGTCCTCCACCCTGATGGAGGTCGATGGGGTATCCTCTCGCCTCGCTGGGCCGGTAGCTCAATGGCAGAGCAACTGACTCTTAATCAGTTTGTTGGGAGTTCGAGTCTCCCCCGGCTCACCACCCCGGCGAACACGAAAGAGCCCGTCCGGACCTCCCGGGGCGGGCTCTTGATCTGCCTCGATGCTGGTGTGGGAGGATGCGCGTCGCGGACGGCGGTGTCGTCGCAATGAGCTGGGGCGACAGGAGCGAGGGCACACCAGTCCCGGAGGAGGCCCGGAGTGTCAGTCTCCCCCTCTCACCACCCAGCAGCGCATCAGAGCCAGCCCGATGCCCTCTGGACGGGCTCTTTCCCTACCTCCCTGCCCCCCGCCCTACCCGTCCGCCCACTTCGAGATTCCAAACCGTTGCGTCCTGTCAGCAGATAGAGGTTCCACCGGTATACCTGTTGGTACCTGCGCCATACGCTGATGCCGTCATCCCAATAGAACAGAGGTACCAGCCAAATGATTCACGCACTCATCGCTCGCTTCAACCGAGACGAAGAGGGCCAGGGTCTCGCCGAGTACGCGCTGATCCTCGCTCTCATCGCGATCGTCGCGATCATCGCCCTCATCTTCCTGGGCGGCCAGGTCTCCAAGATTCTCAGCACGGTCGGCGACTCGATCTAGTCTCAGCACGCGAATGGCCGCTCGCCCAATCTCGGGCGGGCGGCCTTTGATTCCCGAAAGCTGAGGACCTGCGGGCTTTCCGACGCCGGCTGCGCCCACCTATCGTACGTATGGGGGCACAAAGGCCTTCGGCGGAGCATTTGGGGGTTGGTCTCCGTGCGGCTCCGCACCGACTCTTGACCAGTTGGTTGGAAGTTCGAGTCTCCCCTGGCTCACCACCCCGGCAACGATGAAGCGGCCCTCGGAGCGATCCGGGGGCCGTTCGTTTGTCGCACCGCCCTGGACGTGGTCAGGCGCCGGGCTCGACCTCGTACAGGATGTGCGCCTCGAGGCCATGCGCCTCGCGGTGCACGCGGGATGCGGTCTCCTTGTCGGGAGCATCCACCAGGCAGAAGACCTTGCCGTCGGCCTCGTCGACCCAGTATTTCTTGTAGTCGACCCCGTATTGGCCCTGGACCTTGAGGTCTGCTTCGTGGGCGACCGCGACATCCGCCGCCTTGACTCCCGGCAGGTCGTGCATGTCCATGTAGGTCGGCATCTCGCTCTCCTGTTCTCCAGCGCAAATGGAACGACGCAAGCCGATTGTGGCACTCGCGGCGCCGGGCCGTGCGTGGCCGAGTCCCGCACGAGATTGCGGCGCGCTGCGACGCGAATGACACGCCGCGATCGAGGCCGCAATCGGTCGGCGACCTCCGGCCGGGGTAGCCTCGCGCCCGAAGGAGACGCCATTCCCACGCAACGGACTCTCGCCAAGGTCGCCCCGGTTGCCGCGCTCGCCGGGTTCGGCGCGGTCTTCGCTCTCGTCCGCGCGAGGCGGAGCGACGCGTTCGACCTGGCGATGACGCTGAAGCTGCAGGGCGCCCGGAGCCCGGTCCTGCGGAGGGTCCTCGGCGCCGTCTCCGCGCCCGGCTTCCCGCCCCAGAGCCGGGTCATTCCGCCCGCGGTCATCGGGACCCTCGCCGTCACCGGCCACCCGCGCTCGGCTGCGTTCCAGACCGCGGCGTGGGGCGGCGCGGTGGTCGCGACCATCCTCAAGGCGATCGTTCGACGGCCGCGCCCGCTGCCGCCGGCCGTGCGCGTCGTGATCGCGCCTCTCGGCGGGACGAGCTTTCCGAGCGGCCACGTCCTGACCTACGTCGTGTTCTACGGGTTCCTGGCCCACCTCCTCGCCGTCCACGCCCGGCCAAGCGTCGGGACGCGCGCGAGCGTGGCCGGCCTGGTGGCCCTGATCGTGCTCGTCGGCCCGAGCCGGGTCGAGGAGGGCCATCACTGGACGACCGATGTCGTGGCGTCCTATCTCGTCGGTTCCGTCTGCCTGATCGCGCTCATTCAGCTCCACGACCGGCCGTGACGGCACCGAGCTCCGTGCCGTCGCCCACCACTGCGCCGACGCGACGCTATCTCGTCATCTGGAATTCGGCCGCGGGTTCAAAGGCCGGCCTGCCGACCAACACCGTGACCGAGGACGACCTCCGGCAGGCGATGCGCGAGAACGGCATCGGCGACGATCTGTTCACGGGCGGCAGCGAGGAGGAGGCGCGCCAGCGTGTGCGGCGCGCCGTCGAGGACGGGATCGAAGTCGTCGTCGCCGCGGGCGGCGACGGGACCGTCGGCCTCGTCGCGCAGGAGACGCTCGGGACCTCGACGGCCGTCGGCATCCTGCCCCTCGGGAGCGCCATGAACATTGCCCGCAGCCTGGGCATTCCCCGCGACCTGGCCGCGGCCGCTCGCATTCTCGCGACCGGCGAGCCGACCGCGATCGATGTCGGCCGGGCCGCCGACGGGCTCTTCTTCGAGATGGCTTCGGTCGGGATCAGTGCCGCGGTGCTCGCCGAGGCGCACAAGCTCGCCGAAGGCCACTACGGCTCGATCTTCGGGCTCCTCGCCGCGATCGTCGTCTACCGGCCGGCCACGATGACGATCGACCTCGATGAAGGGGCGGTGCGGACGGGCGCCCTGATGGTCGTCGTCGCGAACACGCCGTTCACCGGCGCCGGGCTCACCCTCGCGCCGGACGCCCGGCTCGACGACGGCCAGTTCGATGTTGTGGTGTACCGCCACTTCTCGCGCTGGGAGCTGTTCCGCCACGCCTTCGCGATCATCGCCGGGCGGCACGCATACTCGCCCAAGGTCCGGACCTACCGCTCGGCGCGCGTCCGGATCGACGCCCGTCGTCGGCTCCCGGCTCGAGCCGACGCCCGCGACCTCGGGACGACGCCGCTCGAGCTGGAGGTCGTGTCTGGCGCGGTCCAGGTGATCGTGGCGCGTCCCTCGGCCCGGGCGGCACGATCCGACGGCGGACCCGCCCTGACGACCTGAGCTCCGGTCGTTCGATTCGGGACCCGCCGTCGTCGTTCCTGCTACCCTTCGACCATCCTTGACGGCCGGCCCTGTGAGACCGGCGAACCGGTCCCGTGAGGCCGGAAGGGAGGCCAACGATCGTGTGTCTGCGCGTCCACCGAGCCCGCCGGGCCGGTGGCGTTTTCCTGTGAGGCGGTGGTGAGGGCCATCGTCCAGCCCGTCCAGCCCTCCGCGTCCACCTGGGCTGCCTCGCCCGTCCCGCCTCGGCCGCGCGCCAGCGCGATCGTCGATCCCCGAGTCGGCGACCTTGGACCGGCCCTTCTTGCCCTCGAGGACGGGACCGTGTTTCCTGGGATCGCGTTCGGCGCCCCGCTTGCGGCCGGCGGCGATCTCGTCGTGAACACCTCGCAGACCGGCTACCAGGAGGTCTGCACCGACCCGTCCTACGCCGGCCAGGTCGTGGTGATGACCTACCCGCTGATCGGCAACTACGGCCGCATGGTCGACGACGACCAGTCGCTGCGGCCGTGGCTCAGGGCTCTTGTTGTCGCAAACGCAACGGCCGCCGTGCTCGACGACGTCCGCCAGCTGGCTGCGCTCCTCCGCGAATCGGGAATCCCGGCGATCGCGGGGGTGGATACCCGCGCTCTTGCCCGCCACCTCCGGGCCAACGGCTCGCTTCGCGGCATCGTGACCGAGCCCGGGTTCGTCGACCGCGACGCGGCCGTCGAGCGGGCGCGGGCCGTTCCGCGCTGGGAGGACCAGGACTTCGTCGGCGAGGTGTCGCCCTCGTCGATCATGGACGTCGGTCACCACGACGAAGGCGGTCCGCTGATCGGGATCGTCGACTTCGGGCTCAAGTCGAACATCGTGCGCGGGATGCGACGGCGCGGCGCGCGGGTCCGGATCCTCCCCCACACGATCTCGACCGCGGTGGCGCTCGCCGCGGACATCGACGGCCTCATCCTGTCGCCGGGACCTGGTGATCCGGCCCGGCTCGAGGGCCCGGTTGCGCTCGCCCGGGCAATCATCGACGACGGCCGGCCGCTCCTCGGGATCTGCCTCGGCCACCAGATCGTGGCCCGGGCGGCCGGCGCGGAGACGGGCCGGCTCCGGTTCGGCCATCACGGCGCGAACCACCCGGTTCGCGACGTCGATCTCGGCCTCGTCCAGGTCACGGCCCAGAATCACGAGGTCCAGGTCCTGGGCGACTCGCTCCCGGCCGGCTCTGGGTTCCACGTCAGCCAGTTCAACCTGAACGACCGGTCGGTCGAGGGACTGCGCCACGCGACGCTGCCGATCGAGACCGTCCAGTACCACCCCGAGGGCGCACCCGGGCCGCTCGACGCGCTGGCGGTGTTCGACCGGTTCGTGGCGAGGGCCGAATCGCGGGCCGGCGAGCGGGCTGAGGCGGCGCGCGGCCGATGACGTCGAAGCATCGGTCCTGTCATGCCAAATGCGCGCCACCGGCGCATGAGCATGACGAATCGACTGTCTTTCTCCGGGGCGGCGGGGAAGATCAGCTGCGGGCGGCCAAGCGAGTCGGGACTGGTGCCGATCGGAGCCCTCGTGGTGCCGCGAATGCTTCCTCGAGCACCATTTGGCCGGAAGCCGAGCCACGATGACCGGCGAGCGCCGCAAGCCCGCGTCCGTGCTGATCCTCGGGTCGGGCCCCGTCGTCATCGGCCAGGCCGCCGAGTTCGACTACGCGGGCACCCAGGCCTGCCGCGCGCTGCGGGCCGAGGGCGTCCGCACGATCCTGGTCAACAGCAACCCGGCCACGATCATGACCGACCCCTCGGTTGCCGACGCGATCTACCTCGAGCCGCTCACCGTCGAGGCGGTGGAGGCGGTGATCGCCAAGGAGAAGCCGGAAGGATTGCTGGCCGGTCTCGGCGGACAGACCGCCTTGAACCTGACCGCCGCCATGGCCGAGGCCGGCGTCTTCGATCGTCACCCGATCCGGCTTCTCGGCACGCCCCTCGAGGCGATTCGGATGGCCGAGGACCGCGAAGCCTTCCGCGACCTGCTTGACCGGATCGGCCAGCCGTACGCCGCGAGCTTCATCGTCGAGGGCGCGACGGCAGAGGCACGGACGAGTTCCGCCGACGAGGCCCTTGCGACGATCGGGCTGCCGGCGATCGTCCGACCGGCGTTCACGCTCGGCGGGACCGGCGGTGGCATCGTCGAGAGCGAGGAGGCTTACCGCGAGCGGATCCGGGCCGGCCTCCGGGCCAGCCCGATCGGCCAGGTGATGGTCGAGAAGTGCCTGGTCGGTTGGCAGGAGATCGAGTACGAGGTGATGCGCGACGCCGAGGACACGTGCATCGCGGTCTGCTCGATGGAAAACGTCGATCCGCTCGGGGTCCACACCGGTGACTCGATCGTCGTCGCCCCGGTCCAGACATTGCCGGATCCGGTCCACCAGCGGCTCCGGAGCGCGGCCCTTGCGATCATCCGGGCGCTCGGGGTCGAGGGCGGCTGCAACGTCCAGTTCGCGCTGTCGCCCGATTCGACCGACTACGCGGTCATCGAGGTGAACCCGCGCGTGTCGCGAAGCTCCGCGCTCGCTAGCAAGGCGACCGGCTACCCGATCGCGCGGGTCGCGGCCCAGATCGCGATCGGTCGGACGCTCGCCGACATCCCGAACGTGGTCACCGGCACGACCGTCGCGGCGTTCGAGCCGGCGCTCGACTACGTCGTCGTCAAGCTGCCGCGCTTCCCATTCGACAAGTTCCCGACCGCCGACCGGACGCTCGGCAGCCAGATGAAGGCGACCGGCGAGGTGATGGCGATCGACCGGACGTTCGGTTCGGCGCTGAACAAGGCGCTCCGCGGGCTCGAGCAGGCCGGGGCCGGTCCGCTGGCCGAGGATCCGAGCTGGACGCCGAGTTTCGACTATCTCGCCGGTGTCTACGGCCGGACGGCCGGCGCCGGCGCGGACCCCGACGACCCCGACGCTGACGAGCCGATCCGCTGGATCGACGAGACCGGCCAGACATGCGAATCCACCCGCCACGCCCAGCGCACCGCCGCGCCGATCGTCCTGCGCCGGTTCCTCGCGCCGTCGGACTCGCGACTGTGGCGGCTCCTCGGCCTCCTCCGGCGCGGCGTTCGCGAGGCCACGATCCAGGAGGCGACCGGGATCGCGCCGTGGTTTCTCGCCGAGATGGGCCGGAGCGTCGCGCTCGAGCTCGAGGTCCGCGCGACCCGCGGCCGGCTCGCCGATCCCGAGGACGCCGACGCCGCAACCCTCCTCGCCACCGTCAAGCGGGCCGGCTTCGGAGACCGCGAGCTGGCGACGATGGCCGGAGTCGAGGAGGATTCGATCCGGGCGGCGCGCCAGGTCCTCGGCCTGCGGCCCGGCTACGCGATGGTCGACACCTGCGCCGCGGAGTTCGCGGCCGAGACGCCGTACTTCTACTCGACCTACGCGGCGGCCGGCTCCGAGCCGGAGGCGCCGCCGGTCCGCCGTCCCGCAGCCCTCGTCATCGGCTCGGGTCCGGTCCGGATCGGGCAGGGGATCGAGTTCGACTACTGTGCCGTGCAGGCCGCCCAGACCCTGCGCGATCGGGGCTGGTCGGCGGTGATGATCAACTCGAACCCGGAGACCGTCTCGACCGATTTCGACGCGAGTTCGCGGCTGTACTTCGAGCCGCTCGATCCCGAGAGCGTCCGCAGCGTGATCGAGGCCGAGACCGGGGCAGGGGAGGATCTCCTGCCTGCGGTGGTCGCGTACGGCGGCCAGACGCCGCTGAACCTCGCTGCGCCGCTGGCTGCCGCCGGCGTGCCGTTGCTCGGCAGCGACCTCGAGACGATCGACCAGGCCGAGGAGCGGACGCGCTTCTCCGCACTCCTCGATCGGCTCGGCATCCCCCAGCCCGAGGGCGGGATGGCCCACTCGATCGAGGAGGCTCTGACCCTCGCGGAGCGAATCGGGTATCCCGTCATCGTCCGGCCGAGCTTCGTCATCGGCGGGCTCGCGATCGACTTCTGCTATTCGCCCGAGGATCTCGTCCGGCAGCTCGCCGCTGCAACGGTCGTCGATCCCGATCGTCCCGTCCGGATCGACCGCTATCTGGAGGGCGTCGAAGTTGACGTCGACGCGGTGAGCGACGGCGAACGGGTCTTGATCCCGGGCCTGCTCGAGCACATCGAGCGGGCTGGCGTCCACAGCGGCGACAGCGTCGGCGTCTTCCCGCCGGGCACGGTCAGCCCAGGGGACCAGGACCTGATCGTCGCGACGATGGAGCGGATCGTGCTCGCGCTCGGCGTCCGCGGCCTGTGCAACGCCCAGTTCATCGTCCGCGAGGACGGTGTGTACCTGATCGAGGTCAACCCGCGCGCGTCCCGGACCGTGCCGTTCATGTCGAAGGTCACGGGGGTCCCGATGGTCGAGCTCGCGGTCCGGATCTCGCTCGGCGAGTCGCTCCAAGGCCTCGGGTGGCCGAACGGGCTGCTCGAGCCGCCGCCCTTCGTCGCGGTCAAGGCACCTGCCTTCTCGACCGCGAAGCTGCGCGGGGTCGATCCGTCGGTCGGGCCCGGGATGCAGTCGACGGGCGAGGTCATCGGGATCAGCGAGGATCCGCGGGTCGCGCTGGCGAAGGCGCTGACCGGCGCGTCACTGGTGCCGCCGCGTCGCCTCTCCGCGGACGACGCGCCGCTCGCGCTGCTGTCGATCGCCGAACGGGACAAGCCGGAGCTGCCGCGTCTCGCCAGCGCCCTCGCGACGGCTGGCTACCAGCTCGCGGCGACCGGCGGTACGGCGGCGGTCCTGGCGGCGATGGGTCTTGCGGTTCGCCCGGTCGCCAAGCTCGGCGCGGAGCCGGACTCAGCGACTGCCGAGGTCTCGATCCTGGACCTGATCGCGTCGGGCGAGGTTCGCCTCGTCGTCAACACACCGACGCCACGCTCCGGCGCGGTCCGCGACGCCGCCGAGATCCGCCTTGCGGCGACGGCGGAGGGGATCCTGTGCCTGACCGCGATCGAGACAGCGGTTGCCGCCGCCGAGGCGCTCGATCCCGCGATCGCGGGTCGTCTGGCCGACGTCCGCTCGCTCGCGGAGTGGGTGCCGAACCCCGGCGTGCCGCCGCGGGCCACCGCTCTCGTCGGTTGACTGGTCCTCGACCAGAGGCGGGGGCCCGCTCATCTGAGCGCCGCTTCGACCTCGTGATCTTCGACTGCGACGGCGTCCTCGTCGACAGCGAGCGCCTGTCGATCCGGCTCGACGTCGAATTGCTGGCCGCGCTCGGCTGGCGGCTATCCGAATCCGAGATCATCGAGCGCTGGGTCGGCCGGACCGAGGCCGCGATGCGGGCCGAGATCGAGGCGCACCTCCGGCGCGACGTCGGCACCGAGTGGGAGGCCTTCGGCGCGCGCTACCTGGAGGTCTTCGCCGCCGAGCTGCGGCCTGTCGACGGGGTTGCGGACGCGGTCGACGCCGTGCAGGCGGCGGAGTACGCGACCTGCGTCGCCTCGAGTGGCGACCACGCGAAGATCCGTCGGAATCTCGCCCTGACCGGCCTGCGCGACCGCTTCGGCGAGCGGATCTTCAGCGGCGACGACGTGATCCACGGCAAGCCGGCACCGGACCTGTTCCTGCACGCGGCCGCGGTGATGGGCGTCGCGCCCGAGCGGTGCGCGGTCGTCGAAGACAGCCGCCACGGGGTCGCCGCCGCGCGGGCGGCCGGGATGTGGGCGTTCGGCTACGCCGGCGGCGTCACGCCTGCGGCTGCGCTCCAAGGCCCGGGCACGACGGTGCTTGACGACATGCGGCGCCTGCCCGGCCTCCTCGGAATCATGTAGACATGGCGGCGCCGCGCCCGCGCCGTCGGGATGTACAGCGCCGGTATCGAACCGCGCTTCAGCACGCTCGGCCACGTTGGAGTTCCGACCTGGCCGCGCCCGCCAAAGCCGATCTTGTTACGGCAGGCGTATCACGGCGCGGGCTCGCCGGGCTACGGGCTTGCGGCGCCCGCCGGCTACCGGCTCGCCGGCACGACCACCGCTGCCGCCGGCGCCGTCACCACGGCGGCCGGAGCCGGCGCCTGCACAACAAGCGCCTGGCCGAGCGACCAAAGCGTCAACGTCGTCAGGCAGACCATGATCACCGCGAGCGGCACTTCCCGCCGGCGGTGGCCAACCGCGCCCCGCACCGCGCCGGACTCGCGCGCCGACACGACGTGCCCGGCCCACGCGCCCAGCATGTGCCCGCCGACGACGGCCGCCAGCTGGATCGTCCAGACGAACCCGGGTGGCAGGAACCCTGAGGTCGGCTCGTAGAAGGCCCAACCGAAGTTGCCGAGGTCCCAGCCCTGCTGCAGCGGATCGGCCAGAGCCACGATGATCCGCTGGCCATCGATCAGCAGGTACGTGAAGTAGTGGGCGACGAGGTACCCGGCGGCGATCGGGAGCAGCCCCGCGGCCGTCGCGCTCACGCCCACGAGCCGGGACACGAGCGTCGCCGCCAGCACCAGCAGCCCGAGGAAGCCGGCCAGCTGGAGGGTCTTGATCGGCACCTCGGGCGCTCCGAACACCTCGAACCAGGGCTGGGTCTGGGACAGGCCGTCGAACAGGATCGAGGCCGTCCCGATCGCGATCAGGATGAGGTGCTCAATCCGCCAGCCGGGCAGCAGCAGCCCCGAGGCAAACGGCCGCCGGGCGACTCGACCCTCGGCCGGCTCGCCGACGAGGGCGATTGGAGCCAGTCGGCCGAGCAGCTCGAACCAGACGCTGAACGTCTCGCCGTTCGCCCGCCAGGCATCGCGGCCGAACTGGGCCATCATCGCGAGCGTGAACGCGGTGTAGCCGACAAGGACGACGAACAGCGATCGCGGCCCGCCGCCGTTGCCGACGAGCTCGAGCCACACGAAGAACGCGAGGCCGACGACGGCGGGCCAGCGGCCGAGCCGCTCGGGATAGTCGGCCGCCGCCCAGGCGCCGCCACCGAACCGCCGGACGACGGCGGCGCCGATGTCGTGAATCGTCGCGAACGGATCGAGCCAGTGCCACACCGGCCCGACGAAGGCGGACAGCATCGCGAGCCCGACCCAGCCGTACACCCACAGGAAGAGGGTGCTGACGTCGCCGGTCCCGGTGCCGCCGGCGATGCCCTGCGCGATCACCCAGAGCCAGCCGATCAGCCCGATCGCCCGGAGCCCATGGCGAACGGGCGCCGGCGGGACTCGGCCGGCGGTCGTGACGGGCGGCTCGGCCCGGACATCGGCGATCAGCAGGAACGCGAACGACAACCCGACGGCGATCGCCGCGCCGGCCAGGTAGACGACCAGCGGCAGCCGGCTCTGATAGGTGTTCGACAGGGTGTGGGCGGCGACGCTCGCGGGCCCCGCGACGACCAACCCGCCGACCACGGCGAACAAGGCGGCCCGACGGGCCAGGCCGGCGCGACCGGCCCGCCCGGAAAGAAGGCCCATGTCAGCGAGCCGATCGCGATCGGGCGCGCAGCAGCCACAGCCCGAGCGCAGCCAGGACGAGGAGCGCCATGACGACCGGGATCACCGCGTCGCTCGTCGAGGCGGCCGGTGTCGCGGGAGGCGCGGACGCGGCCGGCGAGGACGTCACCGCGCCAGCGGCAGACGCCGACGGGGCGCCGGACGCCGCCGCGCTGGGGCTCGGCACGGAGCTTGCGGTCGGCGAGGCCGACTGGGTTGCGGCGATCGTGAACGTCGTCGTCCCGTGATCCAGCTCGCCGTCCTCGGTCGAGAACGTGGTGAAGCGGATCGTGTAGCTGCCGGCCAGGAGCGGCGACGTCAGGGCAAGGTCCATCTCCCGCGGCTTGCCCGACGGCACGGTTCCGCCCTGGGCGACCACCGTTCCGCCAGCGTCGACGATCTTGATATTGCTCTTCGACGGGTCGAGATTCTGGACGAAGGTCATGACGATCTGGGTCGGCGAGCCCGGCACCGTCGCCTTGTCGGCGGGCGTGACAGTCGCGAGCGCGGCGTGACCGAGCACCGTGGTCGCGCCCCCGGCGAGGAGCATCGTGGCGATGGCGAAGGTCAGCACGATCCGGTGCGGTCGCAGCGTGGTCATGGCCGCGAGTGTAGACGGGCGAGCCCGTGGCACGGAGCGCGGCGGTCGGGGCGGGCGGGAGTGCCGTCCCCGACCCCCGTCGGGAGGGATGCAGGGAATGCCGGACTGCGCAGGGCGGCCCCCCGCCAGCCGGAGGGTCAGGCGGCGGGGGCCAGATTGTCCGGCCCGTCGCCGCAGGGATCGCTCTGGGCCATCGAGCGGTTGACCTCGCGTGTCGTCCCGGCGAGCGATTCGCCCATCGCGACGAGCCAGCGCCCGAGACGGGCACGCGCCGAGGAAAGCACGGCCGCCTGGTCGGTCAAGCCGGCATGCGACTCGGCGTGCACGCGGAGGTGATCGCGAGCCCGCTCCGCGCGGATCGCGGCCGCCTCGCGCTCGAGGCCGGCGATGTGCTCGGCGACGAGGACCTGCTGGATTTCGATGGTGTCGGTCACGCGGTGCATCGTTCGTTCCTCGGTTGTTGTGCTGGTTTCATCTGCTTGATGTTCGATCGTCATCTAACCCGTCGGGCCGAAGGTCGGGCCGCGGCCCGAACCGCGGCCCGTGGTCCCGGCGTCGGCCGTCGGGCTAGGCCATGAGGAACCTTTTCAGCTCGGACGACGCGTCGTCGAGCCGGTTGCGTCGGAGGCTGTAGTACATGACTGCGCCCGAATCGGTGATCGTCACGAGGCCCGCTGCCCGGAGCTGGATCATGTGGTGCTTGATCGTCGGCTTGGAGAGTTCGAGCTGCTGGGCGATCTCGGTGAGGTAGAGGTCGCGCGATGCGAGCAGCTTGAGGATCCGCAATCGCGTCTCGTCGCCGAGCGCCCGATGAAGCCGGACGACCGACAGGGGCGGGGTCAGGGCGTCGGCCGGGCCGAGCGCGCTGTCCGCGACGGGATAGCCGAAGAACCGCCATTCGCGCGCCGACATCAGGAAGTTGTACGGGCGCGAGAAATACGATGGCCCGAGGATCACGCGGGAGATCCCAGGCTCCGGGAGGTAGCGGACGCCGCCGGTCGTGGTCTCGATCAGCTCCGCCGGGGCGAGCCGCTCTCGATCCGCGGCCCGCTCGTCGTAGTCGCGCTCGAGGATCGCGCGGACCCGATCCTCGATCAGGGCGAATGGGACCTGCCAGGCGTGGAGGACCGCGAGGATCCGGTTTCGCGCCACGACCGGGTCGCGGAGGAGCTCGAGCCGGCCCTTCTGGTGCCAGTCCGGGAGCTTCTCGGCAAGGGCCGGGATTGCCCCGCGGTCGCCGTCGATCGCCCGGTCGATGAGATCCACGACGTCGGAATCGTGGCCGTGGTCCGCGAACAGCGCGTTGACGAGATCAGTCGGGGTGGTCGCCTCCACGAGCGCGACGACGTCGGCCGAGGTGCGAACGTCGGGCTGGTCGACGAGGAGGACACCGGCGTGGATCGCGAGCTCGCTTTCGAACAGGTCGGCGATCCCCTGGCGGACATCCTCGGCCAGAGCCGCCCGCGACTCGAGGAGCCAGGTCCGGTCGGCGGCCGGCAGGTCGTCGGTCGAGCCGGCATCCCCGGACAGCGCGAAGATGAAGTCGTAGGCCGTCCGGACGTCCCAGTCGATCCGGTACGCCGAGCCGCCCCGGGTGAGGTCGCGAACGATCGCCCGTTGGGGCGAATCGACGGGTCGGCCCATCGGTCGCCTCGTCGCCGGTCGTGCTGCCATCGTCCGCTGATGCTCCTAACTCGTGTTAGATGGAAATCTAACGCTACGGAATCCCGGCTGTCAAGAGGAGGCTCGTCCCCGCTCCGTTCCAGCGGCCCTGTTTCGCGGTCCGCCCTACAATCGAGACTTCCCACCCGCGCGAGGAGCCCATCGCCCGATGCCCACCCAGCCGACCGTCTCGTTCACCGACGAGCGCCTCGCCAACGGGCTCCGCCTGATCATCGCGGTCGATCGGCTCGCTCCGGTCGTGGCGGTCAACCTCTGGTACGACGTCGGCTCCAAGCACGAGGTCGAGGGCAAGACCGGGTTCGCCCACCTGTTCGAGCACGTGATGTTCCAGGGCTCGCGGAACGTCGGCAAGGCCGAGCATGCCGCCCTGATCCAGGCAGCCGGCGGGACGATGAACGGCAGCACCTGGCTGGACCGCACGAACTACTACGAGACGATGCCGTCCCACCAGGCCGAGCTTGCCCTGTGGCTCGAGGCCGACCGGATGGGGACGCTCCTCGACGCGCTCAACCAGGAGAACCTCGACAACCAGCGCGAGGTCGTCAAGAACGAAAAGCGCTGGTCGTACGACAACCGCCCGTATGGCTCCTTCTACGAGAAGCTCCAGGCCCACATCTTCCCGGAGGGGCATCCCTACCACCACGTGACGATCGGGTCGATGGAGGACCTCGACGCCGCGTCGGTCGAGGACGTCAGCGCGTTCTTCCGGACCTACTACGCGCCGAACAACGCGGTCGTGTCCGTCGTCGGCGACGTCGACCTCGACGCGATCCGGGCCTGGACCCAGAAGTACTTCGGCGGGATCCCAGCGAACCCGGACATCCCGAAGCTCGGGGACCTGTCACTGCCGCCGCACCTCGGGCGCGAGATCCGCGAGACGGTCCACGACAAGGTCCCGTTGCCGCGGGTCTACGTCGGGTACCGGGCTCCGGTGTTCGGCGACCCGCGCCTCGACGCCCTCGACATCGCCGCCCAGGTCCTCGCGGGTGGCAAGAGCTCGCGGCTCCACCGGCGTCTCGTCCGCGACGAGCGGCTGGCCCAGGACGTCGCACTCGTCCCGCTCGGCTTCGTCGGTGGCGGCTCGATCGTGATCGGCTGGGCGACGGTCCGACCGGGCGTGCCCGTCGAGGCGGTCGAGGCGGCGCTCCACGAGGAGCTGGCCCGGCTCACGACCGAGCTCGTCAGCGACGATGAGCTGGCGCGGGCGCGGGCCCTGATCGAGACCGAAGAGCTCGGCGGCCTGTCCCGGGTCGAGGAACGAGCAGACCGCCTGTCGATGTACGCGACGCTGTTCGACGACCCCGACCTGATCAACAAGATGCTGCCGCGCTACCTGTCGATCACGGCCGAGCAGATCCGGTCTGCTTCCGCAGACGTGTTCCGTGGGGACAACCGCGTCGTCCTCACCTACCTGCCCGAGCTCCCACCGGCCGACACTGCCTCGCTCGAGGACGGCAGCGCGGGCGCCCGTGGGCCTGCAGACGACGGCATGAGCGACGAGAGCACGGCCGACGACGAGGTCGCGGCATGAGCGACGCGCCGACGGTCCGGATCGTCGCCGAGCGGCCGACCTCCGGGACGCCGCGACCCTACGAGTTCCCGACGGTCGCACGGAGCCGGCTGGCGAACGGCCTCACGATCGCGGTCATCGATCTTCCCGGACGACCGCTCGTATCGGCGGCTCTGGTCCTCCGCAACGGCGCGGCCGACGAGCCCGACGGCGAGGGCGGCGCAACGGTCCTCGCGGCGCGTGCCCTGACCGAGGGGACCGAACGGTTCGACGCGGTCGCCCTCGTGGAGGCCACCGAGCGGCTCGGCGCCGGGCTCCACGCCGAGGCCGGCTGGGACGCGATGTCGATCGGCGTCGATGTTCCCGCTGCGCGCCTCGAGCTCGCCTTCGAGCTCCTGGCCGAGGTCACGCTCCACCCCACCTTCCCGGACGCCGAAGTCGAGCGCCTCCGCGACGAGCGGCTCAACGACCTGCTCCAGGCCGAGGCCGACCCGCGCCGCCGCGCCGAGGAGGCCTTCGCGGCCACGATCTACAGCGGCGGCTCGCCGTACCGCCGCCCGTCCGGAGGCCTTCGGCCCACGGTCGAGAGGCTCGATGCCGCGCGCCTCCGGGCCGCCTACGACCGCGGGCTCGATCCCGCGCGGGCGTCGCTCGTCGTCGGCGGCGACCTCACCGGGATCGACGTCGTCGCGATCACCGAGCGCCTGTTCGGCGACTGGGGCGCCGCCTACGGCGCAGGCCCGACCGGCTCGATCGTGGCCGAGAGCGCCGTCCGCGAACGGTTCGTCAAGGTCGTCCACCGCCCGGGCTCGGTCCAGACCGAGATCCGGATCGGGCACGTCGGGTTGCCTCGCCGGATCCCGGACTTCCACTCGCTGTCGGTGATGGGCGCGATTCTCGGCGGGCTGTTCAACTCGCGCCTGAACACCAAGCTGCGCGAGGAGAAGGGCTACACCTACGGCGCTGGCGCAGGCTTCGACCTGCGCCGGGCCGCCGGCCCGTTCGCGGCTCGCGCCGCCGTCAACACCGAGGTCACGGTCCCGGCGATCGTCGACACGCTCGCGGAGCTGGATCGGATCCGCGACGCGCCGGTCGACGCGGCCGAGCTGAAAGCCGCCAAGGACTACTTGATCGGGGTGTTCCCGTTGCGGTTCGAGACGCCGGGGCCGGTCGTCGGGGCGCTGGCGGGGCTCGCCATCCACGACCTTTCGGACGACGAGCTGATCCGGTATCGCCCGGCGATCGAGGGCGTGACGATCGAATCCGTCCAGGCGGCCGCCCAGCACATCCGGCCCGACCGGGCGGCGATCGTCCTCGTCGGTGACGCGGATGCGTTCGGCGCCGAGCTGGAGGCGGCGGGCTTCGGCCACGTCGTCATCGAGCGCGAGACCGCGGCGCACGCCGATGGGCGGGCGAGCGAGGTGCAGGATCCGCTGCGTCCGGTCGACGACGGACCCGCGGGCCCGACGGCCGCGGCCGACGAGCGCGACGAGCCGTCCGGCGTCGACGCGGAGCCGGGTTCCGCGCCCGCCTGATCCGGGCGCCGTCCGGCCGCTGTCCGTCGCCTGCTCGGTCGTACCGCACCCGACCGCCGAGGCCGCAAGGTGCCGAGCCGGTGAAACCTTTTCGGCAGGCCCGGCCTCAGGAAGTCGAAGGTCGGCGCCCACGCCGATCGCCGATCTCGGGAGACCACATCACATGGACGTGAAGAATCGCCTCGGCCGGAGCGTCGCCAGCTCGGCTGTCGCCTTGTTCCTCGTCAGCGGCGCCGTGCTCGGCGCGAACGCGATCGCCTCGAAGCCCGCTCGGGCGGTCGATTCGACCGTCACCTCGAGCGACCGGACGCCCGAGCCGACCGAGACCGCCGAGCCGACCGGCACGCCGGAGCCGTCCGAGACCGTCGAGCCGACCGGAACGCTCGAGCCCACCGAGATGGTCGAGCCGACCGGAACCCCGGAGTCGGTCCGCACCTCCGAGCCGAACTCGACCGCCAACAACCAGAACGACAACAACCAGGGCGATCAGCAGACGGCCGAGCCCAAGGACACGCCCGAGCCGATCGAGACCGCGGAGCCCAGGGACACCCCCGAGCCGGCAGGTACGGCCGAGCCCACCGGGACCGCCGACAACGGCGGCGACTCCGGCAGCGGATCGGGCGGATCCGGCGGCGACTCCGGCAGCGGCGGCTCCGGCGGCGGCAACTCCGGCGGCGGCAACGACTGACGCTTGATCGGCGCGATCTGACAGGCCGGCGACTCTACCGGTACCGTGGGTCGTGGGCGGACGATCGGTCCGTCCACGATTCCCCTGCTTCGCGAGGGTCACGTCACGCCCACTTCACCCTCCCGCACCCAAGCCCAGTCCGAGGTCACCGATGATCGTGCCGCCGTGGATGCCGTGCTCGCCGGCGATCGGGATGCCTTCCGCGTCCTCGTCGAGCGCGAATCCGCGGCGGTCATCCGCGCCTGCCACCGCGTCCTCGGCGACATCCACGAGGCAGAGGATGCTGCCCAGGAGGCGTTCGTGACCGCGTTTCGCGGCCTTGCCGGCTGGCGCGCCGACGGGCCGTTCGGCGCCTGGCTCACTCGGATCGCCGTCCGGATCGCGGTCCGCCGGGCTCAGCGCCGACGCGAGGTCACCTGGATCGACCCGGCCAACCCAGCGCGCCCGTTCGACCTGCCGGGCGGTCAGGATCCTGCGCTGACGTCCCTCCGTGCAGAGCGCGACTCCGACGTCCGCGCCGCGGTCGCCCGGCTCGACGAGCCGTACCGGGAGACGATCGCGCTGCGCTTCTTCGGCGAGCTGTCCCTCGACGAGATCGCGATCGAGACAGGCCGCCCACTCGGCACCGTGAAGACCCACCTCCGACGCGGGCTGCTTCGTCTCCGCGGCACGGTCGACGGCGGTGCCCGATGAGCCGCGACGTCCGGATCCATCCGTCCGACGAGGATCGGATCGCGGCCGAGATGGGGCGTGAGCTCGAGGCTCTGACGACGGCCGGCTCCGTCCTGCCGAGCGACGGGTTCGTTGACCGGGTGATGATCGCGGTCGCCCGCGAGCCCTTGCCGCAGCCGGTCCGTGCGTTCAGGCTCGCGCTCGTAGGCGGCCGGGTCCGCGACGCGGTCGCCGCCCTCGGCGACACCTGGCGGACGATCGCGAGTGCTCCGGCGCCGCTGGCCGTCCGGGCCCAGGCCCTCGCCCTCGTTCTCGTGGTGGCATCCGCGTCGCTGCTCGCCGCAGGCGGCGCGGCGGTCGGTGCGTTCGACCTCCTCAACGGCCCCGCCCCGACACCTGGTCCGATCCAGCCGAGCCCGTCGGTGTCGCTGCCGAGCCCGATGCCGTCGGTGAGCCCACTGTCGACGCCGTCGCCCTCCCCGTCGCCGATGCCCATGCCAACGGGCTCACCTGAGGGGACCGGCGATTCCGGGTCGACCGGGACGCCCGAGCCGGCGAACACCGACGCCCCGACGACCAGGCCCCGAACTCTGTCACCCACCGCGACCGGCACCGAAGATCACGGCGGAGGATCGGGGTCGGGCTCCGGATCGGGCGGCGGCGATCAGACGCCGAGCCCGATCGCGACGGCGACGCCGAGCAATGACCACTCGGGCGGCGACGGCTAGCGTCGACGAGACCAGGTGCAGCCGCTCGCGGCGCTCCGCGATGGCGTCGTCCCGGACCTACTGGACCAGACCGACTCCGCTCAGCTTGATCGCGTCGTTCGGGTTGTACGTGATGTTCAGGTCGCCGTTGCCTCCGATGTCGAAGGTGTCGCAGATCACCTGCGCGTCGAGCACCTCCGAGCCACCGTTGCCGGTGAAGTTGAAGTCGGCCTTCGGGATGTAGATCGTTCCAGTCAAGGTCATCGTCGACGACCCCTCGATCGCGATCGCCGGCTGCGACGAGGCGTTGCGATCCTGCCAGAGGAGCATCCCGGTATAGGTCGACCCAGTGTAGCCGTGGAGCTGGACGTCGGTCGTGTTCTGGAAGTCGATCGGCTTGACCCCGCCGCCGCCCGGCGTGTCGGTGTTGTAGATCAAGACGCCGCCGCCGTAGGCCGTGGGGTAGGGGACCAGGGCGGTCGCGGCGTCGACGGTGTGGACGGTCGGCTGGCCGGCGATCTGGAAGCCGCCGCCGGACATGTAGTAGATGCCGGGGGCCATGTAGACCGTGAGCGCCGCAGACGACTGCTTGATGTTCAGGCCGCCGTAGTACACGCCCGGATAGATCCAGATGACCTTGTCGCGGTTGTACTGGAGAGTGCAGCCCGAGGGGCGGGCCGCCGTCGAGGGTGAGTTGGACCCCGGGCAGCCGTTGGGAATCTTGTTCGTCGCGATGTCGGCGCCGGTCACGTACACGTTCGCCGGGGGATTCGGGACCGCCGCGCTCCCGATCGTCGGTCCCGCCAGGCCGATGAGGGGGTCGGCCACGTACGGGGCCCCCTCCTGGGTCGACGCGCAGGTCAGGCTGCCGGTGTTCCCACCGATCGCCCCGACGGCGGAACACGAGCCGCTGACATTGATCGTCGCGCCCGTCCCATCGGTCAGCAGGGCCGGCGGAGTAGTGCATGGTGAGTCGACCATGACGTCGCCGGCAACGGTGAGCACGCCGTTTCCGTGGGCGTGGCCCGTCTTGCAGGAGGTCGTGTTCAACGACAGGAGCGAGAAGGGAAGCGGGTACTTGTTGAGGTTGGAGGCGACCGCCGCCGCGCCGATACGGAACCGCGTGATCCCGACGACGCCGGCGAAGTACGACCCGCGGTTCGAGTCGATCGAGACCTGGATGTGGCCATTCAACCCCGCGAACTGCCCCGTTGCCGGCGGGATGTTGATCGTGACCTGGCTGGTGACATAGCCATGGGTATTGGCCAGGGCCATCGCCGCGCTGTAGGCCTCGGGGCAGTTGGTGATCGAGATGCGGGCCCGGCAGGCAGTCGTCGTCAGCCAGCGGGCGCCGGCCAGTGCGGAGGCGTCGGCCGCGTCCTGCTGCTTGCGCCGCTCGAACAGGTTCTGGCCGACATCGAACACGAGGGCCGCGACCGCGAGGATCCCGACGATCCCGAAGGCGAAGATGACGAGGACCTGGCCGCGGTCTCGAGCGCGTTCGCGGCGAGCCGGCCCGCCGCCGCCGATCCGGCGGAGGCGATCAGTTGTTGATGACAAGCGTCGACCCTCCGGTCATCGTGAACGTCGGAAGCGGGACGACTCCCGCGATCATCGGCTGGAAGGTGTAGGTGATCGTGACCTTGACCGTCTGGTTGCGGCCGTTGTCGCCGTCGCCGTGGGGCCCCGGACAGTCGGCGATGTTGCCGTCGTTGGCGCACCACCGCACGTCGACGCCGAACGCATTCGGCGTCGCGTCGATGATCGCGATCGCGGCAGCCTTGGTGGCGGCGACGACCTTGTCGCCATTCGGGTCGCAGACTGTCGCGCCCTGGTAGGCCGGCGTCGCGGGGAAGGGCCCCGATTCGCAGCCGGTCGCCCAGCCGGGGCCGCCGTGGACGATGGCGTATCGGGCGCCCTCACGGGCGGCGTTGTTGAGCATCTGGATGTAGTAGACGGCCCGCCCGAACTCGATGATCGAGAAGAGCAGGAAGAAGAACAGCGGCGCCACGAGCGCGAACTCGACCATGGCCTGGCCGAGCCGGCGCGGTCGCGAGGCTTTCGGGTTGAGCGGAGGCCGGCGGCTCCCGGCAGATCGAGTGGACCGGCGCATCAGTCGCCCGTCAGGTCGTTGAGGGCGAACCAGCTGTCGCGGGTCAAGGCGAGCGAACCGGGGATCGGCGGGATCGCGAACAGGGGCCGGAACGTGTAGGTGACCGTGACGTGGATTCGGCACGGTGCCACGAGGCCGGTCAAGGTCGAGCAATCGACGGCAGGCGGGCTGGTCCCGTTGGAGTCTTCGAGCCGCCACGTCATCAGCGGATTGCCCGAGCAGGTGCCGGCGGTGTTCTCGAAGTCAGTCTGGCCGGACATCGCCGTGCAGGCCCGGAGGCGCATCTCGTCCTGGTTCGTGGTCCACGGCGACTGCGCGCTCGACCACGCCGAGGAGCCGAGGGTTGCGCCGTAGTCCGCTGCCTCGCGAGCGGCCGATTCGGTGGCGACTGCGGCGTTGAAGAGCCGCCCGAAGTCGCCGACCGCGACCGCCAGGATGAACATCAGCGGGACGATCATCGCGAACTCGACGAGGCCCTGGCCGCGGCGCCCAGTCCGTACGTCAGGGCGGCGGCGGCCGCGGAGCGGCAGTCGCGGGCGCCCGCGACTGCCCGCGTCGGATGCGGCGGAACGAAGACGCGCTCGGAAGGAAGGCAAAGTCACCCCGGTACTGCGGCGAGTCCGAAGACGTGAGCGACAGGATCGTCATCAACCGGTGCTCTGCGCCGCCGCCCATAGGTCCGGCCGTCGTGGGTCGGAAGTACCGGTGCGTGGCACCACCCCTGGTCGGTCGGAAATGAAGAGACCCGACCGAAGGTCGGGGTCTTGGCGCCCTGGAGCTGCTCTCAGTGACTGAGGACGTTCGTCTCGCTCACGGGACGGACCGTCGGTCCGGAAACACGGCCGTCCCGTCGGGGCCAGAACACGGCCATCGGATCGAGGGCGACTGTCGCAGAAACGGCGAAGGCGATGATCGGCCCAACCAGGCGCGGCACTCCGGTCAGCGACCAGACGATCTCATAGCCGACCCACACGGCGGCGAACCACAGAACTGCAGCGAGGGCTCGTTTCGGCATGAGCAAACAGTGGTCCCACTCCCGCGGCCACTCAATTGCCCAGAAGTCCTTAGTGGACGAGACCCTTCTGGTTCAGCTGGTACAGACCCGCCGGGTCGTACGGCATGTCGAGGGTCGCGTTGCCGCCGACGTCCCACTGCCAGGCGATGATCTGGATCGCCGCCCGATTCGTCGGGCTGCCGCCAACGCCCGATCCACCCTCGAGCGTGACCTGGCCCTTCGGCGAATAGATGGTCCCCGCGATGTCCAGCTGCGTCTGGCCGCCCAGCGTGATCGGTGCCGTTGGAGTGCTTCCATTGCCATCGTTCCAGATCAGGATGTTTGTGTACGGTCCGCTGGCAATCGGGCGCAGCGAGAGAGTCGAGGTTGCCGTGAAGTCGATGGGAGCCTGGCCGGAATGCGTGCTCGGATCGTCGGTGTTATAGAACATCACCGGAGCTGGCGTCCCACCTCCACCCTGGACCGATGTGATCGATCCGCCGGCGACGAGGCTAACGCCCCCGCCGGCGAAGATGTAGAGGCCGGGGGCGAGGACGAGCTCGACATTGTTCTGGATCTGCCAACCGCCGTAGAAGATCCCGGGTTGCAGGTTGAATATCGTCGTTCCGCCGCCGCCACCACCACCACCACCGCCGCTGAATCGACAGCCCGACGCGCCCGGCGTCAACGGCGGGCTCGTCGGTGTGCACCTGCCGGCCGAATAGTCACCCAGTTTCGGTGGCTGAAGCTCGGCGAGCGGATCGCCGACAACCGCCGCCCCTTCGGTCAGGCCTCCGTTGACGGTGCCCGAGGTCGCCTGGCACGACCCCACCACATAGGTCATCGGCGCCGTGAAATTGGAAGCATTCGAGTCGACCTTGAGGCCGCCACCGCTGGGGCCGCACACGTTGTCAGGAGAGCCGTTGGAGCAATTCGAGTTGACCTGCACGAAACCGCCGGACGTCACTCCCGGGAGGCGGTGGATGTTGATCGTTCCTGTTCCGTGGATGTGGCCTGACGCGCAGTGGGTCGGATCGAGGGCGATCAAGGAGCTGGAGTTCGAATCGCCGTTGCTGAACGCCGCGACCGCCTCGCTCCGGACGCTGATCTGCGAGATCCCGACGATGGCCCCGAGATATGAGCGATGCGTGCGCGTGATGATGACTTCGACGAAGCCGCTGGTCCCAGCGAACCTGCCACCCGCGATGCTCGGCGGGTAGTTGACGGTCAGGGTGGCGCCGTTCGGGTCATTCGTAGGAGTGCAGCCGGTATTGTCGATCGCCGACGGGAAGTAGCCGTTCTGGCGGACGTAGAAGCAGGCAGCGCTCCGCATGCCGGCAACGTCCGGGCCCGTCGTCGCCGTCGGGCGGATGAACCTCGCCGCAGCGATGGCGGCGGGATCCGCCGCGTTCTGCTCCTGGCGCTGGATCATGAAAACGAATCCCAGGTCGATGACAAGGGCTGCGATCGCGATCAGGACGAGGAGCGACCCGGCGAAGATGACCAGGACCTGTCCGCGCGCCCGGGAGTCATGTGTTGCATCCATCGCGTTCGCCCTTCTACTGCTGTCGTTGAACGATTTCGGTGATCCCGGCCCGGATGGTCACCTGCGGCGGGATCATCAGGAATCCGGCCATCGGCGGCCGCCAGAGAAAGCAGCCGTACACGGTGACTCGGGTGCCGTAGGTGTTGCCGGATCCAAAGGAGACATCGCTAGCGGAATCGACCGTGTCGGCGCCTGACACCGGGCATGGGATGGCGGAGACGGTCGTCTCGGCGACCTGTCCGGAAATCGTGCACGGAGCGTAGGTTGCGCCGGTTGACCCGGGCGGCATGTCGTTCCCGTTGATATCCGTATAGCCGGACCAGCAGCCCACGATCGACACGCTGGCTGAGTTCATCCCCCAGATCGCCGATCGCCCGGCTTGAACCATTTTCGGCCATCCATCCACGGGGGCATCGCAGCGGGCATAGCTGTTCGGCGGGGCCTGCGGGTCCTTGTGCGAGACAGTGGGACACTGGGCGCTCGCGCTGTGGATCGCCGCATACCGAGCGGCGCCCCGAACAGCCGCCGAAAGCTGCTGCTGGTAGAACACGTAGAGGCCCAGCGAGATGATCCCGAACAGGAGCAGCGCGACGAACGGAAACACCAGCGCGAACTCCGTGAGCGCCTGGCCGCGTCGCCGGCTCACGGACATGCCCCGAAGCCTGTCGCGAAATAGCACGGAATCGTGAACGTGCGAGTCCGCTCCACGTAGAAGTTCCCGAGCGAGAACAAGGGCAGGTTCAAGAGGGCGGTGAACTTGTAGCACACGCGAACCTCGACCCAGCGCTCACCGTTACCCGGCGGGTCGGGCCACGCCGCACCGAGTTGCGGACATTGACTCGGGAACGGCCACGGAAAGCCCGCGATCTGGCCTCCGCAATGACCCACGGGCTCCGCCTGATCGTGGACGCAGACGCCGATAGCCGGGGAAGTGGCACACGCACCGGTCGACGGGTCGAAGTCGACGTTCGGGAGCTGGTGCATCTCCGCACAGACGACCTTGGCTGCATCCAGATGGAGAGCGTCGTAGAAGTTCGGATCACCCGGAGGCGGTGCCGTCGATAGGCGCTGTGCCGGCGTCAACGCCGGATCGCCCGGCGGATTCGCGATGTAGGCCTGGGCTGCGTGCTCGGCGGCGTCGCGGGCCGCCCCGTCGGCGATGAGTCCGGCATTGAAGATCCGACCGAAATCGGCGATGCCCACGAAGAACATGATCAGGATCGGGGTGATCAACGCGAACTCGGCCATCGACTGGCCCCGGTGCCGACTTCGCGACTTGGGGCGGGCGGCGCCACGACGGGCGAACTCGACGAGCAACTGCCCGGAGCGTCGAGCGGCACGATTGCGTCGGATCGGCCTGCGCACGTCGTCGATCGGTACCTTTGGCGGCATTACAGGGCTGCCCCGGCGGCCGATCGTACTATCGCCACCCTTGCGAACCACCTTGCGGAGCCTGTTTTCGGTGACGCATTGCAACACTGATAGGCTCACGCCCGTGATCGTTGTCGTCGGAAGTCCCTTCGCGCGGCCGGTTGCGGCGGGAATCGAGGCCGGCGGGCTCGGGGCGTCGATCGCGCGAGTGGCCGCCGGGGCCGGTGCCGCCGTCGAGGTCGTGGGTCGGGTCGGCGAGGATTCGGCCGGCGATTTGGTCCTGCTCGCACTCGCCGCCGCCGGCGTCGGCCATGTCGCCGTTCTGCGCGAGGCCGGCCGCCTGACGCCGAGTGCGCCACCGCCCGCGGAGATCTCACCTGACCCCGACGGGCCGAACCTTGGCGTGGCGCTCCTGGACGACGATGACGAGGCGATCGACGACGGCGCCGACGGCCGCAGCGCGGGCGGCGACTCCTCCGAGCCGCCCGGTCTGTCGATGGATGCCGCGGATCTCGAGCTCGCGCTGCGCTACCTGCCGGACTACCGAGTCGTGATCGTTGCCGCGGAGCTCGACGTGCCATCGCTCGCAACCGTCGTCGGTGCGGCGGGCTGGGCCGGCGCCGCACTCATCACGATCGTGCGCGGCGGCGCCTCCGCCGAGGACCTGCCGGAGTCGGCGACGGTCCTCGAGCGTCCGCCGTCCGATCCGGACGCGGCGTTCGCGGCCATGGTCGCGTCGTACGCGGTCGCGCTCGACCAGGGCCGCGACCCGATGCAGGCCTTCAGCGCCGCATCGGGCGCGGGGGGCTGGGCGGCCGTCTCGTCCTGAGACGCTGGCGGCCCGCGTCCGTTCGGGCCGGTCGCCTCAGTCGAACAGGCCGGGCAGCGTCGCGACCGGCGAAGCCGAGACGGCGAGCTCCCGATCGATCGGGTCGAGCGCGCGAACGAGCTCGGGCCCGTCGTTCCGGACGTTGTTCACGAGCGGGTTCACGGCCCAGATCCTGAGCTCGACGTCGTCGCTCGGCTCGAACAGGCCGAGGAGCTCGGCGGGATCCGCGAAAGCCGGATCCAGCCAGTCGGCCCAGGCGCCCTCAGCGAGGATCACCGGCATCCGATCGTGCAGTCCCGCCATCTGCTCGTTGGGCCGGCTCGTGACGATCGTGAAGGTCCGGACGACTCGGTCCGTCGCCGGATCACGCCAGCCGTCCCACAGGCCCGCCAGCGCGAGCGACCGCCCGTCGGCCCGGGCGATGGCGAAGGGCTGGCGGCGCGTTCCCTCGCGGTGCCACTCATAGAAGTTGTCGACCGGGACGATGCAGCGCTTCCGCCGGAACGCGTCACGGAAGGCCGGGCTGGAGGTCAGCGTCTCGGCGCGGGCGTTGAACATCCGCGAACCGACCTTGGCCGCGTCGGCCCAGTGCGGGATCAGCCCCCAACGGTAGGCGGTGATCGCTCGCCGCTCTTCGCGCTGGACCACGACCAGGGCTTCGTCGGTCGGCGCGACGTTGAACCGCTCGCCGAGCTCCTCGGCCAGCGGCTCGGCCGCGAAGATCTCCGCCAGCTCCGACGCCGGGCGCTGCTGGCTGAACCGTCCGCACATCGGCGCAAGTCTACCGGCGGGTCCTGTATCGTCGGCCCGGATGAACGACGAAGCCGCCTCGACTCCGGAACCGGCACCGCCTGCCGGCGCCGATCCGGCACCTTCCGCCGATTCCCCGGCCCCGGCGGACCGCCACGCGACTGGTCCGCTCACGCGCGAGTCGGCCGGGGCCCTCCTCGACCACGGCGCCGAGCTGATCGAGAGCGGCGAGTATGCCGAGGCCCTCGCGACCTACCAGCGCGTCGTCGGCTTCGACGATCCCGAGGTCACAGCGGCCGCCCTGCTCGGGATGGCCCAGGCCCGCTACCGGATGGACGACGAGGACGGTGCGGTCCGGACCTGGGAGGCCGTCCTCCAGCTGCCCGAGACGACGTCGACCTACCTCGCCTGGCGGAACGTGGCCGCCGCCCGCGTCCGCGATGGCGATCTCAACGGCGCGATCGCCGCCTATCGCGAGGCCGATCGGAGGGCGCCCGCCGCCGACAAGCCGGAGATCGCCAACCGTCTCGGCTGGCTGGCCAAGGAGACTGGCAACGTCCGGGCGTCGCGGCGCTACTTCGCGCGCGGCCGGGGGAGCGTCCTGCCGGTGGCGTCATACGCGATCATCGGGATCACGGTCGCCGTCTCCCTGGCGGCGCTGCTCGTGTCGCCGGCCGATCAGCAGTCGATCTACGAGCTCCTCTGGCTCGACAAGGCAAAGGTCGCCGCAGGCGAGCTCTGGCGGCTGTGGACGGTGACGCTCCTCCACGACCCGAACAACTTCCTCCACCTGCTCTTCAACATGTACGCCCTGTACCTGTCGGGCCCGATCGTCGAGCGGCTCTACGGCTCGGCACAGATGGTCGCCTTCTATCTCGTTTGTGCGCTCGGCGGTTCGCTCGGGAGCTTCGCGTTCGGCAGCGCGGCCCCGTCGGTCGGGGCGTCCGGCGCGATCTTCGGGCTGTTCGGGATCCTGCTCATCGCCACGAGGACGCACAATCCGGCCCTTGATCGGGCGTCGCGCAACTTCGTCGGCCAGCTCGGGACCCTGCTCATCATCAACATCATCTTCGGGATCGTCGCGGCCGGCTACATCGACAACTTCGCCCACATCGGCGGGTTCATCACGGGCGCCCTCCTCGGCATCGCGTTCGTTCCGGGCCGGGTGAATACGCTGCGGTCGATGTGGCAGGCCGGCGGGACCGGCCAGATCAGCACCGGGTTGATCGGCAGCCCGATCGGCCGGCTGATCGCCCTGGTGATCCTCGCCGGGTTCCTCGCGGTCGCCGCCGCGATCGGATTCGGCCGCTGGGGCTGAGCCGCGGGACTTGTCGAGCCCGCGACGCCGACCGACGCCTCACGCGCTCGGCGGTCGAACCGGCAGCACCACGCTGACGCGCGCTCCTCGCGGGGCGAGGTTCTCCGCGATCGCCGCCCCGCCATGGGCCCGCGCGAGCTCGCGCACGATCGCGAGCCCGAGGCCCGTTCCCGGGCCGGTCCGCGACGGATCGCCGCGGTAGAAGCGCTCGAAGGCACGCTCGGTCCCGCCCGGCGGGAAGCCCGGGCCGTCGTCGGCGACCGAGAAGGCGACCGCAGCACCGGACACGCCGAGCGCGCCGTCCACCGCGCGAGCCTCGAGCCGGACTGATCCCCCGGGGCCGACAACCGCCAGGGCGTTGTCGACGAGGTTGCCGAGGATCCGCTCGACGGCGAGCCGGTCTGCGGCGAGGGCCGGGACCGCGTCGTCGGCACGATCGGGCGGCGCCGCGATCGCCAGGTCGACGCCGCCGGCCCGCGCCCGGCTCGCGAACCGCTCGATCGTCGCGTCGAGCATCGCGATGGCGTCGATCGGCTCGAGCCTGAGGGCGGCCGGTCCGGTCCGGAGGCGGTCGATCGCGCCCAGCTCGTCGACGAGGCGTTCGAGCCGATTCGCCTCCTCGGCGATCGCGGCGGCCGCTCGGTCGGCGGCCGGTCCGGTTGCCGTGCCGTCGGCGAGCGCGGCGGCATAGCCACCGATCACGGTCAGCGGCGTGCGCAGGTCGTGGCGGAGGTCGGCCAGGAGCTCGCTTTCGCGGGCGCGGGTCCGAGCCAGCTCGTCGCCGAGGACGTTGACCCGACCGGTCAGCTCGCGGACTTCGCGGGGGCCGTCGAGCGGCAGCGGCGGCATCGCGCCGCCGGACGGGTCGACGAGCGCGGTCGTTCGTCGGGCGAGCCGATCGAGCGGACGGGCGATCGAGCGTGAGAGGACGAAGGCAAGCGGCGCGCCGATCGCGAGCGTCACGAGGATGACGATCGGGAGGGTCCGCCCGACATCACGGATGGCGTCGGCGCCGGACCGATCGACCGACGACAGCAGGATTGCCCGAGCGGCCGCGGCGTTCGGCCCGCGCAGGACGAGCGCGGCGTAATCGTGGGTCTCGCCGTCGCCGAAGCGGGTCGAGCCGGTCAGGGTGTCGCCGATCCGGGTCGCCGACGGGATCGGGATCGGGGCAGTCGGCGCGGGGTCGGCGAGCCCGACATCCACGACCGACCCGTCCGCAGCGAGCAGGTGGATGGTGATGCCGTTGCCGCTGACCTGGTCGCGGACCTGGGCGATGACCTGTCGGACGTCCCGGTCTGCGACGGCGCCACGGACCCGGACCGCGAAGGTCTGTGCGATGTCGGCGAGGCTGCTGGAGGTCGCCTCGGCGTGGAGTCCGCGCAGGACCACGAACATCGTGGCGCCGATGGCGAGCCACAGAACGACGGCGAGGAGGGCGAATGCGCCGACGATCCGGCCGGTCAGACTGCGAGGCATCACGCGGCGGGCGCCAGGGCGCCGGTCAGGCCGGCTCGGCGGGCGCGGTCTCGTTCGCCGGCGCGGGACCCGGAACCGGCTCCCGGCCGGGCGGTACGAGCCGGTAGCCGACGCCGCGAAGGGTCTCAATCGGCGGACCATCCGACCCGAGCTTGCGCCGGACCTCGCTGACGTGGACGTCCACGGTCCGCGTCTCGCCGGGGAAGTCGGTGCCCCAGACGTCTTCGAGCAGGGCGTCGCGCGTGAGGACCACGCCCGGGTCGCGGGCCAGCGCCGCGAGCAGGTCGAACTCGCGGGCGCGGAGGCCGAGATCGCGGCCGGCGACCGAAGCCTCGCGCCGACGCGGATCGATCCTGAGGCTTCCGACCTCGATCGGCCGCCCGCCGCGGGCGGTCACGTCGGTCCGACGGAGGATCGCCTTCACCCGGGCGACCAGGGCCCGCGGATTGAACGGCTTCGTGACGTAGTCGTCGGCGCCGAGCTCGAGACCGACGATTGCGTCGATGTCGTCGTCTCGAGCGGTCAGCATGAGGACCGGCGTGTCGCCGCGGCGCCGGATCTCGCGGCAGACCTCGAAGCCGTCGAGCTTCGGCAGCATGACGTCGAGGATCACGAGGTCCGGATCGTGCCGGGCGTGCCGCTCGAGGGCGTCGATGCCGTCATGGGCGGCGACGACCGCGAAGCCTTCCTTCTCGAGGTAGAGGCGGACGAGGTCGACGATGTGCCGCTCGTCGTCGACGACGAGGATCGTCTTCATCCGGCGGTCGAGGGGCGGACGCGGCAAGTCGCCATCGCGGCGGAGGATACGCCGCGGGCCGTCGACCGGAGGCGGCGAATGTCAGCGGAGCGTAAGGCGAGGACGCTTGACCCGTCGCCGCTCGCCGCGCCCGCCGTGCCTCAGCCGGTCGGCCAGCGCTCTGCGAACACGGTCTCTTCGCGCGGCAGCCGAGCCTTGCCCGGCGCAGCCTTCGGCGCGCGGCCCGCCGCCGTCGGGTGACCGAGCTGGACGATCGTGCGGATCGTCCAATCGTTGGGCAGCCCGAGGATCTTCGCGACCGCCGGCCGGACGTCCGCCTTCATCCAGCTGATCCCGGCACCGAGATCGAGCAACCGCGCTGCGACGAGCAGGCGCTCCGCGACGCGTCCGTCGTCGTAGGCATCGCTGACTGCGCGGGCCGGATCGGCGGGCAAGGCGATCGCGATCGCCGCGGTTGCAGTCGCGAGGCCGCGGGTCTGGGGCATGCCGGCTTCGTGAATGGCACGGAGCGTCGCCGGGTCCGTGATGACGATGAACCGCCACGGCTGGGTGTTGGCGCTGCTCCCCGTCCAGCGCGCGACATCGGCCAGTGCGTCGAGCGTCGCGGCGTCGAGCGGCGTCGCCTCGAACTCCCGGACCTGGCGTGTCCGGCGGAGCGGGCGAAGGATGTCGGCTGGACAGGCGGCTGGGGTCGTTTGGACGGCGCGGTCGGCGGGGTCGGCTGGGTTGGCTGGGTCGGCGGACATGAGGGTTCCTCGGCAGGGATCGATCGCGCCCATCATCCCCGACTCGCGCCGGACGCGCCGCGGTCGGCTAGGATCGATCGATCCACAGAGGTCCGCCTTGTTCTCCACCCTGCTCGGCTCCCTGCCGCGCGATCCGGAACACGTCGCCGACGATGCATCGGAGGCCAGGCTCGACGACGTCGCGGCGCTTGCGGCGGCCGGGCTCGAGCTCGTCAGCGACGGCGCGCCTCCGGTCGGCCCAGAGGTCGACGTCGACTCGGTCGTCGGCGGGTGGCAGGCGGCTGAGGCGTCCTGCGCGGTACCGGTCAAGCAGACCCTCCTCGGACCATTTAGTGCGGCCCGCGTCTCGGGTGATCGACCCGAGGATCTCGCCGATCGGCTCCGGGCCGTCGTGCTGGCCCTCGCCGAGGCCGGCTGCCCGTTCGTGGAGATTGACGAGCCGGATGCGCTGTCGGTCGCAACCGACCCGGCCGCCGCGGCAACCTTCGTCGCCGCGCACGGCCGGTTGATCGATGGGAGCGAGGGCATCCATGCCTCGCTCACGCTGACCGGCGGCAACCTCGACACCGCGCCGGCTGCCACGTTCTTCGGCCTCGCCTATGCGAGCTACGCCTTCGACCTGATCGCGGGCCCGGACAACTGGCGGCTGATCACCCAGGCACCGGGCGATCGCGGGATCATCTGCGGCGCGCTCGGATTCGACGATGGCGCCGACGAGACCCGCGAGCTACTCGTCTGGGCGGCCCACTACGCGGCGTCGTCCGCGGGTCGCGGCCTCGCCCGGGTCGGCCTCGCGAACGCTCCGACGACCCAGCCGATCACTCGCGGCGATGCGCTGCGGCGGCTGGCGATCGTCGCGGAAGCGAGCCGGATCGCCGCAGTCGAGTCCGACGCGGAGCTTGTCGGCCTGCTCGACCGGCGGACGATCGGCCCCCGTTCGGCCTCATTCGGACGGTTCGACCCGGCCCGCCGTCGCCGGCCGTGACGGTCTCTTCCCTGAAGCCCCGTCGTTCGGCCGCGTGGTCGATCGCCTGGCGGGTCGGCTACCGGCTCGTCCGCGCCCTCGACCCGTTGATCCGCTCGTGGATGGCCAACGACCTGCCCGGCCTGACCGGCATCGTGGAGCTTCGCTATTCGGGCCGCCGAACTGGCCGACCGCGCCGAACGCTCGTGACGCTCCTCAGCTATGGCGGGCATTGGTACGTCGGCCATCCGAATGGCGAGGCCGGCTGGGTCCGGAACGTGGAGGCGTCGGGTTGGGTCGATGTCGAGCCGCCCGGGCAGCAGGGGCCCCGGTTCACCATCCATCGCCTGGACGGCGGCGTCGAGCGGGATGCCGTGATCCGGTCGACGGCCACGCAGCAGCCGTTCCCCGCGAACCTGCTCTACCGGGCCGCCAGGCGGCACGTCGCGGCCGTCGGCGTCTACCATCGGCTCGAGCCCGTCACGTCGCCAGCCGTCGTGCCTGGCACGCCGCCCCGCGCCGATGGCCCGACCTCGATCCAAGGAGCCGCATGACCACCTCGAGTCGTTTCTGGCACGGATTCGCCGACATGCACACGGTCGCCGAGGCGAAGGTCGTCATCCGCTCGGCCGACGGCGTCTGGCTCGAGGACACCTCGGGCAATCGATATCTCGATGCGACCGCCGCCCTCTGGTACTGCAACGTCGGCTACGGCCGGCGCGTCATCGCCGACGCCGTTGCCGAGCAGCTCGCCAAGCTGCCGGCCTACTCGTCATTCGGCGCCTATACCTCGGAGCCAACGCTCGCCCTCGCCGATCGGCTGGCCGCGCTCGCGCCGATCGCGAACGCGGTTGTGTTCCTCGGCTCGGGTGGCTCTGACGCGGTCGACACGGCGGCCAAGCTCGTCCGGCGCTACTGGGACGTGATCGGGCGGCCGGAGAAGCGGGTCATCGTGTCGCGCGAGTTCGGCTACCACGGGATGCACGGCTGGGGCACGTCGCTCGTCGGGATCGCCCCGATGAAGTCGGGCTACGGCGGCAACTTCATCGACGAGGTCGTCAACGTCGGGTCGATGGACAGCGAAACGCTCGGCGCCCTGTTCGCCGAGCGGGGCAACGAGATCGCGGCGTTCATCGGTGAGCCGGTGATCGGGGCCGGCGGCGTCTACCCGCCCGAGGACCACTACTGGCCCGAGGTCAACCGGCTCTGCCGCGAGCACGACATCCTGCTGGTCGCCGACGAGGTGATCACCGGCTTCGGCCGGACCGGGTTCCTGTGGGCCACGCAGCGCTACGGGATCGAGCCGGACCTGATCACGTTTGCGAAGGGCGTGTCGTCGGGGTATGTGCCCTTGGGCGGCGTCCTGGTGGGGGAGCGGGTCCGGGGGCCGTTCTGGGACGAGGACGTGCCCGGCGCGGTGTTCCGCCACGGCTACACCTACTCCGGGCACGCCGGCGCGGCTGCCGCGGCGATGGCCAATCTCGACATTCTCGAAGGCGAGGGGCTGGTGGCTCGGGTGGCGTTGCTGGAGCCTGTCCTGGATCGCGAGGTGCGCCGGCTCGAGAGCGCACCCGGGGTCGGTGAGGTCCGGACGGTCGGGCTGACCGCAGCCGTTGCATTCTCCGCCGCGGTGCTCGCCGCCGACCCGGGCCTGCCCGAACGCGCGGTCGCGGCCGCCCTCCGGCACGGTGTGGCGACGCGGGTCCTGCGCGGGCACGCCCTCCAGGTCTCGCCGCCGTTCGTGATCACGGAATCCGAGATCACGACAATGGTCGACGGCCTCGGAGCCGCCATCGACGATGTCGCCGGCTAGGTGGTCGTCCGCCCGCGATTGAGACACCGACCGACTCAATGTCCTCGACGGTGTGCGTGATCGTGGCAGGATCGAGTCCCGATCGAGCATCTCAATTGTCCGATCGAGTCGCCAGCTGACTCAGCGAGCTACCGGCCGCGGGCTTCGACCGCGCAGACTCGCGCTGAATCCGTCCCGCCGTCGAGCTGTCATCCCACATCCGGATCCCAAGCAGCTCGAATGCCGTGGACGCCAATCGAACGTCCATGTGCTGGGCGTCGCTCGACTAGAGGCGCTGGATCTTCGACTGGTTCGTTTCGAGGCGCCGGGCAAGTTCTCGTTGCGGCCACCCAATGGACTCGCGGCCAGACTTGATCGAGGCGCCGATCTGCAAGCCGATGTCGAGATCGGCGCCTCGTGAGCTCATGTGCCGTTGATCGCAGGAGTCCATTCACGACCGCTTATTCATGCGACAGGGACCTTGCTGAGGCGCGAGATGACTCGGGGCGCGGCGTAGCCCTCGTAGTCTTCCGCGAATCCGACACGTCCGAGCGCGCCGCCTCTCGATCTGAGTCAGCAGGTGCGTCAGGCCCGGGCCCGTCCGGCGTGCGCGAACCGCTTGCAGCGGCTTGGTCGCGGGTTCACCATTGACCCATTCGCGGGATGCCATCGACGAGGGAGCAGGCACGAGACCGCCTGACCGTCGGATTTCGTGGAAGGAGGCTCCAGGCGTGGTCGAGCACATTGCGCTCACCGTCAACGGAACGCCACGCGAGGGGGATGTCGAGCCGAGACGGATGCTCGTCCAATTCCTGCGCGAGGACCTCGAGCTGACCGGCACCCACGTCGGCTGCGACACCAGCCAGTGCGGCGCCTGCACCGTGACGATCGACGGCAAAGCGATCAAGAGCTGCACGATGCTCGCAGTCCAGGCGGACGGCGCGAACGTCCGCACGATCGAGGGGATGCAGGCCGCCGACGGCTCGCTCCACGCCCTCCAGGAGGGCTTCTGGGCCAAGCACGGCCTGCAGTGCGGGTTCTGCACACCCGGCATGATCATGGCCGCCTCGGATCTCCTGGACCGGAACCTCGATCCGACCGACGACGAGATCCGCCACGCGATCGAGGGCAACATCTGTCGTTGCACGGGCTACCACAACATCGTGCTCGCGATCCGCGAGGCCGCGTCGCTGATGCGTGCCGGTGCGACCGGGCCGACCCCCGCCGCGACCCCCGCCTGACCGCAGCGAACGCAAGGAGCACCACGATGGCCACCGCCGTCCAGGACGTCCTCGGCACCTCGGTCAAGCGGCTCGAGGACCCCCGCTTCATCACCGGCCAGGGCCGCTACGTCGACGACATCAAGCTGACCGGGATGGCCCATCTCGCCATCCTGCGCAGCCCCTACGCCCACGCCAACATCCGCTCGGTCGACACGTCGAAGGCGAAGGGCATGCCCGGCGTGCTCGCGGTGATCGTCGGCGCCGACATCCCCTACAACCCGCTCCCGATGGTCTGGCCGGCGGGCGGCGCGTCCGGGATCACGAACAACGTCAGCACTCCGCGCGTGCTCGCGACCGATTCGGTCAAGTGGACCGGGGAAGGGGTCGCCGCGGTCGTTGCGGAGACGCCGGAGCAGGCGATCGACGCCCTCGAGGCGATCGAGGTCGACTGGGAGCCGCTGCCCGCGGTCGTCGACGCCGAGAAGGCGACCCAGCCCGGCGCCGTCCAACTCCACGACAACGCCCCGAACAACGTCGTCTTCGACTGGACGGTCGGCGACAAGGCGGGCACGGAGCAGGCGATCACCGACGCCGAGGTCGTCGTCCGCGAGCGGCTCGTCAATCACCGCCTGATCCCGAACCCGATGGAGGTCCGCGGCGACATCGGCTGGTACAACCCCGGGACCGACGAGTACACGATCTGGATGTCGAGCCAGACGCCGCACATCCAGCGGCTCCTCGTCGGGATCTTCACGATGGGCATCCCGGAGCACAAGCTCCGCTGCATCAGCCCGGACGTCGGCGGCGCCTTCGGGACGAAGATCTTCTGCTATGCCGATTACGCCCTCGTCCTGTTCGCCAGCAAGCTGATCGGCGGCGGGCGCCCGGTGAAATGGGTCGAAAGCCGCCGCGAGAGCTACGGCTCGACGATCCACGGCCGCGACCACATCACCTACCTCGAGATCGCGGGCAAGCGCGACGGCACCGTGACCGGCGTCAAGGTCAAGACGTTCGCCAACCTCGGCGGCCGCCTCTCGACGATCGGGCCTGGCATTCCGACGACCCTCTACGCCCGCGTCCTGTCGGGCTGCTACAAGATCCCGAACGTCTACGCCGAGGTGACGGGCGTCTACACGAACACGACGTTCGTCGATGCCTATCGCGGCGCCGGCCGGCCCGAGGCCACCTATGTGATCGAGCGGGCGATGGACCTGTTCGCCAACGAGATCGGGATGGACAAGGCGGAGCTCCGAAGGAAGAACTTCATCCCGAAGGACGCGTTCCCGTACGACAACCCGTCCGGTCTCGGGACCGCGGTCAACGGCGAGAAGATCTACGTCGACTCGGGCGACTACGAGCCGGCGATGGACATGGCCCTCAAGACCGCCGGCTACGCCGACCTCGAGGCCAAGCGGGCCGAGGCGAAGAGCCGCGGCAAGCTCCTCGGCATGGGCCTCTCGACCTATATCGAGGTCTGCGGGGTGGCGCCGAGCAAGTGGATCGGCGCCGTCGGCGAGGGCTGGGGCGCCGCGATGTGGGAGTCGTCCAACATCAAGGTCCACCTCACCGGCAAGGTCATCGTCACGATGGGCACCTCCCCCCAGGGCCAGGGCCACGAGACGACCTACACCCAGATCATCGCTCACGAACTCGGCGTGCCGATGGAGGACATCGTCATCCAGCACTCGGATACCCAGGGCACTCCGATGGGCTACGGGTCGTATGGCAGCCGGACATCGTCGGTCGGGAGCACGGCCGCAATCAAGGCGGCCGACAAGATCCGCGACAAGGCGAAGCGCTACGCGGCCCACATGCTCGAGGCGTCGTACGACGACATCGAGGTCGAAGGGGCCGAGTATCGCGTCAAGGGCTCGCCCGACAAGAAGAAGACGCTCCAGGAGATCGCGTTCGCGCTCGACCTGGGCTTCTCGCTGCCGGCCGGGATGGAGCCGTACCTCGACGAGACCGCCTACTACGACACGCCGAACTGCACCTGGCCGTTCGGGACCCACATCGCGATCGTCGAGATCGACGAGGAGACCGGCGAGACCGAGCTGAAACGCTACATCGCGGTCGACGACGTCGGAAAGAAGATCAATCCGATGATCGTCGACGGCCAGCTCCATGGCGGGATCGCCCAGGGCGTGGGCCAGGCCCTCTGGGAGCAGGCGGTCTACGGCGACGACGGCCAGCTCCTGTCGGGCTCGATGATGGACTACGCACTGCCGCGGGCGTCGTGGCTGCCGAGCTTCGAGCTCGATGAGACGGTGACGCCGTCGCCGGTGAACCCGCTCGGGGTCAAGGGCGTCGGCGAGGCGGGGTGCATCGCGTCGACGGCGGCAGTCGCCAACGCCGTCAACGACGCGCTCTCGCCGCTCGGCATCAAGCATCTCGACATGCCGTTCACGGCCCAGAAGGTGTGGCACGCGATCCAGGCCACGAAGGGAGCCCGGGCATGATCCCGAACCTGTTCGACTACCAGCGGGCGAGCACGCTCGACGAGGCGCTCGGTCTCGTCGGGACGCCCGGGACCAAGGTGATCGCGGGCGGGATGAGCCTCCTGCCGCTGATGAAGCTGCGCCTCGCCAGCCCGGAGCGGCTCCTCGACATCGGCCGGCTGGCCGAGCTACGCGGTGTGCGCCAGCTCCCCGATGGGCGGTTGGCGGTCGGCGCCCTCACGACGTATTCGGACCTGGCCGACTCGCCCGCCCGTCACTACGGACTCCTCGGCGATGCCCTCCCGGACATCGGCGACGTCCAGGTTCGAAACCGTGGGACGGTCGGCGGTTCAGTCGCCCACTGCGATCCGGCGTCGGACCTCCCTGCGGTCCTGCTCGCGCTCGACGCCGAGATCGTGGCCCGCTCGAAGCGTGGGGAGAAGGTCTATGCGGCCGATGGGTTCTTCACCGGCGCCTTCTCGACGGCCCTCGCCGAGGACGAGCTGATCACCGAGATCCGCTTGCCCGGGCCCCGCGACGACGCTGGCTCGGCCTACGTTTCCCTTGCGCAGCGGGCGTCCGGCTACTCGATCGTCGGGGTCGCGGCGGTCGTGATCAAGGAGAACGGCAGCGCGATCACGAAGGCGGGCATCGCCCTGACCGGCGTCGGCGAGGCTCCGTACCGAGCGCGGGCCGTCGAGGCCGCGCTGCTCGGCAACGAGGGCACGCTCGAATCGATCGAGGCCGCCGCCGCGCATGCCACTGACGGCGTGACCGTCAACGGCGACATCCATGCTGACAGCGAGTACCGCGCGGCAATGGCGGTCACCTACACGAGGCGGGCGATCGTCGCCGCGCTCGGCCGGCTCGGCTGACCGGCCGGCCGGGCTGATCTCCTCGCGCCAGCAGATCCGGATCAGGTTCGTCGACGGGTGCGGCTCGAGCGTCTGACGCCGGGCCGCCGCCCGCCCATCGAGCTCGTGGGAGCGGTCCTCGCCCGCGACATCGTCGTCGGCGGCAGCCGCTGGTCGAAGGGCCGGCGCCTGTCGGCCCCGGATCTCGCCGCGTTCGGCGCCGACGTCTCGCTCGGTGTCGGTCCGGTCGCCGTCATCGTTCTCGAGGATGGCGATCTTCACGAGGACGACGCGGCGCTTCGGCTGGCCGATGCTGTCGCGGGCCCCGGGCTGCGTCGCCGTGCGCCGTCGCAGTCGAGGGTCGACCTGATCGCCGACCACGACGGGGTGCTTCATGTTCGCGTGGCCGAGCTCGAGCGGCTCAACCGGATCGATCCGCTCGAGGTCTTCACCCGGCTCGACGGCTCGATCGTCGCCGCCGGCGACCTTGTCGCGAGCGTGAAGGTCGCGCCCCACGTCGTCTCGGGCGAGGTCGTGGCCGCGGGGGCCCGCGTCGCGGGGGACGGGCGGCGGCCGCTGGTCCGGGTCGCCCCGTTTCGGCCGATGCGGGTCGCGGCGATCGTCAAGGAGTCGCTCCGCGCCGCCGACAAGCCGCGGTTCGAGGCGAGCGTCCGCGACAAGGTCGAGAGCCTCGGCTCGACGCTCGTCGCGATCGAGTACGTCGCCGACGGGGACGAGGCGGTGGCGGCGTCGCTGGCGCGGCACGCGCGCGGGCGCGGCCGAGTGAGCGTGATCCTGACGGCGGGCGGCCGCTCAACCGATCCGTCAGACCCATTCTTCACGGCGATCGCCGCCCTCGGCGGCCGCGTCGTGCGGCAGGGAGTCCCGGCCCATCCCGGCTCGATGCTGTGGCTCGCCCGGATCGGCCGGACCGCGATCCTCGGGCTCCCGACATGCGGCGCGTACTCAAAGGCGACGGCTGCGGACCTGCTGCTGCCGCGTCTGCTCACCGGCGAGCCGCCGAGCCGGCGGACCGTGTCGCACCTCGGCCATGGCGGGGTCCTCACTCGCGAGATGCGCTTCCGCTTCCCGCCGTACGCCAGGGAGCTCGACGCCCCCGACGGCTGAGGCGAGCCCGCGCGCGCCGCCCGCGCCGCGCAACGGGTTCGGGGTGATTCCTCGTATCCACCGGTCTCGATGGACTCGTCACCCACGTCAGCCAGGCCTCGCCAATCGAAGGCCTTCGCCTGGCCGGATGCCGCCCCGCCCGACCCGGCCTGGCCGCTGATCGGCCGCAGCGCGCTGGTCGCCGACCTGGTCACCGACCTGCTCGCTGCGCCAGTCGCCGGTTCGCCGCGCACACAGGTCCTGAGCGGTCTCGGCGGGGTGGGCAAGACCCGTCTTGCGGCCGAGGTCGCGCGCGAGGTCCGGGCACCGTTCGACGGCCGCGTCGCCTGGCTCTGGCTGCATGAGGCCTCGCGCGAGGGTGGCCTCGCGTCGGCCATTGCGGCCGATCTCGGCCTGGCCGGGGTCGAGCCCGACCACCTCGCCGATGCATTCGCCGAGACGATCAGCGATCGACCCGCCCTCCTCGTCCTCGACGGCGCCGAAAGCGTCCTGCATGACCTCGGGCTCCTCGAGGACATGCTGGCCCTGGCCCCCACGCTCGGCCTCCTCGTCACGAGCCGGATGGCATTCGAGCGGGCCGGCCTCACGACTACCGAGGTGCCCGGCCTGGACCTGCCGGCCGCCGACGCCGATACGGCGGCGATCGCGGCCAGTCCAGCCGTCGCCCTGCTCATCGACCGCGGGACTCGCGCCGGCGCCGACGTGACCCTGACCGATCGGACCGGCCCCGCGCAGGCCGCGGAGCATCAGTTCGCGAGCCTCCTGCTCGCGTCGCGGATCGAGGCCAAGGGCATCGTCGCCCAGGCGATCGACGGGATCGCGGGGCTCGTGGCGGCCGAGCGCCCCGAGGAGGCCACGACCCTGTGGGCAGCGGCCGAGACCATCCGCCGCGAGGCCCGCCACCACTGCCTCCAGGCCGACCGGCGGCGGATCGAGCGGGCGCTCGAGGCAGCCCGCGCCACGATCCCCGAAGAGGCGTGGTCGAGCGCCTGGGCGGCCGGCGAGCGGCTTTCGTTCGAGCAGGCCATCGGCCGCGCCCGGGCTGCAATCGAGCCGTCGACCTCCGGGTTGCGCGCGGCCGCACAGGTCGCGGTGTAGGATCGCCGCCATGTCCCGCAGCGCCCCGCCCGTGCCGAGCCCTACCGCCGTTGACTCGATCGAATCGATCATCGATTCGTTCCGCGAGCGTGACTACGTGTGCGACCGGTCGCTTGCCACGGCGGTCTTCCTCGGCCTCCGGCTTGACCGGCCGCTACTGCTCGAGGGCGAGGCCGGCGTCGGCAAGACCGAGCTCGCGAAGGTCCTCGCGGCCACCCTCGGCACGAAGCTGATCCGGCTTCAGTGCTACGAGGGCCTCGACGTCAACGCCGCGGTCTACGAGTGGAACTACCCCCGCCAGATGCTCGAGATCCGCCTGCTCGAGGCGCGCGGCGAGGCATCGACGGCCAACGCCCACGACATCTTCGGGCCGGACTTCCTCATTCGGCGGCCCCTCCTCCAGGCGCTCGAGGCCGGGGCGGACGGCGAGCCGCCGGTCCTGCTGATCGACGAAATCGACCGGGCCGACGAGGAATTCGAGGCGTACCTGCTCGAGATCCTGTCCGACTTCCAGGTCACGGTCCCAGAGATCGGCACGATCAAGGCCGACCGCCCGCCGCGCGTGATCCTCACCTCGAACCGGACCCGCGAGGTCCACGACGCGCTCAAGCGGCGCTGCCTCTACCACTGGATCGACTATCCGTCGGCCCAGAAGGAGTTCGAGATCGTGATCGCCCGGGTACCCGAGGCGCCCGAGCGGCTCGCCCGCCAGGTCGTCGGGTTCGTCCATCGCCTGCGAGAGGCGGATCTCACCAAGGTGCCCGGGATCGCGGAGACGCTCGACTGGGCCGCCGCCCTCCTGAGCCTCGGCTCGCGCGAGCTGACCGGCGAAGTCGTCGACGAGACGCTCGGCGTCGTCCTCAAGTACGAGGAGGATATTCGCCGGATCCGCGGCACGACAGCCCGGACGTACCTCGCCGAGGCCAGTGCGTAACGCGCAGGCGCGACGCTCGACCTGACGCTGATGACCGACCCGCGCGACCCGAACGATCCGGCGATCGTCCGCGCGCCGTGGGGCCCCGAGGTCGACGGCCGGCGCCTACTCGCGGAGTCCGTCGGGTTCGGGCGGGCGCTCCGGGCCGCCGGCATCCAGACCGATCTCGGCGCCGCCGTCGATTTCGCGAGGGCGCTGATCCTGATCGACATGGGCCAGCGCGAAACGGTCAGCGCCGCGGGCAAGGCGGTCTTCATCCGCCGCCGCGACGACCGCGAGATCTACGACAAGGTGTTCGCGCGGTGGTGGCGTCGCCGCCAGCGGAAGCGCCCGCCCACCGATGGGCCGCTGACACCCGCCGGCGAGGAAGAGGCCGCCGATGGGGAGGACGGGGTCGCCACGCCGGCCGACGAGCAGCGCACCGCCGGCGACGACAGCAACACGATCGACGGCATCCCGATGGCGATCGCCGGCGACGCCGACGACGACAGCGAGATCGACGGGGTCATCGCGGCGCCGACGGCGTACTCATCGAGCGAGCTGCTCCGTCATCGCGAGTTCGACCGGATGACCGGGGCCGAGCTGCGCGACGCCGAGCGGCTCGTCGACCTGCTCGAGCCGCGCCTCGAGATGCGCCGGACGCGTCGCTACGAGCTCCACAGCCACGGCCGCCTGCTCGCGCCCCGGACGATGCTCCGGCGGAACATCGCCAACGGCGGCCAGTTCACCGAATGGGTCTGGCGACGGCCGACGAAGCGGCCGCGCCAGATCGTCGTCCTGTGCGACATCTCGGGCTCGATGGAGCGCCACTCGCGGCTCCTGCTCCGGTTCGTCCAGGCTCTGTCGGCGGCGTCGTCGGTCAAGACCGAGTCGTTCGTGTTCGGGACTCGCCTCACCCGGGTGACCCGGCTGCTCCGCGACCGCGACCGGGACCGGGCCCTCGCGCGGATCGCCGACTCGGTGAACGACTGGGCCGGCGGGACCCGGATCGGGGAGTCGTTCCGCGACTTCAACCTGCACTGGGCCCGGCGGACGCTCCGGACGAGCGGGGTCGTCATCGTCGTGTCCGACGGCTGGGACCGTGGCGATCCGGCGCTCGTCGCGACCGAGACGGCGCGTCTCCGGCGGAACTGTCATCGGCTCGTCTGGCTCAACCCGCTCGCCGGGACGCCCGGCTACGAGCCGCTCGCCGGCGGGATGCGTGCGGCGATGCCCTACATCGACGACTTCGTCCCGGCCGGCACCGTGGCCAGCCTCGAGCGACTCGGCGAGATCCTCGCCGGGATCCGCTCGTCCGACACGCGCCGCGGGGGCGAGGCTGCGGCCGGTGCCGATGCCGGCAATCGCCAGTCGAGCGTCGCGATCCGGGCGACGGTGCCGGAGCCGCTCGAGAGCGGACCGGGCGATCCGACCACGGCCCGGCCGCTGGGCTGACCGAAAGGCAGGCGCAACGATGCAGGAAGTGCTCGAAACCCTGGCGGCCTGGACGGCCGAGGGCCAACCGGCCGGCCGGGCCGTCGTCGTCCGGACGTTCGGCAGCGCCCCCCGACCCGAGGGTGCGGTCCTGATCCGGGCAGCCGATGGGCGCATCGCGGGGTCGGTCAGCGGCGGCTGTGTGGAGGGGGCCGCGGCCGGCGAGATCGAGCGGGCGCGGGCCGACGGGCACAGCCGGGTGATCCGGTACGGGATCAGCGATGAGGAGGCGTGGGACGTCGGGCTCGCGTGCGGCGGGACGATTGACGTCCTCGTCGAGCCGTACGTGTCCTCGGCGGCCGTGGCCGGCGCGCGCGGGCGGGGTGTCGCGATCGCGACGATCCTGCCGCCCGACTCACCACCCGCCGCGTTCGGCCGCCACGACCCGAGCGACGGCGCGGCCCCGGAGCCGCCGATCGTCGTCCATGCCGACGGGACCCTGGACGGCTCGCTCGGCTCCGCCGCCGACGATGCCGTCCTGGCCGCCGCCGGCGCCGAGGCGCTCCTGCGAGGAACATCGCGGACCGTCACGATCGGCGACCGCCAGGTATTCGTCGAGGCGTTTCCGAAGAAGCCACGGCTCGTGATCGTGGGTGCCGTCGAGGTCGCTCGCTCGCTGGCGGTCTACGCGAAGGAGCTCGGATACGAGGTCGTCGTCGTCGACGGTCGGGCATCGTTCGCCACCCCCGAGCGGTTCCCGCCCGACCGGGTGGATCGGCTCGTCATCGGGTGGCCGGACGAGGTCGCCGAGGAGATCGGGCTCGGGCCCGACGACGCGGTCGCGGTCCTGACCCACGACGTCAAGTTCGACGAGCCCGCGATCGTCGAGGCTCTCCGCCGCGGCTGCCGCTATGTCGGTGCGGTCGGCTCGAGGAAGACCCAGGGGGATCGGCGGGAGCGGCTCCTCCAGGCGGGCGTTTCGCCCGACGAGCTCGCTCGGCTGCGGGGACCCGTAGGGCTCGACCTCGGCGGACGGAACCCGGCCGAGACGGCCCTCGCGGTCATCGCCGAGGTCGTCGCAGAGCGCTACGGCGGCAGCGGGGTCCCGCTTCATGAGAAGGCGCGTGTGTCATGAACGAGGGGATCCCCATCGTCGAGTTGGCACCCTTCAAGCCGTGACCGCCACGGGCTCGGTCGCCGCAGTCGTCCTGGCCGCGGGTGCAGGCTCGCGGTTCGGGGGAGGGAAGCTCCTGGCGCTGCTCGACGGGCGGCCGATCCTTGTCCATGTCGTGGACGCGGCGCGGGCCGCCGGGCTCGACCCGATCGTCGTCGTCGTCCCGCCATCGGGCGAGCTCGACGACCTCGATCTCGGAGTGGTCCGGCGCGTCGTCAACCCGGATCCCGCCGAGGGGCTGTCGAGCTCGGTCCGGCTCGGGCTGCGGGCCCTGGAGCTCACGGCGGAGGTAGGCTCGGCGGTGATTCTGCCAGGTGACCAGCCGCGGGTCCGGGCCGCGGTCATCGCGGAGCTGCTTGTCGCCGCCGCCCGACCGGGATCCGCGCCCTTGATCGCCCCGCGTTACTCGGACGACGCGTCCCCGAACCCGGTCCTGGCCCAGCGGAGCGCCTGGCGCCTCGCCGACGAGCTGGCCGGCGACCGCGGGTTCGGGCCGCTCCTCGCCAGCCGCCCGGACCTCGTCACGTGGGTGGCGGTCGACGGCGCGAACCCCGACGTCGACACGCCGGCCGACCTCGCGCGACTCGCCGAGTCCGGAAATGCCTGAACGGACGTATCGTGACCCGATGACGACGGCAACCGGCGCCGAGCTCGAGGCGGCATGGGCCGAGCGTGTGCGGGCCAACCGGGCACAGGTGGATCAGGTCCGGGAGCTCCCGGACCGCGACTTCTACGCGCCGGTGACGTCCTTGTTCGTCGCCGATCCGCGCCGAACGGGCGAGGAAGCGCTCGATGCGCTGCTTGCGCTGACCGAGCCCGGTGATCGCTGGCTCGACATCGGGGCCGGGGCCGGGCGCTACGCCTTGCCGCTGGCATTCCGGGTTGCGGAGGTGATCGCCGTCGAGCCGTCCGCGTCGATGCGCAACGCACTCCGGTCCGGCCGGGAAGAACACGGCCTCACCAATCTGCGGATCGTCGGCGCGGCGTGGCCCGCGGCGCTTGCCGAGCTGGGCGAGCCACCGGTGGCTGATGTCTCGTTCGTCGCCCACGTCGGCTACGACATCGAGCAGATCGGCTCGTTCCTCGATGCGCTGGAGGCGGCCGCGGCGCGCCTGTGCGTCGCGATGCTCACGGACGTCAGCCCGGCGTCGGTCGCCGATCCCTTCTGGCCGGTCGTCCATGGCATGGCCCGGGTTCCGCTGCCGGCCCTGCCGGAGCTGGCCGAGCTCCTGCGCGCCCGCGGTCGCCGGACCGAAATTCGGCAGGTCGAGCGGGCGCCGCGGACGTTCGATTCGTTCGACGGCCTCGCGACCTTCTTGCGCCGCCAGCTCTGGATCGAGGAGGGCGGCGACAAGGACGCCCGATTCCGGGCCGCACTCGCCGGGATGGCCCGCGAGCGCGACGATGACGGCTGGACCCTCGCGACGCCCCCGGTCGGCTCGATCGGCATCCTGACCTGGACGCCGCCGGCGCTCGACGACTGAGCCGGATCGCCGCCGTGACGAGGGTCAGGCGGCCTTCGGCGGTTTGAGGTGGCGCGCGATCTGGGCCTCGAGCTGCGGTTTCGGCAGCGCACCGACGATGCGGTCCACGACGACGCCGTCGCGCAGGACGACGAGGGTCGGGATGCTCATCGCGTCGAACCGCCGAGCCAGGCCCTGGTTGTCGTCGACGTTGACCTTGGCGACCTTGAGCCGGCCCGCGTATTCGTGCGCGAGCTGGTCGAGGATCGGCGAGACAAAGCGGCAGGGGCCGCACCACGGCGCCCAGAGGTCGATCACGACGGTCGGCTGGGCGCGGGTCTCGATCTCGAACGTGGACTCGTTCGCGTCCACCACCCAGGCGAGCGGTTTGCCGCAGGTACCGCAGTGCGGGGCGCCTCGCGCGCTCGGGCGGATGCGGTTCCGCGCTCCGCAGCTCGCGCAGGCGAGGGTCGAGACGGGGGATGTCGCGTTGTGGGCCGGCGTCGTCATCGGCTGAGATCTCCGCTCCGCGTTCGGCCTGACCAGGCCCGAGGATCCTCGGTTCGCTCATTGTCGTCGCCAAGTCCGAGAATGCGATCGGGCGTTGGCTCCCGCGACCGACCGACCGACCGACCGGCGACTCGACGAAATCCTGTTTGTTCCAGATAAGAGCCCGGGTCGTGATACGAGCGGAACAGTGGTGCGCGCGCGGGGTCGCCGGCCTGGATCGAGCGTGGACGAGCCGCCCGGCCCTCGTCAGGGTCGAGATCCCGCGTACCACCACCTGGGTTGCTATTGCGGAGAAACGTGGTGCCGCATCGGCGCCAGGGCCTCGACCTGAGGCCCGCGCCGCCTCCCAGACCGCCCGGGCCTCGCGCTTGCGTCGGGCGCAACAAACGACGACGGAACCGTGCTTCCTTTCCAGAACGATGCGTCCGACGCATGAACGGGCGGAGGAACGGGTCGTGTCGGGTCGTTTCGCCTGGTCCAGCCTTCGTTTGTTGCGTCGGGCGCAGATGCGCGACCAGGCGCGCCGCCACGTGACGAAGCCGGGCCGCCCGATCGGCGACCCGGCCTCCTGGCTACGAACCTGCGGCGGACGGGACTACATGAGCCCGACGACGTGCCCCTCGGGGTCCGCGAACAGAGCGATCGTCGTCTCGGGCGCGACCTCGGTGAGCGGCATGATCACCCGCCCACCCTTGGCGACGACCTTGTCGAGCGCCCCCTGCGGATCGTCGGTATGGACGTAGAACGTGACGTGGCCGGGTGCTCCGCCCTCGCTGGCGCCGATCCCGCCGCTGACGCCGCTCTCCTGGCGGACCATGCCGTAGCCGCCCGGGTTGTTCTTGTCGAGTTCCCAGCCGAAGACGTCCTCGTAGAACGACTGGAGTGCGGGTCCGTCGTCGCCGCGGACCTCGACATGCACGATCTGAGCTCCCATCTGGAGAACCTCCTCATTCGATCCGGCGGCCGGGGCCCGATCCGCCTGTCAATTCTGCGACGAACGGCGACGGGCCGAATCGACAGTCCCTCCTGCCCAGGTGCGACCAGGTGCCGGAGCGGCTGACCCGTCATCGAAATTCGGCGCACACTTGAGCCCGCGGACCTCCGGGTGCGTCGCGGCGCAGGGAACGCCCGTCGACCAACCGCCGGCCCGATCGTCAACGACAACCGCTCGCCTCTTCTCGAGACGAGCCGTGCACCCCGCGCTCGGGGGCAAGGAGGACGGTCGCGCATGATCCCCGCACCCTTCGACTACGTCCGGCCGCCGGACCTCGACGGCGCCCTGCGGATCCTCTCCGAGCGGGCGGGTGAGGCAAAGATCCTCGGCGGCGGCTACAGCCTGCTGCCGCTCCTGAAGCTGCGGCTCGCGCAGCCGGGCCTCCTCGTCGACCTGCGCGACGTGGCCGGCCTCGACGGGATCGTCGAGACCGATGACGAGTTCCGGATCGGCGGGCGGACGACCCATCGGCGGATCCACGAGAACCCGATCGTGGTCGACCGTTATCCGATGCTCCACGACGCGGCTGGTGGGATCGGCGATCCCCAGGTTCGCAATTGGGGCACGATCGGCGGCTCGTGCGCTCACGCCGACCCGTCCTCGGACTGGCCGGCCGTCCTGATCGCGATGGGCGGCTCGATCGTCTGCCGGAGCGTCGGCGGCGAGCGCATCCTCCCCGCCCGCGACTTCTTCCTCGACACGTTCTCGACCGCGATCGAGCCGACCGAGGTGTTGACCGAGATCCGCGTTCCGCGGCGCCCGAAGCACGCCGGCGGCGCCTATCGCAAGCTCGAGCGGCGCGCGGGCGACTTCGCGACGGTCGGCGTCGCCGCTGCGCTCCGCCTCGGCGACGACGGCACCGTCACCTACGCCGGGATCGGGCTGACTGCGGTCGCCGAGACCCCGTTCGCTGCGACCGATGCGGAGGCGGTCCTCACTGGCCAGACCCCGAGCGAGGACCTCTACCGGGCGGCCGGAGCCGCTGCGGCCGCACAGAGCCGGCCGGGCTCCGACAGCCACGGGCCGGCCGAATACAAGCGGGCGATGGTCGCCGAGATGACGGTCCGGGCGCTGCGGGCCGCCGTCGAGCGTGCCCAGGCGTGGACATAAGGAGGCGCGACATGACCACACAGCACGTCACGCTCACCGTCAACGGCGAGAAGAAGGAAGCCGATGTCGAGCCGCGCCTCCTGCTTGTCCACCTCCTCCGGGAGGACTTCGGGCTGACCGGGACGCACATCGGCTGCGACACGAGCAACTGCGGCGCGTGCACTGTCCACGTCAACGGTGAGAGCGCCAAGTCCTGCACGATGCTCGCCGTCCAGGCGGACGGGGCCGAGATCCGGACGATCGAGGGGATGGCCGACGGCGCCAACCTCCACGCCCTCCAGCAGGCGTTCTGGGACCAGCACGGCCTACAGTGTGGCTTCTGCACGCCGGGCATGATCATGCAGGCGGCCTGGCTCCTCGATCAGAATCCGAGCCCGTCCGAGGAGGAGATCCGTCAGGGGATCGCCGGCAACCTCTGTCGCTGCACCGGCTACGTGAACATCGTCAAGTCGATCCAGCAGGCCGCGGGAACCCTCGCCGAGGCTGCATCCGCACCGGTCGTCGCGGCGGCGACGGTCGACGGCCAGGAAGTCTCGGCCGAACCGGCCACGGCCGTCTGAGCGGGAGAAGATGACCATGACGACCGAGACCCCCGATCGCGAGCTCCAGACCACCCCCGAGGTCGGGGGCATGGGCCACTCCGTCAAGCGCAAGGAGGATCCGCGCTTCATCCGCGGCCAGGGCGAGTACATCGACGATGTCAACCTGCCGGGCCAGCTCTGGCTCGACATCGTCCGGAGCCCGTACGCCCACGCGACGATCAAGGGCATCGATTCGAGCGAGGCGCTCAAGGTGCCCGGCGTCCTGGCCGTGATCACCGGCAAGGACCTTGAGGGCTATGGCCTTCACTGGATGCCGACCCTCGCCGGCGACCGCCAGATGGTGCTCCCGACCGACACCGTCATGTACCAGGCCCAGGAAGTGGCCGCAGTCATCGCGACGTCGCGCTATGCGGCGGCCGACGGCATCGCCGCGGTCCTCGTCGACTACGAGCCGCTGCCCGTGGTCATCGACCCGTTCAAGGCCCTCGAGGCCGACGCCCCGATCCTCCGCCCCGACCGCGCCCCCGACAAGCAGACGAACCGGATCTGGCACTGGGAGTCGGGCGACCGCGCCAAGGCCGATGCGGCGATGGACGCCGCCGAGGTCCACATCGAGGAGGACATCTACATCCCCCGGATCCACGTCGCCTCGATCGAGACGTGCGGCTGTGTCGCGGACTGGAATCCGGTCCGTCAGCACCTTGACCTGCACATGACCAGCCAGGCTCCCCATGCGATCCGGACGGTCATCGCCCTCGTCGCGGCCGCAGCCGGGCTGCCGATCTCGGAGCAGAACATCCGGGTGAAGACCCATGACATCGGCGGCGGATTCGGCGGCAAGGTGCCCGTCTATCCGGGCTACGTGCTCGCGGTCGCGGCGTCGTTCCTGATCGGGAAGCCGGTCAAGTGGATCGAGGACCGCTCGGAGAACCTCCAGGCCGACTCGTTCGCCCGCGATTACCACATCCACGCCGAGATGAGCGCGACCAAGGCTGGCAAGATCACCGGGATCAAGGTCCGGACGATCGCCGACCACGGCTACACCGACGCCGCTGCCGACCCGTCGAAGTTCCCGGCCGGCCTGTTCAACGTGATCACCGGCTCGTATGACTTCCCGAATGCGTTCGTCGAGGTCGACGGCGTCTACACGAACAAGCCACCCGGCGGCGTCGCCTACCGCTGCTCGTTCCGCGTGACCGAAGCGGTCCACGCGATCGAGCGGATGGTCGACATCCTCGCCCACGACATCGGCAAGGACCCGGCCCAGCTCCGGATGGAGAACTTCATCCAGCCCGAGCAGTTCCCGTACCAGACCCCGACGGGCTGGTCGTACGACTCGGGCAACTATCCTGCCGCGCTCCAGAAAGCGATGGACCTCATCGACTACGCCGGCCTCCGGAAGGAGCAGGCGGAGAAGCGCGAACGCGGAGAGCTGATGGGGATCGGGATCAGCAGCTTCACCGAGATCGTCGGCGCGGGCCCGTCCCACGATTTCGACATCCTCGGGATCAAGATGTTCGACTCGTGCGAGATCCGGGTCCATCCGACGGGTAAGGTGCTCGCCCGACTGGGCGTCCAGAGCCAGGGCCAGGGCCACGAGACGACGTTCGCCCAGATCATCGCCGAGGAGCTCGGCTTCCCGGTCGCCGACATCAAGATCGAGGAGGGCGACACCGACACTGCCCCGTACGGGCTCGGCACGTACGCCTCCCGCTCCACGCCCGTCGCCGGGGCGGCGACGGCCGTGGCCGCGCGGAAGATCAAGGAGAAGGCGCGCCACATCGCCGCCCACCTGCTCGAAGCGTCTGCCGACGACCTGGAGTGGACGAACGGCAAGTGGAGCGTCAAGGGCTCGCCCGACCGCTTCAAGACGATCCAGGAGATCGCGTTCGCGGCGTACACGAACCTTCCGGCCGGGATGGAGCCCGGCCTCGAGGCCGTCGACTACTACGACCCGCCGAACCTGACCTTCCCGTTCGGCTCGTACATCTGCGTCGTCGACATCGACAAGCAGACCGGCGAGGTCCACGTCCGGCGCTTCGTCGCCGTCGACGACTGCGGCAACATCATCAACCCGATGATCGTCGACGGCCAGATCCACGGCGGCTTGACGATGGGCCTCGCCCCGGCTCTGTACGAATCGATCACCTACGACGAAAACGGCAACAACCTCGCCGGGACGTTCATGGACTACCTGCTGCCGACGGCCGTCGAGACGCCGGCCTGGGAGCTCGAGAAGACCGTGACCCCGTCGCCGCATCACCCGATCGGCGCAAAGGGCGTCGGCGAATCCGCTACGGTCGGCGCCCCGCCGGCCATCGCCAACGCCGTCGTCGACGCCCTGTGGCATCTCGGCGTGCGTAACATCGACATCCCGATCACCCCGCCCAAGGTCTGGGCGATCCTCCACGAGAAGGGCATCGCCTAGGCTCGGCCGGGCGAATCCCTCCATGACCCGCACGATCTTTGCCCGGGCGGCCGACCTCGAGGAGGCCGGTCGCCCGTTCGTCATGGCCACCGTCGTCGCCGTTGCCCGGCCGACCTCCGCGCGCCCGGGAGCGAGAGGCATCGTTCATCCCGACGGCACGATCGAGGGCTGGGTCGGCGGCAGCTGCGCCCAGCCGGTCGTGATCCGCGAGGCCCTCCACGCCCTTGCCGACGGACAGCCGCGACTCCTCCGGCTCTCGAAGAATGGGCCGGCCGAGGGCCGCCGCGCCGATGGCGTGGTCGAGCTCGTGATGACCTGCCACTCGGGTGGCACCTTGGAGATCTACGTGGAACCGCACCTGCCCGCCCCGCTCCTGTGGATTGCCGGCACGACCCCGATCGCAGGCGCGCTCGCGACCCTCGGCGCGGCCTCCGGCTGGCGCGTGACCGTGTTCGATCCGTTCGCCGCGAGCGAGGACTTCCCGGCCGCCGAGCAGGTCAGCCAGGAGACCGCCCTCGGTCGAGTGGATCCCGATGCCAGCCCCTATGTCGTCGTGGCGACCCAGGGCCAGTGGGACGAGGAGGCACTCGCGGCCGGGCTTCGCCGCAATGCTTCGTACGTCGGGCTCGTCGCCTCGCCGACCCGGGCAAACGTCGTCCGCCAGTGGCTCCGCGATGAGACGGGCCTTGCCGACGAGCGCCTCGCCGCCCTCCGCGCGCCGGCCGGGATCGACCTCGGCGCCGAGACGGCGGAGGAGATCGCCCTCTCGATCCTCGCCGAGCTCGTCCAGGTCCGGCGCGGCCGGGCGGACTTCGTGGCGGCGCCGGGACCGGCGACCCTGGCCGGCCGGGCCGACGCTCCCGTCACGCCGCTCCAGCCGATCGTCGACGACATCGTCCTGCTCGATCCGGTCTGCGGGATGACCGTCGACCGCGCGACTGCCCGCCACCTCGCCGAGCACGCCGGCACCGTCTACGCCTTCTGCTCGATCGGGTGCCGGACCCGGTTCATCAAGGACCCAGCCGCGTACCTCTCGGCGCCGGGCACCCATTCCATGGAGGCTTCATGAAGTTCGCCGGTACCGTCGACATCGCCGCGCCCCGCGACAAGGTCTGGGCGTTCGTGATCGACCCGAACCAGGTCGGCCAGTGCGGCCCGGGCGTCGAGTCGATCGAGGTCGTCGACGACACCCATTTCAAGGCGACTGCCAAGGTCGGAATTGGCTTCATCAGCGCCCGCTTCGTCGTGAACATGGAGATGGCCGACCTCGCTGCGCCCGACCGGGCGGTGATCAAGGCCCACGGTCAGGCTCCCGGCAGCGCCGTCGACGCGACCGCCCAGATGGCCCTCGGCGGCCCGACCGAGGGACCGACGACGATGGACTGGAGCGCGGACGTCACGATCTCCGGGTCGCTCGCATCGCTCGGCGCGCGCCTGATCGAGGGCACCGCCAACAAGATGATCGGCCAGACGTTCGACTGCATGAAGACCAAGCTCGAGGCCTGACCGAAGCGTCGCCAGCCGTCACACTGTCGGCGTGGAGACCGGGACCCATCCAACGACGATCCTCGGCGGGCTCGCCGACGCCGTGCCTCATCTCGTGTGGGTCGCCGGCCGGGATGGCGCCGTTCTCGAGTACAGCGGCCGGATCTCCGGCTACGACGTTCGGCGCGTTCCCGACGGCGACGGCTGGCGCTGGGAGTCGATGGTCCATCCCGACGACCTCGCGGGGACGGAGGCCGTGTGGGCGGCCGCGCTCGCCTCGGGCGCGGAGTTCGAGCATGAGCACCGCCTCCGGATGTCCGACGGCGCCTACCGCTGGCACCTGAGTCGCGGGATCGCGCTACCCGCACCCGACCGCGGCGAGCGCCTGTGGTACGGCACCGCGACCGACATCCACGACGTCCGAGATGCCGAGGAGCGCCTCCGCCGGACGCAGTCCGCCCTTGCCTTGGCGATGCGTGGCGGCCGGCTCGGCTGGTGGCAGCGCGACCTGTCCACCGAGGAGGTCACCTGGAGCCCGGAGCTCGAGGACCTGTTCGGACTGCCGCCCGGTGCCTTCTCCGGGGACGAAGGCACGTTTCTCGACTTCGTCCATCCCGACGACCGGCCGGCGGTCGAGTTGGCTGTCGCCGGCGCCCTCGAGCGCGGCGACGACTACATCGTCGAGTTCCGGTTCCGCCACGCCGACGGCTCATGGCGCTGGATGGAAGGCCGCGGCCGGGCGACCTACGAGGATGGCCGCCCGACCTTCCTGCACGGCATCGGGATGGACATCACGGAGCGGAGGATCTCGGAGGAGGCGATCCGCGGCCGCGAGGAGCGGCTCCGGCTTGCCGCCGAGGTCGGCGGCTTCGGCCTGTACGACTATGACCTCGAGAACGACGGGATGTACTGGTCGCCCGAGCTCCACCGGATTCTCGGGACGGACGGCGAGGCGGCATCGCCCGAGGACGCGGCGATCCATCCGGACGATCGCGACGCGACCCTCGAGCGGTTCGCGGCTGCGCAGTCGCCCCTGAGCGACGGGTCGTTCGACTTCGAGTACCGGATGGTCCGCCCCGACGACAGCCTCCGCTGGGTCTCCACCCACGGCCAGACCTACTTCTCCGAGCCCGACCCGAACCCGACCCGGCGGCCACTCCGCTCGATCGGGGTCGTTCTCGACATCACCGACCGCAAGCAGGCCGACGAGCTCCGCGACGTGTTCGTCGGCATGCTCAGCCACGAGCTCCGGACCCCGGTGACCGCGATCTACGGCGGAAGCCAGGTGCTCCGCCGCGACCACGTCGACGATGCGACCCGCCAGGAGATCATCGGCGACATCATCACCGAGAGCGAGCGCCTCGAGCGGCTCGTCGAGAACCTGCTGGTCCTCGCCCGCGCGGAGCGCAACGCGGTCGTAGGCGGGCGCGATCCGGTCCTGCTCCGGCCGATCCTGAGCCGGGTGATCATCGAGAAGCGGCGACGCTTTCCGGGCTCGCACATCGAGCTCGAGGTCGAGTCGGGTCTGCCGCCGATCGTCGGCGACGAGGGCTCGGTCGAGCTGGTGCTCCGTAACCTCATATCGAATGCGCTGAAGTACGGGCCGCCGGGCGGCACCGTCGCGGTGACGGCCGCGCGCGAGCGTGACGAGGTCGCGGTCCGGGTAGCCGATTCCGGGCCCGGCATCCCGCACGAGGACCCGGACCGCCTGTTCGATCTCTTCTTCCGGACCGAGGACGCCCGGCGCCATGCCCAGGGTGCGGGCATCGGGCTGTTCGTCGTCCGGGCCCTGGTGGAGTCGTCGGGGGGCCGCGTCTGGGCACTCAACCGCCCGACCGGCGGCGCCGAGTTCGGGTTCAGCCTGCCGCTCTTCGTCGAGGCCGACGACGGCCCGGCGCTCGACTGACGGACTGCGGCGCCGCGGACTCATGGAGCGGATCTCGCGGGTCGTCGGACCGCTGTCGACAAACGTCCACGTCCTGGCCGACGAGCGAACGCGCGAGGCAATCGCGATCGACACGGCGATCCCGTCGCTCGCCTGGATCGCCGGTGAGCTGGCGGCCCGCGAATGGACGCTCAAGCTCATCGTCTCGACGCATGGCCATTGGGACCACACCGGCGATAACGCCCGGGTCGCCGAGGCGACGGGCGCGGACATCGCGGTCCATCCGCTCGACCGGGAGTCGCTCGTCCATCCGATCCCGCTGTGGGCTCCGTTCGAGATCCCGCCGTCGGTGCCCGCCGTCGACCTGGCCGAGGGCGGCGAGATCCGCTTCGGATCGATCCGCCTGACCGTCCTGCACACCCCCGGTCATACGCCGGGGTCGGTCTGCCTCCAGGCCGCGGACGATGGGCTGCTGTTCAGCGGCGACACGCTCTTCGCAGGCGGCTGGGGCCGGGTCGACCTGCCGGGTGGTTCGCCCGAGGCGATCATGGCGTCGCTCGCTCGCCTGTCCGAGCTGGAGGCGCCGGTCGCCGTCCTGCCCGGGCACGGCCCGAGCACGACGATCGGCCGCGAGCGGCCGTGGCTGGAGCTCGTCCGGAGCAGCGGCCGCCTGCCGTTCTGAGCTCGACCCGGGCCGGCCGCTCATCTCGGCGGCCCCGCGCGAGGGATTCTCAGCCGTTCACGAGCCCAGTGGTGTTGACGACCTCGAACATCGAGCCCTTGATCTTCGCGAGATCGTCGTGGAGCTGGCTGTCGTTCCAGCGTGGATCCGACGTGCCTGAGATGTAGAAGGCCGAGCCGTTGTCGGCGAGGATCATCCCGTAGCGCTTGAGCGCGGTCAGGATCACCCGGGTCTGCGGCCCGAACGCGCTGAGGTCGACGCTGGCCTTGAGTCGGAGGCGCAGGCCCATCGGCGGGAGGCTGGCCGAGGTGCCGCTCCCGGCATCGTGGCGGGCTGGATAGATGTGGGCGGAGCGAGTTGTCGGGGCGGTGAAGCGCAGGGCATGGGCGATGGCACCGAATGCCACCTCGTCATAGCGGGCGAGGCCGGGGTAGATCGGCAGGCCGGCGGCATCGGCCGAGGTCCAGCCGTCCGGTCGGAGCGCATTCGAGCTGAGGTTCCAGATCGCACCGGAGCCGGCCGACCAGCCGGCAGGCCCGTGGCTCGCGGCATAGAGCTCCCAGAGCCGGCACGCGGTGCGGTCGATCATCAGGAGATGGCGGTCGCCGCCCGCACCGGCGCCCTCGATCTTCGGCGAGGCCGGAATCGGATACGGGCCCGCGTCGGATTCGTCCGGCCAGGTGAAGGTCACGCTCGAGCTGGGCGTGGCCGTGGACACGAGATTGAACGGGATGCCGTAGCCGGCGAACGTGCCGAAGTCGGCATGGACGCCGACGCCCGAGCCGATCGCGGCGATCAGGGTCGCGGAATCGGAACGAACCGGCAGCGTGTCGATCCGCTTGTTCCAGACGTTGGTCGCAGGAAAGGCCGTCGAGCACGGCGCCCGATAGCGATACCGACCGATCGTGGTCACGGCGGCGACCGATCCGGCGAACGTGGTCACGGTCAGGACCGCGGCGACGATCGCAGCGACTTGACGCGAGCGACGGGAGCGCATGCCTGCATCGTCGTCGATGCGCGCGGCTGGCCGCCTGACCCGATGGTCCCGAACGGTGCCGTTCCACACCGCCCGATCGGCGGACTGAGCCGATCCGGATTCAGTCGACGCCGATCTCCTTGCGATACGAGACGCCGGTCCGCGTCCGCCGGAAGCCGATCGACTCGTACACGTGAAGCGCGCCGGACACGTTCTCCGCGTCGACGCCGAGTGCCGCCTCGGCCACGCCGCCGGCCTGCAGGCCGCGGAGGGCGTCCGCGATCAGCGCCGTCGCGAGCCCCCGCCGACGCCACGGCTGCCGGACGCTGATGTGCTCGAGCCAGCCGCGCGAGATTCCGAGCGCCTGGTTCTCCGCGGGCCAGACGAAGGTCTGCACCGAGCCCGCGACCTCGTCGCCGTCCCAGGCGACGCGCCACAGCCCGGTATCGAGCTCGGGCGTCGCGAACCACGACGCGAAGTCCGCCTCGGTCCGCTCGACCCGGTTCCAGTGGTCGCGGAACGCCTCTTCGTCGGCGTCCCAGATCCGGCGATGATCGGCCGGCTCGACCGGGCGAATCTCCAGCCCGACCGGCATCGGGACGTCGGGGATCGGGTCGCCAAGGTCGCGGACCATCAGGAACCCGTAGCGGACGATCCGATAGCCCTCGCTCGCGTAGAGGGTGGTCGCTCCGACCTGCTCCTCGTCCGGCCATGCGGTCAGCGTCCGGCGTGGCGGACGCCCGTCGACCAGGGCGACCTCGGCCGCCCGGCGCTCGGTCCAGTGGAGCAGCGCCCGTCCGAGCCCGCGCCGCCGCCACGCGGGCCGGACCCAGCCCGACAGCTCGTGATCGCCGATCCCGTCGCGGGTCCGGACACTCGTCTCGGCGGCAGCGACCAGCTCGCCCGCGATCTCGGCGAGCACGATGTCCCGGCGCGGATCGAACTCGCCGCCATGCTCGTGGTCGATCCGGAGGTTCTCGGGCGTCGGCAGGTATGCGACCCCGTCGGCCCGGTTCGCCTCGCCCACCAGGTCCACGAAGGCGTCGTAGTCGCGGCCGGGGTCGAACGTGCGGAAGATCAGGCCGGGGATCGCCGGCGCGTCGTGCACCACAATTCGGGTTTCGATCATCGGGGCACCTCCCGGAGCCCAGGCCCGGGGCTTGCAACCTCTGGCAGCGGCTTGCGGTAGGCGGTCGCCTGCGAGATCGAACGGAAGCCGCACGACTCGTACAGGGCGAGCGCCTGGTTCAGGTTGTCCTGGTCGACCCCGAGCGAGGCGTCGCCCAGGCCCCGGTCGCGGAGGACGGCGAGACTCCGGGCGATCAGGGCCCGGGCCAGGCCGCGTTGACGCCACGGCCGCCGCGTGAAGATCGTATCGAGCCAGCCTTCTCGCCCGCCGTCGGGGGTCACGTGGATCGCCGTGAGGACCGCGCCGGCGACCTCGTTGCCGTCGAACGCGACGACCCACAGGGAAGGATCGAAGCCGGGCTCCTCGATGAACGCGGCGAAGTTCTCGTCCGAGCCCTCGCTCCAGCCGAAATGGTCGCGGAACGCCTCGACGTCCGCCTCGAACACCCGTCGCAGCTCCGCCAGGTCGCGGGTCACGGGCCGGACCTCCAGGCCCGTCGGCAGTGGCAGATCGACGATGTCGCCAAGGTCGGGCCGACACATCGTCGCGAACCGCCGCATCGGGGCGTAGCCGGCGCCGAGGAGCAGCGCCCGGCCGCCGGCGTCGCCGTCGAACAGGAACGTCGTGAGCGCGCGCCGACGATCGGGCGCGTCACCCGCGGCAGCGTGGCCCGCCGCGATCGCGAGGCGGCGTCGCTCGGACCACTCGAGGAGCGCGCGCCCGATCCCGTGCCGGCGGTACGCGGGATCGACGATGCCGATCGCCTCGTACCAGCGCTCGCCGTCGTTCGAGTCGTTCCACTCGACCCGGACGTAGCCGGCGAATGCGCCGTCCGGATCGGTCTCGGCGATCACGAGGTCGACGGCCGGGTCATAGCGCTCGAGGTGGCGGTAGTAGCCGGCCATGCCCTCGAGACTGTTGCGAGAGACCTCACCGTCGGCGACCCGCGCGATGTCGCTGGCCGCCCACATCAGGGGCAGGTCGGCGTCGAACCCGCGCCAGCGCCGGAAGCGGACGCCCGCCACAGGACCGAGGCCGGCAATGTCGGTGTCATCCGCCAGCGGATCGCCGGAGATCGCGACGAGGGAACGTGCCTGGGTCGTCATCCCTGTCACCTGTCCTCGCCGTACTTCGCGTTCATGTGCTTCGCCACCGACTTGCCGATTGCCTTCCACTTGCGCTTCTCCTCGGCCCGGGCGAGGGCGTCGACGCGCCGCCGATGGCTCGCGGTTTCGCGGATCAGCTTCAGCCAGCTCTCGTGGCGCTCCGGCGTGAGGCTGCCGTCGGCGAGCGCCGCCGCAATCGCGCAGCCGGGCTCGCCGTTGTGACTGCAGTTGCTGAACCGGCAGCGCTCGACGATCGCGTCGACGTCGGTGAACGACTGCTCGAGCCCCTCGGCGTCCCACAGGGCGAGCTCGCGCATACCTGGCGTGTCCAGGATGAGCCCGCCCTCGGGCAGGAGATGAAGCTGGCGGCGGGTCGTCGTGTGGCGGCCGCGACCGTCGCCCTCGCGGATGTCGCGGACCGCGGCGCGGTCCTCCCTGGCGAGCGTGTTCAGGAGCGTCGACTTGCCGACACCGGACGAGCCGACGAACGCAACCGTCCGCCCGGCCTGGATCCGGGCCTTGACCTCGTCGACGCCGCGGCCGTCGAACGAGCTCACGACGAGGACGCCGGCGCCCGCGGCGACCGCCTCGACCGCGAGCAGGATCGTGTCGACGTCGCCGCCCAGATCCGCCTTCGAGAGAAGGACGATCGGCTCCGCGCCGCTCTCCCAGGCCGCGGCCACATAGCGCTCGAGACGGCGCAGGTTCAGGTCGGCGTTGAGCGAGGCGACGACGAAGACGATGTCGAGGTTGGCCCCCACGACCTGGGCCTCGATCCGCCTGCCCGGCGCCTGGCGGATCAGCGCGGTCCGACGGGGGAGGAGGGCGTGGATCACGATGTCGCCACTCTTCGCCCGCTCGACGGCCACCCAGTCACCGACCGCGGGGTAGGCGCTCGGGTCGTTGCCGGCCTCATGCCGGAAGCGCCCGCTGATCTGAGCCTTGCTCTCGCCCTCGGCCCCGACGACCTGGTACGAGCCACGGTCCTCGGCTACGACCCGGGCCGGCGCCCGCCCAAGGGCCGCGTGTGGCGCATGGGCAAGCCCGAGCTCGGCCGTCCAGCCGAACGCGGCAAGCGTCGGCGAGACGTCCGGGTCGACGGCCGGGGCGACGGCCGGGGCGAGCGGATCGATCAGCGGCTCGGTCATCTCAGCCGACCCGCTTCAGCTTGCCGGTTCGCTTCGCATACCGCTCGGCGCGGCCGAATGCCCACAGCCCGAACGGGATGAAGAACGCGCCCATGACGATCAGCGGCCAGACGTCGCCGAGCAGAGCGGTGACCGGTGCGCCGTCGATCAGGCCCTTCCGGACGCCGTCGAGGACGTAGGTCGCCGGCGACACGTGCGACAGGACCTGCATCCAGCCCGGCAGCACGTCGATCGAGTAGTACACGCCGCTCACGAGGAGCAGGCACGACTGGAGCACGAACGTCATCTGGGCGCCCCGCTCGACGTACAGGAGGGGCAGGATCGCCGCGATCATCCCGATCCCGACGAAGCTGAACGAGCCGAGGATCATGAAGCTCACGACCGTCAACGGGTTGGCTCCGGTCACGTCGAGCTGCGGAAAGAACAGGACGAGCACGACGAGGATCACGGCAGTGTGGACGAGGCCGTAGACCATCGCGTACAGGACCGACCCGAGGAGCTGCGCCCAGCGCCGGATCGGGGCCATCATCGTGTATTCGAGGGTGCCTTCCCAGCGCTCGACGCTGATTGTCTCGGCGATCCAGCTGAACACCACCGACAGGTAGTTCCAGAAGATCGCGCCGACCATCAGCAGGAGGATGAGCCGGGGACTGCCCTGGTCCGCCCCGATCAACGAGATGCTGAGCGCGCCCGCGACGGAATAGACCAGGAAGGCGACTTCCCAGCCCCAATAGCGGCGGGTGAGAAAGAAGTTGCGCTCGATGAAGGCGTACGACGCCTTGAGCTCGTGACCGAGGGTCATCATCGGAGGTCTCCGGGTGGTGGAGCCGGTCCGATCCCTTATCGGGACCGGACCGGCTTCAGGCTGGGTTCGCCGGCCAGGCGCTGGCCGAACCGGACGAAGGATCGTCCGACGCTGCGTCGAACCGATGCCCGCGCCGGGCGTGAAACGCGTCGGGCCTCGGCCGCCTCGCGGAATTCGCGCTCGCGCTTCTCGTAGGCCAGGAACAGGGCCAGTGGGAACAGCTGCTTCTGATTCATGTGGATCTCACCTCCTTTCATTCGGATTCGTCCCCGGACTCGTCCTCCTCGACGTCGTCGTCGAGGGAGCGGCCGGTGTGGGTCATGAACACGTCGTGGAGGGTCGCCGGTCGACCCGTTCGCTCGGCCTCGGCCGCGATCAGCCCGGCCGGGGTGTCCTCGACCACCGTCCGGCCGCCGGCCAGGACGAGGATCGAGTCGCACAGCCGCTCGGCCTCGGCCAGGTCGTGCGTCGTGAGCACGATCGACGCGTCGTGCGTCGTCCGGAGCTCCTCGATGAACGTCTGGACCTCGAGCTTCGATCGCGGGTCGAGTCCGGTCGTCGGCTCGTCGAGGAGAAGCAGCGAGGGACTGGTCAGGAGGGCGCGAGCGATCGCGACCTTCTGCTGCATCCCGCGACTCATCTGCTCGATCGGTCGGCCGACCCGCTTCTCGCCGATTCCGAGCCGACCGAGGATCTCGATCGCGCTCTTCCTCGCCCGTGCCGCGTCCAGGCCGTAGAGCCGGGCCGCGAACAGGAGGTTCTCCATCGGGCTGAGCTTCTTGAAGAAGGCGGCGTCGACGCTGACCCGGTTGATCAGTCGCTTGACCGCCATCTCGTCGCGCTCGATGTCGTGGCCGAAGACGCTGACCCGGCCCTCGTCGAGCGTCAGGAGGCCCGAGACGAGCCGGATCAGGGTCGACTTGCCGGAGCCGTTGGCGCCGAGGATCCCGACGATGTCGCCGCGCTCGAGGCGGAGCGACACGTTCGCGATCGCGGTCACCGGCTTCCGCTTGCGACCGACGACGAAGCGCTTGGTGACGTTCTCCACGAGGAGGGCGGGCACGGCGCGGTCGACGGTGGTCGCGGCGGTGGTGGTGCCGTCGGCTCCGATGATCTTCGCTTGTCGGATGAGGGTTGCGGTCACGGGTCGTGACTCCTGGACTGGGCGCAATGGAGGTGGTTGGTGGTGGCGGATCCGGGGCCGGAATCGAACGAGCCGCGGATCCAGTTCGATGCTCCGGCACATCGGGTGGGTCCACGGCTCGCGGATGCCCGGTGAGGCATCAAAAAAGCCGGGGGCCCTTCTGGCCCACGGCTCGTGGTTCGCGCTTCCGGCGGTTCGACCGCCTCAGGCTAGCTCGAGATGGGCACAGTTCTCCCGCCAATGGCGGCGCCATCGGGCGCGGCCGTCGGCCGGAAGCGGAGGAATTCGATCGTCGTCATTCGGAGGAACCCTCCAGCTGCTGCAAGTGGAGTGGCGGGCGGTCGCCGCGCCGGCCGGGAGTCTACGCGTCCCTGGCGCCGCCAGTCAACCCTGACGGATGACGGTGTCGGCGGCGCGACAAATGACGTACGCAATGGCTCACCGCGCCGCGTGGCTCAGCGCCGGGCATCCTCATTGACCTCGCGCATTCGGTGGCCGTGGCGATGCGAGCATCAGCGAGCGTGGTCAGGTGCGGTTGTCGACGTGGCCACGCCCACTGCACGGCGATCCGGTACGCCTGCTGTACCGGACGTCGACCGATCTGGACCCGAACATCGCGTACTGGCTGGAGGCCACCGAGGTCGCCGCCAGCCGCGACTACGTCGAAGCCGCGATCGAAGGGATGCCCGGGAACCCGCTCGGGCTGGCCACGCGATCGATCGGTGGCGGCGTTGCGCTGGCGACGGGAGCGGTGGCCACGCGCCCAGTACTGGAGCCGTATTGATTCGGGCATCAGCGAGCGTCGTCGCGTCCGAAGTCCGACGTGGCCACGCTCGCTGCACGACGATCCGGTACGCCAGCCGTACCGGGACCGCGCCGCAGCGACCATGTGACCGTAGGCCACCCCTCCGATTCGCCGGCCCCTGTCATCATCGGTCGATGGAGACCGACGACCGGCTCGACCTGCTGCGGGCGGCCATCGCACCGCCGCACCGGTCGATCGTCGAGCTGATCTCGGCCGGGGTAGTGGATGCCGAGCTCGCCGGCCTCGCCTGGATCCTCGTCGAAGCCCGGCTGCCGCTGATCGTCGCCGGGTCCGCCCAAGGCGCCGGCAAGACCACGCTCCTCGAGTCCCTCCTCGACTTCCTGCCGCAGGAGACGCGACGGGTCGACCTGTCCGGCGTCGACGAGAACTTCGAGTGGCTGCCGGAGGCCACGAGCCTCGGCTGGGAGGGTTCGCCGGTGGCGCTCCGGCCGGCGGCCCTCCCGATCACCGCCGCCTCCGCGTACCTCGTGGCCGCCGAGGTCTCGGAGCACCTCCCGATCTACACCTGGGCCCGGGCCGCCCGGACCCTCGTCCGCTCCGCCTCGATCGGCTACGGAATCGCCGCCACGCTCCACGCGGACGGCCTCGAACAGGTCCACGCGCTGCTCAGCGGCCGGCCGATCGGCCTGACCGACGACGAGCTGTCGTATCTCGGGCTTGTCCTCATCGTGCGGGCCGACCGCGAACCCGGCGGCCACATCCGGCGACATGTCGTCGCCGCCCACTACGCCCGGCCGGTGGGGCGCGACGAGCACGGCCACACCCAACGCCTGCCGCCCGCGATCGTCGCCGCCCGCGACGCGAGAACCGATCGGCTCGAGCATTTCGCTTGGGGCATCCTGCCCGAGCTCGCGATCCGGCTGGGGCGCAAGGCCGGCGACCTCGAACGAGACCAGGCCGAGCGGGCCGAGCTGCTCGGGCGTCTCGTCGCCGAAGGCGCCGTCGACGTCGACACGGTCCGCGCCGCGATCGCTGCTCGACGGGCTTCGGGGCGCGCAGAACCGCGCCTTCACTGACCTCGTCCAGCCCTCGACGCGGACCGGTGCGACTGCCAAGATGCGATCGATGGCGCTGGGACTGCCGACGGGACCGACCGTCACCTTCCTCTTCACCGACATCGAGGGCTCGACCCGGCTGGAGCGCGCCGTCGGATCGGCTGAGTGGGCCACGGTCATGGCGCGCCATGACGACCTCTTGCGGCAGGCAATCCAGGAGGCAGGCGGGGCGGTCGTCAAGACCGAGGGCGACGCCTTCTTCGCGGCCTTTGCCGATCCGCTGGCCGCCGTCACCGGCGCCGTGTCCGCGCAGCGGGCCGTGGCCTCGGCGGCGTGGCCCCCCGGAGTGGATGTCCGGATCCGGATGGGACTCCATCTCGGCGAGGGCCGGCTGCGGGGAGGCCGGGTGGCCGGCGAGCCCGAGGACTACGTGGGGATCGACGTCAACTACACCGCCCGGATCGCGGCTGTCGGCAACGGCGGCCAGATCGTCGTGTCGGATCCGCTTGCGGCCGCGATCCGCTCGTTCCCGGCGGCCCTCGGGGCGGTTGGCGGGGTGACTCTGGTTGACGAGGGCCTCCGCACGGTGAAGGACTTCGAGGAGCCGGCGCGCCTCCACCGGCTCGTCGTCCCGGGCGCCGCCGACGACGCGCGCCGCCTGCGGACGATCGACCCGCCATCGAACCTGCCCGGCGACGTGACGACGCTCGTCGGGCGGGCGTCCGAGATCGAGGTCGTGCGTGACGCCATCGCCCGGAGCCGGATCGTCACGCTGACCGGGCCGGGCGGCAGCGGCAAGACCCGCCTCGCGCTCGGCGCCGCCCGGTCGGCCCGCGACCGCTTCCCGCACGGCACTTGGTTCGTCGACCTTGCCGCGCTCCGCGATCCGGGACTGCTGGAGTCCGTGATCGCGTCGACCCTCGGAATTCGCGAGTCCCCGGAACGAGCGGCAACCGAAGTCCTCCGTGCCACCCTCCGCGACAGGAAGCTCCTGCTCGTCCTCGACAACCTCGAGCAGCTCCTGCCGGCCGCGGCCGACATCGTGTCGGGCATCGTCCGTGCGGCGCCCGACGTGCGGATTCTCGTGACCAGCCGCGAGCTGCTGCGGATCGCCGGCGAGCACGGCTACTCCGTTCCGCCGCTCGACGTCGCCTCGGGAGTCGCCCTGTTCGAGGACCGCGCCCGGTCGCATCGCCCGGATCTCGAGCTCGGCGAGTCCGCCCGGATCGCGATCCGGGCGATTGCCGAACGGCTTGACGGCCTGCCCCTCGCGATCGAGCTCGCCGCGGCCCGGGTCCGGACGCTCAGCCCGCAGCTGATCCTCGAGCGCCTCGGCGACAGTCTCGACCTCGGCGGCGGGGCGCGCGACCTTCCCGAGCGCCAGCGCACGCTGCGCGGCGCGATCACCTGGAGCCACGACCTTCTGTCGGATGCGGAGCGACGGCTCTTCCGGCGGCTCGCCGTCTTTGCTGGTGGCTGGACTCTCGCGGCCGCGGAAGCAGTCGCCGACGCCCATGGCGATCTCGGGATCGACCTCGCCGACGGGCTCGAATCACTCGCCGACAAGAGCCTTGTCCGGATCGAGCCTGGGGGTGGGCGCGGGCCGGCGGACGACGAGGAGGTCCGCTACGGACAGCATCCGCTCCTTCGCGAGTACGCTCTCGAGCGGCTCGCGGAGAGCGGCGAGCGGACCGAGCTCGTGGCCCGCCACGCCCAGGTGATCGCCGCGATGGCCGAGGAGGTCGGTCGGAATATCTTCGGAACGACGAGCGAGGCGAGCGTCCGGCGGCTGGATCGCGAAGCGCACAACATCCGGGCCGCTGTCACCTGGTCGCTCGAGGCCGACGACCCCGACCTCGGGTTGCGGACCATCGGCTCGACGTGGCGCTGGTTCCAGCAGCGCGGTCGGCTGCGCGAAGGCCGCGCCCTTCTCGCCGAGCTCCTCGCCCGGCCGTCGGACGACCTCCTGCTGCGCATTCGCGGCCTCGCGGCCCAGGGTGGGCTTGCGTACTGGATGGACGACGCCGCCGGCGCCGGGCTCGCCTACCGTGAGCGGTTCGCGCTCGCCGCAGAGCTGGGCGATCGGGGCCTCCTGGCCGATGCCCATTACGATCTCGGCTTCCTGGCGATGATCGCCCAGGACGGGCCAGGCCTGCGGGAGCACGAGGAGCGCGCGCTCGAGCTGTACCTTGCCGCCGGCCGGCTCGAGGATGCGGTCCGGGCCCGCCAGGCACTGGTCCTGGCGGTGTTCCTGGCCGGCGACTATCCGGCCGCGCATGCGCTCGAGGAGGAGAACCTCGAGCAGTTCCGGCAGGCCGGCTCCCAGTACGAGATCGCCGACAGCACGACCCTGTTGTCCGCGATCGACTACCGCCTCGGCGACTCCACGGGGTCATGGCAACGCATGGTCGACGGCCTGCGGTTCTTCGGGGCCAACGACGCGGCTTCGGGAGTCGCCCGAGGTCTCGCGATGGCCGCGATCCTCCAGTTCCGCGACGGCGACCCCGAGTTCGCGGTCCGGATCACGGCCAAGGCCTATGAGCTGGTCCGGGAGCAGGAGGTCATGCTCGCCCCGGTGAAGGTGCTCCATCTGCCGGACCCGGCGGATCTCGCAGCCGAGCGATTCGGTCCGGAAGGCGCCCGGGTGCTGCTCGATGACGCGGCTTCGATCCCGATGGCCGACGTCATCGCCGAGATCCTCGCGGCGCCCCCACCGGCGGCATTCTCGGAGCCATCGGTGACCCAGTCCGGAGCGACGACCGCCTGAGGAGCCCGGGCGACGGCCTGCAACAGATGTGATTGCGGCGCGTTCTGGGGATGCGGGTCGTTCGTGCGACGTGTTCTGCGTCGCGCGACCCGATGGAGAGTGCCATGACCACAGGAATTCGCGGCCGGATCCGGATCGTCGCGATCGGCGCGCTGGTCGCGCTCGCGCTGGCCGCCCCGGGGGCGGTGTCGGCCGCCACACCCGGCGGCACGGGAGCCACCGTCAACATCGTGTCTGCAACGTTCGCGAACAAGCTCGTCGTCAACGTGACGCTGGAGATCACCTGCCAGCCGTTCGTCCAGCTCGACTGGTCCGGCGTTCCCACGGGCGTCACGTCCACGTCCGGGACGATCGCCGGACAGGTGTCGCTGATGCAGGCCCAGGGTCGCACGATCGCTCATGCATCCGGCGGGATCAACCCGCCGACCCAGACCGGACCCGAGGTCACGTGTGACGGATCCACGTTCCGTGTCACCGTTCCGCTCCAGGCGCAGGACCTGCCCCTGCGGCGGGGCGCGGCCGTCATCTCGGCGACCGTCGCGATGTATCCGAATGTGCCCTGCTGCGATCCCTGGACCATGGACGCCGCGAACGTGGGTCCGCTCTCCGTGAGGATCGGCTGACGTCACTCCCTGTGGAATCGGGTTTGCGTCCCGTCCGACCGCGGGCGGGCGCAGCCCGTCCGCGGGCTCGCCGGGCAGGAGGAGCTCGTTCGCGAATGTCGCCAATTCGACTGGATGTGGGGGTTCGCGATGGTCACAATGCGCAAAGCAACGTGTCGCGACGCCCCGGCGCGACGTGCCGCACCCCAGCGATCGATCCGGGGGGATCGAATGAGGACCGCCAGATGACATCCAGCCGCCGCCGCCCGATCTCGCTCGGCATGCTCGCCGTCTCCATCGCGACCGCGAGCCTCCTCGGCGCCGCCTTCGCGTCGACGGCCGGCGCGGCGGGGCCGGGTCGCAATGCAGACGGATCGAAGGCCGACAAGCCCGAGGTCATGATGAAGACTCGCGGGCAGGCGAAGCCGGTCCGTGGCAGCAAGCAGCTCACGTACCACGGCGGCGTGGGCGGAGCCGGCGTCGTCACCGGGGCAGACCAGGTCTTCCTGGTCTACTGGGGATCGCAGTGGAACGGCAACGACCCGTCGGGTGAGGCCGCGATCCAGCAGGGCTTCTTCAGCGGCGTCGGCGGCAGCTCCTGGAACAAATCGGTGACGCAATACTGCCAGGGCGTCGCGACCGGAACGATCAACTGCGGCACGAACGGGACGCATGCCACGAACCCGACGGGCGTCCTGGGCGGCGTCTGGTATGACGGCCCTTCTGCCGCTCCGTCGCATCCGACACAGTCACAGCTGGCCGCGGAAGCGGTCAAGGCGGCTGCCCACTTCGGCCAGACGACCGCCGCCCAGAACCGGACTGTCCAGTACGTGATCAACACCGCGACCGGCAACAGTTCGTCGGGCTTCGGGACGCAGTACTGCGCGTGGCACAGCTCGACGAGCTCCGGCTCCGGCACGATCGCCTACACGAACATGCCGTACATCACCGACGCCGGAGCGAGCTGCGGCGCCAACTTCAACGGCCTCGGGGTGAACGCCGGGATTACGATCGTCGGCGGCCATGAGTTCGGCGAGACCGAGACCGACATCTTCCCGAACGGCGGGTGGCTCGACGGCAGCGGCGCCGAGAACGGCGACAAGTGCGCGTGGATCAGCGGCAGCGGCCAGGGCGCGTCCGCGAACATCACGCTCAGCACCGGCACCTTCGCGGTCCAGTCGCTCTGGAGCAATGCCTCCGGCAGCGCCGGAGCTTGTGTGGTCTCGTACCCGTAAGTCGCCAACGGGAAGGGACGGGCGCGGGCGCAGGCCCGCGCCCGGTTCGATGAGCGGCCCACGCTGGGCGATCACGCGGACGGACAGGTCACAGGACTCGACCGAACGTTCCGTGCCATCCGCCGAGCGGACGACGGAGAGGCCATTCAGTCGTCCGGTAGTCATCAGCGCTCACTGAGGGCCTCCCCGTCGGCGACACGGGTATCAGGCTTCGGGAACGTATCGGCGGCCCGCCGGACGATCTGCTCCTTCGGCACGCCGAACACCTCCGCGGCCTCGCGATTGGCCTCGACCTAGCGGCTGCTGGTATCGGTTACGACTCCGGCAACCCTCGGTTCACGGGCCCAGTGGTTGGTCGCCATCTTCGATAGGGCGGTCCCATCGCGGGAGATGTGCAGGACGGAGTCGCGCTGTCGAAGCCACCAGCATCGGACCGCACTCTGACGTCGGCGGATGGATGGACCTCCGCAAACGGCCCATCAGTGCTTCGGCCCGCTCCGCGCGGCTTTCCCGCTCTGCTGGGTGATCTCTTGAACGCGCACGACAGGGACGGCGTCCTGTTGCCGGGCTATTGAGGGCAGTGACCTGCCGGCGCGCGGTCATGAGCATCGATGTCATCGCTCCTGTCGTTCGTGTACAGATCGTCGAGAGCTTGAAGGCTGCCTGCAGCGACTCCGCCAGCGCGGCAGCCGCGGGGGTTCGTCGACGGCCTTGATGATCCGGGTGATCTGCAGCGCCGTCCGTGACGAACGCTTGGAAAGCCAGCGCACGTGGAGGGGCCCTTGACCTGATCTATGGGTAGGGACGCATCGATCCAGTATCCCGAGGCGGCACGCCTCGGAGTCAATCAACCCAAGGAGTCCCCGTGTCCCACCGATCGAAGGCCATCGGCATTGCCGGCGCGGCCTTGCTTGCGGCCACGTCGCTTTCCGGCGTTCTCGCCTCCAGCCACCGCGAGGCGCCCCTGATCGCCGGCGATCCGACCGCCGACAATACCGACGTCTATGCCTTTGTCAGCCCGAGCAGCCCCTCGAAGCTGACGATCATCGCCAATTACATGCCGTTCGAGGAGCCGGCCGGCGGCCCGAACTTCTTTCCGTTCGACGAAGCGGTCCTGTACTCGATCCACGTTGATAACAACGGCGACGGCAAGCCGGACTACAACTTCGACTTCCGGTTCAAGAATCACACCGGCGCGAACAACTTCGCCGGAATCCCGACGTTCCTCTACAACGATGGAACGATCACGAGCCTGACCGACCCGAACTGGCTCGCCAAGCAGACGTACAACGTCTATCGCAACAACGTCCAGATCGGGGCCAATCTCCTGACTCCGCCTGCCAACATCGGTCCGCGCTCGACGCCGAACTATGAGCAGAACCTCGGCAAGCCCGCTGTCCACCGGCTCGTCAACGGTATCGATACCTTTGCCGGCCAGCGCGACGACGCCTTCTTCGTCGACACCGGCTCGATCTTCGACCTCGCGGGGCTACGTCCGTTCAACGGAGCGCACGTCGCACCTCTCGCGCCCTCGGCGGGTGTCGATGGCATCGGCGGCTTCAACACGAACAGCATCGCCATCCAGGTCCCGATCGCGCAACTGACCCACGATCACACCAACCCGAGCAGCCCGAACGGACGATGGGCGACCCTCGGAGTCTGGGCTTCCGCCAGCCGCCAGCAGACCCGGACGATCACGAACGATGGCCGGATCGTCGCCTCCGGGCCCTGGAAGCAGGTCTCCCGGCTCGGCAATCCGCTGATCAACGAGGTGATCATCCCGCGGGTCAAGAAGGACTACTGGAACAGCCAGCAGCCCTCCGGCGACTCGCAGTTCGCCAAGTACTACAAGGCGCCGGAGCTGGCAGCCTTGGTCAACGTGCTCTACCCAACGCTGCCGAACGCTCGGACGACGAATCGCGACGACCTCGTGGCGGTCCTTCTGACGGGTCTTGACCTGCGCAACGTGGGCGGACCGATCAACCTCAACAAGACCGGTACGACCCTGGCCGACATGCTCCGCGTCAACACCGGTATCAAGCCCAACGCCGCCGGCGCCTGCGTATTCGGCGTCTCGGGTGGCGGCACCCCCAGCCGACTGGGAGTCCTCGCGGGCGACCTCTGCGGCTTCCCAAACGGGCGACGTTTGCTCGATGACGTCACCGACATCGAGATCCGGGCCGTCGCCGACGGCTACGGTCCCGTGGTCAACAGCTTCTACCATTCCCTGACCCCCAACAAGTCGCCGAACAACACACTCGGCGATGGCGTCAACGCGAACGACCAGCCATTCCTGACTGTCTTCCCGTTCATTGCCACCCCAAATCAGGGCTACGAGCACACCCATCACAAGCTGGGCCCGACGCCGGCCTGATCGGCCGCGGCTCGAATCAGGAACGGCCCGGGCATGAGCCCGGGCCGTTTCCACGCGACCAGGATCGGGTCCGTCTGGCCGGAGTCGACGGGCTCGATGCAGGTCCGCCGCCCCGCGGAGCGCCCATCCGACCAGCACGCTCGACCGGCTGATCGGCGAGGGCGATCTACCCACACGAAGCCGAGGCAAAGGTCGCCGCGTGGGAGGTCAGGATCAGGCCATTCGGAGCCAGGCAGATCGATGCCCGGAGTGCTGGGGGACCTCTCCGGGCGTCTTCCGGGGACTGGCGTGCCCTCGCTCCAGGCTCCGGTAGCTCGCGAACGAGGTTTCAGCGAGCCGGCGGGCACCATAACTGTGGGCGACTGACCTCGGCACCAGGGCGATACACCTAGGAGAGATGGCGACGCCACGCAATGGTTGGCAACGTCGCGGTCGGCTTCGCCTCACGGTGCCGGCCCTCGCCAAAGGGCACCGAAAAGAGGGCATTTCGGGCTCGCGTCATCATCGTGGCCGCCTGTCCCTCACGCCAGACTGTTCGAAGGTCAGCGGTATGCAGACTCAGCCGGGGCGGCGTGTTCCCTGGTGGAAGCGAACCTGCCAGCGTCCGTTGCGGCGGAGCCAGATCGAACATCGATTGAATCCCTCCGCGATGTAGGTTGCCAGCACGACCCCGTTGGCGAGCTCGGCGATCTCGAAGTCGACGACCGTCACCGGCACGGTCGGCACGTGCTCGATGGAATCCTGGATCGATTCGTATGTCTGGACCCGACCGCTCGACCCGAACTCGACAAAGTCATCGGTGATCAGGGTCATCAGCCCACCCTCGACCACCCCTTGATCGCGCGACGCCAGGGCGACCTCGAGGCGCAGCAGTTGATCGCGGAGTCCGGGGGCACTCATCGCGCGATGCTACCCGGCCCCCCGTCCGGCCTGCCATTGCCATCGGACCCAGGTGAGCCTCCGCCGCGCGACGGCGACGGGTCATGATCCAGACGCACCCGGAACGCAGCCAGAGGAGCAACTTCTCAACGCCCTGGCCATGATCGAGGACCAGACGCTCATCATCGCAAGGCTCGTTGAGCAGTATGTTGAGCCGCCTTCCCCTTTACCCCACTGCGCGATTGACGGCCTGACGGGTCGGTCGTACGCTCGCCGCCCGTGCCATCCCCGAACGTCGATCCCCCACGCCGACCCGAGACTCTGGGAGAGCTGCGCGCCGCGGGCTGGTCGAGCCGGACGGTCAAGGAGGAGCTCCGGGCCAACCTCCTCGCCCGCCTCGCCCAGGACCGCCCGATGGTCAGCGGGATCGTCGGCTATGACGAGTCGGTCTTGCCCGCAATCGAGAACGCGATCCTCGCCGGCCAGGACCTCGTGCTGCTCGGCGAGCGCGGCCAGGCGAAGACCCGGCTCGCTCGACTGCTCGTCGGCCTCCTCGATGAGGCGATTCCGGTCGTCCGTGGCGGCGAGCTGAACGACGACCCGACCGCGCCGATCAGCCCGAGCGGTCGGTCGATCGTCGAGGAGCATGGCGACGCGACCCCGATCGACTGGCTGCCGCGCGACCGGCGCTACGCCGAGAAGCTCGCGACGCCGGACATCACGATCGCCGACCTGATCGGCGAGGTCGACCCGATCCGGGTCGCGGAAGGCCGCTACCTGAGCGACGAGCTGACGCTCCACTTCGGCCTGATTCCGCGCTCGAACCGCGGGATTTTCGCGATCAACGAGCTGCCAGATCTCGCAGAACGGATCCAGGTCGGCCTCTTGAACATCCTCGAGGAGCGCGACGTCCAGATCCGCGGTTTCACCGTCCGCCTGCCGCTCGACCTGTTCGTCGTCGCGAGCGCCAACCCCGAGGACTACACGTCGCGCGGCCGGATCATCACTCCGCTCAAGGACCGCCTCGGCTCGCAGGTCCGGACGCATTACCCGCGGACCCTCGACGACGAGCTCGCGATCGTTCGCCAGGAGAAGCAGCGGTTCGTCGCCGCCGACGGCGAGCCGGTGATTGCCGTGCCGGCGTTCATGGAGGAGCTCCTCGCCGAGCTGACTCACCTCGCCCGGCGTTCGCCGGAGATCAGCCAGCGATCGGGCGTCAGCGTCCGGGTCACCGTGGCGAACGCCGAGGTCCTCGAGGCCGCTGCCCTGCGCCGGGCCGTCCGCCTCGGCGAGCCCGTGGCGTCGCCGCGTGTGTCGGACCTGGGCGCTGTCGTCGCCAGCACGGTCGGCAAGATCGAGCTCGAGTCGGTCGGCGACGATGCCCCCGAGGAGCGAATCGTCGAGCGGCTGATCACGAAGGCGCTGTTCACGACGTTCGGTCGGGTCGTCGACATCGACACGCTCGATGACGTGGTCACCTCCTTCGAGGACGGCCTGGTCGTCGAGACGGGCGAGCGGGTCCCGTCGCGCGAGTACGTCCGCTGGATGGCCGAGATCCCGGGCCTCCATGACGCCGTGCGCGGGCTCGGGACGTTCGATGTCACGGACGGGGCGGAGGAGCCCGCGGTCGTCGCCTCGGCGGTCGAGTTCCTGCTCGAGGGCCTCCACTTGTCGCGCCGGATCAACAAGGACCGCTCGGGGGCCGGCACGGTCTACCGGCGATGACCAGCCGCGGCTCCCGTTCCCGCCAGTCCCGCCGCGTTGACGCGGCGTCAACGATTCCGGGGTTGGACGCGACCAAGTCGGCGTCGCCCTTTCGTGCGTTGACAGTGGGTCAACGAGGACGCTCGGCGAACGGACGTCGGCGTCGTTCGATGACGAGATCGTTGACGGAGCGTCATCGCATCACACGAGCGGCCGCGCGGCCCGGATCCCGATGAGCGCCTACTCGCCCGACCCGCGCGACCTCGGGTCACAGGCCGCTGCCGCGTCCGCCCGCGACCCGCTCCTCGCCCGGGCCGCCCGCTATGCCAAGTGGGACGGGACCCAGACGATCCCGGCCCTCGACGCCGACGAGATCCTCGACGCGCTCGCCGACGACGTCATGGTCGAGGGCGACCTCGCCGAGGCGCTCCGCCGCCTGATGGAGCGCGGTCGGCGGTCGAGCGATCCGACCCGGCCGGACCTCGCCGGCCTCAACGAGCTGCGCGATCGGCTCCGCCGCCGGCGCGAGGAGCTCCAGGAGCGCTACCAGTTGCGCGACGTGCTCGCCGACGTCCGCCAGGAGCTCGACGAGATTGTCGCCCAGGAACGGGCCGGGATCGAGCGCCGCCTGGACGACGCGGCGACGCCGCCGGACGGCTCGCCCTCGGACCCGGCGTTACGGGCGATGCTTCGCGACGCGGCCGCCCGCCGGATCGACCAACTCGATGCGCTCCCGCGCGACGTCGGCGGCCGGATCCGGAAGCTCGAGGAATACGACTTCATGGAGCCGGATGCCCGCGACCGGTTCAACGAGCTGACCGAGCGCCTCCGGAAGCAGACGCTCGACCGGTTCGTCGCCGGCCTGTCGGAGGCGATCCAGGGCACGACGCCCGAGGAGCTCCAGGCGAACCGCGACATGGTCCGTGACCTAAATAGCCTCCTCGAGGAACGGCTCGAGGGCCGCGATCCGAGCCAGGACCAGGTCGACGACTTCCTCGGCCAGCACGGCCAGTTCTTCCCAGGTGCCCGGACCCTCGACGACATCGTCGAGCAGCTGACCCAGCGGATGGCGGCGATGCAGTCGCTCCTCCGCTCGATGACGCCGCAGCAGCGGGCGGAGCTCACGTCGATGATGGACGCCCTCCTCCGCGACGACCGCCTCCGTTGGGACCTCGCCCGGCTCGCCTCGAACATGGACCGGCTCATGCCCGACGGCGTCGGCGAGAGCTACGACTTCCGGGGCGAGGAGCCACTCGGGCTCGAGCCTGCGCTCGACCGGATCGGCCAGCTCCAGGCGCTCGACGCCCTCGAAGACGAGCTCGCCGCGATCGAGTCGCCGGCGGATCTCGGCGGGCTCGACGCCGACGAGGTCGGCCGGCTCCTCGGTCCCGATGCTGCCCGCGACCTCGAGGCACTCGACGCCCTCGCCCGCCGGCTCGAGGAGGCGGGCTACCTGACCCGGCGCGGCGAGAAGCTCGAGTTGACACCGCGCGGCAGCCGGCGGATCGGCCAGAAGGTCCTCGACGACCTGTTCGCGAAGCTCTCCCGGGATGCGTTCGGCGGCCATCGGATCGACCGGACCGGGCGGGGAGGGGAGCGCGAAGAGACGACGAAGCCGTACGAGTTCGGAGACCCGTTCCACCTCGACATCCGTGGCACGATCGACAACGCCCTGCGTCGGCCGGAGAACGCTCCGCTCGAGCGCCTCGCCCGCGGCGAACCGGGCGTCCACCTCTCGCCGGCCGACTTCGAGGTGTTCCGGACCGAGACGCTGACGAAGACCTCGACCGTGCTCCTCGTCGACATGAGCCGCTCGATGCTCCTCCGCGGCTGCTTCCTCGCGGCGAAGAAGGTCGCAGTCGCCCTCGACACCCTGATCCGGACGCAATACCCGAAGGACGACCTGACCGTGATCGGGTTCGCCTACTACGCCCGCGAGCTCCGGCCGGAGGCCCTCGCCGAGCTGACATGGCATGGCTACGAGTACGGGACGAACCTCCAGCACGGGCTGATGCTTGCTCGCCGGATCCTCGCCCGGCAGCGCGGCGGCAACCGCCAGATCGTGGTCATCACCGACGGCGAGCCGACCGCCCACTTCGAGAACGGCCAGGTCGAGTTCAGCTACCCGCCGACCCGCCGGACGATCCAGGAGACCCTCAAGGAGGTCCAGCGCTGCACCCGCGACGGGATCACGATCAACACGTTCATGCTCGAGCGGTCGCGGGCGCTCGCCGAATTCGTCGCCCTCGTCACGCGGCTGAACCGCGGCCGGGCGTTCTACGCGACGCCGGAGCACCTCGGCGAGTACGTCCTCGTGGACTTCGTGTCGGGCCGCACCCGCGGGGTGGGCTAGAAGCGACGGTGCGGAAACGGAGCGCGGGCGAGGCACGGGCGGCGTAGATTGCAGCGGGCGCGCAAACCTCCGGATCTGAGCAGGTTCGGAGCAGGGAGCGCGGACGAGGCTTGCCGATGCTCCAACTGTTCCTGTTCCTCCACGTGATGGGCGCGATCGCGGTCTTCGGGCCGACATTCGTCTTCCCGATCATCGCCAGCCACGTCCAGCAATCACCCCAGAACGGACCGTTCGCCGCCCGGCTCGCGGAGTACATCGAGCGCCGGCTGGTCATCCCAGGGGCCATCGTCCAGGGAATCACCGGAGTGGCCCTGATCGTGATCCTCGGCGCCGACCTGACGAGCTCGGCCTACCGCTGGCTCATCGGCGGCATCATCCTCTACCTCATCGCGATCACCTTTGCGATTACCGTGCAGGCCAGGAACGCCGAGAAGATGGTCGAGCTGACCTCCCACATGCCGCCCGGACCGCCGCCGGCTGGGGCCCCGGCCGGTCCGCCGCCGGAGATCGCCGCGACGGGCAAGAAGCTCGCGCAGGGCGGGCAGCTGCTCACGGTCCTGATCGTCCTGATCGTGGTCCTGATGGTGACGAAGCCGACCTTCTAGGCGGGCGTGTCGGGCGCAGGCGACTACCATGACGAGAGAACCGCCCTCACGCCGCAGGAGCCGCCAGATGCCACAAGTCGCCGAACGCGTCCCCGATCTGACCGCTTGCCTCGGCGGTGCGGCCCATCTCGAGGAGGACCGGCTCGTCATCGACGACGAGGCGGCGTTCCGCGGCGACGTCATCCGCGACCTTGCCTGGACTGCTGCCTTTGCGAAGGACGAGGCGACGGTCGCAGCCGCCCAGTGGCTGATCCGCGAGGCGGCGCGCGAGCTCGGCGCCGTCAGCGCGAGCATCCATGAGCTGTACCTCGCCCGAGCCCGCGGCGAGGTCCACGGGTTCACCGTGCCGGCGATCAACCTCCGCGCCCAGACGTTCGACATGGCCCGGACGATCTACGAGACCGCGGCCGCGTCCGATGTCGGCGCCGTGATCCTCGAGCTCGCCCGGAGCGAGCAGACATACACGTTCCAGCGTCCGATCGACTATGCGACCGCCGTCCTCGCCGGCGCGATCGCGGCCGGCTGGCGCGGCCCGGTCTTCCTCCAGGGCGATCACTACCAGTTCAACATGAAGAAGTACCAGGCCGATCCCGAGGCGATGACCGAGGAGATCCGGCGGGCCTGCCGTCTGGCGCTCGACGCCGGCTACCGCAACATCGACATCGACAGCTCGACCCTCGTCGACCTCTCCAAGCCGACGGTCGAGGACCAGCAGCACGAGAACCACCTCCGGGCGGCGGAGCTCACCGCGCTCATCCGCTCGCTCGAGACCGACGGCGTCACCGTCAGCGTCGGCGGCGAGATCGGCGAGGTCGGCAAGGAGAACTCGAACGAGGCAGAGCTCGTCGCGTATCTCGATGGGTACCGGCGCGAGCTCGCGGACCGCGCGCCCGGCAAGCCCGGGATCAGCAAGGTCAGCGTCCAGACCGGGACCTCGCATGGCGGCGTGCCGCTCCCGGATGGCTCGATGGCCGCGGTCAAGCTCGACTTCGATGTCCTCCGCAGGCTCGGCGAGGTCGCCCGCTCGTACGGGCTGGCTGGGGCGGTCCAGCACGGCGCCTCGACCCTGCCCGACGAGCTGTTCCACCGGTTCCCGGCGGTCGAGACCGCCGAGATCCATCTCGCGACGGGGTTCCAGAACGCCCTCTTCGAGCACCCGGCGTTCCCCGCCGAGCTCCACCGGGAGATCGAGGGGTTCTGCTTCAGCAACGCGCTCGACGAGCGGAAGCCTGACCAGACGGACGAGCAGTTCGTGTACACCACGCGCAAGAAGGCGATCGGGCCGTTCAAGCGCCAGCTCTGGGACCTGGAGTCGAAGGACGAGATCCTGGCTGCCCAGCGCCGGAAGGTTGCATTCCTGTTCACCGAGCTCGGTGTGAACGGGTCGTGCGAGATGGTCGAAGGCTACGTCACGCCGGTCCCGCAGCTGACGCCGATGCCGGACGCGCTGCGCGACGCGGCGGGCGCAGGCGCGGGCGTGGGCGGCTGACCCACCGCTGACGGCGGCTCGACCCCGGTTCCCGAGCGCGCGCTGCAGTGCGCAACGGCGTTGACGGCGCAATGAACGGGTGCCTATGCTCGCCGGCAATCGCGGCGTCCTTGAGGGAGGACTCGCCGCGCGTCCCAGGCGTCCTCGCGTCCACCTCATCGGTCAGCGCCGCACCCGAAGTGCGGGAGCAGGAGGAGAGATCGTGGCGAGATCGGTCCAGGACCAGGCAGCGCAGGACGATGCACACCTGCGCTCGCTCGGCATTAAGCCGGAACTCCAGCGACGACTCGGCTTTCTCTCGAACTTCGCGGTCGCATTCAGCTACATCTCGGTGTCGACTGGAACGTTCACGGTCTTCGCGCTGGCGATCGGGTTCGCGGGCCCGGTCTTCTTCTGGGCGTGGCCCCTCGTCATCCTCGGCCAGACGTTCGTCGCCCTCAACTTCGCCGAGCTCGCGAGTCACTTCCCAGTCGCCGGCTCGATCTACCAATGGTCGAAGCGCCTGTCGAACCGGACCCTCGGCTGGTTCACCGGTTGGATCTACTTCTGGGCCGGAGTGTTGACGGTCACTGCCGTGGCGGTGACCGTCCCCCTCGTCGTTGGCGGGATCAACGGCAATCCGGACTTCCTGGCCTCGCCGGATCCGATCGGGATCACGAACATGTACGCATTCGTGGCTCTGGTCACGCTCGTGATCACGACCGTGATCAATGCGTTTGGCGTCCGATTGCTGTCGATCATCAACAACATCGGGGTCGGGACCGAGATCCTCGGGATGCTCGTGTTCGCTGTCATCCTCCTGGTCTTCTTCAACCACCAGAGCCCGTCGGTCCTGTTCGACTCCCGTGGGCTCGAGTCGGCCGCGAACGGCAATGTCTTCGCGATCTTCCTGATCGGATCGTTCATCGCACTGTTCGTGGTCTACGGGTTCGATACCGCCGGGACATTCGGTGAGGAGACGCTCGACGCCAGCCGCCAGGCGCCCCGTGGAATCCTCTCGGCGATCTGGCTATCGGGGATCGTCGGGGCCGTGTTCCTCCTGGCGATCATCCTGTCGTTCAAGGACATGGACGCCGCCGTAAAGGAAGGCCAGGCGTTCGGGTTCCCGATCGCGACCACCATCACCGACAACCTGAACGCGGTAATCTTCGGCAGCTTCACCTTTGGTGAGCTCTATCTGTTCGTGATCCTCGCGTCTGTGTTCGTGTGCACCCTCGCGATCCAGGGCGCGACGACCCGACTGATGTTCTCGATGGGCCGCGACCGCCGGCTCCCGATGGGAGCCACCTGGGCCCACGTCAACCAGACGTTCAAGACCCCGACGAACGCAGCGATCGCGGTGGGCGTTCTCGCCGCCATCCCGATCGTTCTGACCGGCCCATCGGGTGCCGCAACCCTCGCCATCGCGGCGACCGGGATGATCTACCTGAGCTACTTCCTCTGCAACATCGGGGTCTTCGTCGCAAGGACCAAGGGTTGGCCTCACCAGGGCGCCTGGTTCAAGCTTGGCAGCTGGGGCACCATCATCAACCTTGTGGCCCTGATCTACGGCGGGTTCATGATCATCAACATCGGCCTGTGGGTTGCCCCGAATCTGTTCGGCGACTATGGGACCGACCTGCGGGCCCTGTCGAACCCGTTCATCAACACCTTCCTGAGCTGGGGTGGGGCGGTCCTCGATGGGCTGCCCGCGATCCCTGTGTTCGAGACGCTCGTCGGGCTCGTCGTGTCGATCGGCGCGGTGTATTACTTGGTCGCCCAGCGTGGTCGAGCCGATGCCGTCGCGGTCGATGCGGCGACCGGCGAGGCCGTGATCGGCTGAACCCGGCCGCCAATCCAGGCACACAGCGGGCGGCGCGCCGGAGACCGGCGCGCCGCCCGCTGCTCGTCGGGGGGCAGCGTACGTGACCGATGACGCCGAAGCTCCGCTCCACGGAGAGCTGCGCGACGAGCTCGTCGCGGCCATGCAGCGCGTCCCTGAGCTGGCCGGTGCCGACCTCACCCTGACCGCCCTGAGCGGCGGCATCACGAACCGCAACTTCCTCGTGGCCGTGGCCGGGCAGCACGATCGCTACGTCATCCGGCTCGCCGGCAATGACACCCACCTGCTCGGGATCAGCCGCGAGGTCGAGCACGCCGCGACCGTGGCCGCCGCGGGGGTCGGTGTCGGCCCCGAGGTGACTGCGTTCATCCGGCCCGAGGGCTACCTCGTCACCCGGTTCATCGAGGGCTCGCCGGTGTCCGACGCGGCGGTCCACCAGGCGGTCACCCAGCGCCGAGTCGGCGAGTCCCTCCGGCGGATCCACGACGGTCCACCGATCCCCGGGCTCTTCATCCCGTTCCGGATCGTCGAGGCCTACCGGCTCCTCGCGGCCGCCCGGGGGGTACGGATTCCGGTCGAGTACGAGGTCGCGCAGTCGTTCGCCCGCCGGATCGAGCTAGCGTGCCTGTCGAACCCGCTCGAGATTCGGCCCTGCCACAACGACCTGTTGAACGCAAACTTCATCGACGACGGGAACCGGATCCGGATCGTCGACTGGGAGTACGCCGGCATGGGCGACCCGTTCTTCGACCTCGGCAACTTCTCGGTCAACCACGGCCTGACGCCCGACGAGGACTCCGTCGTCCTCCAGGCCTACGATGGCGAGGTCCGGTCCGAGCGCCTCGCCCGGCTGACGCTGATGCGCACGGTGTCCGACTTCCGCGAGGCGATGTGGGGCGTCCTCCAGCAGGCGATCAGTACCCTCGATGTCGATTTCGTCGCCTATGCCGGCGAGCACTTCGAGCGACTGATCGCCAATGCGACGACGCCGGCCTTCGAACGGGCCCTGCGCGAGGTCGCTGCCTGAGTCCGCCCGGCTTGAACCACCCGACCGGAGCGCTGCTCATCGCCCGGCCGGCGGCCCGGCTACCCTTCGGGCCATGGACGACGGACGGACGATCGCGCGCCAGACCGGCCTGGTGGTCGTCGCCTTCCTCGCAACGTTCATCCTGCTCGCTGGGGGCTGGGCGCTGATCGGGCGTGCGGGAGCGCCCTCCGGCAGCCACGCGCCGACGGGCTCGATCGTCGTCATCGCCACGGCGAGGGGATCGCTGAACGCGCCCGGTCCGGGCTCGCTGTCGCCGGCGCCGACTCTGGCCCCAGGCGCCACGCCGACGACGCCGCCGACGATCACGATCGTCGGAGCCGGCGACATCGCCGACTGCGCATCCGATGGCGCGCTCCGGACGTCGGACCTGCTCCTCCGGGAGACCGGATCGGTCTTCACCGCGGGCGACAACGCCGATCCGGACGGAAGCGCGGCCAACTTCGCCGACTGCTACGCCCCGACGTGGGGTCGTGTCGTCGACCGGACGATCCTGCCCGCCGCCGGCGAGCAGGATTGGCTCACCGCGGGCGCCGCCGGCTACCTCGACTATTTCGGGACGCCTGCGAACCCTAACGGGACGACCTGGTATTCGACCGATCTCGGAGCCTGGCACGTCGTCGTCCTCGACTCCGACTGCGCCGCCGTCGGCGGCTGCGACGCGGCCTCGCCCCAGGGCCGCTGGCTCGCGAAGGACCTGGCCGAGAGCACGGCCCACTGCACGCTCGCGATCTGGCATCGCCCGCGGTTCAGCTCCGGCGAGAGCGGTAACGACCCGGCGGTGACCCCGTTCTGGGACGCGCTCCACGCGGCCAGGGCCGAGCTGATCATCAACGGCCACGACCACGACTACGAGCGGTTCGCGCCCCAGGATCCGGCGGGCAACGTCGAGCGGCCGGGCGGGATCCGCGAGATCGTCGTCGGAACCGGCGGCGCCGAGCTTGGCCAGTTCACGAAGCAGGCCGCGCACAGCGAGTTCCGCCAGGCGGGGACGTTCGGCGTGCTCCGGCTGACGCTCCACCCGTTCAAGTACGACTGGGAGTTCGTCCCCGTCACCGGCGAGATCGCCGACGCTGGCAGCACGCCCTGCCACTAGTCGGCCCCGTCGCTCCGCCGGACCATTCCGCGGCACGGCGTGCGGGGCGACCCGCCGACCCGATAGGCTGACGGAGGGGCCGCCAGGCAGTGGCGGAGCGCCAGCGGGCAATTGAGGGACCAGATCGGATGGCGGACCACGCGAGGGCGGTGATCATCGGCGGCGGCGTCGGCGGGACGTCGATCGCGTACCACCTCGCCGAGCGCGGCTGGACCGACATCGTCCTCGTCGATCGGGCAGAGCTCACGTCGGGCTCGACGTTCCACTCGGCCGGGCTCGTCGGTCAGCTCCGGAGTTCGGTGACCCTGACGACGATGATGATGTACGGCGCCGGGCTGTACCGGCGCCTGCGCGACGAGACCGGCGTGGACCCGTCGTGGCACGAGGTCGGATCGCTCCGGCTGGCGTCGTCCAAGGAGCGCTTCGAGGAGCTCCAGCGCCAGGCGAGCTGGGCCCGGACGTTCGGCCTGCCCCTCGAATTGATCTCGGCGCGGGAGGCTCAGGATCGGTTCCCCCTGATGTCGACCGATGGCGTCCTCGGAGCGGTGTGGCTGCCGACCGATGGCTGGCTCGACCCGTCCGGGCTGGCCATGGCGCTGGCCGCGGGCGCTCGCCAGAAGGGCGCCTCGATCCGGACCCACACCCGCGTCGTCGGGATCGGCGTGGAGGCCGGGCGCGTCACCGGCGTCGACGTCCAGCTCCGAGATGGCTCGCGTGAGTCGATCGCGGCCGACGTCGTGGTGAACGCCGGCGGGATGTTCGCGCCGGAGATCGGCCGGCTTGCCGGCGTCACTGTCCCGATCGTCCCGATGGCCCACCAGTATCTCTTCACCGAGGCGATCGACGGCGTCCATTCCGGCATGCCCCAGCTCCGCGACCCGGACAACCTCGTCTACTACCGCGAGGAGGTCGGCGGGCTGTGCATGGGCGGCTACGAGCGGAGCCCGGCGCCGTGGTCGCTCGACGGCGTGCCGGCCGACTTCAACGGCAAGCTTCTCGCCCCTGACTGGCCGCGGTTCGAGGAGATCATGGCCGGTGCGGTCCGGCGGGTCCCGGGGATCGCCGATGCCGGCGTATCGCGAATGATCAACGGGCCCGAGGGCTTCACCCCCGACAACGAGTTCATCCTCGGCGAGTCCGAGGTCGGTGGCTTCTTCGTCGCGGCCGGCTTCTCGGCCCACGGGATCGCCGGCGCTGGCGGGATCGGCCGCCAGGTCGCCAGCTGGATCGTCGACGGCCAGCCCGAGCTCGACCTCTGGAAGATGGACATCCGGCGGTTCGGCCCGGCCTACCGGTCCCAGTCGTACACGCTGGCCCGGGCGCACGAGAACTACGCGACCTACTACGACATTCACTATCCAAACGAGGAGCGCCAGTCCGGTCGGCCCCTCCGGACGGCGCCGACGTACGAGCAGCTCCAGGCGCTCGGCGCCTCGTTCGGCGAGAAGTCCGGCTGGGAGCGGCCGAACTGGTTCGAGTCGAACGCCGCCGCAGGCGACGAGGCGCTCCGCCCGCGGGGCTGGGCCGGCCGGCACTGGTCGCCCGCGATCGAAGTCGAGGCCCTCGCCGCTCGGCGGACTGCCGCCGTGTTCGACGAAAGCTCGTTCGCGAAGCTCGAGATCGGGGGCCCGGGTGCGGTCGCATTCCTCGAGCGGATGTGCGCGAATCGGATCGATCGCCCCGTGGGCACGATCGTCTACACCCAGCTGCTCGACGCTCGTGGCGGGATCCAGGCCGACCTCACCGTCACCCGGACCGGCGAGGCCGCGTTCCAGCTCGTTACCGGCACCGCGTTCGGGAACCACGACGCCGCGTGGCTGCGGAGCCATCAGCCGGCAGACGGCTCGGTGTCGATCCGCGACACCACGTCCGGCCTCGTCTGCTTCGGGCTGTGGGGACCGCAGGCCCGGGACATCCTCGCGAGCGTCACGCGCGACGACGTGACCGACGCCGGCTTCCCGTTCCTCACCGCGCGCGCGCTCAGCGTCGGGTTCGTGCCAGTTCTCGCTCTCCGGGTGACCTACGTCGGCGAGCTCGGCTGGGAGCTGTACGCCCCGTCCGAGTATGGCCGCGCCCTGTGGTCGACCCTCTGGGAGGCCGGCCGGCCGCATGGTCTCGTGGCCGCTGGCTATCGCGCGATCGAAGCCCTCCGGCTCGAGAAGGGTTACCGCGCCTGGTCGAGCGACATCACCCCAGACGAGACCCCGTTCGAGGCGGGTCTCGGATTCGCCGTTGCACTCGACAAGGGCGTCGAGTTCCTCGGTCGTCAGGCCCTCGTTGCCGCGAAGGTCGCCGGACCGCGCAAGCGCCTGCGCTGCCTCGTGCTGGATGACCCGCGGTCGGTCTGCCTCGGTAACGAGCCGGTCAGGATCGATGGCGCGATCGTCGGGCGCGTGACCTCGGGTGGCTATGGCTACGCGGTCGAGCGCTCGATCGCCTATGCCTACCTGCCGCCCGATGCCCCGATCGGGACTCGCGGCGAGATCGACGTCTTCGGCGACTGGGTCGGCTTCGAGGTGATGCGCGAGCCGCTCTGGGACCCGTCGAACGAGCGGGTCCGCTCATGAGCCCGGCACCCGGCATGGACCAGGACGCGGGCTTCGGCGCCGACTGGAGCGCCGCCCGGCGGCGGGTGCCCGAGGCCGAGCTCGACGCCTGGCTCGAGCTCGCGCACGCCGCCTGCGATGAGGCCGACACGGTCGCCCGCTCCGCTTTCCGGCGCGACCTCGAGATCGCCACCAAGCCCGATCGAACGTTCGTCACCCAAGCCGACACCGCGATCGAGCGGGCGATCCGGGGCCGGATCCTCGCCGCGTACCCGGACCACGGCCTCGTCGGCGAGGAGTACGGGACCGAGGCCGGCGACGCCGCGACGCGCTGGTACATCGACCCGATCGACGGGACCCACAACTTCATCCGTGGGGTGCCGCTGTTCGGGACGCTCCTCGCGGTCGAGCGCGACGGCGAGCTCCAGGCAGCGGTCCTGTCGGCGCCGGCGCTCCGCGAGCGATGGTGGGCGCGGCGCGGAGGCGGTGCGTGGGCGCGCAGCGCGGACGAGGTGGCGCCACGCCGGATCCGGGTCTCGCGGGTGGCCGACCTGGCGGATGCCCAGCTCTTGTACGGGTCGGGCCACGACATCGAGACGTCGGGCAAGGCCCCGGGCTTCCACGACCTGCTCGGCGATGTCTGGCGCGAGCGGGGCTTTGGCGACTTCTGGGGCTACGCGCTGCTCGCCGAGGGCGCCGCCGAGGCGATGGTCGAGGTCGACCTCAAGACGTGGGACGCGGCAGCGCCCATGGTCCTCGTCGAGGAGGCCGGCGGCCGGGCGACCGACCTCGACGGCCGTCGCGCGATCGACAGCGGGACCTTCCTCGTCAGCAACGGGATCCTCCACGACGAGGTGCTGACCCGGCTCCGGGGCTGAACCGGGCACGTGGGCGCAGGCGTCAGTCGTCGGGCGAGGTCTGGCCAGGGAAGCGAGCCATCTGGTCGCGGACGCGATCGAGCTCGGCGGCGTCGAGAAGGACCGCTCCTCCGACCTGCTCCGCGCGCCAGGCGAGCATCGCCAGCTCCTCGACCCGTTCCGCGCGCTCGAGCGCCGAGGCCAGCGTTCGCCCCACGGCGATCGCCCCGTGGTTGGCGAGGAGGATCGCCTGGTCGTCGCCGAGCGTGGCGACGGCGTTGCGCGCCAGCTCGTCGGTCCCGAACGTGGCGTACGGCGCCACGGCCACGTCGTCCCGGCCCGGCGCGACGAGCGGCGCGAGGACGTAGTGGACCGCCGGGATCGGCTGGCGCAGGGCCGACCACGTCGTCGCGTATGGGGAATGGGTGTGGACAATCGCGGTGACGTCCGGCCGGGCCGCGAACAGCGCGACATGGAGGGCGAGCTCGGAGCTCGGCCGGTGGCGGCCCTTCGACGGCGTCCCGTCGGGCTCGACGATCACGATGTCGTCGGGCGTCATCTCGCCGTAGTCCAGCGTCGAGGGGGTGATCGCGATCCAGCCGTCCGCGAGCCGCACGCCGACGTTTCCGGAGGTCCCGACGGCGAGGCCGCGCTCGCGCAGCGCCCTCGCCACGCGCACGACCTCCACTTGAACTGGACGGGCGTCGTCGGTCACGCGATAAGCCGACTCCAGAGTCCGAGGAGCTCGTCGCGGTCGGCGACATCCAGCCGATCGTCGAGGACGATTGCGGTGACCGCGTCCGAGAGGGACTGAGCGAGCCGGACGCGCTGGTCGACCGGACCCATGTTCGGTGCCATGGCCACGCCACCGATCCAGACGCGGAACTGGCGCTCCGCGAGCTCGCGGATGATCGCCTCGACGATCGCGTGCCGCGCTGCAGCGACCACCTCGACCAGACCACTCTCGGTCGTCACGAGCTCCGCCGCCTCGACCGCGCGACGATGGCGCGGCTGGCGCTCGCGGGCGACAAACAGGGCCAGATCGTCCGCCTGGACGCGATCGAGGGCGCCCGCGAACTCGTCGAGGCGGGTTCGCGCATCGGACGGCAGCCGATCGAGCGCGCCGCCCGGGCCCGTCATGCGCCCGCGGCGGCGAGGCTCTCGTCGAGGATCCGCAGCGCCTGGTCGACCTCATCGGCCGTCGTCACGAGCGGCGGGATGATCCGCACGACGTTCACATAGGTGCCCGCCGTCAGGACGATCAGCTTCCGTTCGAGCGCGGCCGCCTGGACGTTCTTCGTCACGTCGGGGTCCGGAACGCGACCGTCGCCCTCGCCCGGCTTGACGAACTCGAGGGCGAGCATCAAGCCGAGCCCGCGGACGTCGCCGATCGACTTGTACTTTGGGGCCAGAGCGCGGAGCCCGGCCAGGAACTGCGCCCCGCGCTCGCGTGCGTTCGCCACGAGGCCCTCGTCCTCGATCACGTCGAGCGTCGCGTTGGCCGCGGCACAGGCGACGACGTTGCCGCCGAATGTCCCGCCGTGGGAGCCCGGCGGCAGCCGGTCGAGGATCGAGCGCTGGGCGACGATCCCGCTGAGCGGCAGCCCGGACGCGATGCCCTTCGCCATGACGAGGATGTCGGGCTCGACGCCCCAGTGGTTGACGGCGAACAGCTCGCCGGTCCGCCCGAAGCCGGTCTGGACCTCGTCGGCGATCAGGAGGATCCCGTGCTCACGGGTGATCTCGCGAAGGCGGGGCAGGAAGGCCGGCGGCGGGACGAGGTAGCCGCCCTCGCCGAGGACCGGCTCGACGATGATCGCCGCGACATGCTCGGGGTAGACGTACTGGTGGAATGTCAGGTCGAGCTGGGCCTCCCAGTCGCAGGTGCAGTGCTCGTCGGGAGCATGGGCCGCGCCCGCCGCCCGGTAGCAGTACGGGTACGCCGTGTGGTAGACGCTGCCCGGGAGCGGCTCGAAGTGGCCGCGATAGACGTCCTTCGCGGTCGTCAGCGCCATCGTCTGGCCGGTCCGGCCGTGGTATCCGTAGCGAAAGCCCAGGATGACCGGGCGCCCCGTCGCAATCCGGGCGAGCTTGACCGAGGCCTCGACCGCCTCTGCGCCGCTGTTCGAAAGGAACGCACCCCAGCCGTCTCCGGGCAGGACGTGGCGGAGTCGCTCGTACAGCCGCAGTCCCGCCTCGTGGTAGAGGATGTTCTGCTGGCCGTGGAGGAGGCGGCCGGCCTGCTCCTGGATCGCGGCGACGACCCGCGGGTGGGCGTGCCCGGTATTCGTGACCCCGATGCCCGACGAGTAGTCGAGATACCGCTCGCCGTCGGTGGTGATCAGCCACGAGCCCTCGCCGCGCTCGACGACGAGGTTCGTGATCCGGCCCCAGACCGGCGGGATGACCGAGCGGTCGGGCAGGGGAGCCGCGGCTGTCGGAGCGGCAGCCGTCGGGCGAGGGGGCGCGGTATCGACCATGAACGCGGACTCCTGGCTAGCGAATGCGCGCGGCCCGACCCGATCGCAGGGTCGTGGCGCCGACGAGGGCGACCGCACCGAGGAAGATGATCGAGCCGATGACGTTGATCTGGACCGGGAGGGCATTGCGCTGGATCGAGTAGACCCAGATCGGGAACGTGTTCGTCGTGCCGGACACGAAGTTGGTGATGACGAAGTCGTCGATCGAGAGGCTGAATGCGAGCAGGGCGGCGGCCATGATCCCGGGCAGGATCAATGGGAACGTGACTTTCCAGAAGGTCATGATCTCGTTCGCGCCGAGGTCCATCGCCGCCTCCTCGAGACGCCGGTCGAAGCCGGACAGGCGAGCCTTCACTGTCACCACGACGTAGCTGATGTTGAACATCACGTGGGCGATCAGGATCGTCAGGAAGCCGGTCGGGTAGAGCGTCGGCACGTTGCCCGCGAGTGGCGGCAAGGCGGTCGCGACGAAGAGCGTCAGGAGGCTCGCGCCCATGACGATCTCAGGCGTCGCCATCGGCAGGAAGATGATGCCGTTGAGGGCGCCCCGGCCACGGAAGTTGTAGCGGGTCAGGGCGAGACCCATCATCGTCCCGATGATCGTGGCGATGATCGTCGAGAGGACCGCGATCGCGAGACTTACCTGGACGGCCTCGCCGAGCCCCGGCCAGTCGAACGGATGGGCCCAGCCGTCGAGGGAGAACGTGTTCCAGATGTAGTTGAACTTGCCGTCGGGCTTGTTGAACGAGAAGACGATCATCACCGCGATCGGGATCATCAGGTAGATGATCGCCAGCGTCGTGAACACGGGCAGGATCCGGTGCTGGAGGCCGTGGCGGAACCCGCCCTTGCGCTGGGTCGCGACCGCCATTGGCGCGGTCGAAACGGTGGCGGGGAGCGTCGACGCGTCGGCCATCAGCCGGTCAGCTGCTCGGTGCCGAGCAGGCGGGCATACACCGCCACGGCGACGAGGATTGCGGCCATGAGCATGAACGACAGCGCTGAGCCGACCGGGTAGTCGTTCTGGACGAGCAGCCTGTTCTGGATGACGTTGCCGATCATCCGGCTGCCCGGGTTGCCGAGCAGCTCGGCGTTGATGTAGTCGCCCATGGACGGGATGAACGTCAGGAGCGACCCGGCGAACACGCCCGGCAGGGCCAGTGGGAGGGTCACCCGCCGGAATGCCGCCGCCCGGTTGGCGTAGAGGTCCTCGGCCGCCTCGATGAGTCGGATGTCGATCTTCTCGAGCGCCACGTAGAGAGGCAGGATCATGAACGGCAGGAAGTTGTAGGTCAGCCCGGCGACCTGGGCGATCGGCGTGTTCAGGACGTCGAACGAGCCGGGCAGGACGTGAAGCGTGTGCTTCAACGGGGCGATGAGCGGCCCCTCCGGCCCGAGCAGGATCTTCCAGCTGATCGTCCGGATCAGGAAGCTCGTGAAGAACGGGGCGATCACGAGGAAGAGGATCAGGTTCTTGTAGCGACCGCCGCGGAACGCGATCGTGTAGGCAACCGGGAAGCCGATCGCCAGGGTCAGGAGCGTGGCGACCCCGCCATAGATGATCGAGTTGAGGAACTGCTTCCCGAACCGGTCGATCGCGGTCACGTAGGCGTCGGCGCTGAACGTCATCGTGAACCCCGTCTCGAGCGTCCCCGTCGAGATCGAGTACGTGAACATCTGGATCGCCGGGATCACGTAGAAGATCACCAGCCAGAGAAGGCCGGGCAGGAGCAGCAGGTACGGGACCGTGCGCCCGAAGCGGGCCCGGAAGGTCGGGCCCGTCGGTGCGTGGGCGTTCGCGGCGGTCATCGCCGGATCGTCAGTTCGGGGGTCGCTCGGCCTACGTTCCGGAGAGCTTGGAGTAAAGGTCGTTGAGGACCTTCTCGTTGGCGTCGCTGAGGGCCTGGAAGCTGTGCTGCTTGGCGACGACGTCGGCCGTCGGGAAGAGCAACGGGTTGGCCGCCGCCGCGGCGTCGATCTTCTTGATCTCGACGTCCGCGCCCTTGACCGGCGAGACGTAGAACACGTAATCCGCGATCGCGGCCGCGACCTTCGGGTCGTACACGTAGTTCATCATCAGCTCGGCCGTGTACTTGTTGGCCGCGCCCTTCGGAATCATCATGTTGTCGGTCCAGATCAGCGTCCCCTCCTCGGGGAAGATGAACCGGTCGTCCGGGCCGCCCGACGAAGCAAGGTCGCCGGACCAGACGAACGCTGCCCAGACCTTCTTCTGGGCGAAGTCCTGGAGGTACTCGTTGCCGGTGAACCGGAGGCCGCCATCGACGAGCGGCTGGACGGCGTCCGACGCCTGCTTGAGCTGGTCGGCCGTCACTGTTGCGCCGTCGGCGTTCACGCCCAACTTGAGGAGGACGAGCCCGAAGGTGTCGCGCGCCTCGGACAGGAAGGTGACCTTGTCCGGCGGGATGTTCCAGAGGTCGGCGATCTTCGTCGGCAGGGCGATCTTGTTGTCCTTGAGCGTCTTCGCGTTGAAGCCGACGCCGGTCATCCCCGACTGCCACGGGTAGTGGAAATCGTTGGGGCCGTCCCACGACGATCCCTTCAGCGCGTCCCGGATGTTGGCGGTGCAGTTGGGGACGTTCGACTGGTCGATCTGCTCGGCCCAGCCATTGGCCACGATCTTCGCTGCCATCCAGTCGGTCAGGACGACGAGGTCCCAGCCCGTTGGCAGCTTGCCGACGAGGGCCGGCTTGATCGTCTCGACGAAGGCCGCGTTGTCGCCGATTTTCTCCTGGTAGTCGACCTTGACGTTGTACTTCTTCTCGAACGCCGTCAGCGACGGCGATGCGCCTGCGGTGTAGGACGTCTTGTCGCCGAGGTCGATGTACGCCGGCCAGTTCGCGAACTTGAGGGGACCGCTCACGACCTTCGGCGTGGCGGCCGCCGACGGGCTCGGGGCGACGGACGGCGGAACGGAGGCGCTGGCCCCGGTGTCCGTCGACGGAGCCACGGACGGGGCGAGGGACGTGCCGGTCTTGCCGGTGCAGGCCGCCACGAATGCGGCGAAGCCGACCATCGCGGAGCCCTTGAGGAAGCGGCGCCGGCTCAGGTCCTGCTGGGGACGGGGGTTCTCGGCCACGGGGATCTCCTTCGGTGGGGGTGGATGACGATCAGGCGGTGGGAACGGCGGCCGGCTCCCCGTCGCCGGCCGGATCAGGAACGGAGTCGTCGCCTTCCGGAACGACGAAGCTGTGGTCCGGGGACCACGTCATCTGGACCTCGTCGCCGCGCGACCACAGCTCGGCTCGGGTCGCTCGCTCGACGTTCTGCTCATAGACCGTGAGCGACCCGCCCCTGGCGTCGACGAGGTACTGGGTGCTGACCCCGAGATAGGACGCGTCGCGGACGACCCCGGTCAGGCGGTTGTGGCCGGCCGGCGCGTCAGCCGTCAGCTCGAGGAGACGGATCTTCTCCGGGCGGACCCCGATGCTCACCGCGGTCGACCCGTTGACGAGGGCGCGTGGCACCCGGATCGGCGTGTCGTCGCGCAGGACGGCGCTGGCATAGCGGTCGTCGCCACCGGCGATCCGCGCCGGCAGCAGGTTGCTGACGCCGAGGAAGCCGGCGACGAACCGCGTCGACGGTCGCTCGTACAAGACCTCGGGCTCGCCGAGCTGCTCGTAGTGGCCCCGGTTCATGACGGCGATCCGATCGGACATCGTCATCGCCTCCTCCTGGTCGTGGGTCACGTAGATGAACGTGATCCCGACCTCCTGCTGGATCCGCTTGAGCTCGACCTGCATCTGTTTGCGGAGCTTGAGGTCGAGCGCACCTAGCGGCTCGTCGAGAAGGAGGACCGCCGGGCGGTTGATCAGGGCCCGGGCGAGGGCGACCCGCTGGGCCTGGCCGCCGGAGATCTGGTTCGGCTTGCGGGCCTCGAATCCGGGCAGCTCCACGAGCTGGAGCATCTCGGTGACGCGGCTCTTGAGCTCGCTGCTCTTGACGCCCTTGCGGCGCAGCCCGAAAGCCACGTTCTCGAAGATCGACAGGTGCGGGAACAGGGCGTAGTTCTGGAAGACCGTGTTGACGTTGCGCTTGAACGGCGGCAGCCAGGTGACGTCCTGGCCCTGGAGCTCGATCAGGCCCGAGGTGGGCTCTTCGAACCCGCCGATCATCCGCAGGGTCGTGGTCTTGCCGCAGCCGGATGGCCCGAGGAGGCTGAAGAACTCGCCGTCGCGAACCTCGAGGCTGATCCCGTCGACGGCGACCTGGTCGCCGAACTTCTTCACGACATCGACGAGTCGAACGTCGACCTCAGGCAACTCGCACTCCCGAAGCACGGGATCGCTTCTGGCCGACCGGATGGCGGCCGGCTGGGCGACCGGGGGTTGCCGAGCCGACGGACCTCCTCCGTCCGTCATCGGCAGGCCGAGAATAGGTGCCCCCGCGATGGGGTGTCAAGGATACGAGGTGCGGTGCGGCAGCGCGGATCATGGTACGAATCTCGTAGGGCGGCGTGCGAGGGCGCGTGACCGATTCGCACGATCCATGCTCGTGAGCCCGACCCGCCGGCCCGATCTTCGCCGCGCGGCATGCAGGTTCGTTTTTCGCCACCTGCCGAATGCCTCGCGCATCGGCGTACGGCGGTTCCGGTGGCCGCGGCCAACCCTCCGGATCGTGGCCGGGCGCCGACCGGCCCGGTCACTCCCGGATCGGGTCATACGACAGTCCCCGGCGCTCTAGATCGAGCCGACCCAACGGATCGTGCGGTTGGACCCGACTCGGCGCTCGACAATTCGGCTCCGAACGCTGACGGGCGCGTCTCAGAGCGCGTCGACGCTCGCTTCGCACGCCAAATGCACCCCGTCGTCGTATGGCAATTCCGAGCCGCGAACCGCCTGAGTTCGGCCGGCGATCGGCCCTGAGCCGCAATCACTTTGGCCGGGAGAGCGATGATTGGCGAGCGAGCTTGCGGCCTCTTCGGCCGGTCCGCGCTAGGATGCCGATATCGACGCAGCGGCTGCCAGAAGCCCCGACAAGCCTCCACGGTCCCGAACACCACGATCCTGAGGTCCCATCGCGATGCCCACGCTCACCGAAGGTGCCATCCTCGACGCGCTCCGCCAGGTCCAGGAGCCCGAGCTCGGGCGCGACATCGTGACGCTCGAGATGGTCAAGGGCATCGCGATCGACGGCTCGGCCGTCGCGTTCACGATCGAGCTGACGACCCCGGCCTGCCCGCTCAAAGACGAGATCGAGGGCAACACCAGGGCGGTCCTGTCCGCGATCGGGGTCGACGAGGTGGCGATCACGTGGGGCGCGATGGTCCGCCGGGCCGCGCCGCGCCAGGCCGAGCAGCTCCTCCCGAACGTCAAGAACATCATCGCCGTCGGGTCGGGCAAGGGCGGCGTCGGGAAAAGCACCGTGAGCGTCAACCTGGCCGTCGCGCTGGCCCAGTCCGGTGCCGCTGTCGGCCTGCTCGACGCTGACATCACCGGCCCGAACATCCCGATGATGCTCGGGGTCGAGGGCCAGCCGAAGGCCGCCGCGAACAACAAGATCAGCCCCCTCGAGCGCCACGGCGTCAAGTGCATCTCGATTCAGTTCTTCGTGCCCGAGGGCCAGCCGATCGTCTGGCGCGGTCCACTGGTCGGCGGCGCGATCCAGCAGTTCCTGCGCGACGTCGATTGGGGCGACCTCGACTACCTCGTCGTCGACCTGCCGCCGGGTACCTCCGACGCGCAGCTGACGCTCGCCCAGTCCGTGCCGCTCAGCGGCGCGGTCCTGGTCACGACGCCCCAGGAGGTCGCCCTCAGCGACGTCGGCAAGGCCCTCGCGATGTTCAAGCGCCTGTCGGTCCCGATCCTCGGCCTCGTCGAGAACATGGCCGGGTTCGCCTGCCCCCATTGCGGCGAGATCACCGAGATCTTCGGCCGGGGCGGCGGGGAGCGCTTCTGCCAGGAGCACGGCGTCGACTTCCTCGGCGGCGTTCCGCTCGACGTCACGGTCCGCCAGGGCGGCGACGTCGGCGTGCCGGCGGTTGCCCAGCGCGAACCGGGTCCCGCCGCGCGAGCCCTGACCGCCGTCGCCGGCGCCGTCGCGGCCCGCATGAGCGTTCGAGCCGCAGCCGCCGATCCGCAACCGCTCCTCTCGATCAGCTGAGCCCCGCGCGGTAGACTCGCCGGGCGAGAGCCGGCCCAAGCGGCTCGCCGTCGAGACCCGGGGGACACGCCGCGTCCGGAAGGACCCGGTACGCCGCGTGTAGCCACAGCCGGTCAGGACGCCCGATGGCGATGCCAGGGAAGGGAAGCGCCCGTGCGCTGTCGGGCCTGCGGCTCGGTCGTCGCTCCGAACGCGCGCTTCTGCGCGCAGTGCGGGACGCGCCTGCTCGCTCCAGACGGTCAGGCGCTGCCAGCGGCGACGATGGGCGCAGCTGCGACCGGGCCCGCAGACGCGCCCGCGGATTCGGTCCGCCCCGCACACGGGGGCGCGCGCACGGGAGGGGCGCGCGCCGGCGAGCCGTCCGTGGAACCGTCACCGACCGCGGCCGGCGAACCGTCGTCCGATCGTCGTGGCGGCCCCGCGCGGGCCGCCACCGCCCGCACTCGCGCCGACGGCCCCGAACGCGATCCGAGTGCCTCGGGCTCCGGCGGCGATCGGCGGATCGTGACCGCCCTGTTCGCGGACCTCGTCGATTATGTCCGGCTCGTCGCCGAGCACGACCCCGAAGAGGTCCGCCGGCGCGTCGATGCGGCCCTCGTGGCGATGGTCGACGCGATCCAGTCGTTCGACGGCACGCGCGAGAAGTTCATCGGCGACGCGGTGTTCGCGGTCTTCGGCTGGCCGGTCGCTCACGACGACGACGCTCTCCGGGCGACCCACTGCGCCCTCGCGATCCGGGCCGGTCTCGCGAATCTCGACGACCCGTCGGGGGAGATCCTGCAGGTCCGGATCGGGATCGCGACCGGCGAGGTGGTCGCCGCGCCGCGGGAGCTCCCCGGTTCGCTCGACTGGTCGCTGACGGGTCCGGCGGTGACGACCGCCGCCCGGATCCAGGGCGTGGCCGAGCCCGGTGAGATCCTGCTCGACGAGGCGACGATCCGGGCGGCCCGGAAAGGCCTCGCGATCGAGGACCTCGGCGAGCGGGTCCTGCGCGGCCAGACGCGCCCGGTCCGGATCGGCCGCCTGCTCGGCGAAGCCGGGTTCCAGCCGTGGCGGCCACTCGTCGGCCGCTTCGTCGGCCGGACTGCCGAACGCGACGCGATCCGGGCCATGCTGGCCGACCTCCGCGTCCATGGCACCGGCGCGACGGTCCTCGTCGAGGGCGAGGCCGGGATCGGGAAGTCGCGGCTGCTGGCCGAATTCGAGGTCGATGCCCGCCGCGTCGGCCTCGCCTGGACGTGGGTCGACAACGTGTCCTACGGGGGCAACGAGCCGTACCGGTTCGGGCGCTCTCTGGCCCAGATCGTCGCCGACGAGCACGGCACCGACTCGGGCACGATCACCCGCCAGCTCCTGTTCACCGACGACGTTGATCCGATCGAGGCGCGCCGCTGGGCTGGCGCGATTGCGGCGATCGCCCGTGACGCCGCGTTCTCCGGTTGGGAGGCGGAGGCCGTTCACGTGCCGGTCGACGCCGCGGAGGTGGCCCGGGATGTCCGAGCGGTCGCGGTCCGCTACATCGAGCGGCTCCTTGATCTCGACGGACCGCGGGTCATCGTCGTCGATGACCTCCATTGGATCGATCCCTCGAGCGCCGGACAGATCGAGGAGCTGATCGCCATGTCGGCCCGGCTGCCGCTGGCGATCCTGATCGGCAGCCGGCCGGAGGGGATCCGCGTCCGGCCGGCCGGTGACCACGTTCGATCGATCGTTCTCGAGGGGCTCGACGAGGCTCAGACCGGTGAGCTTGCCGGCGCCGTCGCCGGCACCGCCTTCGCGGCGTCCGATGTCCGCCAGCTTTACGACCGCACGAGCGGCAACCCGCTGTTCATCGGCGAGACGGTTCGGGCGATCGTCGACGAGGGCGCGATCACGGCCGACGGCCGGCTCTCGATCGCCGGCGGCAACGGGTCGGTCGTGCCTGTAACGCTCCGCGCGCTCCTCGGCAGCCGGATCGATGCCCTGTCGCCCGATGCCCGGACGGTCATCCGGGTCGGCTCCGTCGTGGGCATGACGTTCCGCGAGGAAACCATCGAGGAGGTCCTCGACACCGCGGTCGATGCGACCGTCTACGAGCGGCTCGCCGATGCGGCGATGATCGTGCCTCTCGACGCGACCGGCGGCTGGCGGTTCTGCCACCCGCTCATCCACGACGCGGCCTACACCAGCCTGCTCGCGACGGATCGACGGAGCCTCCACGGCCGAGTTGCCGATCGGATCGAGAGGTCCCAGCCGACGGCCTCGGTCGGCGTGATCGCCCGGCATCGTGCGGCGGCCGGCGACGCCGCGCGCGCCCTGCCGCTGCTTGTCCGTGCGGGCGAGCAGGCGATCGGCCTTGGGGCCGCCGAAGAGGCGGCGGCCTACTTCTCCGCAGCTGCCGATCTGGTGACGGGACCCGAATCCGAAGCCCTGCTCCGGCGCTCCATCGAAGCTCGCGCGGCCGTGCCGGCCGAAGGCCGCTGAGGCGCTCGGTCGACGCTCGTCTCAGACGATCGGCGCGCCCGCGAGCCCGTCGCTTGTGTCGGCGAAGGCGGCCTCGCCGGCCCCACCGTCCGTCTCGGATCGTCCCGGAGCGATCTGTGGCCGCTCGCCCGCGACGACGTCGATGGTAAGGCCAGGCCGACCCGCGATTGCGCCCGGCCGCGCCGCGCAGGCCCGATCGATCCGCTCCTGGAGCTCGGCTCGGAAGTGGACGAGAACGACCCGGGCCGCGCCCGCCGCGTCGGCCATCGCGATCGCCTCCTCGGCGGTGAGGTGGCCCCGCCGCGGGTCGTCGGTCGCGGAGTCCGCCAGCGTCGCCTCGGCCACGACGACCTCGGCGCCGCGGGCGGCGGCACTGAACGCCTCGCTCGGCCCGGTGTCGCCGCTGATCGCGATCCGCGCGCCATCGGGCCCGGTGACGATGCAGCCCCAGGCCGGGACGTAATGCTGGCCAGCGATGAAGCCGATGGTCAGGTCGCCGACGTGGATGCGATGCGACGGGTCGTACTCGAGGACGCTGTATGCATCGTCGAAGAAGTTGGCCCGCTCACTGATGGCCGTGGCGAGTGCATCGAGGCGGGCCTTGCCGCCGGGCGGCAGCAGGACCGGCAGGTGGGCCGAGGCCACCCCCTCCCAGGGCAGCAGGTAGCGGAGCGAGATCAGGTCGATGTAGTGGTCGGCGTGCATGTGGCCGATGACGATCGCATCCAGCTCGCGCGGATCCCGGATGTTCATGAGCTCCCGGATGATCCCCTGGCCGCAGTCGATCAGAATCGCCGTCGATTCCGTCTCGACCAGGAGGCCGGACGCGGGGGTCTCGGGCTGCGGTTGGGAGGTCCCGCTCCCGACCACCGTCAGGCGCATGAACCGGTCCCGAACGAGTTCGGCATGCGCGAATGTTCGCATTCCTGGCGCGCCGCCGTCGAGTCGATTCCGGACGGCGCGCCTGTCCGACGCCAGACACCGTGCCGCACCGGACCGCACCTGTCGGGACGGATTCTCGGGGTCGGCACAGGTTTCGGACGGGTGGTCGTGCCCGCGCGGTACGATCCGGGCATGGTCGATGTCCGGTCGATGAGCGAAGCCCTCGCCGCCGTTCCGCTGTTCGGCGGGCTCGACGAGGAAGGCCTCGCGAGCCTCGTCCGGGGGATGCGCGTCCGCCGCTTCCGGCGGGCCGAGACCGTGTTCCACGTCGGCGACCCGGGCGACGCCCTGTTCATCGTGATGACCGGGTCGATCAAGATCACCCTCCCGGCCGACAGTGGCGACGAGGCGATCCTGGCCACCCTCCACCCTGGCGACTTCTTCGGCGAGCTGGCTCTCCTCGACGGAGCCCCGCGCTCGGCGACGGCGGTCGCCATCGAGCCGACCGAGACCTACATCCTCGGCCGCGAGCGCTTTCGCGAGTTGATCGCCACCGAGCCGATCATGCGCGAAGCGCTTCTCGCCACGCTCGCCGCCGAGGTCCGCCGCCTGACGCATCACGTCGAGGAGCTCCATTTCCTCGACATCACCGGCCGGCTCGCGTCGCGCCTGTCGCGACTCGCGGACGAGGCGGGCGCCCAGCGGCTGGCCGATGGCTCGATCCGGCTCGCCGGGCCGCTGACCCAGGGTGATCTCGCAGCCATGATCGGCTGCACCCGCCAGAGCGTGAACAAGCTGCTCGGGCTGTTCACCGACGATCGGCTGATCAGGCTCGAGCGCGACCGGATCGTCGTGCTCGACCTCGAGGGGCTGAACCGGACGGCCCACCGCTAGGGGTTCGGCCGGCATCTCGGCGGCCGGCGCTCGCCAAAGCCGCGGTGCCCTCGTCAGGCGCATCAACTCGCGGCGCGCGGACCCTGCTCCTGCCATTCATCGCCCGGGGTGGTTGGAGTCAGCGCCGAGGCGCCCCAATGTTGTCGCGCACTCCAGACCATGGTGATTGGCCGAAAGTCGCGCGCCCCCAGGCCGGATCTGGCGCCGCGACCGCGGATTTCCGCCGCGAGTGATGACTTCGACCACCGCGGATGGTGGGTGACCGAATCTCAACGCCCGTCGCCACCGGCCCGCCCTGCGCCGCGGCGCAGGGCGGGCGCGCCCCCGTTCAGTGGGCGCGGATCGCCGTGAGCAGGATGTGGACCGCGGCCAGGGCCGAGCGGCTCCGGCCGTTCGCGCCGCCGAGGAAGACCATCCGTCGTTCGCGATGGACCCATTCCGGGCCGATCACGACCACCGACACCGCGGTATCGGCGCCCCGCGACCGGGCGCGCACAGCAATCCCGACGGCCGCCTCGCCGAGCTCTGTGCCGCGCCGGGCGAGGTGCTCGAGGGCCTGTGCCGTCGCGTGCGACCGCGCGGTCGTGGAAACGGCGGCGAGCGCCTCGCTGAACCGAAGCCAGTCGCGATCGCCGAGCAGGGCCGCGAGCGAGCCTCCGGTGCCGACCTCGACCACGGCGAGGCCATGGCCGCGCTCCGCGAGCGCGGCTCCGAGCGCCTCGGGCCAGGAGGTCGCGCCTTCCGCCCAGACGTGGTCGCCGACGATCCCGAGCACGTGCTCCGTCGCGCGGGCCACGCGCTCCGCGGCCGTTGGCGCGGACCGGGCCGACACGGACTCGCCGGGAAGGTCTCGCGACGAGATCCGGATGTCGACCGCGTCGGCCCTGGCATACGTCGCGACGATCGGATCGGTGGTGCGAAGAAGCTGTTCGCCAAGGAGGTCCGCGAGCTGCGACTCGCCGATCCCCGCCAGGCGCAGGGTGCGGCTCGCAGTTGGCGTCCCTGCTCCGCGCTCGGCGAGGCGGGGCAGGGCATGCTCCGCCCACATCGGCCGCATCTCGCGCGGTGGCCCGGGCAACGCGATCACGAGCCCGCCGTCGGACCGCTCGACCCACCAACCGGGTGCCGTGCCGTTCGGGTTTGGCAAGGCGCTCGCCGAGGGCAGCAGCCACGCCTGCTTCAGGTTCATCTTGGGAAACGGCATGCCGCGCCGAGTCCAGAGCTCGCGGAGCCAGGCCTCGAGCTCGGGGTCGACGGCCGGTTCCTCCCCGACGGCGGCGGCGATTGCCTCGCGCGTCAGGTCGTCGGGTGTTGGTCCGAGCCCACCGGTCGAGACCACGAGGTCGGACCGTGCGATCGCCGCCGCCATCGTCTCCCGGACCGTCTCGAGCTCGTCGGGAACCGCCTGGATCCGGCCGATCGCGACGCCGAGTCCGGTCAGGCTCCGGGCGAGGTCGCCCGCGTTCGTGTCGCGGGTCTCGCCGACGGTCAGCTCGCTGCCGATACTCATGATCTCGGCGGTCAGGATCGGGCGGTCGGGCATCAGCGGAGCCTAACGCAGCCGCGACGGCCCGACGGGCGCGACCGTCGGGCTTCGAGCCTCCACCACGGGCGCGGCGACGCCCGGGGCCGCCCGGCCCACCCGACCCCGGAACGCAACGCCAACGCGCGGAGCCACCGGTCGGCCCGGATCTCGAGGGACGCCCCGAGTACCATCGGCCGCGGTGTCACGGAACCTTCGCGCGGTGCCGCTCGGGCGTGGCGTGGCCGAATCTCGCCACACCGATGCTCTCGGCATCGGAACCCGCGGCTGAGGAAGCCGGAATGCAAGATCTGGAACAGAGCGGCTTTTCCGAGTTCGATCGCTGGCTCGCGCTGGCCCGCCGAACCCGCGAGCTGCTCGACGCCGCGATCGGCGATGACGGCTTGCCGGACGGCGGCGCGGACTACCTCGCGGATCGGACGTTGCCGCACGTCGAGGGCGTCCAGGCTGGGTTCCTCGGCTGGCTCCGGACCGATTCTGCCGGCATCGCGGAGCTCCGCTATCTCCTGGACCGCGTCGGGTCGATGCGCATGGACGGGCCGTTGAGCGACGCCGAACGACAGGCCGCCGCCGCTGAGGCCGCCGCCGACCTCGACCTGGCCGCCCGGACGGGGCGGCGACCGGCGGCGTCCCTGCGCGCGGCAGAACCATGGAACCTGGCCGCGCTCGCCCACGCCCGCCTCGTCCTCGCGATGCTGCCCCGGATCGCCGACGAGGAGGTCCGCTTCCCGGCTGGTCGGCGGACCTACGCCGACATCCCCGCGCCGCGCGGGCCGGCCGAGCTGTCGGACCGGTTGGAGGAGCTGGAGCGATCGCTCTGGCGGACGGCCACGGGCCGGCGACCCGACCCGCGCGATCCGGCGTTCCGGCGGGCTTATGGCTTCTTCGACGCCGCCGATCGCCTCGGTCATCGGGCCTTCGGGAGCGCCGCCTGAAGCCGTCACGCAGATGCAACGGGTCCCGGGCCAATGACCGTTATCATGGGCGCCGTCCCCCAGGACCTCGACGGGAGCCCAGCCCTGGACGCTTCGCCGAATCCGATCCCCTCGTCAGACGCGCCGCCGGCGGCGGGCCCTGCCTCGTCCGCGGGTCGCTCGGGCGACCCGCGCGGACCGGCCGCTCCGGCGGCGCCCGAGGCGCCCGGCCTCGGTGAGCAGGTGGGCTCCACGAAGGAGGCGGCGCAGCGCCTGGTCGGGTCCCACATCGAGCTCGCCAAGGCCGAGTTCGCCGACATCGCGGACGCCGCCAAGCGGGCGGCGATCCTGGTCGGGATCGCGGTCGCGGCTGGCTTCGTCGCCGCGCTGATCGTCACGGTCGGCCTGCCCCTGTTCCTCGGCGAGGCCCTGTTCGGTTCGATCGGCTGGGGAATTCTGCTCGGGATCCTGCTGCCCGCCGCCGTCGCGCTGGCCGCGCTCGTCGCCGCGCTCCGACCCGGGATCGACACGTCCATCGCTCGCCCATTCCTCGTCGGTCTCGTCGTCGGCATCGTGGTCGGGGTGGTGCTCGGGCTGAACCTGACGAACCGGGGCTGGTCGGCCCTCGCCGATGCGGCGGTGCCCGGTGCCGATCCCGCCTGGCGGCCGCTGGCGGTCGCCATCGTCAGCCTCGTCGTGATCGGCGCGGTCCTGGGGGCCGTCTCCGCACTTGTCGCGGGCGCCGGAGCCGGCGGGCTCCTCGGTGGCCTCGTGGGCGGCGCGGTCGGCGGTGTCTTCCTCGGGCTCCTGACCGCCTTCGCGCCCGGGGCCCGGGTCGGCGCCGCGATCGGTGTCGCCGCGGGTCTGATCACGTGGATCGCATTGCTCGCCGGCGGGATTGCCCGCGGCGGATTCAACACGGACGCTCTCAAGGACCGGTTCTGGCCGGCCGCCACCATCTCGGCCACGAAGGAGACCATCGAGTGGGCACGCGAACGGATGCCGCTCTCGCGCAGGTCGTAGCGGCCCGCGCCGACCTGGCCGAGGAGATCGATCGGCTCGAGGCGACCGGCCGCGCCGCCGTCGACATCCCCGCCAAGGTCAAGGCGAACCCCGCGAAGGCGGCCGGGCTCGCCGCCGGTGGTGCATTCCTCGTCGCCGGCGGACCGAAGCGCCTGTTCCGGCGCGCGAAACGGGCGGTGACCGGCAAGGCGGATGAGCTCCCGTCGGAGCTGCTCCCGAAGGACGTCGAGAAGGCGCTCCGCAAGATCGGCTCGGACGGTTCCAAGGTCCGCGGCACGCTCGAGCGCGACTTCGCCCGCTACCTCGAGGAGCGCAGCAAGACACGCAAGAAGGAGGGCATCACCGCCGGCCTCACGGCGCTCGCCTTGTCCGCGTTCCGGCCGATCGCGATCCGTGGTGGGAAGCAGCTCGCCGCGCGGATGCTCGATCCCCACGGGCCGAGCTTCGCGGCCGAGCTCGAGAAGGTCCGGGCGCGCCGCACGGCGCCGGACTCCTCGACCGCGGGCAAGGGCGCCCCGAAGGACGCCGGTCTCTAGGGGATCGAGTCTGCGGCCGGCCGGTCGGCGCGTGCGGGTGGCCTGCCGTCGCGCCCAGATGTTCCGAATATTCCGGGAAGTCTTGTCCATCGCATCTGACGAGCCCCGGAGGCCGCGGGCGCGGGGCGATGGCGGCGCGCTAGACTCGGCGGACGGGCGAGTGGCGGAATGGCAGACGCGCCGGCCTTAGGAGCCGGTGTCGCGTGAGCGACGTGGAGGTTCGACCCCTCTCTCGCCTACCACCCGGGGCCGGTCGCGCGCCGCGCGCAGGCGGCCCTGCGCTGCAGAACGCCAAGCGGGCCTTCAGAACGCCCAGTGGCCCATGACGAACAGTGTCGTCAACAAGCCGAGCAGCAGGATGCTCGCGAACAGCGCGACCTGCCCGAGCGTCGATCGGAAGCCCGACCCGAGGGCGATGAAGATCGGAAAGACCCCGAGCAGGTAGCGCGGCACGCTGATCGGGAAGCTCAGCGAGGCGAAGGCGAGCAGGCTGATCGCCGTATAGACCGCATATCCGGGCCGCGAATGGCGGCTCCGGATCGTCCAGACCATGACGGCGCCGACGAGGACGAGCGACACCAGGGGTGCGACCTGCGTCGTGACCCAGCCCTCGCTCGGTTGACCCGTCAGGGTGCCGTTCACGAGCCCCTGGACGGCGACCCACGGCAGCGTGTTGTGGACGTGGAACCACGTCTCCTGGGCGACGATGAAGTGGAGCGGATCCCCGAAATAGACGACGTTGATGCCGAGATAGACGGCGATGCCGGCGGCCACGAACAGGACCCACAGGAAGTCCCGATCCAGCCGGCGCCTGACGATCAGGTACTCCACAGCGAGGGCCGGCAGCAGGAACGCCCCCTGGATCCGTGTCAGGGCGGCGAGCGCGCCGAGGATCCCAGCCATGCGCGGGTCGTCGTCACGCATCGCCAGGAACGCCCAGACGCTCAGGGCGAGAAACAGCGACTCGGAATACGGCGCGACGAGGGCGTACGCCGTCGGAAACGCGATCATCGCCGCCACGGTCATCCGGGCGAGGCGGTCCGGCCCGTCGAGACGGACGAGTCGGTACAGCCCGACCCCGGCTGCGACAGTCGCGGCGAGGGAGATCGCCATCGCGGCGATGAGCGGTGGGACCGCAAGGCTGCCGACGGCGATCAGGGCCGGATAGAGCGGGAAGAGCACGATCCGGGCGGGGTCGGTCGGCGGGCCGTAGCCCGTGGCGGCCACCTCGAGGAAGTGCGGGCCGTCCCACTGGTTCCAGATCCCGAGCAGGCCATGACCGAGTCCGCCAGGGAAGAAGACCGCGAGCGCCAGCCACCCGAACAGGAGCATGACAACCCGCGCGGCGACGATCGGGATCGCGACGTCGCGGATGACCCCCCGCGTCGTAGCGGTGGCGAGCCGCGTCCGGACTGACGCCGAGGCTGCGCCGCTTCCGATACTCATGCGGCGGAGTCTACGGTCGTCGCACAGGTCGCCGCCGCCCTGAGCCGCAACGCCCGCGCTTGAAGCACGCCGCCACGTCGCAGAGCCGCCGGCGCCGTCCCGGCCCCGCGGCCCTGCCGCCCACGCCGTCACGGCGTGCCGCCGCGGCCTGGCCGCCGCCCCGTTCCGGGGCCGTCCGTCGCGAGCCTCCCGGCGACCGCTCGCCACGGTCGCTTCCGGTATCCTTCGGCGGCGATGCAGATCACCACCACCCCGGCTCCCAGGAGCACGATCCTCGTCGAGGTCGAGGTCCCGGCCGAGCGTCTGACGCAGGCCGTCGGCGAGGCGACCCGCGCCCTGTCCCGTCGGACGAAGGTCCCCGGTTTCCGTCCCGGCAAGGCACCGCGCGGCGTGATCGAGGCCGTGCTCGGCCATGGCTCCGTGCTCGAGGAAGCCGTCGACCGGCTCGTCCAGTCGTCCTACCGCGACGCGCTCATCGAGAAGGAGATCCTGCCCCTCACGAACGCCGACGTCGAGATCGTCCAGGCCGAGGAGGGCAAGGCGCTCATCTTCAAGGCCACTGTGCCGATCCGGCCCGAGGTCAAGCTTGGCGACTACGCGAGCTTCAACTTCCGGCCGGAGATCGAGGCGACCGACGACAAGAAGGTCGCCAAGGTCGTCGACGAACTGCGCGACCAGAACGCGTCACTGTCGCCCGTGGAGGACCGTGGCGCCGTCAAGGGCGACTACGCCGTGATCAAGTACGAGGGCACGCGCGGCGGGGTGCCGTTCGACGGCGGCTCGACGGAGCGGATGCCCCTGATCGTCGGCGAGGACCGCCTGATCCCGGGGTTCGAGGACGAGCTCGTCGGCCTGAAGGTCGGCGACAAGAAAGGCTTCGACATCACGTTCCCCGCGGACTACGGCGAGGAGACCCTGGCCGGCCAGCTGGCCCACTTCGAGGTCGAGCTCCGCGAGCTCCGCGAGAAGATCCTGCCGGACCCGGACGACGATTTCGCCCGCTCGATGGGCGACTTCAGCGACTTTGCAAACCTTCGGCTCGAGGTTGGCAAGCGCCTCGCGCGGAATGCCCTGGACAAGGCCCGCCACACGTTCTCGGACCAGATCATCGAGTATGCCGTGGCCAACGCCACGATCGACCTGCCCGACATCCTCGTCGAGCAGGAAGTCGAAGTCATGCACGACGAGTTCCGGAGCGCCCTGGCGCGCCAGGGGATCAGCGAGGAGGCGTACACGAAGGTCTCCGGCAAGAGCCACGAGGAGCTCCATGCCGACTTCCGGCCGGACGCTGAGAAGCGGGTCAAGGTGCTGCTCGTCCTGAGCAGCATCGCCGAGGCCGAGGGCATCGAGATCTCCGACGCTGACGTAGTCGCCGAGATTGCCAAGGGCCGCGATCGCTACGCGGGCGATCCGAAGCTCGCGAAGTACTTCGAGAGCGACCGCGGCCGGAACTACATCCGCTCGACCCTCCGTCGGAGCCGCGTCGTCGAGAAGCTCGTGGACGACTGGTTGGCGGCCCACCCGGACCACCCGCCGATCCCGCATATCGAGGACGGCCCGGCGGACTCGGTCGACGAGGACCAGGCTCGATCGGTCGCCTCCGTCGACGCCACCGATCCGGGCTCGATCCTCGGGGCGGACATCCGTGACCACGACCACGCCAACCACGACCACGCCGATGTCACCGCCGGCGCCGTGGCCGCAGCGGCCGCCGGTGCGGCGATCGAGGCGGACGATGCCGCCGCCTCCGCAACCGAAGACGTCACCGGCGACGAACCGGCTCACGCCGGCTGACGTCGCCAGCCTCCGCTCGCAGCCCGGGAGATCCCACATGCTCGTTCCGATGGTCATCGAATCCAGCAGCCGCGGTGAGCGCGCCTACGACATCTACTCGCGGCTGCTCCGGGAACGAATCATCTTCCTCGGGGACGCGATCGAGGACCACGTCGCGAACCTGATCATCGCCCAGCTCCTCTTCCTCGATTCCGAGGATCCCGAGAAGGACATCAGCCTCTACATCAACTCGCCCGGCGGCGTCGTGACGAGCGGTCTCGCGATCTACGACACGATGCAGTACGTCCGGGCGCCCGTCGCCACGATCTGCATCGGCATGGCCGCCTCGATGGCCGCGGTCCTGCTGGCGGCCGGAGCGCCCGGCAAGCGCTACGCCCTGCCGAACGGCCGGATCATGATCCACCAGGGCTCGGGCGGCTTCCGCGGCGCGGCCCCCGACGCGATGATCCAGATGCGGGAATGGGAGTTCCTCGTCGAGCGCAACCACGAGATCATCGCCCAGCACACCGGCCAGCCCCTCGAGAAGGTCAAGGTGGACACCAACCGGGACTTTTTCATGTCTCCCGAGGCGGCCAAGGACTATGGCATCATCGACTACGTCTACACGGCCACGGGCGATTCGCTGATCGCGCGGGCACATGATCTCGGCCTCAGCGGCGGCGAGGGCGGCGGCGTGCCGAACGCGGCGACCGAAGAAGAGGCGGCGAAGTCGGACGACCAGCCCGACGTCGAGAAGAAGGGCAAGTAGTCAGGGAGCCCGCGAATACCGGTGACCACCAGCAGCACGTCCAAGGGCCCCAAGGTTCCGTACCGCTGTTCCTTCTGTGGCAAGAGCCAGGAGCAGGTCCGGAAGCTGATCGCCGGGCAGGGCGTCTACATCTGCGACGAGTGCATCAACCTCTGCCAGGAGATCATCGAGGAGGAGATGCTCGAGGCGCCCAAGACCAAGCCGTCGGTCGCCAAGCTTCCGAACCCGCGCCAGATCAAGTTCGCCCTCGATCAGTACGTCATCAGCCAGGACCGCGCCAAGAAGGTCCTGTCGGTGGCGGTCTATAACCACTACAAGCGAGTTAACGCCGGCTCCTCGATCGACGAGGTCGAGCTCCAGAAGTCGAACGTCCTCCTCGTCGGGCCGACCGGCTCGGGCAAGACGCTCCTGGCCCAGACCCTCGCCCGGGTCCTCGACGTGCCCTTCTGCATCGCCGACGCGACGTCCCTGACCGAGGCCGGCTACGTCGGCGAGGACGTGGAGAACATCCTGCTCCGGCTCATCCAGGCCGCCGACTTCGACGTCGCCCGGGCCCAGCGCGGGATCATCTACATCGACGAGATCGACAAGATCGCCCGCAAGGCAGACAACCCGTCCATCACCCGCGACGTGTCGGGCGAGGGCGTCCAGCAGGCGCTTCTGAAGATCCTCGAGGGGACGATCGCCAACGTCCCGCCGCAGGGTGGCCGGAAGCATCCTCACCAGGACTTCATCCAGATCGACACGACGAACGTGCTGTTCGTCTGCGGCGGGGCGTTCGACGGGCTCGAGAAGATCGTCGAGGAGCGCGTCGGCAAGCGCTCGATCGGGTTCGGGTCCGACGCCGGCGTCTCCAGCGCCGACCGCGGCAAGATCCTCGAGCGGCTGATGCCGGAGGACCTGCTGAAGTTCGGGCTCATCCCGGAGTTCATCGGACGCCTGCCGGTGATCGTGACCCTGAATACCTTGACGGCCGACGACCTGGTCCGTGTCCTGACCGAGCCGAAGAACGCGGTCACGCGCCAGTTCCAGAAGTTCCTGGGCCTCGACAAGGTCGAGCTCGCCTTCACCGAGGGCGCGCTGCGAGCGGCGGCGGACGTGGCGCTCGAGCGGAAGACCGGCGCCCGGGCCCTGCGGTCCATCGTCGAGGAGGCGCTCCTCGAGGTGATGTACGACATCCCGGAGCGATCCGATGTCCGCAAATGCATCATCACGGAGGAGACGATCCGCGAGGGTCGGCTGCCGCTGCTCCTGACGAAGACCGAGGTCGACAAGGGCGTCGACGAGACGAACTATGCCGAGTGGCTCGCCGAGCGAGGCGAGACGGCCTGACCTCCCCGCCGCGGCGCAGCGGGAAGAGAACCGATCGGCCCGGATTTCCGCCCCTCAGGCGCCTGGTTCCTGCTAAGGAACCGATCGGCCCGGATTTCCGCCCCTCAGGCGCCACCCGCCTGTCGGGCACCTATCTCGTGGAACTCCGAGCGTGGACCCGCCGAGCTCCACTGACAGGTCCTACCGCAACAGGCGACAGTCGCCTATCCCGCAGAAATTCCTCGACCCACGCGGACCCCGCACGGCCCGCGGGGACCCCCGCACCGGGCCCGATGGCGGGCCTTGACAACACCCGAATGCAATGGCCAACATGATGCAATGGGCGTTACATCGTGACCTCCACGGCACGACTCTCGCGGCTCGTCGTTGCGCTCGCGCTGGCCTCGGTCGGGACGGCCTGCGGCGGCACGCCCGCAACGCCATCGACGACCGGGTCCGCCGCCACAGACGCCTCGTTCGCGCCTGCCCGATCCCCGGCCGGGCCGCCAGTCCTCGGGATCGACTGGGGCAAGGCGGCGTCCGTCGCCCGGCCCGAGGAGGCATTCCAGCTGCCGACGACGGGGCCGCCGAATCCCTCGGACGACACCGTCCGGTCCGGCCATCCACTGCATTTCCCGGGCCAGGCGATCATGGCCGACGTCACGACGCTGCCCGGCGGCGGTCTCGCGGCCGTGGGATACGTCTACCCCGGATGGCACCCTCAGGCCTGGACCTCGCCCGACGCCCAGACCTGGACCCTGCGCGAAGTGGGAACCACCGAATTCACCTTTCCGGTTGCGGTGGCGACCGGATCCGACGGTCGGCTCGTCGCGGTCGGACGCTCCGGCTCGCTGCCGCTGGCCTGGACCTCCTCTGACGGGGTGACGTGGCGGACTCATCCCGTCCCGACCTTGGGCACGGACGGCACAGCAGAGCGAATGACGACGGTCCTCGCCGCGGCGGGCGGGTTCCTCGCGGGCGGCTCCGTCGGGCCGGAGTTGTTCGAGAGGCACGCCCGTTTCTGGCGATCGACGAATGGCATCGACTGGCGGCCGGTGCCGGACGATCCGACGGCTTTCGCCGACGCCGAGGTTCGCGCGATCGCCCAGTTGACGGGTGGTTTTGTCGCGGTCGGCGTCATCGGGACGGCCCAGCAGGTCACCGCATCGGTCGCCTGGACCTCGCCGGACGGGGCGACCTGGAGCCGGATCGACGCCCCCGATCTCCGTCGGGGCCGCGCCGTCGCCCTCACGCGGGCGCCCGGCGGCGGTCTCGTGGCCGTCGGCTCCGATCTGAACGAGCACGAGGCCTTCGCCTGGACGTCGCCCGATGGCCGGTCGTGGACGCTGGCGCCCAGCGAGCCGTCCCGCCAGTACCCCGGCAAGGTCCGGTTCACCGACGTCACCGTCGTCGGCGACGTGCTGATCGGCGTTGGCAACTACGTCGGGCTCCAGCGCGGGACCGCGATCTCATGGGTGTCCCATAACGGCGTTCACTGGACCGAGGCCCGGAGCGCGCCCGTCCAGGAGCAGGGCGAGTTCTATGCGGTCGTCCGCGGCGGACCCGGTGTCGTGGCGGTCGGATCGTTCGGCGCCCCGGACGACTACATCCCGACGGTTTGGCTGAGCCCGGCTCGGTGAGGACTTCGTGAGCAGAATCGCGCCCCGCGACGCCCGCCCTGCGAACATCCTGCCGCGCCGCTCCCTCGCCGATCTCCTGTGGGTCGCGAACACCCGCCACGGACCCGCCGGCCATTGGTTCGCCCGCGTCGCCGAGGACACCGGTGACCACGACCATCTCCGCGCGCCCGATGATGCGATCAGGTACCTGACCGATCATCGCGTCGAGGTGCCGCACGGGCACCCATCGGCCGACGACGTTGCAGCGCTCGTCGCGATCCGCGAGATGGCCCGCGGCCTCCTCGACGCTGGATCCGGCTGGACACCGGCGGCGGCCGCGCTCCTCGCCCGGACGCGGTTCCGGCTCGACGAGACCGGCGGGCTCGCCGCCGAGGGGAGCGGCTGGCCGACGTTCGTCGGGGACCTGCTGGCGCTCCTCATCGAGCTGGTGCGGATCCGAGAACGGCTTGCGATCTGCGGCAACCCGCTCTGCCGCCTGGTCTTCCTCGACGAGTCGCGGAGCGGAACACGGCGCTGGTGCGACGACGCCGGGTGCGGCAACCGCGATCGCGTCCGACGCCACCGTCATCGGCCGGCCGCCTAGCATCGGCACGTGGACCATCGCGATCACGTCCGCCTGATCCGTCCCGGCGTCGAACCGGCCGGCCGGCGCTGGCTCGAGCTCGGGGCAGGAGAGGGGGCATTCACGCTCGCACTGGCCGACATCCTCGCGCCGGCCGGCAGGATCACCGCGCTCGACCGCGACGCCGACTCGCTCCACCGCCTCCGCGAAGGCGTCCGTCGGGCATTTCCTGGGGTCGACCTCGAGACCGTGGCGGGCGACTTCCGGACGGCCCTGCCCGACGGGCCGTTCGACGGCGTGGTCGCCGCGAACAGCCTCCATTTCGTGGGCGATCCCGTCCCGGTCCTGCAATCGGCCCGGGCCGTCCTCCGGCCCGGCGGCCATCTCGTCGTCGTGGAGTACGACGCGGACGACGGCAACCGCTGGGTCCCGCACCCGTTCTCGTCGCGCCGATTCGAGGCCATCGCCGCCGCGGCAGGGTTCGTGGACGCCCGCGAGATCGGACGGGTGTCGAGCCGATTCCTCGGCGCCATCTATTCGGCGCTGGCGGTGGTGCCGCCGAACACCGCGACGGCCCCCAGGGAAACGCCCGTGCTACACTCCCGGCTTCACGGCGAGGACCGAGACGAGTCGGCCCGGAGCGGCCACGAAGCGAGCGCGGGACGGTGCGAGCCGCGCGGGACCACCGGGACAGAAGTCACTCGCGAGCCGTGCGGCCAGGCGTCCGATAGCGCGCCACGAGGCGATCCGGAACCGGCGCCCGCGATGAGCGGACAAGCCCCGGACCGCGAACCAGCAGGTGGTACCACGACCCCGTTCGTCCGCTGGACGAGCGGGGCGTTCGATTTCTCAGGGGCTGCCCGATGACCGACACGACGACGACCGAGCTTCCGAAGGCGTACCACCCGGCCGAGATCGAGGCCGGCATCGCGGAGCGCTGGCTGGCCTCCGACGTGTTCGCGCCGGACGGCAAGGGCGCTACCGCCGGGCCCGACGCCGAACCGTTCACGATCATCCAGCCGCCGCCGAACATCACGGGGTCGCTCCATCTCGGTCACGCCCAGCGGGCCGCCGTCGAGGACCTGATGATTCGGCACGCCCGCATGACCGGGAAGGCGGCGCTGTTCCTGCCGGGCCTCGACCATGCCTCGATCGCCGCCCAGTTCGTCCTCGATGGGATCATCGCGAAGGAGGGCGAGACCCGCCAGAGCCTCGGCCGCGAGCGCTATCTCGAGCGGATGCAGGAGTTTGTCGTCGCGACCCAGGCGGTGATCCTCGGCCAGGAGCGCCGGCTTGGCGCTTCGCTCGACTGGGGCCGGCTCCGCTACACCATGGACGACGGCTCGGCGAAGGCCGTCCGCACCGCGTTCACGATGCTGTACGAGCGCGACCTGGCCTACCGGACCGAGGCGCTCGTCAACTGGTGCCCCGGCTGCCGGACGAGCGTCAGCGACCTCGAGGTGATCTCGACCCCGGAGACCGGAGCGATCTGGTCGATCCGCTACCACCTCGTCGACGAGGCGACGGGCCAGCCGACCCCCGGAGAGACGATCACCGTGGCCACGACCCGGCCGGAGACGATCCTCGGCGACACCGCGGTCGCGGTCCATCCGGACGACGACCGCTACCACGCCCTCGTCGGGCGGCGCGTTCGGATCCCGTTCGTCGAGCGCGACGTGCCGATCATCGCCGACGAGGTCGTCGACCCTTCGTTCGGAACGGGTGCCGTCAAGATCACGCCTGCACACGACCGCGATGACTACGAGACGGGCAAGCGCCACAGCCTGGCGATGCCTTCGATCCTCGACGACACCGCCGCCGTTGCCGGGACCGGCACGGCCTACGACGGGCTCGATCGATATGACGCGCGGGCCGCGATCCTTGCCGACCTCCACATGCGCGGCGATCTCGCCAGGGAGCAGCCGCACGAGATGGTCCTCGGCCGCTGCCAGCGCTCCGACGACGTGATCGAGCCACGCCTCAAGACGCAGTGGTTCGTCCGTGCCGCCCCGCTGGCCGCCCGTGCCCTCGATGCGACCCGAAGCGGGCGCATCCGGATCGTGCCGGGCCAGTTCGAGAAGACGTGGGAGCACTGGCTCACGACGATCCGCGACTGGAACGTCTCGCGCCAGCTCTGGTGGGGTCACCGGATTCCCGCCTGGTACTGCTCCGACGGCCACGTCACGGTGTCCGCCGCGCCCGACGGACCTGCGTCGTGCGGAACGTGCGGCCGGACCGCCGCCGAGCTCCAGCAGGATCCCGACATCTTCGACACCTGGTTCAGCTCGGGCCTCTGGCCGTTCTCGACCCTCGGCTGGCCGGACGACACGCCCGACTTCCGGCGGTTCCACCCGACGTCGGTCATGGAAACCGGCTACGACATCATCTTCTTCTGGGTCGCCCGGATGGTGATGCTCGGGATCGAACTGACCGGCGCCGAGCCCTTCCACACGATCGACCTGTCGGGCCTGATCCGCGACCCGCTCGGCCAGAAGATGTCGAAGACGAAGGGCAACGTCGTCGATCCGCTCGCGATGATGGAGGAGGCCGGCGCCGACGCCCTGCGATTCGCCCTGATCCACGGCGCGACGCCCGGCCAGGACCAGCGCTTCGGGCCGCAGAAGCTGGAGCTCGCCCGAAACTTCGCGAACAAGCTGTGGAACGCCGCCCGGTTCGTGCTCGGCGCCCGACCGGCCGACCTGCCTGCCGACGCGCCGCGCGTCGTACCCGACGCGGCCGACCTCCGCGTGGCCGACCTGTGGATCCGATCACGGGCCGCGGCGACGACCGACGCGGTCGACCGCGCCCTCGCGGACTACCAGTTCGGCGAGGTGACCCGAGCCCTCTATGACGGGATCTGGTCGGAGTTCTGCGATTGGGGCATCGAGTTCGCCAAGGTCGAGCTCGCCGATCAGGAGAATTCGCCGGCCGAGCGAGCGGCGACGTGGTGGAACCTCGTCGACGCGCTGGACCGCTACCTGCGGCTTCTGCACCCGGTCATGCCGTTCGTGACGGAGGCGATCTGGGATGCGCTGCCGCACCGCGCCGCTGATCCCGCGATGCTGATCGTGGCCAGGTGGCCGGAGGGCGGCGGCCGGGATGCCCGGCTCGACGGCCAGGTTGGCGAGGTCATCGAGACGATCGTCGCAATCCGCAATGCGCGGGCACAGGCCGACCTGCCTGCCGCGGCCTGGCTCACGACGGAGATCGCCCCGCCGGCCGATGCGTACGTTGTCTTTGCGCAGCTGGCGCCCCAGGTCGGCCGCCTCGCGCGAGCCCGTCCGCTGACGCTCCGTTCTCGGCCGACCGACCTCATCCGTCCCGAGGGCGCGCTCGAGATCGTCCTTTCGGCGGGCGGGATCGAGGCGGTGATCCTGCCGCCGTCCGATGCGGGCGCCGGCGCAGATGCGGGCATCCGGGACCGGGGCCGTCTCGAGAAGGAGCTGGGCGAGGCCGAGGGCCACCTCGCCGCCGCCCAGACGCGGCTCGCGAACGAGTCATTCACCGCGAAGGCGCCACAGGCTGTCGTCGAGGGTGCGCGGACGCGGGCCGCCGAGCTCGAGGAACAGGTCGCGCGGCTTCGGGAGCGTCTCGGCCGCTAACGACTGAGGTCCGCGACCACCGGCCAATGGTCGGACGCGTCCCCTGCCTCGCGGGCGATCCGGCATGAATCGACGGTCAGGTCGCGGACGAGGATGTGGTCGATCGGCCACCGACCGCACGACTGTCGCCGCGGATCGTCCGCTGGCACGCCGTAGGCCGTGAATGCATCGACCAGGCCCTCTCCGAGCATGGCGACCTCGGCGGCGTCGATCGGCGCGTTGAAGTCGCCGGTCAGCACGGCAGGCCCACTGCTCGCCGCGATCGCATCGCGGAGCGCCTCCGCCTGGCGCCGTCGCTGGTCCCGCCCGATGTACGTCAGGTGAGTCGTCGCGACCGTCACCGGCAGCGACCCGGGCAGCGTCCCGCCGACGACACAGCGCGGCTCGCGATGGCCGGGATCCGCGTCGGCGTAGCGGACGCCGATCAGCGGGTGCGGCGCGCTCGTTCGCGGATCGACCGCGTCGTCGGTCTCGACCGGGTCATCATCCCTCGCCCGCGGCAGCCCGATCGCGAAGCCGTCCACGAGTGGAACCCGGGTCAGGAGGGCATTGCCCCACATCGCCGACCCGATCGCCCGGCCCGACTCGGGCTCCACGAGCGGGAAGCTGTGGACGGCCGCATAGCGGGCGTACAGGCCGGTCAGCCGGGCGAGCTCGGCGGGCTGGTCGTGGATCGCACCATCCGGCGTCATGATCGTGACCTCCTGGAGGGCCACGACGTCCGGCTCAAGGGCACGAAGGATCGCGGCGATCCGCGCCAGCCGGTCGATCCGGACGTGGCGCCACCAGGCGGGCGGGAATGGCTCGCCCGGACCGATCGCGGCACGGATGTTCCAGGTCACGACCCGCAGGCGCCCCGGCCGTGCCGGAGCGCCCGTCACGGGATCGGTTACTTGACCGAGCCTGCCAGGAGGCCCTGGACGAAGTACCGCTGGAGGCTGAAGAACACGATCAGCGGCACGATCATCAGCAGGAACGCACCCGCGGCCAGCAGGTTCCATTCGGTGCCGTACTGGCTGAGCAGGTTCTGGATCGCGCGAGTCATCGGAAAGTTCGACGGCGTCTGGACGAAGACCAGGGCCATGAGGAGATCGTTCCAGACCCACAGGAACTGGAAGATCCCGTATGCCGCGATCGCCGGGACCGACAGAGGCACGACGATCGTCCTGAAGATCCCGATGTCGCCGGCGCCGTCGATCCGGGCCGCCTCGATCAGGTCGCGTGGCAACGTGATGAAGAAGTTCCGGAGCAGGAAGATCCCGAACGGCAGCGCGAACGCGGTGTGGACGAGCCAGATCGCGAGGTAGCCCTGGGTCCAGCCGAGCGGCTTGAACAGGTTCAGGACGGGGATGAACGCGACCTGCGCCGGCACCATCAGGAGCGCGACGACGATCAGGAACAGGCTGTCGCGGAACGGGAACCGGACCCACGAGAACGCGTACGCGGCCATCGACGCGATCGTCAGGGGCAGGAGCGTCGAGGGGATCGAGATGATCAGGTTATTGACGAACGAGCCGAGCAGGCCCTGCGCGTTGAGGACGGCCGAGTAGTTCTCGGTCGTGAAGCGGAGGGTCGACAGGGTCTCCCACCAGCCGGTGGCCTGGATGTCCGTCCGCGGCCTGAACGAGGTCACGAGCAATCCGATCGTCGGCGCCAGCCAGATCACGGCGATCAGGCCAAGGGCGATGTGGATCGGCGTCCGATTGATGGCCTTGACGATCCGCCCACTGAGGGTCGTCGGGTGCTCTCTGATGGCCGGCCCGACCAGCGCCTCGCCGGTCATACGACGGCCGCCTGACGGAAGCGCCGGATGTTGAAGATCATCACCGGGATGAGGATGAGCAGCATCACGACCGCGACCGCCGCCGACTTCCCGAAGAGACCGGCATTGAACCCCTCCTGGTAGAACGTGAACGCAATCACCCGGCTGCTCGTTCCGGGGCCGCCGTTGGTGAGCACGTAGATCAGGTCGAAGAGCTTGACGACGTTGACGAGCAGGGTCACGGCGAGGACCGACATCGGCAAGCTGACCATCGGCAGGATGATCCTGAAGAAGATCTGGCGCTCAGTTGCGCCCTCCGTCCGGGCGGACTCGAGGATCTCTGCCGGGATGCCCTTGAGGGCGGCTGACAGGATGACGGTCGCGAACCCGACCGAGCCCCAGATGCCGACCGCGATCAGCGCGGCGTTGACGAAGCCGGGATCGCCGAGCCAGGAGATCGGCCCGGCGTGGACGACCCCGAGGAGGGCATTGAGCAGGCCCGTCTGGGAGTCCGGCGAGTAGACGAACTTCCAGATGACTGCGAGGGCCGTGGCCGCGATCGCCATCGGCAGGAAGACGATCGCCTTGATGATCGATTCATAGCGAACGCGCGAGGCGAGGGTCGCGACGATCAGCCCGATGATCAGCACGAAGCCCGTGTAGAAGATCATCCAGAGGACGTTGTTCCAGATCGCGCCGGTCGGCGGGAAATGGGACAGGTCGATGAAGTTCGGGTCCTGGGTGAAGAGGGTCTTGAAGTTGTCCAGCCCGACCCACTGGGTGAACTGGCCCTGGCGGCCCCGGTTGAAGGCGAGTGCGATCGTGTAGATCGTCGGGTAGACCAGGAAGACGATCATGAGGATCGCGGCCGGCGCCAGGAACAGGAGGGCCGCGGGTCGATTGGTCTTCTCAGCGGAGACGTTCGGCGCCTTCCCGCCGCCAGTCGACAACGACACGCCGTCCTTGACGACGTCGAGTGGCTGAATCGAGCCGGCCATTGACCCCTCCTCACTCAGGCGGGAATCGGACGCGGGAGGCACCGGCCTCCCGCGTCCATGAACGGAACCGCTTACTCGTTCGTCCAGGCAGTCTGGATCTGGGTCTCGAACGAGGCCCAGTCGACGGTGTCGCCCGCGATCGCCTTCTGGAGCGCCGCTCCGAGATCAGGAGCGCCCGCCGGCAGGAGGTCGGAGCCGTCGAAGCGAACCGCGCTCGCGCCGGTCACCTGGGCGGCTTCCTTCTTGGTGGTCTCGTTCGGATAGACGGACACATCGACCGTCTTCACCGGCGAGATGATGGCGCCCGTGGCGGCCCAGACATCGCCGGCCTCCTTGGTCGTCATGTACTGGATGAACTCCTTGACACCGGGGTTCGTGGTCAGCGCCGCGATGACGTCGCCGCCGATCGTGACCGGCTTGTCGGTGTTCGTGACCGAGGGGAAGTCGGTCCAGTCGATCGTCTTGCCGATCTCCAGGGCCTTGTTGACCTGGCCGGTGGCGATGCCGCCGACGAAGCCGCCCTCGTAGTACATGCTGCCCTTGGCGTTGGCGCCAAAGACCTGACCGATGCCGTCGACCCAGGCGCGCCCATTGGCCGCCTTGATGCCGCCGAGAACGTTGTCGTCGTTGAGGACTTCCTTCATCGTGTTGACTGCGGTCGTGACGCTAGCATCGGTCCACGGCAGCTTGCCGCCGAAGAGCTGGTCGTACTTGTCGGGTCCGGCTTGGCGGATGTAGATGCTCTCGAACCAGTCGGTGAGCGTCCAGGTGTCCGGTCCGGTCCCCAGGCCGAGCGGAGCGACGCCGGTCTTGGTCTTCAACGTGGCCAGTGCGGCCTTGAACTCATCCCACGTCTTGGGCGGAGTCACGCCGGCGGTCGTCAAGGTGTCCGGGCGATACCACAGGGTGCTCTTGCTGTTGAACTTGACCATGATCGCGTAGAGCTCGCCACCGACCTTGCCGATGTCGAGGAGTCCCGGGGCGTAGTTCGCCTCGAGCGACGCCGGATCGATGCCGAGGTCCGAGACCTTCTTGATCGAGCCGTCCTTCGCGAAGTGGCGCAGGAACCCGATGCCCGGCAGGATCGAGACGTCCGGCGGGTTGCCGCCCGAGATCCGGGTCTGGAGGACCGTCGCGTAATCGGTCCGGATCGACTCGTACTTGGCGGTGATCCCGGTCTTCGCCTTGAACGCGTCGAGGACCTTCTGGAAGTTGTCCTGCTCGCTGCCGCCCCACAGGGACGTGACGTTGATCGTGCCGCTGGTGACGGCGGAGCCGCCCGACGATGGGCTGGCGCCGGTGCCGGTGGAACCGGTCGGGGCACTGCTGGTGCCGGTGGTGGGCGCTGGCGTTGCGCCGCCACCGCAGGCGGCGACGATCAGAGCTGCCGCGATGGGCAGGCTCAGGAACCGCGGGAATTTGGCCATCGGCCTTGTCTCCTCCTCCTCGCTGACGCCGCCGGCTGCGCCGGCGGGCCCGATCCGCGATCGAGCTCCGTCAGGTGTCGATACCCACCTTGGGTGGGTTTGTTGCCCGGCATTCGCCGAGTCGTGGTCGACGACGTCCGGTCGCCGGGCCGCTGCACCCCGGTGCATCCGCCGTTGTCGGCTGGGTGCGGATCGGAGGCAGAACGGTGGCGGTCGGGCGCATCGCCGCGCCGGATCGTTTCATCCGCCGCGAGACTAGGCGCGCCTTCTTGGCAATGTCAACGGTACAGCGCGATTGCGGTTGGGGTGCGAACCTTCGCGAGCGTGCGGCCTGCGTGGCTGGACCCGTTGAATCGGCGCTCAGGACGCCCCGAGCCGAAGCCGGACCGTGCGGATCTCCCACGCCCCGAGGTCGAGGCTGAGCGCACCATCGGCGTCTGGCATGCGATCGGGCCCGGGCCGGCCGAGGAGGTCCACGTCCCGGGCGGCCACGATCCGCGCGCCGGACAGCCGGGCGGTCGTCGCGGCGGACGTCTGGGCCACGAGGCGAACCTCGAGCTCGTCCCCGCGCCGACGGACTGCGGACAGGACGACGCCCTCGCCCGCGAGCACGAGCCCGGCGCCGTGCGAATCGGCGCCCGCCCCGGCGGCGCGGCCCGCCTGCGCGACCGTAGCGGCGACCGAGGCAACTCCGGTGCCGGCGGCCTGAACGAACGGCAGCTGGAACTGCTCGGCGATCCGTCCGGCGTCGACATCGTCCCACGACCCGGTATGAGGCAGGATCGCGAACGCGAATCGCCACGGGCCGATCATCTGAGCGCCCGGCACGGGGACCTCGGGCCCGGCCGGATCCTCGCGGAACGGGTTGTCGTTGCGGCTGATCAAGCCGGTCGAGCGAAGCAGCGTCAGGGCGAGCTCGCGCCCCTCGACGAGCTCGTACTCGGTGACGTGGTCGAGCAGGACGATCGCGCCGGCGGCGTGGACGAACCCGCGGGCCGGGAAGGTCGGCGTCGGGACCTCGCCGTGGCCGGCCTCTTCGGTCAGGCCGCGATCGACGACCGCGAACTGGCCCTCGGCCGAAGAATGGTCGGTCGGCGCGGGCAGCGGCAGGTGCCAGCGGATCCGGTGGTCCCGGGCAGGGTTGTCGAACGCCACCGTGACGCGCACAAACGGCTCGCCGATCCGCACCTCGAGCGTCGTCGTCACCTCGACGCCGGCCGTGGTGTTGCTGCGGCTCGAGCCGTCGTCGCTCAGCCCGATCGGCCAGTCGTAGGTCGCGGCGATTTCGAGTGAGCCGCGCAGCGGACCTTGCTCGCGAGCGACCACCTCAACGCCGGCAGGAACCTCGACGAGCCGGTCGGCGGCAGGCGGGCCGTAGTTGTAGGTATCGCCGAAATCCCCGCCGTCGACGATCCGGCCGACCCCCCTCAGGTGGCTGCCGCCGCCCTCGATCTCGAGCGTGCCATCGGCGCCCACGGTCACCGAGACGAGGCCGTTCTCCACCGAATGCGGGCCGACGACCACCGCCCCACCGATCACCGGAGATGCGTCGCCGGCATCGACCGGGTGGACCGTGGCTGCCCCGAGCGGCGGTGCGGGGACCGCGGCCAGGAGGCGTCGCCGATCGCCCCGGACGACCGTGACATCCCATGCCTCGCTGGGAGCCGCGGCCGTGGCCGCCGCGACGTCGTCGAGGATCGTGTCCACGTCGAAGTCGAGCGGAGCGGCGGGGTCGTCGACGCGCAGGGTGAGCTCCGGATGGAGACCCTCGCGGGCGATCGAATGGCCGTCGAGCGAGTGGCCGAAGAGCTCGCGGCCGTGGAGCCGGCGCGCGAACAGCTCCGGGACCTGACGGCCGCTGAGGGACAGGCGGCGGAGAACCGTCTCGGGCCGCTCGACGAGCTGGGTCGGGACGCGCCGGCCGTCCGGTAACTCGAGAGCCACCGCGGACCATGCCGCGGGGACCGGGACGTCGACCTCGACCACGTCGGTTCGTGCGAATGGCGAGGGGTTGACGACGACCACGTTGCCCAACTGAGCGGCCGCCGCGAGCGGGCGGAGGGCTGCAGCGACGAGGCCGTCTCCGATCTGGGTGGCCTCGGCATACCGGCCGAGGACCTGGTCGACGACGGCGTCCTGCGAGCAGCCGCAGATCGAGTCGTGGGCGGAGTTGTCGACGAGACGCCGCCACGCCAGCTCGAGCAGCCGCTCCGGCCACGCGCCGCCATGGAGTGCCGCGATCGGCTCGGCGTAGCGCTCGAGGACCCGCTCGGCCCGACCGGCCGCCATCTTGATGTCGATCCGGGCCGAGGTGACATTCATCAGCATGTTCGCCCGGGCCGCGGAGCGAAGCTCGCCGGTCCACGTGGGGATTGGGGCCGGGACCGGCTGGTCGGGTTCGACGGCGGTCGTGTCGAAGGCCGTGATGTAGCTCGTCAGCGTCTCGATCCGGACCACGATGTCGGCGCGCCACGTGTTCGCGTCGGCGACGATCTCGGCCAGGCGAGGGGAGGGGACCGCGTGGTCGGTCCCGTACATCGCAAGGATCGAGCGATCGCGATAGAACGCCCGGCTGGCCTCGACGTAGCGCACGACCTTGTCGGCGAGGCGGTCGGGGATCGCGAGCAGGTAGGCGCCATTGCCATACCCGCCGACGAGGTACTCGGTCCGGACGGCGGACCCATCGGGGGCGCGCCACGTGAAGGCGTGACGGTCGATTGCCGCGGGGACGCCGCGCCAGACGACGGCGTGGCGGATCCCGGCCCGGCGCAGGATCTGCGGCATCTGGGCGATGTGGCCGAACATGTCCGGGAGGTAGCCGACCGGCATCGCTCCGCCGAGCCCCTCGGCCGCGTGCCAGCCGATCTCGAGATTGCGGACGATCGTCTCGCCCGACACGAGGAACTCGTCCATGAGGATCTGCCATGGCCCGATGGCTAGCCGTCCCGCGGCGATCAATCGCTCGATCCGCTCGCGGGCAGCCGGGCGGACCTCGAGGTAGTCGTCGATCGTCGCGACCTGGCCATCGAGCGTGAACGCGAGGCGTTCGTCGGCCTCCATGGCGTCGAGCAGCTCGTCGACCAGCTCGACGAGGCGCATTCGGAAGACCTGGAACGGCTCGTACCACTCGCGGTCCCAGTGGGTGTGCGGGACGAGGTGAATGATCGCCGGGGTTGTGGGGGCTACGGCTGGGGCCGCCGCCGCCGCCTGGATCTCCGTCATCGGGCGGACTCGGCCAGGACCGCATCGCCGGACGGAGCGGCCGTCGCCGCCTCGCCGCCGATCGGGATTCCGCGCCGGGCCGCCCACGCCGCCGCGATCCGCTGGCACGTCACGATGTCGGCCCGGCCGTCGGCGATCCCTGTCCTGGGCGGCTCTCCATTGCGGACGAGCCGGGCGAAGGCGAGGAGCTCCTCCTCGAACGCCTCGCCGATTGAGTCGAACATCGTCCGCCGTCGCGTCTCGTCGGCGCCGGTCTCGACCGTCAGCAGCGTCGGCTGATGGAGACGGTACGGAGCCGGGAAAGTGAGCTCCAGCGAGCCGCCCCGATGGTGGAACCGGACGTCCTCGCGGTAGGACGGATAGCGGTCGAGGAAGTGCCACGCGATCGTGACCCGGACGCCGGACGGCAGGTGGCCCGCGACGAGAAGCGACGGCGGCCAGACCCCGTCGGGCCAGACGTCGACGTGGTCGATCTCGAGCGAGCTCGGGTCGCCGGTCACGGTCCGGATCACCGACAGCTCGTGGACGATGCTGCCGAGAAGGATGTCTGAGTACAGGCCGCCGATCTCCGGGGCGGCCGCAGCTCCGATCGCCGCCTGGACCAGGCGTTCGGCCTCCGCGCGGAGTGGGCCGATGACCGCCGGATCGACGTCGCCGGCCGGCGGCAGGAGATGAGCGAACGCAAGCTGCGACTCGCTCGTCGGGTGCAGGATCGTGACGTGGATCGCGCGCAGCTCGCCGAGCGTCGCCGCATCGTCCAGCGCAATCCGGCGGGCCTCGACCACCGCGGGATCGAACGCCTTCATGTAGCCGAGGAGGAGCCGGTCCGCCACCGGCGACGCGGCCAGGGCGTCGGCCTCGCCGAGGGTGGTCGCAAGCGGCTTCTCGCACAGGATGGCGAGCCCGCGCTCGAGCGCGGCAAGGGCTGGCGTCCCGTGCGATCCCGACGTCAGGAGGACGACTCCGTCGAGCCCGTCGAGGGCGAGCAGGGCGGCGACGCCTTCGACGCGGCGCTCCGGCGCGACGCCGTATCGCGAGCCGAGGGCCGCGAGGAGGCTTGGCGAGAGGTCGGCAAGGGCCGAGATCTCGAACGTGTCCGTCAGCCGGCCGAGGAGGGGAAGATGGACGGACTGCGCCACGGCTCCGAGGCCGGCGACGCCGACGCGGATCCGGCCACGTTGTCGGGTGCGATCGAGGGAAGTCATCGTCGCCGAGTATAGGAGGGGTTGGGCGACATCCCGGGTTGCACCGGCGTCGATCTGTCGGCGAGACTGCGCCGATGACCGAAGAACCGACCGCCAAGACCGACTGGCGCGACGGCGTCGTCTACCAGGTCTACCCGCGCAGCTTCGCCGACAGCGACGGCAACGGCACGGGGGACCTGCGGGGCATCCTCGATCGCCTCGACCACTTCGATCCCGATCGGATGCCGGTCGAGGCCATCTGGCTGTCCCCGATCTACCCGTCTCCCGGCCGCGACCTCGGCTACGACGTCACGGACCACACGGCGGTCGATCCCCTGCTCGGGACGGAGGAGGACTTCGATCGGCTCGTCGCGGCCTGCCACGAGCGCGGGCTCAAGGTAGTCCTCGACCTGGTGATGAACCACACGAGCGACGAGCACGCCTGGTTCCTCGCGTCGAGGGCATCCCGGGAAGGGCCATACGCCGACTTCTACCTGTGGCGCGACCCGCGCGGCGTCGACGCCGACGGCAACCCGATCCCGCCGAACAACTGGGTCTCGTTCTTCGGCGGACCGGGCTGGGAATGGGTGCCTGAACGGCAGCAGTTCTACTACCACACGTTCCTCGTCGGCCAGCCCGAGCTGAACTGGCGGAACCCGGCCGTCGAGGCCGCCCAGTGGGACATGGTCCGGGGCTGGCTCGGCCGCGGCGTCGACGGCTTCCGCCTCGACGTGTTCAACGCCTTCCTGAAGGACCCCAACCTTCGCGACAACCCGGTGATCGATGGCAATTCGCCGTGGAGCCGGCTCGAACATCGCAACGACCTCGACCATGCCGATTTCGCGGCGCTGATCGAGCGGTTCCGGGCGATCCTCGATGAGCAGCCCGGCAGGATGTCGGTCGGCGAACTGTTCTCCGGCGGCACGAAGACGTCCGCGAAGTACACCCGCGACCGCCACATCGTCTTCGACTGGTCGCTGATGGAGTCGCCCTGGACGGCCGCGGCGTTCGGGGCCGGGATCGATCTCCGCGAGGCCGCCTACGGGCCCGATCTCTGGCCGACCGTCGCCCTGTCGAACCACGACCGCGAGCGCCAGGCGACGCGGCTGTCGGCGTCGGTCGGACGGGACCGCGAGTCGGATCGGGACGCGATCGCGAAGGCGGCCGCGGTCGTCGTGCTGGCCCTGCGCGGGACGCCGTTCCTGTACTACGGCGAAGAGATCGGGATGACCGACGTCGACATCCCGCGCGACGAGATCGTCGATCCGCCGGCGCTGCGGGCCGGCCCGGACTTCCCGTGGTACGACCGATCGCGCTGCCGGACGCCGATGCAGTGGAAGCGGGGACCCGGCGCCGGGTTCACGACCGGGAGGCCCTGGATACGCCTCGCCCCGGACGCGGACCGGCGCAACGTCGAGGTCCAGGCCGACGACCCTGATTCGGTCCTGGCGGCCTATCACCGCCTGCTGATATTCCGGCGGACGGCGCCCGCACTCCAGCACGGCGCGATGAACCGTCTCGACGCGGGCGTGCCGGACGTCCTGGCCTGGACGCGCGCGGGAGGCGGCGAGCGCCTCCTCGTCGTGGTCAACTTCAGCGGCGAGCCGCGCCAGGTCGATGCGGGCGCGATCGCCGGTGGCCCGTGGGAGGCGCGGGTCGGGACTCATGAGCCCCCGGCCGCCCTGGGCGCCGACGGCTTGCTCGACCTCCGAGCCGACGAGGCCGTGATCCTGTCCGGCGACCGGGATTCGCCGGATCGCTGAACCCCGGGGAGCGGTCTGCGCCCGAATGTACTCCTGACGGATCGCGGGCAGCCGCTGCTACCATGGGCCGCGTCCGGTCCCGATCACGGAGCCTTCTCGTGCCGCTCGATTTCCTGAAGCGCCGCAACGCCGCCGAGGGCGCCTCGGCGCCCGGATCGGCCGCGCCTCGTCCGGCCGCCGCGCCGTCGGGCCCGCACGGACCGATCACCCTGCCCGAAGAGGTGGTCGCGCAGGAGTACCAGCTCAAGCTGTACTACGCGGGCAAGAGCAGCGAGGGCGTCCGGATGACCGCCGGCCCGAATGCCCTCAGCGAGCTGCCGTCGATGCTCCACGGCCTCGCCCGGACAGAGATCGAGGTTGTCGAGCCCCTGCCGATCGAGTTCAGCCAGGCCACCCCGGTCATTGCCCGGCCGTCCGAGGCCATGCAGTGGCTCAACGCCCACCACGTTCACGCTCCGGTGACACGACACGCACTGGTTGTCCTCGAATCGATCGATGCGATCGACCTCGCGTTCGACACCTTCGTCTGCACGCTCCTCGACGGCGAGGTCGACACCAGCGGCTATCCCGACTATTCGGCCGTCATCGGTGGCGTCGCGGCCCACTGGGACGAGGCGACCGGCGACATCATCGTGCGCGCGGTGGTGGGATGGGGCGGCAAGGGCGTCCGGGGTGACACGGACCGGATCGCCGCCAAGCTGCTGTCAGGCATCCTCACCAACATCCTCGCCAACCAGTACGCGCTCGGGCTCACCGCGGTCGACCGGCCCGTGCCGGCAGCCGGGCGGGGTGGCCTCGTCTGTGCTCACTGCGGGTTCGCGTCCGCCCACGAGCGGGCGTTCTACTGCCCGAAGTGCGGCATGCGCCTGCTCCGCGGCTGACCAGGAGCCGCGCAAGGACCCGATGCCGACCTACGACTACCTGTGCCCGAACGGCCATCGCTTCGAGGTGATCCACGGCGTGAATGCCGAGAGTCCGACGACGTGCCAGATCTGCGGCGCGAGCCCGGTCCGCAAGGCCTTCTCGGCGCCGATGATCCACTTCAAGGGCACCGGCTGGGCGAAGAAGGACCGGAGCACGACGTCGCGACCGGCATCGGCACCGGCAGCGTCCGCCGACGGGTCCTCGGGTACCGACACGTCGAGCACCGGAGCAGGCGACAGCAAGCCGGGCGACGGGAAGGCCGCCGACCGCAGCGGCGACAAGAGCCGTGAGCGGAGCGGCGAGAAGGGCCGCGAGCGGAGCGGCGAGAAGGGCCGCGAGCGGAGCGGCGAGAAGGGCCGCGAGCCGAGCGGCGACAAGGGTTCTGCGTCGCGCGATGCGTCGGGATCGACCGGCTCGACCTCTACCGACAGCGGCCCGGCCGCGCCGACCTCGACGGCCGGCGGCGGCTCGACTGCCGACTGACGTGCCGAGCTCAGCAGCCGACTGGATCAGCCTGGCGGAAGCCGCCGAGATCCTCGAGGCCGCCAACGTCCGGTTCCGGCCGGCCACCATCGGAAACTGGGCCCGGATGGGCAAGCTCCAGAGCATCAAGCTCGGCGGGCGGCGGTTCGTCCGACGCGGCGAGGTGAAGGCGCTCCTCGCGCCGCCGCGCCGTGTTCGCGCGAGCGACCTGCAGCCCCGGCTGTTCGAGGAGATCCGGGGCTGACCGACGACGGACGGCTGGCGCGTCCGACGGATCGCGCCCGGCTGCGCGACCGGTTCACTGCCGCCGCCACCCGGCTGGTCGGCATTCCGCGGGTCGCCGTGGCCCGTCGGGTGCTCGATCGGTTCAGTGCCGCCGACGGCGCGCTGCTTGCCGCCGGCATCGCCTACAACGCGATCCTCGCCCTCATTCCGCTGGCGCTGCTCGCGACCGGGCTCGCCGGGTTCTTCCTGAGCGATGCCGCCTCCCGAGCCGACCTGATCCGGTCCATTGCAGCGTTCGTGCCACCCCTCGCCGGTGTCGTTGACGAGATCGTCGGCGGCCTGTCGCGCGCCTCCCCCTCGTTGTCGATCATCGGCCTCGTACTGGCGGCCTGGGGAACGTCGCGGTTGTTCTCGGCGCTCGAATCGGCGATCGCCCAGATGGACCTCGGCGATCCGCGCCGGAGCCTGATCCGGCGGACGGCGTGGCGGCTCGGGTCGATCATCGTCCTCGCGGTCGTCGTCATCGCCGCGATCCTCGCGACGCCCGTCCTTGCGCTCGGCGTCGAGCTGTCCGGCGGGATCGGCTCCGCACGACCGGTCTTCGACGTCCTGCTCGCGATCGTTCCGCCGGTGCTCGGTGCCGTCGCCCTGGCCGCGATCTATCGGCTCGTTCCACCCGTCCGCCCGACGTGGCGTGCGATCGGGCTGCCGGCGATCGTCGGCTCGATCGTCCTGGTCGTGCTGACTCGTGTGTTCGTGTTCGTCGCGCCGCGGGTCTTCGGGGCAAACCTGGTCTACGGGACGCTCGGCGCGCTGCTCGTCGGCCTGACCTGGCTCGACCTGGCGTTCACAGTCGTCCTGATGGGCGCGGCGTGGGTCCGGGAGCGCAGGACGGCGGTCGAGGCGACTGTGGCCTGACGGCCGCTCCCCGCCGGGCGCCGGTCTAGCCCTGGCGCGTCCCGCAGCGGCGGCAGAACCGTGCCGTCGCTGACAATGACAGGCCGCAGCTCGAGCACGGCTGGACGCCTGTGGTCACGCCGGCCGGCGTCGTAGCCGGGCGAGCGATGACCTCCTGGGCGGAGGCGGCCCACAGGGCATCGCTCGGAGTCCCGGCGGCGCGGTTCGCGAGGAGGGCCATCGCGGGCGATTCAATCTGGTCGGGCCGGACAGGCCACTGCGGTGCTCCCGACGCGAGCGGCGCCGGTGCCGGAGGGGGCACGGGGACGGCGGCGGGAACGGGCGTAACGGGAGCCGACACGGTATCGGGCGCGAAGATCTGCCAGGTCGGCTGCTGGATCCGGTCGTCGCGGACGGGCTGAAGTGGTACGGGCTCGGCCGGAACCGGCTGAGCCGGAGCCGGAGCGGGCGCGAACGGAGCCACCGGCTCTGCGGCGACGGGTGCCGGTGCGGCCTCGACAGGTGCCGGCGCGGCGGCGGCTGGTGCCGGCTCGGCTTCGGCTGCGACGGGCTCGGGTGCCGTGGCGACCAGTTCGGCCTCGGCTTCGATGGGCTCCGCCTGCGCGACGACGACCTCGTCCTGAGCGACCTGCTCCGCGGCCACGGGTGCCGCCTGGGCCGCGACGGGCGCAGGCTCGGCGGTCTGCGCCGGCGCTTCGGCTGGGGACGTCTCGAGCGCTGCCTGGAGCCACGACGGCGCGGGCCACGAAGCGTCCTCGACGGGAGTTGACGCCGGGGTTGCGTCCGCGAGTGGGGCCGGCTCGCCGACGAGCGGGGCCGCCTCGGTCGCGCTCGCCGGAGCTGCGGCGACGTTCGGAGCGGCATGGTCGTGCTCAGCCTCGAACGCCGCGATCTCGGCGTCGATGTTCTGGCCTGGCCGGAACCGGCGGAGGAGCTCAGAGGTACGCGTCGCGGCTGTCACGACTCGGCCGTCGAGGGCGGGCGGCAGCTCATCGGCGGCGGCGATTGGCGCGGCCTGCTCGGCGGCGATCGGCTCGGGCTCGAGGGCCGCTGCGATCGGCTCGGCCTCGACCTCGGCCGCGACGAGCGGCTCCGGCTCCGCCTCGACCTCGGCCGCGACGAGCGGCTCCGGCTCGGCCTCGAGCACGACCTCAGGCTCGGGCTCCAGCGCCGGCAACGACGTTTCGCCCGACAGGAACGCAAGCCGGGCGGCGGCATCGAAATCGGGGATCTCCTCGACGTCGGTCGCACCCGCGGCCGCCCACGGATCGGCGGCCTCATGCGCGCCCTTGCCATTTCCGTTCGAGGCTGCCACATCGGGAGCGGTCAGATCGACCTCCGGCCAGGCGTCGATGTCGATCCGGACCGGCTCGAAAGCCGCCTCGGCGGGGAACGCTGCGGGCAGGACGTCGTGACCGAGGTGCGGGGAGCAGGTCAGGCAGCGGCCCTCGGCGGTGTTCCAGCAATTGGCGCAGGTGTACTGGCGGCAGGTCATGCAGAAGTTGAAGGTCGCGTGGAAGGCGTCGAGCTGCTGGCCCGTGATCTCCCGCTCGTCGTCGTTCCGAGCGGCCGCCATCGCCTCGTCGAGCGACGTGTCGTCGCTCATGACCCAGTTCTTCATCCCCTTCGACAGGGTCTTGAACTGGCCGAGGCGGCGAGTCTTGCGGGGCGCGGCGGATTCGAACGTGTATCGAGTGCCGCAGCGCTCGCAGAAGGACTCGGTGAGGATCTCGGGCATCGTGCCCCCGGATATCGCAATGAAACACGTCGGAGCCGAACGGCCGACGGAACGGGGCGAGAGTATACCGCAGCCCTTTTTGGAGGCCCCCCTTCGCTCGTACGGGCCAAACCGGACGATGGTCCTGACGGGAGCCCGGACCGAAGTCCGACTGCGTCGAGGCACCGCCCGACCTCGGTCGCTGATCCGAGCCGCATGGGGATCGCCGCTGGGCCGTCGACCGCTCGGCGGCGCCGTCGCGGCACCTGCGATGGCGCCGGGCATGGGCGCGGACGTATCAGGACCCTCTGTTAGACTCCGCCCCCGAATGGGACCCCTTGCTGCCGTCGAGCGCTTCCTCGAACGGCTCTTCGAGCGCCAATCGGCCCGCCTGTTCCATACGTCGATCCGGCCCGTGCAGGTCCAGCGCCGACTCGAGCGGGCGATGGAGGGCGACCGATCGCGGGATGGCGCCCGGACGATCGTGCCCCATCGATTCGTCATCCGGATGCACCCGGACGAGCTCGCGTCCCTTCGCGCAGCCAGCCCCGACCTCGCCGCGACGTTCGCCGACGGCGCCCTCGCCTTTGCTCGCGCTCACGGCTACACCCTGCTCGATCGGCCGATCGTCATCCTGCGCCCGGACCCCGGCGTCCAGGCCGGCGACGTGGACGTGGACGCCGGTGATCAGGACGTGCCTCGGATCGATACCGTCGACGCCGGACGCGACGGCGCCGCTCGGACCGACCCCGAGCCGGACGATCCGCTGCCGTCGCAGGACGGTGGCCCCGCGCAGATCATGGCGGGCCAGCCCTTCGATCACACCGCGGTGTTCGTCGTTCCGGAGGCGGACGGGCCACGGGCGGCGATCCGGGAGATCCGCCCTGACGGCACGAGCCGGACGGTCAGCTTCGACGGACGGCGCCTGACCATCGGCCGGTCGCCGGACAATGGCCTCGTCCTGCGCGATGGCCGGGCATCGCGCCATCACGCCCGGATCGACGCCCGCCGCGGAACCCTCGTCCTGTCCGATCTCGGCAGCACGAATGGCTCATTCGTCAACGATCGACGGGTCGACACCGTCGCTCTCGGCGAGGGCGATCGGGTCCGGATCGGCGCCACGACACTGCTCGTCGAGGCGATCGACGCTGCGAGCTCGGCGGGGCCGAATCGCGCGGGCGCCGATACAGACGCCGGGCGCGATCCGATCGACTCGTCGGCCGACCGCTGATGGATCCGTTCCTCTTGACCGTCTGGGTCGTCCGGTTGCTCTTTCTTGCGCTCCTGTACCTCTTCCTGTTCCGGATCGCGCGGGCTCTCCTCGGCGACCTTCGAGCGGCCGCGCGGGAGCCCGGCGCCGAGGTCGGTCGGCTGGTTGTGGTCGCGTCGCCCGCCGGCGAGCCCGAGGAGGGGACGTCGCTCGCCATGGACGCGATCGCCACGATCGGGCGCGACGTCAACAACGCAATCGTTGTCGAGGACCAATTCGTCTCGGCAGAGCACGCCATCCTGACGTTCCGCGGCCGCGCGTGGTACGTCGAGGACCTCGCGAGCACGAACGGCACATTCGTCAATGGCGCCCCGGTCGAAGGGGTAGCAGCGCTCGGCTTCGGCGACGTGATCCAGCTCGGCCAGGTCCGTCTCCGCCTCGAGCGCCCTCGCTCGGAGCGGTCCCGCAGATGACCGTCGGGGCGGCGAGCCTGCCGAGGATCCTCGGTCCGATCCGGCCGCGCTGGCGCGGTCGGGAATCGCGACTCCTCGGGCTGGTCGCGATCACGATCCTGGTCGGCAGTGTGTCGCTGGCGCTCGCCCGGCAAGTCACCGACCCCGGCGAATCGCAGGGCCTGAGCCCGGCCAATCCGTTCCATCTCGCGGTCTATCTCGGCCTGATCGGGCTCTCGCATCTCGTCCTGATCCTGTCGGGCCGGCGGATGGACCAGGTCCTCCTGCCGGCGACGGCGATGCTCGGCGGGATCAGCCTGCTCCTGATGGAGCGGCTGCCCCAGAACCTCGTCTCGCAGACCGTCGGGCCCTGGACGCTCGGCCTCGGCGACATCCAGCTCGCCTGGCTGATCCTGTCCTTCGGGCTTGCGACTGCCATCGCCGTCACCGTCCGGAGCGATCGCTGGCTGCGGCTCTACAAGTACACCTGGGCGGCCGCTGGGGTCGCCCTTCTCCTCGCCACCTATTTCCTTGGCGACGACATCAACGGCCAGCGCCTGAGCCTGAGCCTCGGCCCGATCAGCGGCCAGCCGGCTGAGCTGCTCAAGGTGATCCTGGTCGTTTTCCTCGCCGGCTACCTCTCGGAGTTCCGGCCGCTGCTGGTCGAGGAATCGACGAAGGTGGGCCCGATCTCCCTACCGCCGCTGCCATTCCTCGCCCCGATGGTTGCGATGTGGGCGATCGCCCTGGGGCTCGTCGTGATCCAGCGCGACCTGGGCGCCGCGCTCCTGTTCTTCTCGGTCTTCCTATGCCTCCTGTACGCGGCGACCGGGCGGCTCGGCTACGTCGTCGTCGGGGTCGTCCTGTTCCTGGCCGGCTCGTACGTCATGTACCGCCTCGTCGGAACGGTCCAGACCCGGGTGGACATCTGGCTCGATCCCTTCAAGAGCCCGACCGGCGACGGCTACCAGATCATCCAGTCGCTGTACGCATTCGCTCGTGGCGGCCTGCTCGGGACCGGGCTCGGGGCCGGGCTTCCGACGATCGGCGGGCACCTCCCGATCCCCGCGGTCCACACCGACTTCCCGCTCGCGGCTCTCGGCGAGGAGCTCGGGCTCGCCGGGGTCATGGCGATCCTCGGGCTGTTTCTCGTCGTCGTCGAGCGCGGCCTGCGGATCGCGGCTTCGGCGGCCGATGACTTCCGGGCACTGCTCGCGGCGGGCCTCGCCCTGGTCATCGGGACGCAGGCGCTGATCATCGCGGCGGGCAACCTCAAGTTGATCCCGCTGACCGGCATCACGCTCCCATTCATCAGCTATGGCGGTTCGTCGCTGCTCGTGAACGGGATCATCGTCGGGCTGCTCCTCGCCCTGTCCGACCGCGGCGTCGAGCCGCCGCCCCCGCCGCGCCGACCCGGCCGTCTCGCCCGCCTGACCGGCCGGCCGCCGCGCAGCCGGATGCCGGAGGGTCGCCGCGCGCCGCTTCCGCCGGGACCGGCGCGCGCGACGTCGCTCGTGGGCCGGGGCGAGGCGACCTCGTGACGGCGAGCCCGGCAGGCCCGGCCCGGTCGACGGGAGCGGATCTCCGGCCACGCCTCAGGCCGATCGGCCGGTCGATCGGTCGCGTCGGACTCGCCCTGACGGTCGCCTTCGCGGGGATCGCCCTTGGCGCCGGGTACTGGCAGGTGGTTCGCTCGCCGGATCTGTCGCGGGCCCCCGACAACCCCGCCGTCATCGCCGCAGCGCGCAACGTCGTTCGCGGCCAGATCGTCGATCGCGACGGCAAGGTCCTCGCCACCAACAAGCGGAACCCCGACACGGGTGAGCCGTACCGGGTCTACCCCGACAAGACGTTCAGCACGGTGATCGGCTACTCGTCGACGGACTTCGGAACGGCCGGGCTCGAGCGGACGTACAACGCCGAGCTGACCGGGATCTCGAACGGCGACCCGATCGGCGACGTGCTCCGCAAGTTCCGGAACGATCCGTACGACCCACAGAAACTCACCCTCGGGATCTCGTCCGTTCTTCAGCGCGCCGCGGTGGCCGGCCTCGGCTCCGATCGCGGCGCCGTGGTGATGCTCGATCCAACGACCGGCGAGATCCTCGCCCTCGCCTCGACGCCCACCTACGACTCGAGCGCGATCGCCAATCCGGCGACGTCGCGAGATGCCTTCGCGGCGGTTCGCAACGACGCGGCCAAACCGCTCCTGACGCGCGCGACCCAGGGCCAGTACGTGCCGGGTTCGGTGTTCAAGATCGTGACCGCGGTCGCCGGGTTCGGATCGGGCCGGATCGCGTCGAGCACGACGTTCCCGCAGCAGCCGAACGCAGAGCGCGACGGGCTGCTCGTCGGGGGCTTCCGGATCCACGAGCATCCCGGGGTGCCCTCCCGCCTGCTCGACTTCCCGAGCGCCACCGAGTGGTCGTCGAACATCTGGTATTCCCTTGCCGGGATGCGGACCGGTGGCGACAATCTAGCCTCGTTCGCGGCACGGATGGGATTCGGCTCCGCGATCCCCTTCGATCTCCCGACCGCGCGCTCCCAGGTGACGAATGGCGACGGGTCGGCGCCGGGCGGCTTCACGGACCTGGTCGAGCTCGCGAACGCCTCCTATGGCCAGGCCGAGACGTTGGTGACGCCGCTCCAGATGGCGCTCGTCGCGGCGACTGTCGCGAACCACGGCATGCTGATGAAGCCGCATCTCGTGACCGCGACGACCGGGCGCGACGGTTCGCGGACGATCGCGCCGGAGCAGTTCGGCGTGGTGATCGGGCCGGACGAGGCGGCGGCCATCACGGCGGCGATGCAGCGAGCCGTCGAGAGCAGCATCGGCCGGCAGTTCACCACCGGTGCGGCCGTCCCGGGCATCCCGACCGCCGGCAAGTCCGGGACGGCCCAGCTCGGTGGCACCGGCGCACCGCATTCGTGGTTCATCGGGTTCGCGCCGGCCGACCATCCGCGGGTCGCGATCGCCGTCATCGTCGAGAAGGGCGGCCGCGGTGGCGCCCGCGCCGCGCCGCTCGCCGGCGATCTCATGAGCCTCTACTTCAAGACCTTCGGCCGGTGAGCGGGAGTCCGGATCCGGAGCGGCCGGAAGGCGTCGGCGCGGTCGAAACGCCCGGGCCGGCCGCGGCGCCGGTGTCGATCGATGCGAATGCGGCCCCCGCGCTGATCGAGGCGCCTGCGCCGGTCGAACCGCGGCCGTGGCTGGAACGGCTCGGCCTTGCCGCGATCGCGGTCGTCCTCGGCGCCCTGCTTGCCCTCGTCGCGGTCGCGGCCGGCACGGGCGGCGAGTGGATCCTGGCGGCGATGGCCGCATCCGGCGCCGCGCTGACGTTCGGCGTGGGCCTCCAGACGCTGATTCGCGGCTGACGGGTGCGTTGTCCCGGAGCAGATCGTCGGGGTATCGGGAGCCGGTCGGCCGCGCCGGGCGAAGGCTGCAGTGACGGCGGCGAGACACACCGCCGCGATCATGAGCGTCCCAGTTCGCAGGATCGTGCTCAGCCGCTCGCGAACCTGATCGGGACCGGGGACGTACTATCCATCAAACCCCTGTCGCCGGACCTGAGTCCGCGATTCCCGCGAGGAGCCAGATGACGACCACCGAGCAGACCGGAGAGAAGGTCCTCGCCAACGTCGAGCGAGTGATCGTCGGCAAGCATCATGAGGTTCGCCTCGCTCTCGTCGCTCTCCTCTGCCGCGGCCATCTCCTGATCGAGGACGTGCCCGGGACCGGCAAGACCGTCCTGGCCAAGGCGATCGCACGGAGCCTCGGCTGCAGCTTCCGCCGCATCCAGTTCACCCCGGACCTCCTGCCCTCGGACGTGACAGGCCTCTCGATCTACAACCAGAAGACCCAGGAGTTCGAGTTCCGGCCGGGCCCCATCATGAGCCAGGTCGTCCTCGCCGACGAGATCAACCGGGCGACGCCAAAGACCCAGTCGGCCCTCCTCGAGTCGATGGAGGAGCACCAGGCCACGGTCGACGGCACGACCTACTCGATGCCCGACCCGTTCCTCGTCATCGCCACCCAGAACCCGATCGAGTACGAGGGCACGTTCGTCCTGCCGGAGGCCCAGCTCGACCGGTTCATGCTCCGGATCCGCCTCGGCTACCCGCAGCCGCTCGAGGAGGTCGTGATCCTCGACGAGCAGAAGCGCCACCATCCCCTCGACGAGCTCGAGGTCGTCTGCTCGGTCGACGAGCTGCGGGCCATGCAGAACTCGATTCGCGACATCTACGTCGACCCGACCGTGGCCGACTACATCGTCCGTCTGGTCGGCGCGACCCGGGTCCATCCGGACGTGTACCTCGGGGCTTCGCCGCGCGGCTCGATCGCTCTCTACCGGGCCGGCCAGGCGCTCGCGGCCCTCCTCGGCCGGGACTACGTGATCCCCGACGACATCAAGGCCCTCGCGGAGCCCGCGCTCGCCCATCGCCTGATCATCAAGACCAGCTCGTCGATCCACGACGTCCAGTCCGGGAACGTCGTCCGCGAGCTCCTCGAGTCGATCCCGATCGATGGGGTCCGGCCGACGGGCGGGCCCAACGGGCCGCGATCGATCAAGCCGGCCGAGCAGGGCGCGGCGAGCGTCTGACGGCGCAGCCAGCGACGCCGACGATCCCCACCGGCCCGATCCCGACGCGATGATCCGCCGCTTCCAGCTCATCGTCATCGCCGCGATCCTGCTGATCGCCGCGTTCTCGACGGAGCTCGAGTTCCTCTTCTACCTGATCTACCTCGCGATTCTCGTCATCGGCGGCTCGTACATCCTCACCCGTCTCGGCCTGGCGGATCTCGAGGCGGGCTACGCCGTCAATCAGCTGACCGGCCACGTCGGCGACAAGCTCCAGATCACCTACACCCTACGCAACACGAGCCGCGTCCCGAAGCCCTGGCTCGAGATCCACAACCCGACGACGCTGCCGGGGGGCCTGCCCGGGCGCGCGATCGCGCTCGGGTCCCGGGCGGAGCGCTCGTGGCTCGTCCGGGCGCCCCTCGTCCGGCGGGGCCACTTCCGGGTCGAGCCGCTCCAGATCCGGACCGGTGATCCGTTCGGCTTCTTCGAAGCCTCGGCGGCGGTGGGGCAGGGGGTCGCGGTCGTGGTCTACCCGCGCGTCGATCCGCTGCCGATGTGGCGGCTGCCGGCGGCCAGCATCGAGGGCAGCCACGCCGCGCCGGAGCGGACCCTCCAGACCTCGCCCCTCGCGACCGCGGTTCGCCCGTACGCGCCGGGCGACGCCTTCAACCGGATCCACTGGAAGGCGACGGCTCGCCACGGCGAGATCCAGGTCAAGGAGTTCGAGCTCGAGCAGACCGCCGATGCGTGGATCTTCCTCGACCTCGAGCGCGGCGTGCAGGGCGGCCGGGGCGAGGACTCGACGGTCGAAGTGGCGGTCCGGGCAGCTGCGTCGATCGCGGCCAAGGCCCTCCTCGAGAACCGGGCCGTCGGGCTGACCGTGAACGGCCATCGCCAGGCGATCGTCCCGGTCGATCGCGGCGCCCGCCAGCACCTCAAGATCATGCAGCTCCTCGCGGCTGTCGACGGCGACGGCGCCACGCCGCTCGTCGAATGCCTCGTGAACAGCGCCAGCCGGTTGCGCCGCGGGATGACGGCGATCGTGATCACCGCCTCGACCGACCCGAGCTGGGTCCGGCCGATCGCGGCCCTCCGCACCCGGGGGATCGCGTCCGTCGTCGTCACGCTCGACGCGAGCGGAGCGGATCGGCTCGACCGGGAGCAGCGGGGCCGCGCCGGCGAGCGGATCGCCGAGCCCGATCCGGGCATCGCCGAGCAACGGGCCCAGCGGTCGCGCGCCCTCCGCCACACCCTCGCCGAATACGAATTCAAGGTCCATCCCCTCGTCCCCGGCAGATCCATCACGGAGTCCCTCGGCGCATGACGAACGCGTTCCGCCGCCCGTCAATCGCGGCCCCGGCCGAAGGCTGGTTGAGCCTCTTCCTCGTGGCGCTCCTCGCAGTCTCGGTCGCGTGGTCGCTCGATGACGCGGCGCTCGTCCTCGGCAACCGCGACTGGACCGACTTCCTCGCGTGGGTCTCGCTCGGCGGCGTCGCGCTCGGGTTCCTCGGCGCGCGCGCCCGCTGGAACCGGCCGCTGGCCCACCTCGTCGGGGCCGCGTTCGCGGCCCTGATCGTGCCCCTCCTGGTCGGCATGGTCCTTGACCCGAAAGGATCGCCGGGGGCTCAGTACCAGGCGGCCGCGGGGTCCGTCCTCGAGGCGATCCTCGACTTCGCGGTCCGCGGCCAGCAGGTGACCCGACAGACCGGGCACTACCTGCTGGTCCTCGGGTTCCTGTGCTGGGCGAACGGCCAGTTCGCAGCCTCCGCGGTCTTCCGCCACGGCCGCCCCATCGGGCCGATCATCGTCCTCGGAACGGTCCTCGTGGCCAACATGTCGGCGACCGTCCACGACCAGATCTGGTTCCTCGTCCTGTTCTCGCTCGCCGCTCTCTTCCTGCTGACCCGCCTCCACGCCCTCGACGAGCGGGCGACGTGGGTCCGGCGCCGGATCGGCGACCCTGCGACGGTCGGCTCGCTCTACCTGCGCGGCGGCACGGTGTTCATCGCGATTGCCGTGTTCGGCTCGTTGGCCCTCACCGCGTCCGCCCGCTCGGCGCCGCTGGCCGGCTTCTGGGACGATGCCCGGCCGGCGCTCGTCGACGTCAGCCAGTGGCTGCAGCGGATCATCCCCGTCGCCCCGGACGCGCGTGGTCTCGGCGTGCCTTCGTTCGGCCAGCAGGTCATCGTCGGGGGGCTCTGGTCGACGACTCGCGAGGCCGCCCTGGAGATCACCCGCAAGCCTGGCGACAACCGGCCGCTCTACTGGCGGGCGACGGCCTACGACACGTTCAACCTGACCGGCTGGACGACGACCGGAGCCACGACGCAGCCGCGAGCAGCGGGCTCGTCGATCCTCGACGGGACGGCCGACGCGATCCTGTCGACTTCGGCCCGGACGCCCGTCCAGTTCACCGTGAATCCCGTGCCGGGGCTGTTCAAGGTCGCGTTCAGCCCGATCGATCCCGTGTCGATCGACCAGGACACCACCCTGTCGACCGCCGGAGACTCCGGCTTCTTCCAGTCGATCGGGATCGACAGCCGGACGTCCTACACCGTCACCGCGGCACTCCAGGACATCGCCGACGTCTCCGGCGGCGTCACCGAGTTCCGGCTGCGGGCCGCTGGCGTCCAGTATCCCCCCGACATCGTCAACAGCTACACCTCGGTCCCGATCGGGGCGATGGGCCCCGCGGCGACAGCGCTCCTGGCGGACATCAAGGCCACGGTCAAGAAGGGCAAGTACAACACCCCGTACGACCTCGCAATGGCGACCGTCGCGAAGCTCCAGTCACCGGCGAACTTCCACTATCAGACGGACGTGCTCGGGGTGTGCGATCAGGAGGCATCGATCGTCGAGTGCTTCGCGCGGTACAAGAAGGGCTACTGCGAGCACTACGCGAGCACGATGGCGATTCTTCTGCGCGAGGAAGGAATCCCGACTCGCCTGGTCGAGGGCTTCCTGCCCGGCCAGCTCGACGTGGCGACCGGCCAGGAGACGATCCTGACAAGCTCCGCCCACGCCTGGGTCGAGGTTTACTTCCCGGGCATCGGCTGGTACCGCTTCGATCCGACCGGCAACGGACTCGCGAACACCGAGACGTTGCCGCAGGGCGCGGTCCTGCCGATCCCGACGGCCACGCCGCGGCCGTCCCTCTCGTTGCCGAACGCCAGCGCGGGCGATGGGCGAGTCGAGGCGGAGCGTGCGAACCGCCCGGGGCAGACGACGCCGCAGGGAACCTCTGCATCCGGGACGGGATCGTTCATCGCGATCGCCATCGTCGCGTTCGCGGTCGTGCTGCTTCTCGCGTTCCTGGCCTGGCGGCGCGGTCCGCGCGGGATCACGACGCCGGACGGCGTCTACACCTCGGTCGCGGGCCTCGCCCGACGGTTCGGCTTCGGGCCGCGCCCGACCCAGACGGCCTACGAGTACGCGACGGCGCTGGGCGACATCCTGCCGGCGGTCCGGCCCGAGCTCCAGACCGTGGCGTCGGCCAAGGTCGAGGTCGCCTACGGCCGGCGCGAGCTGGGTGACGATCGGCTCAAGGCTCTCCGCAATTCGTACCGGCGTCTCCGCGTCGGACTCCTCCGGCTCGCATTCCGGCGGGGCGACCGGCGCCGGATGCGCTGAGCTGTTCGCGGCGCCGCGCTCCAGCTAGAGGGCGCCCGACCGGGCGCGCGCGTCGGACTCGGCCTGGGTCTCTTCGTCGAGGAGACCGGCGAGGTGCTCGGTCAGGTTCATCGCCCGGACCACGGGCCGTCCGGCCCGGACCTCGACGATCGAGATCCCGCACAGGTCCGACGTCCACATCCAGAAGCGCTCGAGCCGCAGGTCGAACAGGGTCAGGAGCAGGACCTTGAAGATCCCGTCGTGGCCGACGACGATCGACCACGGGTGATCCGGGATCGGATCGCGGTAGCCGGCGACCTGCGGCGCGTCGATCGAGCCCGGTCGGCCCGCCGCCGCAAGCTGGTCCAGCGTTCGCTGCAGGCCGGGGACGAGCCGCGCCCGGACGTTGACCAGGCGCTCTCCGCCGGGGGCCCAGGCGAGGGTCGGCGTCCGCCGCCAGGTCGCAAGGCGATCCGCATCGGTCGCCGCGATGTCCGCCGCGAGCCGGCCCTCCCATTCGCCCTGGCCGATCTCGAGAAGGGCCGCATCTGGCCGCATCGGGATCGCCCGGTCGAAGCCGTCCGGATCGGCCAGCGCGGCGCGGATCGCGGTCGCCGTCTCCGCCGCGCGGCCGAGCGGCGAGTGGACGATCTCGAGCGGCGGTCCGGACGGGACCGGCAGCGCTGGCCGGTCATGGGGCCGTGCGAGCCGGCGCGCGACGAGGGCGGCCTGGCGCCGCCCGGTCTCAGAGAGCGGCGACTCGGCCTGGCCCTGGAACCGGTGCGCGACGATCAGCTGAGATTCGCCGTGGCGGACGAGGACGAGCGTGGCGTCGAGGTCGGCCGGGATCGCGAGGGCCGCCGCGAGGTCGGCCGGCGAGTGGCCCGTCAACGGTCCCGGCCGAGCCGGATCGTCCACAGCTCGATCACCGACTCATGGGCCCGGATCGCCTCGGCCACCTCCGGTGCGACGTCGTCGTCGAGGGCCAGGATCATGAGGGCGTCGGCCCGCGGCGCACTTCGTCCGACGTGCATCGCGCTGATGTTCACGTCGGCTTCGCCGAGCGTCTGCCCGATCCGCCCGATCATGCCGGGCCGGTCGCGGTGGTGGGTGATCAGCATCACATTGGTCGGCTCGAGGTCGAGCCGGTAGTCGTCGAGCCGGGTCAGCCGTGGCTCGCCGCCAGCAACGGTGCCGGCGATCGTCGTCGATCGCCCGCCGCTCTCGCCGGACAGGGTGATCTGGGCCGCATACGAGCCCGCGTCGGGGGTCTTGCGCTCGACGACGGTGATCCCGCGCGCCTTCGCGAGGGCGGCCGCGTTGACGAGGTTGACCCGCTGGGTCGTCGAGTGCTCGATCATGCCGCGGAGCACGGCGGCGGTCAGGGGCGAGGCGTCGAAGGCCGCGAGCTCGCCGGCGATGTCGAGTGTCACCGTCCGAACGCCGCTCCGGGCGAACTGGGCGAAGAACCGCCCGAGGAGCTCGGCGAGCGGCAGGTACGGGGCGATGGCCCGGGCCGTCTCCGGCGTCAGGAGCGGGGCGTTGACGGCATACCGGGCGGATCGTCCGGCCAGGACGTCGATGACCTGGTCGGCGACCTCCTCGGCGACGAGCACCTGGGCCTCGGCGGTCGATGCACCGAGATGCGGCGTCAGCAGGCTGTTCGGCGCATCGAGCAAGGGCGAGCCGGTCGGCGGCTCGGCCTCGAACACGTCGATCCCGGCGCCGGCAAGCTGACCCGAGGCCAGCCCCTCGGCCACGGCCGCCTCGTCGAGGATTCCGCCACGGGCGACGTTGAGGAGGATCGTCCCGCGCTTCATCCGGGCGATCTGATCGCGCCCGATCAGGCCCCGCGTCGTGCGGGTCAACGGGACGTGGACCGTGATCACGTCGGACCGCTCGACGAGCGTCTCGAACGGCACGAGCTCAACCCCGTGGTGGGTCGCCTGCTCGGACGTGACGAATGGATCGGAGGCGAGGACGACCATCTCCATCGCGACCGCCCGAGCTGCGATCGCCTGGCCGATCTTGCCGAGTCCGACGATCCCGAGGGTCCGCCCGCGCAGCTCCAGACCCGTGAACTGGGCCCGCTTCCATTCGCCCCGCCGGAGCGAGGCGTCTGCGGCCGCGATCTTGCGGGCGACTCCGTAGAGGAGGGCCAGGGTGTGCTCCGCGGCCGCGATGGTATTGCCGGTCGGGGCGTTCACGACGGTGATCCCGGCGGCGGTGGCCGCGTCGAGATCGACATTGTCGACGCCGACCCCCGCCCGGCCGATCACCTGGAGGCGACTGCCGGCCGCGGCGATCACCTCGGCGTCGACCTGGACCTGGCTGCGCACGACGAGCGCGTCGTAGCCCGGCAGGATCGCGCACAGCTCCTCGCGGCTGATTCCCGCTCGCTCGTCGACCTCGTGGCCGGCCCGCAGTCGCTCCACGCCCTCCTGGGCGATCCGCTCGGCGACGAGGATCCTCACGCGGGAACGGCTGCGAGGCCCGCGTCCGTCGCCGCCCCGGCCGGCGTGCTGCCGGTCTGGACCGCGAGGGCGGCCGCCTGGGCGGCAGCGACCGCCCGGCCCGGCTCGACCCGGCGACCCTGCTCCACCGCCACACGCTCCAGGACGGCGATCACGTCGAGGATCTCACCGACAGTGACCGAACCGAGGTGACCCACCCGGAAGATCTTGCCGGTGAGCTTGCCCTGACCGCCGGCCAGGACGACGCCGTGGCCCTTGATCACGCCGTTGAACGCCTTCCACTCGTGGCCGTCCGGGAGCTTGACCGACGTCACGGTCTTCGAGGCGAAGCCGGGGTCGGCGAAGAGCTCGAACCCGAGCGTGGCGAGACCGGCCCGCGTCGCGGCGGCGCACGCCTCATGCCGCGCGAACACGTTGTCCTTGCCTTCCGCGTGCATGAGCCGGAGCCCCTCGTCGACCTGGTAGACGACCGCGATCGCCGGGGTGAACGGGGTCTGTCCGGACGCCGCCGATTCGCGATGGGAACGCAGGTCGAGGTAGAAGCGCGGCATCTTCGCCGTCTCGGTGGCGGCCCAGCCACGGTCCGACGCGGCGATCATCGCGAGGCCCGGAGCAGCCATCCACGCCTTCTGCGAGCCGGTGACGACGAGGTCGACTCCCCACGCGTCCATCTCGAACGGCACGGCACCCAGGCCGGACACGCTGTCGACGAGGATCAAGGTCTCGGGCGATGCCTCGCGGACGGCTGCCGCGAGCACTGCGATCGGGTTCATGACCCCGGTTGAGGTCTCGTTGTGGGTCAGGAGGACGGCCTTGTAGCCGGGGGCCGCGAGGAGCGCGTCGCGGACGGCCTGGGGGTGCGCCGCCTGGCCCCACTCGACCTCGATCTTCGTCACGTCGGCGCCGTAGATCCCGGCAATCTTCGCGAATCGGTCGCCGAAGCTTCCGATCGAGACGCCCAGGACGCGGTCGCCGGGTGACAGCGTGTTGACGATCGCGGTCTCGAGCCCGCCCGAGCCGGCGCAGGTCAGCATGGCGACGTCGTTGGTCGTCCCGAAGAACGGCTTCATCCCATCGAGGATCCGGCCGAGCATCGCGGCGAACTCCGGGCCGCGATGGTTGATCATCTGACGACCGCCGGCCTCGCGCACGGAAGGTGGGAGGGCGGTTGGGCCGGGGATGCGCAGGTTGGGCTCGAAGCGGTCCACTGGGAGTCTCCTCGCGGCGCGAGCATAGAAGCGTGGTGGCGTCGGTGACGGCGCTCCGATGGTCGCAGAAGCGCCGCGATCCTGCCAGTTACCGCCCCGCGCCGGACACGAGGACCGGGCGACGCCAGTTGACGTCGCCCGGTCCGGAATGCCGGTCGGCCGCCTCCCCGCGGCCGCGGCGGAGGCGATCTAGAAGCCGGTGACGGCGAACCAGCGCTCGGCGCCGCTCGAGAGCACGCCGACGAAGAAGACAGCCGGGGCGAGGCATGGCGAGCGGAGTGTCACCGTTGTCGTGACCAGCGCATCTCCGGCCGGGGAGAAGGGCACCACCGGCGAGCTCGCAGCGGCCACGGAGTTGCACGTCACGATCACTCGGCCGTTCCCGATCGGGTTCGTACCGCTGAGGAGCGTCAGGCCGGATACCTCGACCTCGAGCCGGCCATCCGCGAAGAGCTTCGCCCGGCCCTCGTCGATCTTCCACTGGACGCCGCCGCCGAGGATGCCGTGGAGGGTCGGCGCGCCGGCCGGGATGCCGACCATCTGGGCGTCGAGGACCTTGGGGCCGCCGGCGACGGTCGAGCCGACGGTGCCGAGGACGAGGGCGCCGAGGACGGCGATGGCAAGGGTGAGTCGAAGCAGGCGGGACATCGGGGATCTCCTCATTGGGGTGGTTCTGACGAACGCGGATACGATCACGGGCATCGACCGGTTTCACGGCCGCGTCGCACCGGCCCGCAACCAGTCGTCCACCCACCGCTCACCCCGCACGGAAGAACCCCTTGGACGTCACCCCACGCCGCGTGGATCCGGGCTACCCACGCCTCCGGATCGAACGCCGCCGCCGCAGCCGCCTCAGGCTGGCGATCGTCGCGATCCTCGTCCTGGGACTGATCGGCGGTGCGCTCGGGGCTGTCGCGATCGCGACGAACACGCTCGGGGCGCGAGTGCTGTACGACCGGCTTCTCGCGAAGATCGATCGGGTCCTCGCCGGTCCACCGCCCGACCGCACGACGCTGCCGACGGTCGAGGTCACCCCGGAGCCCGAGTCGCCCTCACCGAGCCCGACGCCGACGCCGCCACCCCCGGCGAGCGGTCAGCCGCCGGCGACCCCCGCGCCGACCCCGACCCCGATTCCGCGCGTTGCGGTCAAGGTCGACATCGTCCCCGATCACAACGCGATCTTCGCCCACGAGATCCGTGATACGTGGTGCTCGCCGGCGGCGGTCACGACCGTCCTCGCGATCCTCGGCAAGGGCGCCCCGACAGACGCCCGCCAGACCGAGATCGCGGGACGCGTCCGCGAATGGGACAGCTACAGCGACAGCCACAACGGCCAGTGGGGTCCGGCCGCGATGGCCCTCGCCCTCGAGGCGTACGGTGCTCCGGGCTACCAGGTCCGGGCCTATTCGAACCGAGCCGATGCGCTGCGCGGCGCGGCGAAGGCCATCGCGTCCACGAACTCGCCTGCGCTTCTCCTGGCCTGGTGGGGCGCCCACACGTGGGTGATGACCGGCTACCGGGCGACGGCCGATCCGCTCGTCTTCAAGGACGCGAACATCACTGGTGCCTACATCGACGACCCGTGGTTCCCGTCGATCTCGTCGATCTGGGGCCCGTCCGACCCGCCGGGGACCTTCCAGAACGCCGCGGAGATGGTTCGCAACTTCATCGCCTGGACGCGGCCCGAAGGTCTGTACCCCGCCCGCGACGGCAAGTGGATCATCGTCGTGCCGACGATTCGGCGCGCCTGACGGGGCTCCGCCGCGACCGACCGGTCAGGTGACCTCACGGGCAGCCTGCGCCGGACCGTCCGTCTCGATCCGGCGCAGACGGGGAACGAGGAACAGGACGAGCAGCCCGATCTTGACCACGCCGCCGGCCGCCGCCGCCAGCGGGATCGCGACGATCCCGACCGGCCCGGCCAGCGAAGCGCCGACGACGATCACGGTGGCGAACCCGGCGATTGACGCGACGACCTGGAGCAAGGTGTTGTGGGTCGCGTACAAGGCCCGTGACAGGGGATAGGACAGGCTGTCGAGGGGGATCGAGAGGGCGTAGGCGGTTAGCACGGTCGCCGTCCGATCCACGTCCTGGGGCCCGAACGCACCCCCACCGAGCAGGATCCGGACAAGCGGATGGGCAAGGATCGCGATGGCGACCGCGGCCAGGATCGTCAGGCCGCCGATCGTCGCGAGGTTGCGCCGAAGGATCGTCCGGAACGTCGATCCGTCGCCGGCCGCGTAGGCCGCGGCGAGGGTCGGGAAGACCGCCAGCGAGAATGACGCCCCGATGAGGCTGACCGGCACGACCTGGTAGTCCGATGCGAAGTTGAAGGACGTCACCGCACCGACCCCGATCCCGGACGCGAGGTTCGTGAAGTAGGTGAGCATGAGCGGATCGATCGGCTGGCTGACCATGCGCGGCAGCATCAGCCCGACGAACTCGCGGAAGGCGGGCGTCCGGATCGCGAACTGCGGCCGCGGCCGGAACGGCGTCCGGACGAGACCGACTGCCCGGATCGCAAGGTGGGCGACCGCCCCGGCGACAGCGCCCCCGGCGGTGGCGTAGATCCCGTAGCGATGTCCGAACAGGACGGTGCCGAGAACGATCCCGCCGGTGTAGAGGATCGGCGCGAGGGCATAGAAGAAGAACTGCTGGTGGGCGACGAGGATCTCCCCGATCGCGATCGAGCCCGCGAACAGGACCGGGGTGACGCACATGATCCGGAACAGGTCGAGGTAGAGCGCCCGGGTGGCCGGGTCGAAGCCGCTGCCGACGAAGGCGACCGTCGCCGGCGCGACAAGGAAGAGCACGAGGATCGCGGCCGCGACCACGAGGACGGCAACGCTGATCACAGTCCGGCCGAAGTTGTGGGCGGCGGCGACGTCCCGCTGGCGGAGGCCGTTGAAAATCGGCACGAACGGCGCCGACAGGGCGCCCGCGACCAGCACGTCGAGGGCGATTTCGGGGATCTTGAACGCGGCGTTGTACGCGTCGAGCTCGGGGCCGGCCCCGAATGTCGTCGCCAGCGCCCGGTTGCGGACGACCCCCATCGCAAAATATCCGAACGTGAGCACCGACAGGACGAGGGCGCCGCGCGGGAAGACCCGGTCGACGATGCGGCGGATGACGGTCATGCAGGCAGCGGATAGCGGACCGGCATCGCTCCTCCTGGTTCGATGGTACGAAGCGGAGACGGGCCGGGAGCCGTGCCTGCGACGCCGGTCGAGCCTGACAGGATCGTTCGATGCGTCGATCCCGACGTCTCGTAGATGGCCCTGCCGGGCTCCTTCTACATCATCGTGTCCGCCAGCAATGCCGCGCAGCGGGCCAGTGGACCGGCGCGCGCCGCCCGGCCTTCGAATTCAAGGGTTGACCACAAATGGTGCGGCGAACGCCGGATCGAGCTGGCCGGTCGCGAGATCGATGAGCATCGGGCGAGACGCGATCGGGTCAGTCCGCCGTTCCATCGTGCGGCACCGACGTTTCCGGGTGGACCGGCACGCGATCCTCGGCAATCAACGGGATCAGGAACCGCTCTTCACGTTCGATATGTGCCCTCAGGAGTGCCTCAAGGCCGAACAAGTGACAGCGGATCTCGGCAATCTGCTCGCTCGACGACGCTCCGGTCAGGCGCGCCTGGTCCGCGTGGAGCCTCCTGGCCAGATCGCGGACCTGCCGGTGGTCGAAGCGCGCCGCCCGAGTGGCCCATGGCGTGCCAAGACGAGTATCGATCTCCGGGTACAGCCAACCCTCCTCCCAGGCGACATGCGGTGTGAGGACGCCATCAATCCATTCGAGGACGTCGAGCACATGGAGGGACAGCTCCAGCGACGGCCGGTAGCCGCTTTCACAGGCAATGTCGTGGATGCGGTTGATCCCGTGTACGAGTTCGCGGTGCTCATGCTCCTCGAATGCCCACACGGCCGGCATTCCGGGTGTCGTCATTGCCATCGCTCGACTCCTCGCCTGGAGACAGGGACAGGGATCATCTCCACGAATCATCGACCGTGGCCGCGGGATCGACCAGAGCCGTCGGTCACTTTCGTCATCTTCGCGATGGCCGGGGCGAACTGCCGAATCGGCGAGGCCGCAGCCGTCTCGAATCGGGACATCTGGCACTTTCCGCAGCCGCGGCACGACGGAATGGTGGTCCGAACAATGGGCGAGCCCGTAGTGCGAGCTTGGGTCTGAGGGCGTTCCTCGGCTCCGCTTCGTGCCTTTCGGCACGCTCTGCAAGGCCCATTGGTCGGTAACGTCGCTGCGTTCGCGGCGCAGGCTTTGAGTCGACGAACGATGCCCGTGGAGGATGACATGACGGTCGAGAACGATCCCTACCGTGTCCTCATCGACTGGCTCTCCCTGCGCGGGGTCGATTTCCAGGTCATGGCCCACGACGAACCGTCCTCTCGGAACGACGCCCGGTGCCCCGAAATCGGCGAGCAGCCATCCGCCAAGGCCGTTCTCGTGGCGATCGGCGCCAGGCCAGCGATGGTGTGCGTCCTGAAGGCGTCCGACGATCTCGACCTATCCAAGGTCGATCGGCTGACGGGATTGAACGATGCTTCGTTCGTGCCGGAGAGCGACCTCGCAACGTTTGCCCCGGGTTGCGAGAACGGCGCGATTCCGGCGCTTGGCTGCCTGTTCGACCTTCCAACCTTCGCCGACGAAGGCATTCGCGGGGATCCGCGAATCAGCTTCTTTGCCGGCAGCCATCGCCTGAGTGCCAGGGTCGATCGAGCTGCCTGGGAGCGAGCTTCGGGAGTCAAGTTCGGCGACCTGGCCGCGGACCTGGCCACGGGAACCCAGCGTCGAAGGAGCCGCCAGTCGGTAGATCGAGCAACCGCATGAATGCCGCGCGAGAAGTCCCGATGAAGCTCCTCGTGGCGATCGACGGTTCACCTGCCTCCGACGTTGGCGTGGCCCTGGTTCGTGGCCTCGATTGGCCCGAGGACTCCGAGGTTGTCGTCGCCCATGCCGTCGATTTCGGAGCGGGATTGTTTGGCGGACCATGGCCGGCGCTCGCCGCAGACCAGGTCGAACGCGTCACGGTCGACGCCAGGGCGGACGCTCAGCGCGTCGTGCACGAAGCGGCCGTGCGCCTCGCCCGGCCCGGGCTGATCGTCCGGGAGGAACTCCTCGCCGGCCGGGCAGCAACCACCCTCGTCGATCGAGCGGCTTCGATGGACGCGGACCTCATCGTCGTCGGTAGCAGGGGCCATGGCGGCATCAGCCGGATGGTCCTGGGATCTGTCACGGCCGAGATCGTCAGTCACGCCAACTCGCCCGTGCTCGTGGCCCGCGGGTCGGCTGCGGACCGAGTCGTTCTGGCCTGGGACGGGTCCTCGAGCGCCTCGCGTGCGGCTGATCTGGTCGCGACTTGCCGCGCGTTCAGGCGCGCCGATGTCCACGTCGTCAGCGTGATGAACGACCAGGTCCCCTAGTGGACGGGTTTTCCAGGGTCCGATTCCCCGGACCTGCTCGAAACCTACGCTGTCGCCGCCAAGGCATCGCGCCGCGACCACGAACAGCTGGTCGCTCAGGAGCGGGAACGGCTCACGTCCATGGGGGTGAACGCGGACGCAGGTGTCCGCGAAGGCGACGCGGCGACGGAGATCCTGGCGGCGGCCGCGGAGTTCGACGCGGATCTCATCGTCATGGGCACCCGCGGGAAGACGGGCCTGACCCAGCTCATCCTCGGAAGCGTCGCTCGAAATGTCGTGTCTCACGCGACGTGTTCGGTCATGGTCGTTCGCGACTCCGGTCGTTCGGAGGGTCACGCCTGAAGGGGCTGTGAACTCGCCGATTCCCGAGCCCGGGAGCCAGATCCCCTAATCGGCGAGTTCCAGCACGGCCGAAGGACGACGAGGATCATCGCCACCGCGAGGGCGAGCAGCCCGACCCTGAGCATCAGCTCCGCCTCGACCGTGCGCAGTCGACGGTCCCGGTCGACACGAGTCCGGCTGATCGCGCGCCTCGACCGAGACCGCGTCGGTCGATTTCGAACGGGCAACGTCCCTTCGAGTCGTCAGCCTGCCGTAGGTCAACATCGCCTGGGAGTCGTGTCGCCGCGAGCGCCTGCTCGCCGTCGAGCGATCAATCGTGTTCCTCTGCGCTGACGGCCATCTGCGGCTCGATGTCCACCATGCCGTTTCGGGGTCGAGTGGCACTGACGCGACGGCAACGACGGCTAGATCATCGAGCCAGGCCATGCCGCGGATTCCGTTGCCCTGGCCCAAGGATCGAGTCACGGGAAAGGTGATGACGATGAAAGCTGTGGTCGTGTACGAGTCGCACTGGGGCAACACAGCCGCCATCGCGTACGCCATCGCGGAAGGGATCGGACCCGATGCCCAGGCCCTGACCACCGATGAGGCCACCGAGACCGCCCTGGACGGCGCTGATCTCGTGGTCGCGGGTGCGCCGGTGATCGCATTCAGCCTGGCGTCCGAGAAGATGCGCGACGGGGTCGCCGGGACCAAGGCCGACACGCCGGCGGACCTGTCACACCCGTTGATGCGCGCCTGGCTCGAGAAGCTTCCACGAGGCGTCGGCGCCGCGGCAGCGTTCGAGACGAAGATCCGTTGGTCTCCCGGGAGCGCGACCAAGGACATCACGCGCGGACTGAGCGCCGCCGGCTACGTCCCCCTCGACCGTGGCAGGAGCTTCATCGTGAAGGGCAAGGCTGGGCCGCTCCGCGAAGGCGAGCTCCAGGCCGCGCGGAGTTGGGGTCACGAACTCGCCGCGAAGGTGAGGCCAATCTGATCGCCATTCGCCACGCGAACGGGTCCGCGATCAGCGTCCGGCGCCGATGCGACGGCGGATTGGTCACGCAACCCTGGTCTCCCGAAGACCCGACCGGACGGTCCCGGCAGCGAGCGCCAGCGTCACCGTGACGATTGCGTCGATCGCGAGCTCATGCCGCGCCGCGGGCGACCGCGACGCTGGCCGCGGAGCAGGCCCATCTCCCGCGGCCAGGACGATCGCGAGTTAGTGCGTCACGATGACTGTGGCGTCGCTGTGGGTTGCGACGTGGCCGCTGACGCTACCGGTCAGGAAGCGACCCAAGGCGCCCTGACCCCGCGAGCCGAGAATGATCGTGTCGAAGCCGCGCTCCGCCGCGACGCTCTCGATCGTGTGCGCCGGGTCGCCGTAGGGCTCGATGAGCTCGGCCTCGATGCCATGGTCGCGGAGGCGCGCCTGAGCCTCCTTCAGGGCGTCCTCATGGACCTGGCGATCATCCCAGGGATTGACCCCCATGACGTTGGAGTGAATCGGCACGACGCTGATGACGGCGACAGTGGCTCCGAATGTCGTCACCATCTCGACCGTCGCATCGAGGGCTCGCTGAGAGGCGTCGCTGCCGTCGTAGGCCAGAAGAATGCGCTTCATTTCCCTGGAACCTCCATGTCGCCCCACCGCCGATCACGGCGATTCGGGGCGTCATCGTCAGCGTCAATCCACGTTGACCCCGCTGACCACGGTCGGACGGCCCGCTTTACCCGGGCCGATCGCACCGAATCGGCCCTCGCGAGGCGGCGCGGCGATCGGCCCTCGCGCGCGAGATCGGATGGTTCAGCTGGAGGTAGACGGTCTTCGACACGGCGCGACCCGGGGTGGCGTGAGCTGATCGACCAGGATCACGTGGCGTCGCCCTTCTGGGTGTCGGCGAGCTTCTTCCGGTTGACCTCGCGCGGCTTGAGCGCGTCCGACATCGACGCCGTCGGCTGGTCAGCCCGGCTCTTCCGTCGGGGGCGCTCGCCGCGGGCCGCTTCGCGGGCGGCCATCCGCCCGGCGATCGTCGATTCGTAGCCCTGATCGTTCGGGACGTAGTAGCGCCGATCGGCGAGCTCGTCGGGGAGGTACCGCTGCGCGACGTCATCGCCCTCGAAGTCATGCGGGAACTGGTAGCCGACGCCGATCCCGTGGGCCTTCATCCGCCGATCGCCGGCGTTCCGGAGATGGTTCGGGACGGACAGCGAGCCGAGCTTCATCACGTCGGCGAGGGCCGCGCCGTAGGCCCGACCGACCGAGTCCGACTTGGGCGAGGTCGCGATGTGGATCGTGGCCTGGGCCAGCGCGTACTGGGCCTCCGGGAGGCCGATGTGGTCGAGTGCCTGGGCAGCCGCCACGGCAACCTGGAGCGCCCGCGGATCGGCGTTCCCGACGTCCTCCGAGGCGCTGATGATCAGGCGCCGGACGATGAACCGGGGGTCCTCGCCGGCCGCGATCATCGCCGCGAGCCAGTAGAGCGCGGCGTCGGGATCGTTGCCCCGGAGGCTCTTGATGAACGCGGACACCGTGTCGTAGTGGCCGTCGCCGGCGCGGTCGTACGCAAGGACCCGCTGCTGCGCGGCCGCCTCGACGTCCTCGAGCCGCGGTGAGACGTGACCGGCCGCGTCGCGGATGCCCTCGGACTCGGCGAGCGCGACCGCACCCTCGAGGACGTTCATCGCCGAGCGAGCGTCGCCGCCGGCGAGGGAGATCAGGTGGTCGAACGCGGCGTCGTCGAGGGCCGCGCCGCCGTCGGGCCCGAGACGCCCGGCGAGGCCGCGCTCCTCGTCGGCGACGGCCCGCCGGACGACGATCGCCACGTCAGCGTCGGCAAGCGGGTTGAGCCGCCAGACGCGCATCCGTGACAGAAGCGCCGAATTGACCTCGAAGTACGGATTCTCCGTTGTAGTCCCAGTCAATGTGATGGTGCCGTCCTCGACGTAGGGGAGGAGGGCGTCCTGCTGGGCCTTGTTGAAGCGATGGATCTCGTCGATGAACAGGACGGTCCTCGTGCCGTTCAGGGCCAGCCGCTCCTGAGCCTGCGCGATGGCGCCGCGGACCTCGGCCACGCCCGACGAGACGGCCGACAGGGCAATCATGTCGGCGCCGATGGCATCCGCGAGGAGGCGAGCGAGGGTCGTCTTGCCCGTGCCTGGCGGTCCCCACAGGATGATCGAAGAGAGATGCCCGCGCGTGAGGGCGCGACGGAGGGGCCCGCGGTCGCCGACGAGGTGCTCCTGCCCGACGAATTCATCGAGGGAGCGAGGGCGCATGCGGGCCGCAAGCGGCTGTGCCCCGGGAGGCGGCTGGAACAGGGGTTCGGGCTTGGCGCCACCGGCTCTCGTCCGTGCGGTCGGCATGCGGTCAGCATACGGGGCCCAGCCGGAGCCGCGGCTGTGCCGTGGCCGCCTCCCGGCGGCGATCGCTCGCGTGCCTAGGCGACCCGCGTCCGCGGCGTCCAGAGCCGGCCGTCGCCGCTCGCGACGCCCCGACCGTCGCCAGGCAGGGGAGCGTCGGCCGCCGTCTCGATCCCGGTCACGAACGCCCTGACGAGCTCGGGATCGAGCTGGGTGCCGGCCGCGTCCTCGAGCCGGGTGAGGCTCTCGCCTACGGACAGCGCCTTGCGGTACGGCCGGGTCGTCGTCATCGCGGAGAAGGCGTCGGCGACCGAGAGGATCCTCGCGATCATCGGGATCTCTGACCCGGCGAGGCCCGCAAGGTAGCCGGTTCCGTCCCAGCGCTCGTGGTGGTGGCGGATGCCGGCCCGGACGACGTCGAGGTCCGGCAGGTCGCGGACGATGGCGTCGCCGAGGGCGACGTGCTGCTTGACGATCTCGTACTCGTCCGCGCTGAGTGCGGCCGGCTTGCGCAGGATCGCATCCGGGATGCCGATCTTGCCGACGTCGTGGAGCAGTCCCGCGAGCCCGATCGTCCGCCGCAGGTCCGGATCGGCGTTCACCCGATCGGCGAGGAAGGTCGCGTAGCGAGCGACGTCCTCGGAGTGGCGCTTCGTGTAGCGATCCTTCGTGTCGACCGCGATCACGAGGCCGACGAGGACGTCGAAGCTGCCCCGTTCGGCCGACCGGAGCTCCTTGGCCTCGGCCTGGGCGACCCGGATCCCGTTGCCGCCGCTCGCCTTCGCCTCGCCGAGGGTCACGGTTGCCACGGACAGGAGCTCGGTGGCGGCCTCCCCGTCGTTGGGGGAGAAGCAGATCCCGGCCGAGATCGTGAGCGGCAGCCGCTCGGAGTTGCCGAACTGAACGTGCAGATCGGCCAGCCGATCGCGCAAGCGCTCGATCGCGGGTTCGAGGTCGTTGGCGTGCCCCGGCGCGGAGACCACGATCAGCTCGTCGGGGCCGTATCGGCCGAGGATCGTGTCGGCGGACAGCTCGAGGTGCAGGCTCGCCGCAACCTGGCGGAGCGTCGCATCGCCGGCGAGGTGACCGTGGCTGTCGTTGAGCAGCCGGAAGTTGTCGATATCCACGAGGGCCACGCCGACCGCGCCCCCGCTCGTTCGGGCATCCTCGATCCGGCCGGCCAGCAGAGCGACCGCGGTCCCATGATTCAAGAGCCCGGTGAGGGCATCCCGGCGGTGCGACTCCATCAGGGCGTCGGTCTGGCTCGCGAGACGCCGCTGGGCGGCATGGAAGATCATGTGGAGCAGGACTGCGAGGACGAGGGTTGCCGCGAGCGTCACGAGGAGCACGTCGCGCCTGCCGGCGTCGGCAGCCGCGACGATCGGCGTGGCGTCGCGATAGACCTCGAACACGGCGCTGACGCCGCCCTGGGCATCGAGAATCGGCAGGTATTCCTCGAGCAGGAATGAGCCTGCGGGGGCGCCGACCGTCGCGGCGTCGTTCGCATCCGCCGTCTCGAGATTGGCAACGACATGGGCGGTCGCAATCGCGCTTGCCAGGGATGGATTCGCCACGTCGGACGCACCGTCCAGGCCGGCCCGGTCGCTGAACAGGACATCGCCGCGGTTCGAATGGATCTTCAGCTGGAGGATCCCGTCGTCGCGCGTCACGAGCGCCGCCAGCTCGCTCCTGATCTGGACCTCACGCGCGGCCGTCGTCGGGACGCCTTCGAGCTCGGCAGCACTGAGCGTTCGGCCGGCGAACGCATGGAACAGCGATCGATCCGCGCTGACGGTTCCGTCGAGGGCCGAGGCGGAGATGTGCTGACCGACGATCAGGCTGAGGGACGCGGTCGTCAACAGTGCGAGCACGAGGCTCACGCCGTACACGAGGACGAGGAGGGAACGGCGCTGGGCCCGCAAGCGGACGAGCACCGAGCGTCGTGGATGCGAGATCACGTCGGGTCCACACTCCGACACGGTCTGGGGCTTGTCGATGGGACCTTCGGCGCCGGGGTCGTGAATCGCGACCCGCCTCGGACCTACAGCGTGAAGAGGTGCATCCCGTTCACGAGGACCTCGAGGACGGCGAGGATCACGATGAGGAGCCCGCCGACCAGCGCGATCCGTCGGAGGTCGCGCTTGACGTAGGCGTATTCCTCGGACGCTCGCACCGCGAGGGGCACCGAGCTGTAGGTCACTCCGCCGACGGAATCGGGCGTCGGCTTGCGGACACGGTTCCGGATCTCGCGCGACGTGTTCGCGGTCCGCTCGTCCGCGAGGATGGCGGCCTCGAGCTCGGCGGCGCGGGCCATCTCGGCGGCCGTGACCTTGCCGGCGAGGCGCTCGGTGGCAGCGTCGGAACGCGCCGCGGTTCGCTGAAGGGGGGCTCGCTGGCCCGGCCGGGCGGTGAGTCGAGAGCGCTTCGCCATGTGGATCGTGGTCACTCCGAGCGTGGAGATGGGTCGGCCGGAGGATAGCATCCGGGCCGGCGAACACGACCCTGGGCGGGCGTTGATGGGCATTGCCCGCCCGCACATGGCGCGGGCGGCCGTGATCGGCGGGGGAAGGGCCACCTGCTAGACTCGGCCCGCCCGTCGCCCGCCCGCGCGGCCGCTCGCAGCGGAGGATTCAGCGATCGACCTCAACGCCGCCATCGCGCCCTTCGTCGGCGCGGCGATCGTCACCCTTGGGCTCGCGGTCCTGGTCCTCCTTGTCGCGATTGCCTTCCTCGCCGGCCGGATTCGCCGGCTGCGGCGCCGGCTCGACGGCTTGACCCGCGGGGCCGAAGGGGCGGATCTGGGGGCCGTGCTCGACGTCCATCTCGACCAGGTCTATGCGGTGGCCCGCGAGCTCGGCGACCTGTCGGCCCGATCGGCCGTCCTCGAGGCAGCCGCCCGGCGCGCGATCCAGCGCGTCGGACTCGTCCGGTTCAACCCGTTCGAGGACACGGGCGGAAACCAGAGCTTCGCGGTCGCTCTGATCGACGCGACCGGGGCCGGGCTCGTCGTCAGCAGCCTCCATTCGCGCACGGGCACACGCGTGTACGCCAAGGCAATCGTCGACGGGCGCTCGGACGGCGCGCTGTCCGCGGAGGAATCGGAGGCCCTGAGGCGCGCGTTTGCCGTCTCGACCGCCGATGGATCCGGCGCGCGAAGCCCCGACCGGGTCGCCGGTCCGGCTTGACAACCTAGGTGACACGGGGCCGATCGATGATCGCCGCATGGCCCCTGATCCCGCCTCCCTCGGTGACCCGATGACCCGTTCGCGCACCCGCCGCGAGCCGATGCCGCTCGAGCAGATCCCCGTCTGGGACGGCCTCGTCCCGGACGGCCCGGCGACGCCGTCGGGCGATCCGCCCGCCGGGTTGGACGCCCTGCTCGGCGGCCTCAATCCGGAGCAGCTCCGGGCGGTGACGCACGGCGATGGGCCGTTGCTCGTCGTTGCCGGCGCCGGGACCGGCAAGACCCAGGTCATCACGCGGCGGGTCGCATGGCTGATCGCGTCCCGCCGCGCGCGGCCGTCGGAGATCCTCGCCCTGACCTTCACGGAGAAGGCGGCCGCGGAGATGCAGGTGCGGGTGGACCAGCTGGTCCCGTATGGCTACACGGACACCGCGATCGGCACGTTCCACGCATTCGGCGACCGCCTCATCCGCGAGTACGCCCTCGAGCTCGGCCTGCCCTCGGACATCCGGGTGCTGAGCCGGGCCGAGACGGTCATCTTCCTGCGCGAGCACCTCTTCGCCTTCGAGCTCGAGCGGTATCGCCCCCTCGGCGATCCGACCCGGTTCCTCGGCGCGCTCGCGACGCTGTTCAGCCGCTGCAAGGACGAGGACGTGTCGCCCGAGGCGTACGCCGCCCACGCGGCTCGGCTCACGGCCGAGGCCGCTGCAGCGCCCGACGATCCGGTTCTCGCCGAGGAGGCCGGCCGCCAGTGCGAGCTCGCGGCGGCGTACACCCGCTACCAGGAGTTGCTCGAGGCGAACGGCTGCATCGACTTCGGCGATCAGGTCGCGCTGGCACTTCGCCTCGTGCGGACGTCGGCCGCCGCCCGGGCCGACATCCAGCGCCGCTTCCGGTACGTCCTGGTCGATGAGTTCCAGGACACGAACCGGGCCCAGTCGGAGCTCGTCTCGATCGTGGCGGAGCCGCACCGGAACCTGACGGTCGTCGGCGACGACGACCAGTCGATCTACCGCTTCCGGGGCGCCGCGATCAGCAACATCCTCGGCTTCCGGGAGCGCTACCGGTCCGCCCGGACCGTCGTATTGCGGCGCAACTATCGCTCGCGACCGGCGATCCTCGACGCTGCCCACCGGCTCGTCCGGTTCAACGATCCCGACCGCCTCGAGGTCCAGGCCGGGATCAGCAAGCGGCTGGTTGCGGAGCGGCCGACCGATCCCGCGGGTCGCACGGTCCGCCTCGAGACCCATCCATCGGGTCACGACGAGGCAGACCGGATCGCGGCCGAGATCCGTGCCCGGATCGCTGCTGGGACCGCACCCCGCGACGTCGCGATCCTCGTCCGGGCGAACGGGCACGCGGACCCGATCCTGCGCAGCCTGGATGCGGCCGGCGTGCCATGGCGGTTCTCCGGAACGTCGGGCCTCTACGCCCGTCCCGAAGTCCGCCGGCTCCTCGCATTCCTGCGCGCGATCGCCGATCTTGGCTCGTCGGTCGACGTCTACGGCGTCGCGACCGAGGAGCCGTACCGGCTGGGCGGCGAGGACCTGACCGCGATCGTCACGAGCGCTCGGCGCCGCAACCGGACCCTCTGGGAGGTGCTCGAGGAGCTGGTCCGCCAGCCCGGACTGCTGCGGATCGCCCCGGCCAGCCGGACCGCGGTGGCCCGCCTGGTCGAGGACCTCCGCGAGCTCTCGCAGCTGGCCCACGAGCGTCCCGCGGGCGAGGTGCTGTACGGGTTCCTGGGCCGGTCCGGGACACTCGGCCGGCTGGCCGGGGAAACCTCGGTCGCGGCCGAGGAGCAGCTCCGGAACATCGCCCGGTTCTTCGACATCGTCCGGGCCCAGTCGTCGCTGCTCGCGGACGACCGGGCCACGTTCGTCGCCGGCCATCTCCAGACCCTCATCGACGCCGGCGACGATCCCGCGACCGCGGACCTCGACCCGGACGCCGACGCGGTTGCCGTCCTGACGGTCCACAAGGCGAAGGGCCTGGAGTTCCCGATCGTGTACCTGCCTGGACTCGTCGCGGGGCGCTTCCCGATCCCGAACCGGCGCGACGCCCTGGCCCTGCCCGCCGTCCTGGCGGATCAGCCCGAGACGGCCGACGAGGACGCCCAGATCCGGGAGGAGCGGCGCCTCTTCTACGTGGCCATGACCCGGGCACGGGACGAGCTCGTCCTGTCTCACGCGTTCGATTACGGCGGCGTCGGCGTCCGGCGGCTCTCGCCGTTCGTGCTCGAGGCACTCGACCTGCCGCCGATCGCGGTCGATCCGGCAATCCGGGCCAGCACGGCGCTCGACCGGATCGAGGCGGCCGGCGCGGCGCCGAGCGCGCCGTCCCGGCCCGATGCCCCGTCGGCCGCGTCGGTGGAGCCGCTGACCCTGTCCTTCTCCGCGATCGACGCGTACCTGACATGCCCGCTGAGATACAAGCTCGCGCAGGTCGTGCGCGTGCCGGTGCCGCCGCACCACGCGATGATCTATGGGTCGGCGCTCCATCGGGCCGTCCAGGAGTTCCATCGGCGCCACGCCCGCGGCGAGGTGATGACCGACGCGGAGCTGATCGCGGCGCTCGAGGCGGCCTGGACGAACGAGGGTTTCCTGTCGCGCGATCATGAGGACGCCCGGCTCGAAGCGGGTCGGGACACGCTCCGCCGGTTCCGGCTTGCCCAGCTCGAGCCCGGGGCGGTGATTCCGGCCTGGGTCGAGCGGGAGTTCAGCTTCGCCCTCGGCGGCAACCGGATCCGCGGCCGCTGGGATCGGGTCGACATCGAGCCGGCGGAACCCGTCGATCCGACGTCCGAGCCCGGTCCTGTACCGTCCTGTCTGGAGATGTCGCCGCAGCATGCCGACACCGTGGCGCCGACGCTCGAGCTGACGGGCCGCGAACGGGTCACGATCACCGATTACAAGACGAGCGACGTCCGCGATCCGGTCAAGGCCCGCCAGCGTGCCCGCGAATCGCTCCAGCTCCAGATCTACGCGATGGGCTACGAGGCGGTGACCGGCCGCTTGCCCGATGCCGTCGCGCTCCACTTCCTCGACACCGGCGTCACCGGCCGGATCGAGGTCGACCGGAGGCGGCTGGCGAAGGGCCGCGAGAAGATTGCCACCGCCGCGGCGGGGATCCGGGCACGCGCCTTCGAGGCGACGCCGGACCGATCGACCTGCGGCTACTGCCCGTTCAAGACGATCTGCCCGGCGTCCGTGGCCACGTGACCCACCGCCTGGACGATATCGCGGCGATCACGTTCGACTTCGGCAACACGCTCGTTCCGGTGGGGCAGGCGGGACTGCGGCGGGTCGTCGAGCTCACGGCAGACGCGATCGCCGAGCGCTTCGCCGACATCGACCGAACCGCATTCCTTCTTGCCTGGGCCGAAGAACGGGATCGCCAGTTCCGGGAGGAGGTGCCGCAGTTCCGGGAGGTCGACCTGCTCGAGCGTCTCGTTCGGGTCTTTGCCCGGCTCCGCGGGATGCCTCTGCCAGACACCGCCGAGCGCTGGGATCAGGAAGCCGCCGTTGCCTTCTCGGAGCCCGCCGATCTCGACTGGGGCGTGAACGTGTATAGCCGGGCGTTCGTCGGGGGTCTGCCGGCGGCGCCCGGCGCCGGCGCCCTGCTCGCCCGGTTGGCCGTGGAGCGCGATGTCGCCGTCCTGTCGAACTGGCCGCTCGCCGCGACGATCGATCGCTACGCGGAGGCGAACGGCTGGTTGCCCAGCCTCCGGGCGATCGTGGTCAGCCAGCGAGTCGGGACGATCAAGCCGCATCCGGCGATCTTTGCCGCTGCGCGGGCGGCTCTCGGCGATCCGGCCCCGGCCGCGATCCTCCATGTCGGCGACGATTGGGCGGCTGACGTCGTCGGCGCGTCCCGGGCGGGGTGGCGGACGGCGTGGATCGCGTCGCGGCCTGATGACTCGCCGCTGCCGTCGAGCGAGCGCGATGACTCAGTCGAGCCTGATCTGGCGCTGGCGTCGCTCGCCGAGCTCGAAGGTCGACTCGGACCTGCGGCACGGGGCGCGGCGCGCCGCGCGTCGACCGGGCGGCGTGGGGGGCCGCGATAGGGCATTCGCCTCATTGGCCGGGCGACTGCCCGGTGCAACGATGCACCGCGCGCCAGGTGGGCGGGCAGGGACGCTCATCTTGGGCACGGAGGACCATCGCCGATGAGGGGGGACGAGCCGGACGGCAGCGCGAGTGCGCCGACGTCGATCGACGGGGCCGGCGGAACCGCCACGCTGGTGGCGCTGGTCGTCGACGATGAGCCGGTCATCCGCGCGCTCGTGGCGCGAGCGCTGACGCTCGCCGGGATCGAGGTGGCTGTCGCCGCGAGCGGCCGGGAGGCGCTCCGACTCGTCGCCGAGGACCGGGTCCGACCGGCGGTCGTCGTCACGGACATCGAGATGCCGGAGATGACGGGGATCGAGCTCGCCGCCCGCCTCCTGGCCCTGCGGCCGGCGATCCGGATCGTGATGATGACCGGCGACGCCGATCGCGCGGCGGCGGCCCGCCATCATCCGTCGATCGTGGACCAAGTCCTGCTCAAGCCGTTCCGCGTCGAGGAGGTCGTCGCCGCGGTCCGGTCCGGCCGCGGGCGGGCCGCGGCACCGTCGTCGGCCGCATCGAGCTCGTCGCGGAGGACCGACCCGAGACCCTAGACTTCCCGGTCATGGAGGCACGCGACCGGCTGGCGAATCTCGGCTTCTTCGCGGCGGCCGGGGTGGTCTGGATCCTGGTCGCACTCGTCGTCACGACTCGCGATCCGCGGGTCGATCCCGCGGCTGGGTACATCGGCGCGCTGCTGATGGGCCTGGCGATCGGGCTGACGGTCGTTCCGCTCTTCTGGCTGGCGGTCTTCGCTCGTCATCGCCGGATCGCCTACCGCGGCGACTGGACCCGGGCAATCCGGCGGGGCGGCTGGGTGGCACTCGCCACCTCCCTGCTCGTGGTCCTGCGCCTGCAACAGGTCTTCGCACCACCCCTCGCGTTGTTCATCCTTGGCCTCGTCGTGCTCGCCGAGATGGTCCTGTCGGTGGAGCGTTGAGCGAAGGCGGCAACGGACGGCGCAGGGTCCCAACGAATCGTTCCACACAGGAGGTCGCGTGAACCAGTCCGCAACCCTTGCCTCGATCGAACCGGCCGCGCCGTTCGCCGATGCCAAGGCCAGGCTCGCTGCCGCCGTCGACGCCGCCCGCGATGAGATCGTCGGGCTGTCGCACCGGATCCACGACAACCCCGAGCCGGCGTTCGAGGAGAAGCAGGCCGCCGGTTGGGTGGCCGAGACCCTGCGCAGCCACGGCTTCACCGTCGAGCAGCCCGTGGGCTCGCTCGCGACCGCGATCCGGGCAACCCTGCGCGGCGGTCGAGGCGGAGCCGGGCCGCGGATCGGGATCCTCGCCGAGTACGACGCCCTCCCGGGCCTGGGCCACGGCTGTGGCCACAACACGATGGCCGCGTCCGGCGTGGGTGCCGCGATCGCTCTCGCCGCGCTGGCGGCCGAGCTGCCCGGCGAGATCGTCTTCCTCGGCACGCCGGCGGAGGAGCGCGGCAGCGGCAAGGCGATCATGATCGCGGAGGGTCTGTTCGAAGGCGTCGACGCGGCCCTCCTGTTCCATCCGTGCGACCGCAACCACGTGGTCTCTCGACCGCTCGCATCCGAGGACGTCGAGGTTGTCTTCCACGGGCTCCAGGCCCATGCCGCCGCCGACCCGTGGCTGGGCAAGAACGCCCTGGACGCGATGATCCTGCTCTTCAGCTCGGTGGGGCTGTGGCGCCAGCAGCTGCCGACAACCGCGCGCGTCCACGGGATCATCCAGGAAGGCGGGACCGCTGCCAACATCATCCCCGACCGGACAAAGGCCTGGTTCATGCTGCGGAGCCCCGACCAGGCCGGCTACAAGGCGATGAAGGTGCGGTTCACGGCCATGGCCGAGGCGGCGGCGCTCGCCACCGACACGCGGGCCGAGGTCACCTACAGCGGCGGCGCGATGACGATGAAGCAGAACGTCACCCTCGAGGGCCGCTGGGTGGCGAACGCCGCCGCGTACGGCATCGTCGACCAGGGTCCCGATCCCAACTCCGGCAGCACCGACATGGGCAACGTCAGCTGGGTCTGCCCGACGATCCACCCGGATCTCGCGATCGCGCCCGAGGGCACGGCCGGCCACTCGATCGCCTTCCGCGATGCGGCCGCCACGCCTGTCGCGGACGCGACCACGCTGCTCGCGGCGACGCTCGTGGCCCAGACCGCCTACGAGCTCTTTGCCGACCCCGATCTCCTCGCGGCCGCCTGGCGCGAGTTCCGCGGGGAGTAGCGCGAGGCGGCGCTGACGAGCGCGAGGCGGCGCGGGCGCGGACCTTACGGCTTGAGCGTTACCGCGACGCGGTAGACCGTGCCGCCCGCGAGGTCGCACACGTAGACCTCGCCGCGCTCGTCCATCCCGAACGAGCTGATCGAGATGGCGGGACTCGCAGTCGCGTCGCGGAGGAGCGTCGGCGTCGCAGGGGAGCTGGCCGCGGCGGGCACGATCCAGATCCGCCCGGTGCAGTAGTCGCCGTAGAGGTAGCTCCCGGCGAGCGGCGGCGACGCCGTCCCGCGATACACATAGCCCCCGGTCACCGCGCAGTTGTCGGCGCCGGACACGACGTGGCCGTAAACGACCAGCGGCATCGTCTTGCCGCTGGTCGAGCAAGCTGTGGCCGGGTTGTAGCAAGTGCGAGCCTCGATCACTCGCCAGCCGTAGTTCAGGGCCCAGCCGGCGGGCCTCGTCCCGGTCGGCGAGCTTCGATCGATCTCCTCGTAGCGATTCTGGCCGACATCGCCGATCCACAGCTGGCCCGTCGGCATGTCGAATGAGAAGCGCCACGGGTTGCGCAGCCCGCTGCTGAAGATCTCGTCGAGCCCTGCCCGCCCGACATACGGATTCGAGGCCGGCGCCCGGTAGGGCTTGGTCGCGGAGGTCGGGTGGTCGACGTCGATCCGGAGGATCTTGCCGAGAAGCGAGTTGAGGCTCTGGGCGCGGTTCCCGGGATCGCCGGCGCTGCCACCATCGCCCATCCCGATATACAGATAGCCATCCCGGCCGAACGCGAGCATCCCGCCATTGTGGTTGGGGTAAGGCTGGACGATCGTCAGCAGCCGGACCCCGCTCGAGATGACGACCGCCGTGTGGCTCGAATTGACGGCGTAGCGGTTGATCGCCGTGTTGCCGCGGAAATCGGTGAAGTCGACGTAGACGAACGGATGGGTCGCGAAGCTCGGATGGAATGCGAGCCCAAGGAGGCCGCGCTCGCCGCCCCTCGTGATCTTCCCGCGGATGTCGAAGAAGGCCGTCGGCAGGATCGACGCTCCCTGGACCACCCGGATGCGGCCGGCCTGCTCGACGACGAACAGGCGTCCGGTGCCGTCCCCGGCGTTGGTGACGAAGACCGGATCGATGAAGCCGCCAGCGACCGGGGCAAGGCGGACATTGACCTTGGACGTGTCGAACGATGCAAGGGCCGGTGCGTCCTCCAGGCGTGGTTCGTGGGCCACCCCGGATCCTCTCGAGACCCCGGGGTCGACGGCGAGTGGTTGGGCGCCAGCAGGGGCCTGGCTGAATGGTCCGGCGGTCAGATCGCCGCGGGCGGCCAGCGCGACGAGGATGGCGGCCAGAAGCCCCAGAGTCCGAGGGGCGCGGCGGGGGACAGGGCTCACGACGACCTCCAGCGGCGGACGGCGGGATCGGCCGAGGCGATCGGTGCCCCCCGGCATGCGACCATCGTGCCATGGTGGGCGATCGCCCGCGCTCGCTGTCGCGGCGGCGCCGTAGGAGTCCGCGCGGACCGTGACGCCTCGGGCCCGGCGGCCGAGACCGGGCCGAATCGCCGATGTCCGGTGCTAGGATGGCCGCGGCGCGCCCCGCTGGACGCTTGGTACGAACCGGCGGCGCTCCCAGCGAGACGTCGTCACGCGGCCGCTCAGCACGGAGTGGCGCGGTCGTCTCCCGGAGGAGCCCCGTGGCCGAGCGCCCCCACGAAGCCAGCGAACACCCGACCAATTCGACCGAGCTCGCCGATCCTGGCAAGCCCGTCGACCCGGCGGCGACGGATCCCGCGACCGTGGACTTCGCGCGCCTCAACGGCTGGGACCGCGACTGGGAGGTCTTCAGCGACTTCGACCTGCCGACCTACGTCGGTCCGACCAGCTTCATGAACCTGCCCTGGATCACCGACCCGGCCGAACTCCGCGCCCGCAAGGTCGACGTCGCGATCATCGGTGCGCCCTTCGACGACGCCGTCAGCCATCGCTCCGGCGCCCGGTTCGGGCCGCGCGCGATACGCGAGGCCCAATACACTTCCGGTTCGGTCCATTCGCTCCAGCTCGGGATCGAGCCGTTCGAGCACCTGACCGTCGTCGACGCCGGCGACGCGAACATCGTCCCGGCCTGGATCGACCGCAGCCATGCCCTGATCCACCGCAAGGTCCGCGAGGTCGCAGGCACCGGCGCGATCCCGATCGTCCTCGGCGGCGACCACTCGATCACATGGCCGAGCGCGACCGCCGTCGCCGAGGTCCGCCGACCCGGCAGCATCGGGATCGTCCATTTCGACGCGCACGCCGACACCGCCAACGACGACTGGGGCGTCCTCGCCGGGCACGGCACGCCGATGCGCCGCCTGATCGAGTCTGGCGCGGTCGCCGGTCGGAACTTCGTCCAGGTCGGGCTCCGCGGGTACTGGCCACCGATCGAGACGTTCGAATGGATGCAGGTGCATGGCCTGCGCTACCACTTCATGACCGAGGTCGAGGAGCGCGGCGCCGAGGCGGTCATCGACGATGCGATCGCCGAGGCCCTCGACGGACCCGATTCGATCTATCTGAGCCTCGACATCGACGTCATCGATCCGGGTCTCGCGCCCGGTACGGGCACGCCGGAGCCCGGCGGTTTCATCAGCCGCGAGATCCTCCGGGCCATCCGCCGGATCGTCGGCCAGGTGGAGCTGGCCGGCATGGACATCGTCGAGGTCGCGCCGCCGTACGACCACGCCGAGACCACGGCGATGATCGCGAACCGGGCTGCGCTCGAGGCGATCAGCGCGCTCGCCGTCAAGGCGAAGGCCGGCCGACCCGTCCGGTTCAGCGGACCCGGCACGACCGCCGGATGACCGCCGGCTGATGGGGGGCGCGAGGCGCGGGGCCGGATCGAGCGTGGGCGCGGCCCGTGTCGAGCCGACGGCGACGGCGCGTGCCCTCGCCCGCCTGTACGACCTCGACCTCATCGACGATCCGGGCGACCTCGACCTCTATCTTGCCTTGGCCGCGAGGACCGACGGCCCGGTCCTCGAGCTCGCAGCCGGGACCGGCCGACTTGCCGTGCCCCTGGCCACGGCCGGCCACGCGGTGACCGCCGTCGACATCGATCCCGCGATGCTCGAGCGCGCCCTTGCCCGGGCGATCGTCGCCGGTCCGCGGATCGCCGCCCGGCTCGAGCTCGTCGAGGCGGACGTGCTCGACGTGGACCTGCCCGAGGCCGGGTCGTTCCGGCTCGCGTTCATCGCCCTGAACTCGCTGTTCCTCCTCGCAACCCGCGACGCCCAACGAGGTGCGTTCCGGACGATCGCCCGGCACCTGGCGCCGGGCGGGATCGCCGCCGTGGACATCTGGCTGCCGGATCCCGGCGACCTTGCCCGGTTCGACGGCCGGATGATCCTCGAGTACGTCCGACCGGAGCCGGAGACCGGTCACGACGTCACGAAGACCGCGACGGCCCGCTTCGACCCGACGACCGGCTTGGTCGACCTGACCGCGATCTACGAGGAGGGCCTGTCGGGCGGGACCGTGGTGCGCTGGATTCGGCGCGACGGCCTCCGCCTCGTCGGCGCGGACGAGCTCCGGTCGATGGCGGAGGACGCCGGCCTCGTCGTCGAGCAGGTCGGCGGCGACTATGACCTTGACCCGATCGGGCCGGGCAGCGAGCGAGCGGTCCTGATCGCCCGTCGCCCCTGACCTCGATCCTGCCCCGAGGCTGGGACTTCCGGGCCGGATGCCCGACGGGGCGGGCTTGGTACACTCGCCCCGATGTCATCGAGCGACCAGACGCGCCTGCTCATCGTCGAGGACGTGCCGCAGGTCGCGCAATACATCCGTGGCCTTCTCAATTCCCAGAGCAGCGTCAAGGTGCTCGACGTCCTGAGCGACGGGAGCAAGGTGCTGCCCCAGGTCCAGCAGCTCCGCCCCGACGTCGTCCTCGTCGATGCGCTGCTCCAGGGCAAGGTCAAGGGTCTTGCGCTCGCCGAGCAGATCGCCCAGTCCGGACTCGGCATCCCGGTGATCGTCCTCACGGTTCCCCAGAATCCGGTCGAGATGGACGCTGCAAAGGGCGTCCACGGCGTGCTCGCGATGCCGTTCTCGGGGTTCGATCTGATGAACCGGATCGCGCAGGTCCGCAAGGACCACGAGAAGCTCTCGACGACCGGCTCGTCGCGTGTCTATTCGGTCTTCGCGCCGAAAGGCGGCGTTGGCAAGACGACGATCGCGTTCAATCTCGCGGTCGCCCTCGGGCAGGCCGAGCAGCGCACGGTCCTGATCGACGGCAGCCTCCAGTTCGGCGATCTCCGATCGTTGCTCAAGGTGCCCGTCGACGCGCCATCGATCCTCGACTTGCCGACCGACCGGGTTGCGGAGTCCGACCTCCAGGACGTCCTGTGGCGGGACCCGTCGGGGATCGACATCCTGCTCGCGCCGCCGCGAGTCGAGATGGCGGAGATGGTGACCAGCCGCGACATCGACAAGATCCTGTCGCTCCTGCGGCGGGTGTATGGGGCCATCGTCATCGACATGTCGTCGGCGCTCAACGACATCAACCTGTCGTTCCTGGACCTGTCGGACACGATCGTCGAGATCGTGACGTACGACTCGACGACGATCCGCAACACGATCGCGGTGGCCGACGCGTTCCGGATGATCGGCTATCCCGCGTCCAAGGTGCACTACCTGGTGAACCGGGCAGACTCACCCGGTGGCATCGACCCGACGGAGCTCGAGAATGCCCTCGGGCGCGTGCCGGAGCACCGGGTCGTGAGCGACGGGCTGCTCGTCGTCCAGTCGAACAACGAGGGCATGCCGTTCGTGCTGGCCAACCCGGCGGCCCAGATCAGCCTGGACATCCAGCGCGTGGCTGCCGAGCTCCTCGCCGCCAACGGGATCGTCCGGCCGCTGGCGGCTGGCAGGCGCTAGGCAGCGCGATGTCGGACTCGCGACCGATCGGCGTCTTCGACTCGGGCGTGGGCGGGCTCACCGTCCTCCGCGAGATCCTCCGCCGGTCGCCCCACGAATCGACGATCTATCTCGGCGACAATCTCCGCGCCCCGTACGGCATCCGGCCCGACACGGAGGTCCGGTCATTTTCGATCGAGTGCCTCGACGAGCTGGCGGCCCGCGACGTCAAGGCGATCGTCGTCGCCTGCAACACCTCTACCGCCGTTGCGCTCGGCGACTTCCGCCGGCGCTACGACCTGCCGATTCTCGGGGTCGTCCGGCCCGGGGCGGTGACGGCGGCCCTGACGACGCGCAACCGGCGGGTCGGCGTGATCGCGACCCAGGCCACGGTCCGCTCCCATGCGTACTTCGCCGCGATCAAGGACGAGAACCCAGCGGTCGAGGTCTACGAGCACGCGACCCCGGCGTTCGTCCCGCTCGTCGAGGCCGGCCGGCTCGGCGGTCCCGAGGTCGAGGCGATCGTGGCCGAGTCGCTCGCGCCGCTGCTCGGCGAGCGTGACGCCTCAGGCGACTTCATCTTCCCGCTGCCGGCCTCGGCCCGGATCGACACGCTCCTCCTCGGCTGCACCCACTACCCGCTGCTTCGCCCGGCGATCGCGGCGATCGCGGGAGAGCGGGTGGCGATCGTTGACAGCGCGACCGCGACCGCCTCGGCCCTGGTCGAGCTCCTCGCGGTCAACGGCCTCGAGGCGCCGGGCACGACCCGGGGCACGGCCGCCGACGCGGGTGCGACCGGCCACGAGCGCCCGGACGAGAGTGCGGTCGCTCCGACCCACGTCCAGCTGACGACCGGCGACGTCGACGCCTTCCGGGTCGTCGCCGAGCGGATCTTCGGCGGCGCGTTTCCGGACGTGAGCGCGATCGAGGTGACGGAGCTGCCGACCGCGACGCTGCTGCGGACCGCATCGATGCCGGCATGAGCGGGCCGCGCGGCAAAGGCACCGGCTGGCGCGACGATCGCGTCTGGCAGGCCGGGTTCCTCGTCGGATCGGCGCTCGGAGCCGCGGCCACGATCCTCGGCCGGCGCGCCGAGCGGGTCGCTCGCAAGGGTCTCGTCGACTGGCCCGCCGCGGAGCAGTTCGCCGTCGACCGTCTGCGGTCCGCTCCCGGAGCCCTGACATCCGCGGAGCTGGCGGCCACCGAGGCGTCGTACGCGGCCGCGATGGAGCGGATCGTGCCTCGTCTGAGCGCGGTGCTCGGAACGGAGCTGCCCGGCGTCGTCGAGCGCTCCGCCGTTGTCGACCGCGCGGGCTGGGTCCACGCCAACGTCGCGACGTTTGCCCAGCTGATCGCCCAGCTCGAGACCGAGCTTCTGGACCAGGTCGTCCCGCATGGTGGCGGCCTCGCCAAGGCGACCATGGCCCTCGCCAACCGCTGGGTGACGACCCGCCAGCTCGGCTTCCTGCTCGGGTTCATGGGATCGAAGGTCCTCGGCCAGTACGACCTCGCCCTCCTCACCGCCGAAGCGACGCCCGGCAAGCTCCTCTTCGTCGAGGAGAACATCCGGGCGACGGCGGCGGTGCTCGACGTGCCCCTCGAGCCGTTCCGGACCTGGATCGCGCTCCACGAGACCACGCACGCGTTCGAGTTCGAGGCCCACCCCTGGCTGCGGCCGTATCTCGCGGGCCGGCTCGAGCGCCAGCTCAAGCTCTTCGGCAAGGAAGCCAGCGGCCTCGGCCGCGAGGCGCTCAAGAGCCTCGGCCGGGCGATCCGCGGCGACGGCGACGATGTCGAGCATTGGATGGAGCGGCTGATGACCGCGGAGCAGCGGACGCTCTTCCGCGAGACGCAGGCCGTGATGAGCCTGCTGGAGGGCTTCTCCGACTACATCATGGACGAGGTCGGGAAGGATCTCGTCCCGGACGTCGAGCGGATCAGCGCGAGGTTCCACGAGCGCCGCCACGCCCGTCGCTCGCCGTTCGAGCGGGCGGTGATGCGCCTGACCGGCATGGACGTGAAGCTCGAGCAGTACGCCAAGGGCGAGGCGTTCGTGTCCGCGATCGCGGCGTCGGGCGGGCCGGTGGCGCTGAACCTGCTGTGGGCCGGACCGGAGAACCTGCCGCGCCACGGCGAGATCGACAACCCAGCCGCCTGGATCGCCCGTGTCGCCGGAGCTTCCAGTGGCGCCGCCTCATGACCGACGACATTGCCCCGGCTCGAACTGCGGGTCCCGGCTCGGGCCCGGGTGGTGCGCCGCGGGCGATCGCCCTCTCGCCGATCCTGTCGGCCCGCTACCGGTCGCGCGACCTCGAGCTGATCCGCGCGGCCGCGCCCGGCGCCCGGATCGTGACGCTGTCACGCGAGGGCCTGACCGACGAGCCGGTCGAAGACGTGGAGGTCCTGCTCCGCGGCTGGCTGTCGTCGGACGCGTTCGATCGCCTATTGGCGCGCGCCCCGCACCTGAACTACGTCCACTCCGCGTCGGCGGGCGTCGAGCGGGCGCTGACGCCGGCAGCCCGGGAGCGCGGGATCGTGATCACGAACGCGCGCGGCGTCTTCTCGCGGCCGATTGCGGAATACGTCCTGATGATGATCCTCGCGGTCAGCCGGCGGCTGCCGGGACTGCTCGAGCTCCAGCGGGAGCGGACGTGGCAGCCTCTCGAAGGCGTCGAGCTTCGCGACGTGACCGTCGGGATCGTCGGGCTCGGATCGATCGGACGGGCGGTCGGCGCCCTCGCGACAGCGTTCGGCTGCCGGGTGATCGCCGTGCGCCGGCGGGCCGCGGCGGGCTCCGGCTCGACGATCGTCGGCGACGACGACATGCGCTCGTTCGGCGAGGTCATGCTCGAGCGGGTGGGCGGGCCCGAATCGCTGCCGGCGCTGCTCTCGGAGTCCGATTTCGTGGTCCTTGCCGCGCCTCTGACGCCCGAGACCGAGGAGATGATCGACGGCGAGGCGCTGGCTTCGATGAAGCCGACGGCCTGGCTGGTCAACGTTGCCCGGGGCAAGCTGGTCGACGAGCGGGCCCTGCTCGACGCGCTGCGCGAGGGCCGGATCGGCGGGGCGGTCCTCGATACGTTCCGGGAGGAGCCGTTGCCGCCGTCGTCGGAGTTCTACGACCTGCCGAACGTCATCGTGACGCCGCACACGTCATGGTCGAGCGGCCGCGTCCTCGATCGAAGCGTCGAGCTGTTCTGCAACAACCTCCGCCGCTACGCCGCCGGCGAGCCGCTCCTGAACGTCGTCGACCCGACCGCTGGCTACTGACCGCGCGTTCGGCGCCGGAATCCGAGATCGCATTCGTCGAGCTTGAGCTCGGCCATCGCTTTCCTCTCGACGATCGACGATTCCTCCTTGAATCCGGCGGAGGCGAGGGCTCGGTCGGCGATGGCCATCTCAGCCTCTGGTCGCCCTCAGAGATCGTCGAGTTGAATGCCGGTGATCGGGCGACCGAGTTCTTTCCAGACCTGCTTCTGATCGGCTCGGACGGCGGCGGGGAAGCGTTCGAGATCGACCGAACGACCGGTCGCTTCGTCCTGACGCCGTTCATCGGCGACGAGCGGTCGGTCCGCGTGGATCCGGCGCGACATTCGCCGAGTTTCTTCGAATTCCTGGCGCGTGCGGCTCCGGTCGGCTGATGACCGGTCGACGGCGGGTGCAATGTCCGCCCCCTAGGCGGGTGTCTCCTGTTAGGCGCCGCCTGGCGCGACGCCCCGGAGTACGTCACGCTCGGCCGATCCCCGCGGAATCGGCGGCGCAGGCCAGAGTCTCCTGAGGGGCAGAAATTCCGTACCTCCACAAACGCCGGGCCGCCGAGGTGCGCCCGCGCTGAGCCGCGGCGAGCGCCCGATCGCCGCCGCGCGCGTCGGCCCCCCGCGGTCGTCCAGTAGCATCGCTTCATGCAGATCGCCATCGTCGGTCTTGCCGGATCCGGCAAGACGACCGTCTTCAACACGCTCACCCGCGGCCACGCTGACACCGGCGGCTTCGGCGGGATGGAGCTCCACGTCGGGGTCGTCAAGGTCCCGGACGAGCGGCTCGACAAGCTCGCCGAGATCTTCAAGCCGAAGAAGGTCATCCAGGCCGATGTGACCTACGTCGACCTGCCGGCTCCGCCGGCCTCGACCGACGGCCATGTCGGGACCGAGGACCTGCCGGCCGAGCACCTCGCCCGCCTTCGCGATTCCGACGCGCTGCTCCATGTCGTCCGAGCGTTCGAGGACCCGAACAACCCGCATCCGGAAGGCTCGGTCGAGCCGGCCCGCGATCTCGAGCGCCTCGACGTCGAGTTCATCCTGGCCGACCTCGCTCTCGTCGACCGCCGCCTCGACCGGCTGAAGCAGAGCGGTCGCCACGGGACCCCAGCCGAGAAGGAGGCGAACGAGCGCGAGGAGGCGGTCCTCGTGCGGCTCAAGGCAGGGCTCGAGGCAGGCTCGCCGATCCGCGACCTCGGCCTCGAACCCGACGACGAGAAGCCGATCCGTGGGTTCCGCTTCCTGACCCAGAAGCCGGTCCTGGTCCTGCTCAACGTCGGCGAGGGGGACATCGCCGGGGCAGGGGAGCGGGTCGCCGGCCTGGCCGGCGCTTATGACCACCGGAACGCGCTCGTCGACGCACTGTCGGCCCGGATCGAGATGGAGCTCGGCGAGCTCGAGCCCGATGAGGCCGCGGTCTTCATGGAGGAGCTGGGGATCTCCGGCTCCGGCCTCGACCGGGTGATCGAGCTGAGCTACCGGCTGCTCGGGCTGATCTCGTTCCTGACCGCGGGCCCCGACGAGGTCCGGGCCTGGCCGATCCGCGACGGTGCCAGCGCGGTCGACGCCGCCGGCGTGATCCATAGCGACCTGGCGAAGGGCTTCATCCGGGCCGAGACCGTCGCATACGAGGACCTCCTGACGCTCGGCTCGATGGCGGAGGCACGGAAGGCCGGCCGGCTCCGTTCAGAGGGCAAGACCTACCGGGTTCGCGACGGCGACGTGGTCGAGATCCTGTTCAGCCGCTGAGCGCGGAGGGACGACGAGGCGCCGGACGATTCAGTCCGGGTCGGTGCCGCGGACCTTCTCGCCGGTCGGATCGTACTCGGCGATGATCGCCCGGTAGTCGGCGCCGCGCTCGTCCTCGGCGTACTCCTCGTCGGTGTCGATCCCGACCAGGAAGTTCTCCTCGTCGACCGGCGAGACGTTCACTGCCGCGGTCAGGCGCTCGTCCGATACGTGGACGAAGCCGTGCTCGCGCTGGAGCTCGGCGGCGATCGCCTCGATCAGCGTATCGTCGTCGTAGTTGTCCTGGACCTGGTGACGGACGGACTCGACGAGCTCGAAGAACTCGTCCGGATCCATCTCGTCCTCGCGGACGAGGAGGACGTCGGAGAAGACCTCCTCGTCGCCCTCGTGAAGCTCGTAGAAATACACGCCGGCTCCGGTCGGAAAGGGGATGGGATTGGACCGTCAGTATCGCACGCGGTCCGCGCGACCAGCCACGGGAGCGTCGTGACGGGCGACCGGGCGGACGGCGTGGCGCGGGAACCTCGCACCCCGACGCCGGAGCATCCCGGGCGTATGCCTGCGGTCGTGGTCGTCGGCTCGGCCGCGCGTGACCTCGCCGAAGACGACCCGCGCGGCTGGCGGCTCGGCGGCGGCGTCTCGTACAGCGCGTTGACGACGGCCCGGCTCGGGCTCCCGACTGCGGCGATCATCGGCGTCGACGCGGAGGCATCGACCGCGAGCGAGCTCGACCTCCTCCGCGACGCCGGCGTCGACGTCCATCTCGTCCTGCTCGAGCACGGCCCGGTGTTCGTCAACATCGAACGGCCGGAGGGCCGCCTCCAGCTGTGCGGCGATCATTCCGACCCGGTCCCGGTGTCCGCGGTCCCGGATGCCTGGCGCGCCGCCTCGGGCTGGATCCTCGCTCCGGTCGCTGCCGAGCTCCCGGCGGCGTGGGCCGATGTGCCGGCCGACGATGCGTTCGTCGCCGTCGGCTGGCAGGGCCTGCTCCGCGAGCTCGAGGCCGGCCAGCCCGTCCGCCACGTCTCGCCGCGACGCGACCCGATCATCCGCCGGGCGGACCTCGTGGGCCTGTCCCGAGACGACGTCGACCGGGCCGTGGCACTCGCCGACCTCTACGCCCTCCTCCGTCGCGGGGCGTCGCTCGCGGTCACCCAAGGCGATCACGGCGGGTTGATCGTCCATGGCGCGCATGGCGATCACGATGCAGCCCTCGAGCTCCGCCACTACCCAGCGGTACCGAGCCACGCCGCCGTCGACCCGACCGGAGCGGGCGACGTGTTCCTCGCGGCGCTGGCAGCGGCGCGCATCGAGCCGCGCCTGGTCGGAGGCCGGATCGGCCAGGGCTTCGACCTCCTGCTCGCCGCCGCGGCAGCGTCCCTCGTCCTGGAGGGACCCGGCATGCTCGGCGTCCCGGAGCGGGCAGCGGTCCGCCAGCGGATGGCCGAGGCCGCCCAACGGAGGGCGGCGGCTGCCGGCACCTGATCCCGGAACGCCAAGAGGGAAGGCGCGTCCGGGCCCGCGGCACGCACGTCGCGCTCTGAGTCACGGGAGACTCATTCCCGCTCATCGCGAGCGTGGCGGGACGCGGAACTGACCGAATGGACCCGCGGCCGACCGTGCGCCGTGCGGAATTGAGTCCACGGGAACTCGGACGCGCAGTCAGCGATGGCCCTGCCCGACCGGTCAGCCCCGTGGCGGCGCCGCCGTCGAGCACCGGATCTCGAGGTGAACCGGTACGACCCGCTGCTCGGCCGGCGCCGCCCGGTCCCGGTCCCGGGCGCCGGCGCCGCCCGCCGGCGCGGCCGTGCATCGCCCTCCCGATCGCGCTCCGCCCGTCGGGCCCGGATCGCGTCGGTGAGCATCGCGACCGCCCAGCGGCCCATCCGGGCCGTCTCCTGGCGAAGGGTCGTCAGTGCGGGCTCGACGTAGGCCGCCATCGCGACGTCGTCGAACCCGACGAGGCTGACGTCCGCGGGCTGCCTCAACCCGGCGTGGGTCTCGGGGCGAGCGCCACCGATCCCGGACAGGACGCGACTGACGGTGGCGGTCGACACGCCGGCGCGACGAGCGACGTCGGCGATCGTGGTCGCCGTCGTCGCCTCAGAAGTGCCGGTTCTCGCCCATCATCGGGGCGATGTCGCCGTCGCCTCCGAGTGGAACGGTCGGGACGTCCTCGCCGGCCTCCTCGCGACGAGCCAGCATTTTGAGGTCGGCCTGGAGCTCCTCGAGCTCGGAGCCGCCGCCCATCAGGGCGTGGAGTTGCTCCGCTTGCAGCTCGCCACGCTTGAACGTGCCGCCCGAGCGGCCGCGGGTCAGGATCGTGAAGCTGTCGCCGATCGGGAGCGCGTGCTGGACGTTGTGGGTGATGAAGATCACCCCGAGGCCCTTGTTCCGGGCCGCGATCGCATGGCGCAGGACGAACGCGGACTCCTTGACCCCGAGCGCGGACGTGGGCTCGTCGAGGATCAGGACCCGCGCCCCGAAGTACTCGGCCCGGGCGATCGCGAGGGTCTGGCGCTCGCCGCCCGATAGCGTCCCGACGAGCTGGTCGGTGTCGCGGACGTCGATCCCGATGTTGTGCATCTCCTCGCGGGCGATCCGCGCGGCCTTCGTGCTGTCGAACAGGCGGAACGGCCCGAACCCGACCGTCGGCTCATTGCCGAGGAAGAAGTTCCGGCTGATGCTCATCAGGGGCATCACCGACAGGTCCTGGTAGACGGTCGCGATCCCGGCGTCGAGGGCATCGCGAGGCGAGGTGAATCGGACCGGCTCGCCGTCGACGGCAAGCGTGCCGTCGTCGGGCGGATGGACGCCCGAGAGGGTCTTGATCAGGGTCGACTTGCCGGCTCCGTTGTCGCCGAGGAGGCAGTTGATCTCGCCGGCCCGGACCGTCAGCGACACGCCCTCGAGCGCGACCACGGCGCCAAAGTACTTCGAGATGTTGCGTGCCTCGAGGAGCGGTTTGCGGGCAGCGCGCTCGGCGGCATTAGCCGGAGCTGGGCCGGTCGAAGCGGCGGGGGAAATCGTCATCGCGAGCTCCTTCCGCGCTAGCGCAGGCCGGCGAAGCGGCGCCGGATCCAGTTGTTGAGTACGACCGCCGTGAGGAGCAAGGCGCCCGTGGCGATCTTGTTCCAGTCGGCGTTGATCGAGGCATACACGATCCCGATCTGGGCCATGCCGAGCGTCAGCGCGCCGAGCGCCGTCCCGGCGACCGAGCCGTAGCCGCCGGTCAGGAGGCAGCCGCCGATCACCGCGGTGGTGATCGCCGTCAGCTCCATGCCCGTGCCGCGCAGGATGTCCGCCGACGAGAACCGGGTGCTCTGGATGGCGGCCAGGATCGAGGCCGAGAATGCGGTGGTCGCGAACAGGGCGATCTTGACCCGCGCGACCGGCACACCGAGGTTGCGAGCCGCGTTCGGCGATCCGCCGACTCCCGCGATCCAGTTGCCGAACTTCCGCCGGCCGAGGACGTAGGCGCCGACGATCGCGATGACGATCCACCACACGATCGAGGCCTGGAAGTCGGTCGTCTGCGTCCCGATCAGGAACGAGAACTTCCAATTGAAGAGCCCGGCCAGCGGGTCGGCGGCGATCCGGTCGGGGGCGATCGGGATGTAGGTGATGTTGGTCACGATCGACGTCAGCACGGACGACAGGCCCGCGATGATGAACAGGGTGGCGAGGGTGACGATGAACGACGGCAGCCCTGTCCGGACGACGATGATCCCGTTGATCACTCCGAGTCCGGTGGTCAGGATCATCGACACGACGATCGAGAGCCAGATCGGGAGTCCCCAGATCGTCGCGCAGATGCCGATCACGATCCCGGCGAAGCCGACCATCGAGCCCACCGAGAGGTCGAACTCGCCGGCGATCATCAGCAAGGCGACGGCCGTCCCGATGATCCCGACCTGGGCCGCAACGTCGAGGTAGCCGAGCGTTCCCGTGATCGACAGGAACGCGGTGTTGCCGCGGGCCGTCGACAGGATCGCGAAGACCACCCAGACGAAGACGACGATGACGAGCGCCCCGGCGGCCGGCTTGGCCAGCATACGCTGGGTCAGCGGGATGCGGCGCAGTCGATCGGGTGTCGGGGCCGGCGCGACGCCGGCTGAGCTCGTCGCCATCGAAGCCTCCGGTTGGTCGACGGAGGGGTCGGGCCGCGGCCCGACCCCTCAGGGATGTGCCGGCGACGACCGCCGGCGCGCGGATCACTCGGTCAGCGAAGGCCCTTCGCCGCGAGGGCGATGACGTTCGCTGCGTTGTCCTTCGTGACGAAGCCCGGGCCGGTCATGATCAGGCCGGTGCCGTCTCCTGTCGGGAGGTTCAGGGTCTGGACGTAGTTGGTCAGGATCACGATCGGCAGATAGCCCTGCAGGAACTGCTGCTGGTCGACCGCGAAGTCCATCTTCCCGTCCTTCACGGCCGTCAGCACGCTCGCACTGAGGTCGAAGGTGGCGAGATGGATCGGCTTGCCGGAGGCGGCCACCGCGGCGAGGGCCGGGTCAGCCACGGACGGGCCGAGGGTCAGGATGCCGTCGATGGTCGGGTCGGACTGGATGGCGGCGGCGATCGTCGCCTGCATGCCGGCCGGATCGGCGATCTTGCCGGTGAGGACCTTGCCCTTGGTCGGGTCGGTCAGGCCGAGGCCCTGGAAGAAGCCGTTGCAGCGCAGGGTGAGTGCCTGGTTGCCGACTTCCTGGTTGAAGCAGACGCCGTTCTTGACGCCCGCGGCCTTCATCCGCTCGCCGGCGCCAATGCCTGCCTGGAGCTCGGTCTGCCCGACGTGGACGAGGATGCCGAGGCTCTTGAAGACGTCGGAGCCGGAGTTCATCGAGACGACCGGGATCCCGGCCGCAACTGCCTTCTTGATCGACGGGCTGAGCGCGTCGGGGTTCGGGATCGAGACCACCAGCCCGCTCGGCTTCTTGGCGACGGCGGCGTCGATCAGGGCGGACATGCCGGGCATGTCGCTCTCGGCGCCGGGGGCGCTGTAGTTGACGGTGACGCCCATGTCCGCGGCAGCGGCCTTGACGCCGTTGCGGACGACGCCCCAGAAGCCGTCGATCGCCTGGCCGTGCGTGACGACCTCGATCTTGATGTCGGCCTTCTTGACGAGCACCCCATCGGGGTCCTTGCCACCAGAGGCCCCGCCGGACGCGGCCGGGGTCGCATTGCAGGCGCCGATCACGATCGCGGCGCCGGCAAGCAGGGTCAGGAGCTTGCGAGTGTTCATGCCTGGTCTCTTCCTCCTCCAGAAAACCTACGTGGTTTGGAGATGCTAGGACGTCCGCGTCGTCTCGACGTGGTGATTCCGCATCGGGCGGGCCGTCATCGCGGATCTCGGATGTCGTCCCGGCCTTCGCCGGCCCGGACGAGGACACCTCCTTTCACCGACCGGATTCGGTCGATCAGCTGTTCGCGATCTCCTCGACACGCACCGGTCGGTGCTCGTGGAGCGATTGGCTGGCGGCCTCCGCGATCCGGAGGGCCTGGACGCCATCGTTGGCGGTGCACGGGCTCGCCTCCTCGCCCCGGGCGACCCGGACGAAGGCGGCGAACTCGGCGCTGTAGGCCGTGGAGAAGCGATCGAGAAAGTGGGGCCAGGCGGGGCCCGCCTGGGGCGGAACGCCGGGCTCAACCGAGCGAATCGGCGTCCGGGGCCCGAGCCCGACGCTGACCGAGTCCTTCGAGCCGAAGAGCTCGGCCCGGATGTCATAGCCGAGTGGATCGTGGCGGGCGACCGTCAGCACGCCGAGCGCGCCGTCGTCCATCCGGAGCGTGGCGACGGCGGTGTCGACGTCGCCATACTTGGCGAACATCGGGAAGCCGCGGACGTCTCCGTCGGCGTAGACCTCGGCGACCTCGCGCCCGGTCAACCAGCGAATCACGTCGAAGTCGTGGATCGAGAAGTCGCGGAAGAGCCCGCCGGACTGCGGGATGTAATCCTCGTGGGGCGGCTCGGGGTCGTGGCCGACGAGATGGAAGTTGTAGAGCGTGCCGAGCTCGCCCGTCTCGATCAGCCGATGCGCCTCGCGGTAGCCCGGATCGAACCGCCGCTGGAACCCGAGCTGGAACCGGATGCCGGTCCGCTCGAGGTGGTGGGCGACGTCGATCGTCGCCTCGAGGCTCTCGGCCAGGGGCTTCTCGCAGAAGGTCGTCAGGCCGCGGTCCGCTGACGCCCTGATCAGGCTCGCATGAGCGGTGGTCGCGGCGGCGATCACGACGGCCTCCGCCTCGTCAAGCGCGGCTTCGAGGGTCGCGACCGCACGAGCACCGACCTCGGCCGCGGCCTCGGCGGCACGCTCGGGCATGGCATCGGCGATCACGAGCTCGTCGACGCCTGGGGTTGCCGTGAGGAGCCGGGCGTGCAACCGGCCGATGCGGCCCGCGCCGAGGAGCGCGACCCTCATCGTGAGCCTCGGGTGTCCGGGGCGTGCTCGGTCCGGCGCAGGGCCACCGCAAGGACGCGCCGGCCGATCGCCGCGCTCTCGGCGGGCGGCGGCCAGCCGCTGTCCTGCTCGACCATCAGCCAACCGTCGTAGCCGCGTGCGGCGAGCATTTCAAGCACTCGGTCGAGATCGAGGACGCCGGAGCCGAGCTCGGTGAACAGACGCTGGCGGATCGCGGCGCCGAATCCGCCGACCGTGCCGGCGCGGAGACCCGCAAGCACGACGCGATCGACGTCCTTGAGGTGGACGTGAGTCACGCGCTCGCCGTAGCGGGTCAGGGCCTCGACCGGATCGCCGCCGCCGACGATCCAGTGACCGACGTCGAGACAGAAGGGGAGCGTCTCGGCATCGATCGCCGTCGCCAGCCGAGCGACCTCGTCGGGCGTCTCGACGTACGTCCCGGCATGCGGGTGGAACGCGATCCGGGCGCCCGCCGCACGGGTCTCGTCCGAGATCGTCTCGAGGAGCTCGATCGTCGCCGCCCAGCCCGCATCGCTGAGGCGCGACGCCGCCGGATCCGCGGCCCGGCCGGCGAACGCATCCCGGTCCGACGAGCCGTCGAAGGCCACGCACAGGACCTCCCCGCCGCCAGCGATCAGGAGCCGGAGCCGCTCACGGACGTCGTCCAGCGCGGACGCGGTCGGCCCGTCCACTGTCGCGGCGATCGAGGCGTAGACCTCGGCGAGGCGCAGGTCGCGCTCCGCGAGCGCGCCCACGAGCCCCTCGCCTTCGGGAAAGCCGAGCCCGAATTGGGTGCCGTCATATCCGGTCCTGGCGATGTCGTCGAGGACCGTCCCGGCCGACATCCCGAGGCGGAGCTCGGCGACGTCCACGTTGTTCCACAGGATCGGGACCGTGCCGATCGGGAGACCACCGAGCGGACCGCCGACCGCAAGCCGCTCGCGCAGTCGGGCTGCCTGCTCCCGGGCGCCGACGGGCGCGATCGCCGTCGTCACCCGCGCGAACAGCTCGTGCGAGCGGCGCGCACGCACGCGAACGGGCGTGAAATGCCAGTGATGAGGGGTTCCCGGCGGACGCGAGTCCCGCCCAGGACGAGGGGGCCGGTCGACCGGCTGAGCGCGGTGACGGACTCGCTCAACGATGCTCCACGCGCTACCCTGTAATCGTCTACACCCGAGTCGCGGAGCGTACAAAGGCGGTTGTCGCCTGTCAACGCTCAGGCGGTGATCCGGCTGCGGGATCGGTCGCGAGATGGCGCCCAGGGTGCATACAGCGGGTCCCGAGAGGCGCCCCATGCTGGCTCGTGATCGGCGGTGGCGGTAATGTTTGGCAGCACGGCGCCCGTCTCGCGGGCGCGTTGGTGAACGGAAGGATCGAACGATGACGCAGGTCGCCGAGCCGGGCAGCGAGGCAGCTCCGGCACACGCCGCGGGGCAGGGAGCCGCGCTGGGAGCCGTCCACCACTGGATCGGCGGCCGGATCGTCGAAGGTTCGTCCGGTCGACGCGGACCGGTGTACGACCCGGCGACCGGGCGAGTCGCCCGCGAGGTCGATTTCGCCTCGACCGACGAGGTCGCCGCAGCGGTCGCCGCCGCGAAGGCCGCATTCCCGGCCTGGCGCGCGACATCGCTGTCGAAGAAGACCGACATCATGTTCAAGGTCCGGAACCTCGTCGAGGCGCGCCGCCATGAGCTTGCCGCGCACCTCACAGCGGAGCACGGCAAGGTCCCGTCGGACGCGCTCGGCGAGATCGCTCGCGGCATCGAGAACCTCGAATTCGCCTGCTCCATCCCGAATCTGCTCAAGGGCGGCTTCACCGAGCAGGCGTCGACCGGCGTCGACGTGTTCCAGATCCATCAGCCGCTCGGCGTCGTCGCCGGGATCACGCCGTTCAACTTCCCGGCGATGGTCCCGATGTGGATGTTCGCGACGGCGATCGCGACCGGCAACACGTTCATCCTCAAGCCGTCCGAGAAGGATCCGTCGGCCTCGCTGTTCATGGCCGAGCTGCTCCACGAGGCGGGCGTCCCGGACGGGGTCTTCAACGTCGTCCACGGAGACAAGGTGGCGGTCGACGCGATCCTTGCCCACCCGGACATCGCCGCGGTGTCGTTCGTCGGCTCGACCCCGATCGCGCGCTACATCTACGAGACCGGGACGAAGGCGGGCAAGCGGGTCCAGGCGCTCGGTGGCGCCAAGAACCACATGATCGTGCTGCCGGACGCGGACATCGACATGGCCGCCGACGCAGCCATCTCGGCCGGCTACGGCTCGGCTGGCGAGCGGTGCATGGCGGTCGCGACGATCGTCGCGGTCGGCGATGTCGGCGACCCCCTTATCGCCGCGATCAAGGCGCGCCTCCCGAAGGTCAAGATCGGCCCGGGCTCCGATCCCGAGTCCGAGATGGGCCCGCTCGTGACCCGCCAGCATCGCGACAAGGTGGCGTCGTATCTGGAAAGCTCGGCGGCCCAGGGCGCGACTGTCGTCGCCGACGGGCGCGACCACCCGCTCTTCAAGGACTCGGACGGATTCTTCCTCGGCGTTTCGCTGATCGACGACGTGTCGACTGAGATGGACGCCTACAAGGACGAGATCTTCGGCCCGGTGCTGACGGTGATCCGGGTCCCGACCTATGAGGCCGCAGTCGGGCTCGTCAACGACAACCCGTACGGCAACGGTACGGCGATCTTCACCCGCGACGGCGGCGCGGCGCGCCAGTTCCAGTTCGAAGTCCAGGCGGGCATGGTCGGGATCAACGTCCCGATCCCGGTCCCCGTCGCCTACTACAGCTTCGGCGGCTGGAAAAGTTCGCTGTTCGGCGACCTCCACATGTACGGCCCTGAGGGGATTCAGTTCTACACCCGGGCCAAGATCGTGACCCAGCGCTGGCCGGACCCCGGCACGTCGAAGATCGATCTCGGGTTCCCGCGGACCCGCTGATGGCCGCGGACGACGCTCGGACCGGTTCGGGCGTGGCCGGCGCCGGCCCGGGGTCGGGCGCCCACCGAACCGGGCAGGTCTTCCTCGTCAGCGCCGCCCGAACGCCGATCGGCAAATCCGGTGGGCCCCTCGCGGATACGCCCGCGACGCTCGGCTTCGGCGGGGGCGGCTCGGTGGCCATGGCCGTCGAGCGGGTCGCCGCGTGACGCCGCCTCTCCCGACTTCCCACCCAGTCACCGTTGAGCCACCCATCGAGCGAGGGACACCGACGTGACACTCATCGGCACCCAGGCGCCGCCGCTGGCCGACAGCCCGCTCGGACGGACGATCGCCACGACGGCCACGGACATCTGGAACGATTCCTGCGCGATCGACGAGCTTGAGTATGCGATCTCGTTCGGTGCGGTCGGGGCGACCGCCAACCCAACGATCGTGACCGACGTCTGGAAGCAGGAACCGGCCCGCTGGCGCGGACGGGTTGCCACGCTCGCCGCCGAGCGACCGGCCGCCGACGAGACCGAGCTGGCGTGGCAGATCGTCGACGAGATGTCGACTCGGGCGGCGCCGCTGCTCTTGCCCGCGTTCGAGGCGTTCGGCGGGCGTCAGGGCCGCCTCTCGACGCAAACCGACCCGACCTTCCACCGGTCCGCCGAGCGGATGGTGGCCCAGGCCGCCCACTTCGACGGGCTGGCCCCGAACATCATCGTGAAGTTCCCGGCAACCACCGCGGGACTGGTCGCGATGGAGGACGCGAGCGCCCGCGGGATCAGCGTCAACACGACCGTATGCTTCTCGGTCGCGCAGGCCGTGGCCGCGGCCGAGGCGATCGAGCGCGGGATCGCACGCCGCGAGGCGGCAGGCGAATCGACCGCGACGATGGGTCCGGTCGTTACGATCATGATGGGCAGGATCGAGGACTGGCTGCGGGTCCAGACCGAGCGCGACGGGATCGTCGCCGACCCCGCGGCCCTGCCGTGGTCCGGGATCGCGGTCTTCAAGCGGGCGTACGGTCTCTTCCGGGAGCGTGGCGTCCGGGCACGCCTGCTCGGGGCGGCGATCCGACATCACTACCATTGGTCGGAGCTGATCGGCGGCGATGTCGTGATCACGATGCCGTCGAGCTGGCAGAAGCGGTTCAATGCGTCGTCGGTCGAGGTCCGGCCCCGGATGGACGACCCGGTTGATCCGGCGATCGTGGCCGAGCTGGCGAGCCACTACCCGGACTTCGTCCGCGCCTACGAGCCCGACGGTCTCCTGCCCGCCGACTTCGACTCGTTCCCGCCGACGGTGCGCACGCTCCGCGCGTTCATCGCGTCGTACCACGAGCTGCTCCACCAGGTCACCGACGCGATGATCCCGAGCCCGGACGTCAAGGCGGCCGGCTGACCGCGAGGGGACTCGTCCGACCCAACGGCCGAGGCGGCCCGGCACCTTGTCCGCCGGGCATCGGGCGGATCGCCGCGCGACGATGCAGCCGCGTGAGCCTGGTCTCGAGCGCGCGGGCCACGACGGGGTCTCCGAGCCCGAGGCGCCGTCGCCGCTCCGCGAGCGCGATCGCCCGTTCCGTGGCGTCGAGAGCGCCTGCAAAATCTCCGAGGCGGTGCTCGCGCAACTTGGCGACCTCGATCCACGCCTGAATCGCGATCGCACCCCGCCCGACTGCCAGATCCAGCCACGTCGCCACCGCCTCCTCGTGCCGTCCGAGTCGGCGGAGCAGCCTTCCGCGCTCGATCGTGACCCGCTCGACGGTCCAGGGCGACTCGAGGCGGCCGGTCACGAGGCGTTCCCAGCCCGGGCGCGGCGTCCGACCGCCGACATCCGCAGGCTGGCGCGGATGCCACCACGGCAATGCCCGTGGGTCGTCCGACGGCTCGAGGATGGCCGCCTCCTCGCGGGCGGCGATCGGGGAGCGGCTCGTGCCCGGACCCGCGAGCGCGGCGTCGACGCAGTCAAGGGCCTCGGCGAGACGGCCCACGCGACCGAATGCGCGCGCAAGCCCCGCCAGGTCGCCGAGTGGCTGACGCCGCCGCGCCTCGACGTCCGCGAGGTCGGCGTCGATCCGACCGAGGAGCCGGGCCAGCGAGCGGACGTCCTCGCGGTTGTGGCGAACGACATCGATGAGCGGCCATGCCTCGCCGCCGCGCAGGAAGTCGAGATAGAGACCCGGGATCTGCCAGCCGTCGACGTCTCCGTGGCGGACCGAGCCGAGGAGCTCGGTCTCGACGGTCCGGAGCCGGGCGTCGGCCATCCGGTGCCGGAACACACGCCGCACGAACGGCAGCAGGTCGAGGTGCCCGGCGTGAAGCGGAGCCGGCAGGCGCGCCATCCGATAGCGCGCGATGAGCAGCGGCCAGTCGAACCCGGTCCCGTTGTAGGTGACGAGCCAGGCGTTCGCCGGGATGTGCGACGCGAGGCGGCCCAGCAGCCCTCGCTCGGCGGGATGGTCGGGCAGGAGCAGCTGGACCTGGCGGAACCGGTCGTCCTCCCACCAGCCCAGCCCGACGAGAAAGGCCACGGTGCCGGACGCGGTGGCAAGCCCAGTGGTCTCGGTGTCGAGGCAGACCAGGGGGACGTCGGCCGGGGGGAGTCCGGGGAGCATCCGGAGCCGGTCGCGATCGAGCGGCAGCACGACGGTCGCCGGCTCCACCCGGACCACGGGACCGCCGGGGTCCAGGATCAGCTCGCCATCGAGGGCTTCGGCGAGCCGCTGCCCGAGCTCGATCGAGCCCCGCGCGACGCCGCCGTCCGTCCGGTCCCCTGGGTCCCGGACGGCCGATGACGGTCCGCTCGAGCGGATCGCGGCGCGGTAGCTCGCGAGCCGCCGCTCGAGGCCGACGCCGGTCATGCCGGAACCGGGACAGGCAGCGGACCCCGCGCCGCGGCCGACGCTCCCAGCTCGCGGAGCAGGCGCAAAGCCAGAGCCTTGGCGTCCGCACCCGGCTCGAGGCGCGGTCCGGTACAAGCGGGGCATCCGCCGTCGCAGCCGCAGTCGCCGATCAATTCCGCCGCTCCGGCGATCAGGTCGTCGTGACGCTCCCAGAGCCGGACGCTCAGGCCGATCCCGCCCGGAGTCGCCTCATACAGATAGATCGTCGGCGCCTCGTGGTGCGGTGAGCGGACCTGGGTCACGAGACCGAGGTCGTGCGGATCGCCCATCAGGAGGACCGCAGCGACCGTCTGGATCGCCCGCCCCGCGCCCATCAGGGCGATGTCGAGGTCATTGCGCCGCCAGCCACCCGCGAGGCCCTCGGCCGTCAGCCAGTAGGCGGTCGTCTGGAGCTCGATCTCGGGGAGGTCAATCGGGCCCCAGCCGACGTTCTCGTCGGTCCCGAACTTCAGCTTCTTGAACAGCGTCACGAGGCTTGCGACCATCACCTCGCCGTGGACCCGCCGGCCGCTGGGCGCGGACGACTCGGCGAAGACGTCGAGCGGCTTCAGCGTCACGGCTCGGTTCGCGTACGTGTAGTGGTCGACGTCGACCCGATGGACGTAGGCCTTGCGCTCGTGCCACTCGAGGCGGTCCACGTAGTACTGCACCGAGTCGTGCATGTAGATCGCCCGCTCGTGGACGAGCACCTGGGCCGAGAAGAGGTCGACCTCACCGAGGACGCGCGGGCGATCCGGGGTCGTGTCGATGATCACGACATTCTCCGGGGCGGCCGTCCGGAGCGAGACCTCCGAGGCCGGGAAGTTCTCGGAGCTCCAGTACCAGCGGCCGTCCTCGGCCTGCCGGATGTGGCCAGACTCGGCGACGAAGGCGAGGAGGTCGTCGGCGATGCCCGGCCCGAAGACCTCGCCCGGCTCGAACGGCAGCTCGAACGTGGCGCAGCGGAGATGGGCGATCAGGACGTGGAGGTTGTCCGGGTCGAGGCGAGCCTCCTCGGCCAGGCCGCCGAGGAGGAACTCGGGATGGTGGACGATGTAGCGATCGACCGGCGCGGCGGATGCGACGAGGACGGCGACGCTCGTCCCGCCGCGCCGACCGGCCCGCCCGAACTGCTGCCAGGTCGCCGCGACCGAGCCCGGGTAGCCCGCGAGGATCGAGACGTCGAGCCGGCCGATGTCGACGCCGAGCTCGAGGGCATTCGTCGAGACGACACCGAGGATCTCGCCGTCGCGCAGCCCGCGCTCGATCGCCCGCCGCTCGGTCGGCAGGTAGCCCCCGCGATAGCCGCGGATCCGCGATCGTGGCCCAAGATCCTGGCGGAGCGCCTCGCGGAGCGTCGACAGCATGATCTCGACCGAGGTCCGGCTCCGGCCGAAAACCACCGTCTGGCGTCCCGCTCGCAGGAACGGCATCGCCCAGCGATGGGCAAGGGTCAGATTGGACCCGCGGGCTCCGGTCGCGGCGTGGGTGAGGGGAGGCTCGACGAGCAGGACGTGGCGCTCGCCCGACGGCGCCCCGTTGCGATCGACGAGGACGGGCGTCCGGCCGGTGAGCGCGGCCGCCAGCTCGGCGGGGTTGGCGATCGTCGCCGAGCAGCACACGATGACGGGCTTGCTGCCGTAGTGGGCACACAGCCGGAGCAGCCGCCGGATCACGTTCGCCACGTGGCTCCCGAAGACGCCGCGGTACGTGTGGAGCTCGTCGATGACGATGACCCGGAGCTGCTCGAAGAGCTGGAACCACTTCGTGTGGTGGGGGAGGATCGCGGAGTGGAGCATGTCCGGGTTGGTCACGACGACCTGGCCGGCGCTCCGGATCGCGGAGCGGATCGGCGCCGGCGTGTCCCCGTCGTACGTGGCCGCGGACACAGTCAGCCCCGCGGCGACTGACAGCTCGGCGAACTCGGCGACCTGGTCCTGGCCCAGGGCCTTGGTCGGGAACAGGAACAGGGCTCGTGCCGCCGGATCGTCGGCGATCGCCTGGAGTGCCGGCAGGGCATAGCACAGCGTCTTGCCCGACGCAGTCGGAGTGACGACCACGACGTCGCGGCCGGCACGCACGGCTTCGATCGCCTCCGCCTGGTGGGTGTAAAGGCGGTCGATCCCGCGGCTCGCCAGGCCCGCCCGGATCCGTGGATCGAGCCAGCCGGGATGGTCGCGGAATTCCGCCTCTCGAGCGGGGATGACGGCGTGATGGGTGACGCCGCGGGCGAGGGACAGCTCGTCCTCGAGGATCGCCCTCAGGACGGCCTCCGTCGGAGCCGGGGCATAGGTCCGCATCCGTCACCTCGAAACAGAACATCCGTGCGAAACAGCCGAAGTCTAGCAGGACGGTCCGCCACGCTCGTGACAGGTTGGCTGTCACAGGCTCGCGCGGGTTGACATGTCAGCTGCCGGCAGCTACCCTCGATCGAACGTGAAGCATCCTGGCCGCGCCTCCGCCGCCCGCTCCCGGCCCCGAGACAAGGCCGACGAGCGCGACGACGAATCGCCCGAGCCCATCCGCGGCGGAGCAGCCGACGATGAGGGCCAGCGAGTCGCCGAGCGCGTCGACCTGAGCGGCCTCTCGGTCGCCGGAATCAGCCGACGGCGGGTTGGCTGGGTCGCGGCAGGGCTCGTCTCGATCTGGATCGTCGTCGTCTTCGCCCGCCAGGTCGGCGACGCCACGGCCGCCGCTGCGGCGGCCGACCAGCTCGCCCGCGACAACGCAGCGCTCGCCGCCGAGGTCCGCTCGCTCGAGGGCGAGGTCGGGTTGATCGTCCGCCCCGAATACGTCTCGATCCAGGCGCGCGCCTACCAGCTCGGCGATCCGCGCGAGATCCCCTTCGCCCTGTCGCCGGCCGTCCCCGCACCTACCGACGGATCGCCCGGTTCAGCGGCCGTCCGGCTGGGCGCGACCGACACCCGCCAGACGCCGCTGGAATCGTGGCTGTCGCTTCTGTTCGGGCCCGGCGGCTGACGCGCCTGCAGGGCCACACGCGGTCGTCCGCGATCCAACCGGCACCGTATCCTGTGACCGTGGGACCCGGCTGAGGCATGACCAACCCGACGGACGACCCGGCCGATTCGGCGGGCGAGCTGCGCCGCATCCTGTCCGAGAACCGACGCTACGTCGAGGCGTTCGATCGATCCGCGCTGACCGCAGCGCCGCTCCGCCGCATCGCGATCCTCGCCTGCATGGACGCCCGCCTCGACGTGGAGGAGGCACTTGGCCTGCGGACCGGTGATGCGCACATCGTCCGCAACGCCGGCGGCCTCGCCAGCGACGACGCGATCCGCTCGCTGATCATCAGCCGGCATCTCCTGGGGACGGACCGGATCCTCGTGATCGGGCACACCGGCTGCGGGCTCCAGGCGATCGACGAGGCAGAACTGCGCGAGCGGCTCGCGGCCCGGACGGGACGCGCCCTCGACATCGCGTTCGCCGCCTTCCGGGACCTCGATGCGAACGTCCGCGACCAGGTCGCGCGGCTGCGCGGCCATCCGTGGCTCGGTGACGTGCCCACCCACGGCCTCGTCTTCGACGTGTCGACGGGCGGCTTGCGCGAGGTCGCCTGACGAACTGCCGTTCAGGCGGCCCCGGGCTCGCCTGCGGGACGGGCGAAGCGAGCGATCGCCGTGCCGGACCCGAACCCGGTGGGTGCGGCCTGGTCCAGATCGGTCAATGGCCGGGCGTCGCGGCCGGCGCGCCGGATCGGCGCGGGTCCCGGGCGAAGGGCCGTCGGCTCGCTCGATGCGCCGTCCGCGATGAGCGGTGCGATCAGCGAACCGGCGACCGGGCGGGCGAAGAAATAGCCTTGGCCGTACGTGCAGCCAAGGGTCCGCATCCGGTCCGCCTGATCCGCGTCCTCGATGCCCTCGGCGACGGTCGTGATCCGGAGCGAGTCGCTCATCGCCACGATGGCTCCGGCCAGGGCGGCCGACTTCACGTCGTGGCCGGGCGTCTGGACGAACTCGGACGCGATCTTCAGGGTGTCGACCGGGAACTGGCGAAGGTGGCTCAGCGAGAAGTAGCCGGTGCCGAAGTCGTCGATCACGACGTGGACACCGAGGAACCGCAGGGATTCGAGCGTCGCGATCGTCGAAGACGTCGCCCGAAGCAGCGCCGTCTCGGTGATCTCGAGACGGAGCCGATGGGGATCGAACGAGGCAGCGTCGAGGGTCGTCCGGACCGAGTCGACGAAGTCGGCCTGCTGGATCTCGCGGGCGGACACGTTGACGCACAGGAACAGCGGCGCCTCGCCCTCCGCGGTCGCCCAGCGACCGGCCTGGAGGCAAGCCTCGCGGAGGACCCAGCGGCCGATCGGAAGGATGGCCCCGTTCTCCTCCGCGATCTCGATGAAGTCGCCGGGGGCGACGACGCCGCGGTCAGGATGGTCCCAGCGGACCAGTGCCTCGACGCCGGCCGTGCGGCCCGACTCGAGGTTCACGATCGGCTGGTAGACGACCCGAAGCTGGCCGAGCTCGACGGCGGTCTGGAGCTGGGCGCCGAGCTCGTGGCGCTCGCGGATCGCGGCGTGCATGCCCGGATCGAAGATTGCGAAGCCGGCCTTGCCGTTGGCCTTTGCGAGGTACATCGCCACGTCGGCGTTGCGGACGAGGTCGGCCGCGGTCTCGGTCCCGTCCAGTGCGCTGGCGATGCCGATGCTGGACGTCACCGACACGTGGTGACCGTCGATCAGGTACGGCGCGCGCAGCTCGCGGACGAGCCGCTCGGCCATCGCCATCGATCGCTTCAGGTCGGGCGCGTCGTCGGTCAGGATCGCGAACTCGTCGCCGCCGAGGCGGGCCACGAGATCCTCCTCGCGCACGGAGCCGGAGATCCGCTCGATCACCGCCACGAGGAGCGCGTCGCCCGCAGCGTGCCCGAGCGTGTCGTTGACGACCTTAAAGTCGTCGAGGTCGATGAACAGGACCGTGCTGACAGCGTGCCTGACCGGGGCGAGCCAGCTCGTCGCGAGGACGCGCTCGAGGCTCATCTGGAACATCCGGCGGTTGGCCGCGCCGGTCAGCGAATCGCGCTCGGCGAGGTCCTGGACGCTGCGCAGCAGGACGGCGTTGCGCAGGTTCAGGGCGGCGATCGCGCCGAGCTGGCCCAGGATGGAAGCGAGCCGGCGGGACACGCCGAGGGCCGATCGCCGGCCCTGCTCGACGACGATGGCACCGACCGGCTGGCCGTCGGCGATCATCGGCGCAACGAGGAGCTGGCGGACGCCCGGCAGGGCCGCGGCGAGCATCGGGTTGGCGATCGGATCGAGGCGCCCGAACGCGAGCAGCTCGCGCCGCTCCCAGGCCGCCTCAACGACTGCGTCGGGCTCGACTGCGAGGGTCGGGACGTTCATGACGCCGTGGGCGGCGAGGACCACGGTCCGGCCGTCGCTCGCACCGAGGACGAGGCCGCGGTCGAAGCCGAATCGGCCGACGACGCCCGCGAGGACAATCTGCGACTGGCGGACCGGATCCGCGACGTCGTCGAGCTCGGCACCGAGCTCGACGAGGGCTTCGAGGTCGAACCGGCGCTGCCGGAGCTCGCGCTCATTCATCGCGGAGAAGGCCGAGGTGGCGAGCGCGAACAGCCAGAACGAGGTCACATTCAGGACCGGCATCCGATCGAACTCGATCCCGCGGCCGGGCAGGACGTCGACCGGCGGCACGAGCTGAGCGGCCTGTGCGTAGAGCGCGACGAACAGCAGGAGCGAGTGCCAGAGCGCGACCTTCAGCCCGGTCCGATAGGACGCGAGCAGGGACACGCCGACGAGGTGGAGGAACACCAGGAAGCGGAGCGGGCTCTGGGTGGCGCCGGTGGCGTAGGTCGCCCAGGCGAGGTACACGCCGTCGATGAGAAGGAGAAGGCTGAGGATCGCGAACCCGCGCCGACGGCCGGCTCGGCGCAGCCATTCGCCGCCGATCGCGAACGCGACGTACACGGCGCTGCCGAGGGCGAGGGTGGGGAGCGGGACGCCGAGCAGCTCGGGACGGACGCCGGCCCAGGCCATGACGATGGCCGCCATCCCCAGCCGAAGCGCGAGCAGGTAGAGCATCCGCTCGCCGAGGGCCGTGAACTCGCTCCCCTCGGCGGCGGCCAGCCGGACCGAGCCGCTCACCGGCCGGCTTCGTCGGCGAAGGGAATGAAGGTGTCCGCGGCGGTCAGGGGCGCGGCCCGCAGCTTCGGATCGCGCGAGTCGAGTCGCGACTGGACGATCAGGAACAGGAGCACCGCCAGCATCAGCCCGAGCGGGAAGCCGAACGTGGCGGCGACGGCCACGGCCGCGGCAGGCTGGACGGTCGGGCCGATGCGCTCGGCCAGACTGCCGACGATCGCCTCGAACAGGTTGTCCGGGGCCGTCTTGAGGCCACCGATCGGCAGCGGCGGCAGGCCGACCGTCGACAGGACGCCGCCGTCCTGACTGGGCGTGGTCTGATCACGGCCGCCCATCGCGCCGCCGCCGGCTGGCCCATCGCCCGGCCGATGACCGCCGACGCCGGGGCCGCCGGCAACGTAGGCGGGCGGATCGGACGGGCCGGTCGTGTCGGCGGGCGTGGGGGTCGGCGTCGAGGTCGGAGCGGGCGTCGGCACCACGACGGCCGACGTGGGTTCCGGCGTTGGTGTGGAATCGGGCGTGGGCGTCGGAGTCGCGAGCGGGGTCGGTGTCGCTGCCGGCGCCGGGGTGGGCGTGGGCGTGGGTGTCGGGGTCGGAGTCGCGAGCGGGGTCGGTGTCGCTGCCGGCGCCGGGGTGGGCGTGGGCGCAGGGATGGGCGTGGGCGTCGGAGTCGCGACCGGGGTCGGTGTCGCTGCCGGCGCCGGGGTGGGCGTGGGCGTGGGTGTCAGGTTCGGAGTCGCGACCGGGGTCGGTGTCGGAGTGGCCGTCACCGTCGGCGTCGGAGTGGGCGTAGGCGTGGGCGTGGGCGCAGGTGTTGACATCGCGGTGGCGGTCGGAGTCGGCGTGGGCGTCGGCGTCGCAACCGGCGTCGGCGTCGGCGTGGGAGTTGGGGTCGGCGTGGGCGCAGGTGTCGAGCCCGGCGTCGGCGTGGGAGATCCCGATCCGACCGTCCGATGGACCGTGTCGGCATTGTTGTCGCGCTCCGGGTCGCCAAGCTGCTCGGTCGAACAGAGGCCTGGGTTGCCCGAGACCACCGCGCAGACGAGGTCGTCGCCGGCATTCGCGCCGACGTAGCTGATCGAGCAGCCGCCCGTCGCAAGCGTGTCGCACGTCAGGTCCGGGCTGCTGCCGTTGCCGCCGGGATCGTTGGCGCTGCCGGCCTGGAAGTAGAAGCGGATCGTGTGGTCGGCGAGGATCGGCTGGCCCGTATCGTCGACGATCACGGCGGAGATCGTGACGGTATCGCCCGTGGCTACGACCGCGTCCTCGGGCGAGAGATCGAGCAGGATCCCGCCGGACGCGGCGATCGCGTCGGGACGCGTCAACGGGCCCACGAGCGAGCCCAGGATCAGGGTTCCGGTCAGGACGGCGATTGCCGCGCCGCGCCGCTGGCGGTTCGTTTGGTCCACGGGTCACCTCCCTCGTTGGTGTCCCCTCGCGTCCTGGCGGGCTCCCCCGTGGAACATCCGCCGTCCGCGATCACCGGGCGGTCCCCGAGCAGCCGAACCGTAGGTGGCCTACGCAATCCGCAGCAGAGGCGAAGTAGTACCCGCACGAACGGGCCTGCGGCAGGACGGTGCACCGGCGCGCCGGTGCATCCGGGCAAGGTCCGGGCCCTGGCTGGTCCGATGGTCCCGGTCCGCTGGGAGTCTGGTCGGGTCCGCCGTGCTTCGGGGTGGCTCAGCACGATCGGCAGTCGGCAGACGCGGGTCGGGGAGCGTCATCCGGCGGCGGCGCGTCGCCGCCGGACGCCGGCAAGATCGCGGCCGACGATCCGCACGATGATCCGATGTCGCGGCCCGCCCTTCGGAGCCCGTATCCTCGGACCGCAACAAGCGCCGTGGAGGAGAGGGCGTTGACCGAGACGAATGAACGCGCCCGCGGCGCTGTGGAAGCTCCGGCTCCGCGCGCTGCAGCCCCCGCGATGTCGCCTGCGGCCGCCCGGGCGGCGCCGTGGATCCGCGGCGACGGCCAGGCGAAGGCCACCGGCCAGGCCCGCTACACCGCCGACCTCGCGTTCCCGGGCCTGGCCCACGCCCGGCTTCTCCTCGCGGGCCGGGCTCATGCCCGGATCGTCCGGCTCGACACCACCCGGGCCCGCGCACTGCCCGGCGTGCTCGCCGTCCTGACCCAGGACGACGTCCCGAAGCGTCGCTACGGGTCGTTCGACCTCGTTCTCGATCGGACCCTGTTCGCCCGCGACCGCGTCCGGTTCGAGGGCGAGGTGGTCGCTGCCGTCGCCGCCCTGACCCCCGAGCTGGCGGCCGCGGCCATCGCCGCGATCGAGGTCGAATACGAGGATCTGCCGCCGATCCTCGACGTCGAGATCGCCCTTGAGTCGGGTTCGCCCCTCGTCCACCCCGAGATCGACAGCTATCGCCATGACCCGAATCTCGCTCCGACCGGCAATGTGGCCGGCCGCTCGACGATCGTCAAGGGCGACGCGACCGTGGCCCTGGCCGCGGCGCCGGTCGTGATCCGCGAGCGCTACGTCGCCGACATGGCCCACCCGGTCCCGATCGAGCCCCATACCGTGACGGCAGACTGGGCCGGCGACCGGGTCACGATCTACTCGTCGACCCAGGTGCCGTTCGCCGCGCGGGCCAAGACCGCCGAGGTTCTTGAGATTCCCGAGCACCGGATCCGGGTCGTCGTGACCCATCTCGGCGGCGGTTTCGGCGGCAAGTGCGACTTCCACTTCGAGGGCCATGTCGCGGCCCTCGCCCGGGCGGCGCGCCGGCCCGTTCGGCTCGTCCTGAGCCGGCGCGAGGAGTTCATCGCGCCCGACAAGGTGACCCACGCGATGGTCGTCGACCTCGAGACCGGGCTCGCCGAGGACGGGACGATCCTCGCCCGGAAGGCCCGGGTCCTGCTCGACTGCGGTGCCTACGCCAGCGACACGCCGACGATCGGGCAGGTCGCGGCGATGATGATCGCGGGGCCGTACCGGATCGCCGACGTCGACATCGAGGCGCTCAGCGTCTACACCAATCGCACGCCGTCGGGCTCGGTCCGGGCCCCGTCGGGACCGCAGGCCTGCTGGGCCGTCGAGCAGCACCACGATGTCCTCGCCGCGCGCGTCGGGCTCGACCCGGTGGCGTTCCGGCGGAAGAACCTCGTCCACGACGGCGACGAAGGCCCGACCCGCCAGCGCCACGAAGGCGACGGCGCGATCGACACCCTCGAGCGAGCGGTCGAACGGATCGCGGCGGACGGAGCACTCGGGCCCAACGAGGCGATCGGGGTTGCGTCGGGCTGGTGGTTCAGCGCACCCGGCCCGTCGGGCGCCTTCGTCCGGATCGAATCCGACGGCAGCGGCCGGATCGTGACCGGCGCCCAGGAGAACGGCACCGGCGCCGTGATGGCGCTTCCGATCCTCGCCGCGGAGGAGCTCGGGATGCGGCCCGAGGAGTTCGCGATCACCTACCAGGACACCGACACCGGGCCCTACGACGGCGGCAGCTCCGGAAGCCAGACGACGTTCAACAACGGCCGGGCGGTGGTCGAGGCGGCCCGCGACGTGAAGCGCCAGCTGCTCGAGCTGGCGGCCGTGGCCCTCGAGGCGAGCGTCGCGGACCTCGAGCTGCGCGACGGCCACGCGTCCGTCGTCGGCAGCCCGGACCGCCGGGTCTCGATCGCCGAGCTGGCGACGACGGCGCACTCGGGCGCCCTTCTCCTCGCCCGCGGCTCGGGCGTGCCGCCCGAGGCCCCGGAGCACGACGCCTCGGCTTGCGTCGGCCGGCTCGGGTTCGAATCCTTCGCGTCGCCGACGTTCTTCTGCCATGCCGTCCGGATCAGGCTCGACCCGGAGACCGGGATCGTCCGGGTCCTGAAGGTCGTCGCGGCGACCGACGTCGGACGCGTGCTGAATCGCATCGGAGCCCTCGGCCAGCTGACGGGGGGCGTCGTGATGGCCCTCGGGAACGCGACCACCGAGGGCACCGTCTACGGAGCCGATGGGCGACAGCGGAATGCCTCGCTTCTCGACTACAAGCTCCTCACGACCGCCGACGGGCCCGAGATCGAGGCGATCTTCGTGGAGCACCCGGCGTCGAATGGCGGCCCGCGCGGGTCGAAAGGGGTCGGTGAGCCGCCGATCGTGCCGACGGCGGCGGCAGTTGCCAACGCGATCGCCATCGCGGCCGGCGTGCGCGTTCGGCGTTTGCCGATGACGCCGGAGCGAGTCTGGCGAGCCGTCACGACGGGCGACGACGGGGCGACCGAGGTCAACGCGCCATTCGGTCCCCGCGCCGCGGCGGTCGAAGCGGCGGTTGCCGCTGCGGGTCCGGATCGCCGATGACCGAGCGGTTCGCAGCACCGACCACCCTGTCCGAGGCGCTCGGGATCCTGGCCGCGGACCGTGCTGCGCGTCCGATTGCGGGCGGCACGGACCTCGTCGTCGCGGCGCGCCAGGGTCGGAAGCCGCTGCCCGAGTCGATCGTCGCCATCCACCGGATCGCGGAGCTCGACCACCAGGGCGTCGTCGATGGGGCGCTCGTCGTCGGCGGCTTGACCTCCCACGCCTGGCTGGCCGGCTCGCCCGACGTCAGCGCGGGTTGGACGGCCCTGGCTGACGCGGCCTCGATCGTCGGTTCGCCAGCGACGCGCTCGACGGGCACGATCGGCGGCAACCTCATGAATGCGTCGCCGGCGGCGGAGACCACTGCCCCGCTCGTCGTCCTCGGCGGTGTCGTCACCTTGCGGGCGGCCGGCGCCGGCTCCCGAATGCTGCCGGTTGCGAGCCTCGCGACCGGCCCGGGTCAGACCGCGACGACGCCGGCCGAGCTGCTGACGACGGTGACCGTCCCGCCCACAGCGCCTGGAAGTGGCAGTGCCTACATCCGGCTCGAGTACCGCCGGGCGATGGAGATCGCGATCGTCGGGGCGGCCGCCCTCGTCACGTTGGACGGCGATGGCCGGATCGCGGCCGCCCGGGTCGCGCTCACGTCGGTCGCGCCGACGATCGTGCGCGCCCCCGAGGCCGAGGCCGCGCTCGTCGGGACGGCGGCCAACGCGGCGACGTTCCGTGCCGCCGGCCAGGCCGCAGCCGCGGCCGCTCGCCCCATCGACGACGTCCGGGCCAGCGCCGATTACCGCCGGGCGATGCTCGTGGTCGTCGTCGCCCGTGCCCTTGCCGCAGCCACCGCCCGCGCCCGTGGCGAATCGATCCCGATCCCGGCCTCCCGCTGGGCCCACGGCCAGGAGGTCTGACGCCATGCCCGAGCTGCTCCAGCTCAGCGTCGACGGGCTGCCGGTGTCCGCGGTCGTCGAGCCCGGCCGGACGCTCCTCCGCGTCCTTCGCGACGACCTGGGTCGGACCGGGACCAAAGAGGGTTGCGACGATTCCGAGTGCGGCGCTTGCATGGTCCTGATCGACGGGCGGCCCGTGAACTCGTGCTCCTATCTCGCACTGCAGGCCGCCGGCCGCGAGATCACGACGGTCGAAGGCCTGGCAGGCCCGGACGGCGTCCTGCATCCGCTCCAGCGCGCATTCCTCGAGGGCGGCGGGATCCAGTGCGGGTTCTGCACGCCCGGGATGCTGATCTCGGCCCTGGCGCTCCTTGCCACGGACCCCGATCCAAGTGTCGACGCGATCCGCGATGGCCTCGCCGGCAACCTCTGTCGTTGCACGGGCTACCAGCCGATCGTCCAGGCGGTCCAGCGGGCGGCGGCGGAAATGCGCGGCGAGGCCGGCTCCGCGGCGAGCTGAATCGCCACCGGTCCACACCGCCCGGGCCCGTGCGCCGCCCGTGCCCGTGCCGCTGAGGCGTTTCCGATCAGGCGAGCGCGAGCCGCGGCCGCGGCGTCGGCGGCGGTTGCCGCTCCCGAGTGCGATCGGTAAACTCGGAGACCTCGGCGGAGTAGCTCAGTGGTAGAGCAGGGGACTCATAAGCCCTTGGTCGGTGGTTCAAATCCGCCCTCCGCTACCACCTCGTCCTGATCGACGCCCGGCACACGATCGGTTGGCCGGGCGTCCTCGTGTCCGGGCTGATGCATCCGGGCGGCCGATCGCGGCGAATCCATTGGTGGACCGCCGTCACGGCCCCGGACCCTCGACTCATGGGACCGTCACGAACCGACGCTATACTCGATCGGCTGGTCGCCGCGCTGCGGGGCCAATGATCCGGAGGCTCCGTTGAATCCCAGGTTCTTCCGCAACGGCATCGTGATGCTCCTGCTGGTGCTCGTCGCGCTCGCCGTCGTGTTCACCGTCCTGAACCAGTCCAGTCCCCAGGCCGGAACCGGCTACTCGTCATTCCTGAACGACGTCCAGTCCGGCAAGGTTTCCAAGGTCGTCCAGGAAGGCTCGAAGCTGAGCGTCACGAAGTCCGATAGCAGCACCTATGACGTCGTCGTCCCGAACATCCTCACCCAGGTCTACCAGGACATCAAGACGGCCGGGACCGCCGGCAACGTCAAGCTCGACCCAAACATCTACACCGTCAAGGACGCGCCCGACAACGGCTGGATCAGCATCGTGGTCACGGGCCTGCTGCCAATCCTGATCATCGGCGGGTTCATCTTCTTCATGATGAGACAGGCCCAGGGCACCAACAACCAGGCCCTGAGCTTCGGCAAGAGCCGGGCCCGGATGTTCCTCGGCAACAAGACCGTCGTCACCTTCGCCGACGTCGCCGGGGTCGACGAGGCCAAGACCGAGCTCCAGGAAGTCGTCGAGTTCCTGAAATACCCCGAGAAGTTCAACTCGCTCGGCGCGCGCATCCCGCGCGGCGTGCTGCTGGTCGGCCCTCCCGGCACCGGCAAGACGCTGATGGCCCGGGCCGTCGCCGGCGAGGCCGGCGTGCCGTTCTTCAGCATCTCGGGCTCCGAGTTCGTCGAGATGTTCGTTGGCGTCGGCGCCAGCCGCGTCCGCGACCTGTTCGACCAGGCCAAGCGCAACTCGCCGTGCATCGTCTTCGTCGACGAGATCGACGCGGTCGGGCGCCAGCGCGGCGCCGGCCTCGGCGGGTCGCACGACGAGCGCGAGCAGACCCTCAACCAGATCCTCGTCGAGATGGACGGCTTCGACACGAACACGAACGTGATCGTCGTGGCCGCGACGAACCGCCCCGACGTGCTCGACCCGGCGCTCCTGCGCCCGGGCCGGTTCGACCGCCAGGTCATCCTCGATCGGCCGGACATGAAGGGTCGGACGGCGATCCTCAAGGTCCACACCAAGGGCAAGCCGCTCGACAAGGCGATCGACGTCGAAGCCGTCGCTCGCCTGTCGCCGGGCTTCTCCGGGGCGGACCTCGCCAACCTCGTCAACGAAGCGGCGATCCTTGCCGCCCGGCGCAACAAGAAGGTGATCGGCTTCACCGAGTTCACCGAGGCGCTCGAGCGGATCGTCGCCGGGCCGGAGCGCAAGTCGCGGATCATCTCGGACGCCGAGAAGGCGATCATCGCCTTCCACGAGGGCGGCCACGCCGTCGTCCAGCGGATCCTGCCGAAGTGCGATCCGGTCGCCAAGGTCACGATCATCAGCCGCGGCATGGCCCTCGGCTACACGATGGCCCTCCCGATGGAGGACCGCTATCTCCAGTCCAAGACCGAGTTCGAAGACAAGATCGCGGGCCTGCTCGGCGGCAACGCCTCGGAGCGCCTGGTCTTCGGCGACACCACGACCGGCGCAAGCAACGACATCGAAAAGGCGACCGACCTCGCCCGGCGAATGGTCACCGAGTTCGGGATGAGCGACAAGCTCGGCCCGCTCTCGTTCGGGAAACGCGACGAGCTCGTGTTCCTCGGCCGGGAGATCGGCGAGCAGCGCAACTACTCCGACGAGGTCGCGAAGCAGATCGACGAGGAGGTCCGGGCGATCATCGACCACGCCTACGAGCGGGCAATGGACGTCCTGGTCACGCACCGAGACAAGCTCAACGCCCTTGCCGAGAAGCTCGTCGCCGAGGAGACGGTCGACCAGGAGGGCTTCGAGGCCCTCTTCTCCGACCTGCCCCCGAAGCGCAACTCGCGCGAGACTCCGCCGCAGATCGTCGGGCCGAACCAGCCGACGCCCAACCTGCCCGCGCCGAACCCCGCTCCGGCCTGATCGGCCGGCACCCCTCCGCACCTTCCGACCCCGGGCCGACGGCCCGGGGTCGTTCCGCATCCGGCGGCTCGTCACGGGCCGCGCGCCGCTACCATCGCGGTCATGACGATGACGACCCCAACCGACCCCCACCTCGAGGCATTCCTCGACGCCCACGCCGAGGAACGGATCGAGTCCTACAAGGAGCTGGTCCGGATCCCGAGCATCTCCGCCCTGCCGGAGCACGCCGCCGACTGCCGCCGCGCCGCCGAGTGGATCGTGGCCGACCTGGCTCGGATCGGGATGGAGCATGCCGAGGTCGCCGAGACCGGCGGCCATCCGATCGTGTACGCCGACTGGCTTCATGCCGACGGCGCGCCGACTGTGCTGGTCTATTGCCATTACGACGTCCAGCCGGTCGACCCACTCGATCTCTGGACCTCGCCGCCGTTCGAGCCGGTGGTCGTCGGCGACCGGATCCTCGGCCGTGGCGTCGCCGACGACAAGGGCCAGCTCCACCTCCACCTGCGGGCCCTGGAAGCACTCCTCGCGACCCGCGGCCAGCTCGCCGTCAACCTCAAGGTCGTCTTCGAGGGCGAGGAAGAATCGAGCTCGGTCCACCTCGACCCGTGGTTGATTGCCAATCGCGAACGCCTCGCTGCAGACTTCGCCGTGATCAGCGACACGGGTTTCTTCGACGGCAACCTGCCGTCGATCACGATCGCCCTGCGCGGGATGATGTACGCCCAGATCGACGTGATCGGGACGGAGGTCGACCTCCACTCGGGCGGCTATGGCGGGACCGTCGAGAACCCGGCCAACGCCCTCGCCACGATCATCGCCGGGCTCAAGGACGCGAACGGCCGGATCCTGATCCCGGGCTTCTACGACGACGTCGTCGAGCTGACGCCGGAGGAGCGCCAGCATGTCGCCGAGCTGCCCTTCGACGAGGCGGCTTATCTCGAGCATCTGGGGCTGCCCGCGCTCCATGGCGAGACCGGTTACTCGACCCTCGAGCGGCGGGGCGCCCGGCCGACCCTCGACGTCAACGGAATCTGGGGCGGGTTCCAGGGCGAGGGATCGAAGACGATCATCCCGGCCCACGCCCATGCGAAGGTCAGCTGCCGGCTCGTCACGGCCCAGGACCCGGTCCGGGTCTTCGCGGCGTTCCGCGACCACGTGCTCCGGATCGCCCCGCCGGGCGTGCGGGTCGAGGTCCACGACCTGGGCGGCGGTCACCCGAGCCTCACGCCGGCGGACCATCCCGCAACCCAGGCGGCCGCGCGAGCGCTCGAGGCGACCTTCGGGAAGGCTCCCCTGTACGTCCGCGAGGGTGGCTCGATCCCGGTCTGCGCCTCGTTCGAGCAGATCCTCGAGCTGCCGGTGGTGCTGTTGGGGTTCGACCCGCCCGACCAGCGGGCGCACGCTCCGAACGAGTGGATGGACCTTGGCAACTACGAGACGGGCATCCGGACGGTGGTCCGGTTCTGGGACGAGGTCGCCGCGCTGGGGCCGGAGGCATTCGGTCGCTGATCGGGCCCGAACGAGCGGTCCCCCGGCTCGTCCGACAAGCCACGGCCATCTCGGAGCGACCCCGATCCGGGGCTCGGCGGCAACCGGCGGACAGGACTTTCGGCCTATCCTGCGTCCGCTTTCGGGCGGCTGTCAGCGAGGGATGCGGTGCTACGATGCAACTCACTTCGTTGACCGGGAGGACGAGCGAGCGTGACCGAAACCGCCGAACCCATCACTGAGGCCCAGAGCTGGCGCCTCGACGCCGACACCGGGAGCATGGTGCCCCGCTCGGCGCTGGACGTCCTCGTCGACCTCAACGACAAGGTCACGACGGGCAGGGTGGGCGAGTACCAACCCGTGCCGCTCGGCTTCACCCCGCTCGACAAGACGATCGGAAGCGGGCTGCGCGCGGGTGAGCTCCTCCTGATCGGCGGCGCGCAGGGCACCGGCAAGACCACGATGGCCCTCCAGATGGCACGGAACATTGCGTCGGGCGGCCAGGCGAACGTGCTCTACATCTGCTTCGAGCATGATGAGCAGTACCTCCTGAACCGGCTGATCGCGATGGAGTCGGCGCTGGCCCACCTGCCCCACAAGACCGGCGCGATCAAGATCCAGGATGTCCGCAAGGAGATCCTCGGGACGTGGATGGCCGAGGGCGGCGGAGCGGCCCAGCTCGCAAGCAATCCCAGACTCCGGCCCTCGCTCGACCGGATCGCCCGCTACGGGCAGAACCTCTTCCTGCTCCGCGGCTCGCAGACCGCGAGCACGGTCGACAACATCCGCAAGCTCGTCCAGGAGCATCGCCGGCTGTCCGGCGATCGGCGCCTCGTCGTCTTCGTCGACTATCTCCAGAAGGTTCCCCAGATCCCGGAGCCGACCAGCGAGACCGAGAAGGTCACCTACGTCGTCAACGGCCTCAAGGACATCGCCCTGTCCGAGGACGTCCCGATGGTCTGCATCGTGGCCGCCGACAAGGAAGGCCTGAAGGCATCGCGCCTCCGGAACTACCACCTCCGCGGCTCGTCGGCGATCAACTACGAAGCCGACATCATCGTGATCCTCAACGAGAAGTACCACATCGTCGCCAAGGTCAACATCGAGTTCAACCCGTACCAGGCGCAGCGCTTCCGGGACTGGGTCATCGCCTCGGTGGAGAAGAACCGCGGCGGTCAGGACAACGTGGACCTCGAGTTCGAGAAGCACTTCGAGTTCTCCTGCTTCGACCCGAACGGCCGGACCGTGCAGGAAAAGCTCATCGAGGAACGCCTCTACAACGACTGACGGCCCTGACACGACATGACCGCGCCATACGATCCGACGACCCCGAATGAACGGCCTGCGAGCGGCGGGCCGCTTCGATTCCCGGGCTCGGTGCCGCGCGCGCCGTTGCCGTCATCTACCACCCCGGGCAGTGAGAGTCACGCCTGAGCGGCCGGTTGGCGGGTGACTGGCGTCCCCTTTAGCCTCCGACGGCCAATTCGGCCGCGACAGGGCTCGTTCTGGGGGCCAGATCGGGCGCCACTCACTGCGCGGGTTGGTATCTGACAGGAGTCGAGCCGCCGGCGGAAGTGCAGCCGTGGTGCCGATCAAGGCAGCTCGTCGGTCCTAGGCCGCGGACTGAACAACGCTGTAACACACCGCCAGGCCGACGTTTCCCACATTCCGTCCACAGGCGGCCGCGTTTCGTGGATGAAGTCGGCAACCCATCGGCAACATTCGTGGATAAGCCCGTTGTGGCCGCCAGGACCCGGGCATATGGTTCGTCTTGCCCGAAGGGGCCAACGCAAACGGACAGGCGAGGCGAGGGGTGACCCGCGCAGCGCCGCCGGTCCGGCAGGACGAGCCGCAAGGCCCGTCAGGTCGCGACCGCCGGTCCGGGAGCCGGCCGGCCGAGATCACATCAAGGCTCGTCGCTCCCACGATCGACACCGTTGGCGACCGGTTCCTTCGGGCGTTTCCGTGCGCCCGGAATGGCCCGCGCCGCCTCCGAGGTCGGCAGGCCCGGGTCGCGCCGGACGACCGGGCGGGTCGCCCTGCAGGCCCCTGCCGACCGGCACGACTACACTCCGTCGATGACCAGCAGGCCGATCGGATGAGCCCGGGTGCCGCCGATTTTCCGGGCGTCGTCGAAGTCGTCGTCGAGATCCCCCGCGGCAGCCGCAACAAGTACGAGTTCGACGAGACCGCGGGCGTCTTCCGGCTTGATCGGGTCCTCGCCTCGGCCGTCCACTACAACTTCGACTACGGGTTCATCAGCGACACCCGGGCCGGCGACGGGGACCACACCGATGCCCTCCTGCTGATCGACGAGCCGACCTTCCCCGGTTGCCGGGTCTGGGCCCGTCCGATCGGTGGGCTCGAGATGCGCGACGACAAGGGCGAGGACTTCAAGGTCCTGTGCGTCGCGGTCGCCGATCCCCACCAGGCCCACGTCGAGGATCTCGACCACGTCCGGCCCCACCGGCTCGTCGAGATCGAGCATTTCTTCAACACCTACAAGATGCTCGAAGACAAGGAGACCGACGTCGTCGGGTGGCGCGACGCCGCCCGCGCACGCCAGGTCCTCGTCGACGATCGAGCCGTCTGGCGGGCGGAGCGGCCGACCCACGACGGGACGCCTTGAGCGAGGAACCGCGGCTGTTCGTCGCGGTCCCGCTGAGCGAGGCGGCGCGAGCGGCGGTCGCCGAAGTCGTTGAGCGGATCAAGGCCGACGAGCCGGAAGGTCGGGGCGTCCGCTGGGTCCGCCTCGACGGGTTGCACCTCACCCTGCGGTTTCTCGGCCCGACCCCCGAGGAGCGGACCGCGGCGGTCGCGGCGGCCGTCGAGCAGGCGGCGACCGGAGCGCCGTCGTTCCACGTCCGGATCGCGGGCGCCGGGTCATTTCCGCCGGTCGGTCGGCCGCGCACGCTGTGGCTCGACCTCGACCTCGGCATTCCGGAGCTCGAGGGTCTCGCCGGCCGGCTCGAGACCGCCTTGGCCGAAGCTGGCTGGGATCGCGAACGACGACCGCTCCGAACCCACCTGACCCTCGCCCGGGCCGACGGCGTGCGGGCGGGGCCGGCGACCGTGGCCGCCCTGAAGGCCGCGGCAGCCGACCTCGCGATCGAGTCGCCGATCGACCGCATCGTGCTGTACGAGAGCATCACGGGGAACGGCCGGGCCCGTTACCTCGAGCGGTCGGTCACGCCGCTCGGCTGACCTCGTCGCGGGTTCCCAGGATGCGGTTCCGGGCTCACGGGAGAGGTCGACCAGGCGGGCACCGGCCAGGGCTCGAGGAGCTGCGGTGGTACCATCGGGTCATCGGCTAGGCGGACTCCGTCGCCCGATGGAGAGGAGCCCAGCACGTCGTGACCACCACTCAGCGCGCCCGTCTCGTCGTGGCGATGGGGCTGCTCAACCTCATCCTCGCGACGGTTGCGCTGACCGCCGGCCTCCTCTCGCCGGCGCAGCCGGGCCGCGACGTGGCGCTTGCCAGCGGGACTCCCGGAGCGTCGAGCCTGGCCGCCACCCCGACGCCGGCCCAGACCACCGAGCCGGTCGCCACGCCGAGCGATGGGGGCGGATCGCCCGAGCCGGGTGCCTCGGCATCCCTGCCGGTCGCCACCCCTTCCACGTCGACCGTGCCTTCATCGGCCCCGAGCGGGTCGGAGGGGCCGATCACCGCAGGTGGACCGCCGCTGCAACCGTCGACGGCGCCGGTCCCGACGCCCGCTCAGACGCCTGCTCCGACCGCGGCGCCGACGCTCGTGCCCACGCCCCATCCGACGCCACAGCCAACCGTCGGGCCGACCCCGCACCCGACGCCACAGCCAACGGTCGAGCCGACCCCGCACCCGACCCTGCACCCGACGCCACAACCAACGGTTGGGCCGACCCCGCGCCCGACGCCACAGCCAACGGTCGAGCCGACCGTGGCACCGACGCCGCGCCCCACTGCGACTCCTGCGCCCGTCGTCCACAAGGTCAAGAAGCCGGGCCCGCCGTGCCCGTCCAAGGATGCCGGGCCGCCGGGCCATCGCAAGACGGCGGCGCCCTTCCATCCGTGCGGCAAGGGAGGCAACAAGGGTGCGAACGCCGCGGACGGCCTGATCATCGCGCTGCCGCTCGCGGCAACGGGACTGCTCGCCGCCGCCCGGGCCCGCGCCCTCGATGCACGACGACGGCTGGGCCGACCCGGCCGTCGGGCGAAGGCCATTTCACGCCGCCATCTTCGACCGACCGACTGATCACCGGATCGCAACGGTCGCTGAGAATCGCTTCAGCGGTTGGGACCGAATCATCCGCGCGTCGACGAGTGATCTGCGAGGGCACAGCCTCGGGTGAGCGGAGCAGCCCGCTGGGCTGTCACCTGCCTGAGTGACCGATCGGTCGCCGTGCAAGCGAACCCGCGCCTGATTCTTGCTCCTCGACGGCGACCGCCGCAACCCTCAGCCGCCCTGACGCACCGCCCCTCGAACGATCCATGCGGCAGGGAGTCCGGGCCGGGTGCGAGCCAGGCCGTCCGCTACGATGGGTCGATGCCGAAGATCGCCTGCTGGTCGTGCGGTCGCCAGATCTATACCGTGGCCCCGCTCGATTCGCTGTTCTCGGAAGAGCGTCGCTGCCCGCGCTGCGGCGCGTTCCTCAACGCCGAGCGCCGCGATTTCGAGCGCCGTTCGGCGGTCCGCCGCCGGAACCCGGCGGACGATCCGGGGCCTCCGCAGGATCAACCGGAGCGACGCGTCGAGGAACGGCGCGCGGGACCGCGGCGGAAGCGAGCGGGGTCGTAAGGAAGCCGGTCCGGCGCGGGTCGGGCACGCGATCGGGGTCGCGGGTGTGGCTCGCGATCCCGAGGCCGATCGGGCTGCCGGACCCGGTTCAGCCCTGGCTTGCGTCCTCAGGCCGTGGCGGCTCGACGAGGCGATAGCGCAGGGCGAAGGCGACCGCCTCGAGCTTGGAGTGGACCCGGAGCTTGCCCATGATGTTCTGGACGTGGGTCCGGAGCGTGTTCGGTGCGATGAACAGGCGATCGCAGATCTCCGGGGTCGACAGGCCCTCGGTCAGGGCGCGCAGAACCTCGAGCTCGCGTGGCGTCAGGGGCTCGATATTCCGACGTTCGTCGCCGCGTTCGCGGGCCGCGGCGACGCGCCGGGCGATCTCGACGATCACCGACCGTGGCAGGAGCGTCTCGCCGGCATGGGCCGCCCGGACAGCCTGGACGACGTCTTCCGCGGCTCGATCCTTGGTGAGGTAGCCGTCGGCGCCGGCCTGGATCGATTCGAGCACGGTCTCGTCATCGGTCAGGGCCGTGACCATGACGACCCGGGCGGCCGGCCAGCGCGACTTGATCGCCCGCGTCGCCTCTGCGCCCGTCCCGTCGGGCAGGTGGTAGTCCATGAGCACGACGTCAAGCCGTTCGCGAGCCATCGCCTTCGCCTGGGCGACCGTCCCGGCGATTCCGACGATCTCCATGTCGGGTTCGCGCCCGAGCAGTGCCGAGAGCGCGTCGGCGAGCAGCTGATGGTCCTCGACGAGGAGGACCCGGATCGGCTTCGAGTCCGAACTCACCGCATTCCTCCCGGGACTTCGGCGACCAACGGCGTTCGTGTGGCCCGAGGATAGCAGCGTCGCGGTGCGGTTCCGACTCAGGATGCCCACGTGCGGCAGATCGGGACGTGGCGGCGTCCGGACCCGATCGCATCCGGACGCGACCGACACGCGGATCTGGGAGGTCCCCCGGCTGACATACTCGGGCCGTGCAGATCGCGTTCCTTGGCCTCGGCCAGATCGGCGGCTCCGTCGCCCGCGCGGCGGCCGCGTCCGGCTTCGCGACGGCGATCCGCGCCTGGACGCCGACCGGGCGCGGTCCGGCCGCTGGCGCTGCATTCGGGATCGTTCCATGCGCCCGTCCCAAGGACGCGATCGCCGGTGCCGATCTGGTCGTCCTCGCCGCCCCGCCCCTTGCGTGCCTCGAGCTGGTCGACGTGCTCGGGGGCCAGCTACGCGCGTCCCTCGCCGCGGACGCGGTGATCACCGATGTCGCGAGCACGAAGGTCCTCGTCGTCGATCGGGCGCGAGCACACGGGCTGCGGTTCGTCGGCGGCCACCCGATGGCCGGCCGCGAGACGGCCGGCTTCAGGACGGCCGATCCCGATCTCTTCCGGGACCGGCCATGGGTCGTGGTTCCCGCCGAGCCGGCCGACGGCGCCGCGGACGCGCGAGTCGAGTCGTTGGCGGCGGCGTGCGGCGCCCGCCCCGTCCTGCTGAACGCGGTCGAGCATGATCGGGCGGTCGCGGCCATCAGCCACGCCCCGCTCGTCCTCTCGGCGGCCCTCGTCGAGGCGATCGCGGGCGCGCCGGGCTGGGCGGCCGCGCGCGACCTCGCGGCCGGTGGCTGGGCGAGCATGACCCGGCTCGCGCGCGGCGATCCGGCGATGGGCGCCGGGATCCTCGCGACGAATGCCGCGGCCACTGCGGACAGCCTACGCGCCGTGCGGGCAGTCATCGACGACTGGGTGGCCCTGCTCGAGGCTGGGCGGGCCGATTCGGAGCTCCTGGAAGGGCGCCTGGCGGCGGCACGCGAACAGGCGACGAGCCGCGACAGCGACGACGAGCCATCAGCGATGACCGACGAGGACCGATGACCGACGAGCACGTCCTCGTCGTGCCCACCGCCGCCGTCGTGGCCGAGCTCGGCGGCGGCAGTGCATGGCTCGGCATCCGGCCCGCCGGAGAGGCCGCGCTGGCCGGCCTGGTTCGGACCAGGGGGGAGTTCCGGCTGCGCCGGGAGATGGAGGAGGACCCGGCCTGGAAGCAGGTGATCCCGTATCCGGTCCTCCGCGACGGCGATCAATGGTTCCTGATGCGGCGGACGAAGGCCGGCGCCGACGCACGCCTCCACGACCGCTTCTCGATCGGCGTCGGCGGTCATGTGAACCCGGCCGACGGCGGCCTTGACGGCGACCTGACGGCCGCTCTCCTGCGCGAGTGGCATGAGGAGCTCGTCGTCGACTTCGTGCCGCCGTTCCGCTTCGTCGGGCTCCTCAACGACGACTCGACCCCGGTCGGGCGGGTCCACCTGGGGCTGGTATACGAAGGCGAGGCCGCCGGTCGACCCGTCGCGATCCGCGAGACCGAGAAGCTCAGCGGGGCCTTCGCATCGAGCGCCGAGGTGATCGCTGTCCACGACCGGCTCGAGACGTGGAGCCGCCTGGCCTTCGACTGGCTCGAGGGCAGCGCACAGAGCCGGGATCGTTCCGCGCTAGGATGATCGGCGGAGGTCGTCGGTGAACCACCGTCTCGATCGCCGCCGGATCGTCGCGGCGGGGCTCCTCTTCATGATCGGCATGGTGCTGCCCGTCGGCGCGGCGCAGGCGACCGGGACCGGTTCGATCGTCGTCCTGCCGGCCGCGGGCGAGGTCGACGCGGTCATGGCCGACACCTTGATCGCGGGCCTCGACAATGCGGCAGTCAGCGGTGCGGCGGCCGTCGTCATCCGCCTCGACACGCCCGGCGGCAGCCTGGCGGCGACCCAGCGGATCGTTGGCGCGCTGCTCACCGCCAAGGTGCCGACCATCGTCTGGGTTGCCCCGGCCGGCGGATTTGCCGCCAGCGCCGGGACGTTCATCACGATGGCCGCCAACCTCGCCTACATGGCTCCCGGCACGCGGATCGGGGCGGCCTCGCCGGTCGACGGAAACGGCAACGACATCCCGGGGACCCTCGGCGACAAGGTGAAGAACGACGCGATCGCCTGGATCCGCTCGATCGCCCAGGAGCGTCACAGGCCGGTCGATTGGGCGGCCGCAACCGTGAGCGAGGCCCGCTCGTCCTCCGCCGACGAGGCCGTCCAGCTCGGCGCCGTCGACGGGAAGGCCGCGACGATCGACGACGTCGTCGCAGCCGCGAACGGACGGACCGTCGCGGTCGACGGTCACGACATGGTCCTCGCCCTGGTCGGCGAGCCCATCGTCGAGGCCGCCACGAACCCGCTCGGCGGCATCCTGCGCCTGCTCGCGGACCCGAACGTGGCCTTCCTGCTGTTCACCTTCGGCGCCCTCGCCCTCCTCTTCGAGCTCCAGAACCCGAACGTTCTCACCGGGATCCTCGGGCTGACCGCGATCGCCCTCGCGGCGATCGGGTTCGTCAACCTCCCGACCGACCTCGCTGGCCTTCTGCTCGTCGCGATCGGGCTCGTCCTGTTCGCCCTCGAGCCGGCGATTCCCAGCCATGGCCTGCTCACGATCGGCGGCGCGATCGCGTTCGTCCTCGGCGGCTCGGCGCTCTACAGCCAGGCCGACCAGCTCGGCCCGGCGGTCCGCGTCGCGACCCCGCTCCTCGTTGTCGCCGTCGTGACGGCGGCCGGCTTCGGCCTCCTCATCACCGCGACGGCGATCTCGACCCGCCGGATGAAGGGACCACGCAACACCCAGCCCTCGTCGCTCGCAGCGGGCACGTTCGGCGAGGTCCGCCGGCCGCTCGAGCCCGTCGGCTCGGTCTACGCGGTGGGCGAGGAGTGGTCGGCCCGGACGGCCGACGAGCGCCCGCTCGCCCGAGGCACGGCCGTCCGCGTCGTCGGCCGGGATGGCCTGACCGTCATCGTCGAGGCGGAGCCGTCCGGGCTACGCTGAGCATCCACACCGAAGGAGTCCACGTGGAACTCGCCGTCCTGCTCGGAGTCGTCGCCGTCATCGGCGTCGTCCTCCTCGTGATCCTCTATCTCTCGGTCCGGGTCGTCCAGCAGTACGAGAAGATGATCGTCTTCCGACTCGGCAAGACCAACGAGTCGATGGTCCGCGACCCCGGGCTCCGATTCCTCGTTCCCATCATCGACCGGCCAGTAAAGGTCGACGTCCGCGAGCGATTCATCGAGGTCCCGAGCCAGACCACGATCACCAAGGACAACGCCCCGATCAGCGTCGACTTCCTGATCTACTGGCGGATCGTCGAGCCGCTGAAGAGCGTCGTGAACGTCGAGAACTTTGCGGGAGCCCTCCAGGGCGTGGCCACGACCACGCTCCGTGCGGTCATCGGCGACATCTCGCTCGACGAGGTCCTGTCCAAGCGCGATCAGATCAACGAGCTGCTCCGGGTCAAGCTCGACGAGCAGACCGAGCGCTGGGGCGGCAAGGTCACGACGGTCGAGATCCGCGAGATCACCCCGCCGCGCGACGTCCAGGATGCGATGAACCGCCAGCTGACCGCCGAGCGCACCCGGCGGGCGGTCGTCACCGAGTCGGAGGGCAATCGGCAGGCCGCGATCAACAACGCCGAGGGCCAGAAGCAGTCCGAGATCCTCAAGGCCGAGGGCGAGCGGCAGGCGGCGATCCTGCGGGCCGAGGGCTTCAGCGAGGCGCTGACCCGGATCTACGGCGCGGCCGCCGGGATCGACGAGAAGACGATGGTCCTCCAGTATTTCGAGGCCCTCAAGGCGATCGGGACGAGCCCGTCGACCAAGTTCGTCATCCCGACCGAGTTCACCAAGCTCCTCGAGCCGATCAGCGGCTTCGTCGGGCGCAGCTTCGGAGGCAGCGCGGGCGGCGGGGCGGCCGGGTCCGGCGGCGGGTCAGCGCCAGGGTGATCGGCCGCGCAACCACGAAGCTCCTCGACGCACCGCGGACCGGCCCGGAGGAGGCCGGGCTCAAGCAGGCACTTGACGCGCTCGGCGGCGAGGTCATCCGGCTCCGCTCTCGCGACGGGCTCAAGCTGACCGCGCGCTGGCTGCCCGCCGAGGCCGGGCCGGTGGCAGGCGATCAGCCGGTCGGCGCCGGCGATCGGGCCGCCTGGCAACCGGATCCGTACGAGGCGATCCTCCTGCTCCACGGCTGGACGGGCTCGGTGGCACCCGACCTGGTTGAGCTCGGGCCGACGTTGCGTCGGACCGCCGGCGTGCTCGGGCTGGACTTCCGCGGCCACGGCGGCTCCGACGATGCGCCGACGACCTTCGGGCTCCACGAGGTCGACGACGTGGCCGGGGCCCTTGCCTGGTTCTCCGAGCGCGGGATCCGCCGGGTGGCCCTCGTCGGCTCGTCGATGGGTGGAACGGTCGCCATCGCCTCGATCGTCGTCCTCGGCGACGGCCAGCTCGCCCAGGCCGACCTCGACCCGACGGCCCCGGCCGGCACCGTGGTCCCGCCCCGGCCGCGGATCGTCGCGGCGGTCGCCGAATCGGTGGCACCCGACCTGCGGATTCCGATCGCGAACCGGATAATGCTGCCGATCGGCGGCATCCTGCGTCGGGCGCTTGCCGGCCGGATGTTCACGCTGGCCGCTCGGCGCGTCGGAGGCGATCTCCGGGCGACCGAGCCGGGTCGGATCGTCGGCCTCGTCGAACCGGTCCCGCTGCTGCTGATCCATGGCGGAGCCGATCGGACCGTCCGGCCGAGGGAAGGTCGTCGCCTCGCCGCGCTCGCGGGGCCGTCCTCCCAGCATTGGGAGGTGCCGGGCGCCGGACATGGAGGTGCACACCGTACGGCGTCCGCGCAATGGGACGAAAGGGTCGGTGGGTTCCTCCGTGAGGCGTTCTTGGGAGCGCGGGAGGCGGTGCATATAATCCACGCGTCGGGGGAGCCGTCCCCCGCGTCCGGGTCCCAAGAGCTGGTAGGAGACTGATGGCGGCCAAGATCCTCGTCGTCGACGACGACCCGAACGTCCAGCGCCTGCTCCAGTACACGCTGAAGCAGGAAGGCTACGAGGTCGTCATCGCGTCCGACGGCGCGGAGGGATTCCGCCTTTGGGGCGCCGAGGCACCCGACCTGATCCTCCTCGACGTCATGCTGCCGAAGCTCGACGGCTACCAGGTCGCGACGAAGATCCGGACCGAGGAAGGCACGACCGGTCACGTCCCGATCATCATGCTGACCGCAGAGCGCGAGGTCGAGCAGAAGGTCCGCGGCCTGCGCGCCGGCGCCGACGACTACCTGATCAAGCCGTTCCACCCGGCCGAGCTCATGGCCCGGATCAAGAGCCTCCTCGCCCGGTTCGCGCCGGCCGAGACGCTCGTTGGGCGACCGCCGCTCGGACGCGTCCTCGTGCTCTATGGGGCGAAGGGCGGCGTCGGCACGACGACGATCGCGATCAACGCCGCGATCGCACTCCACCGCGAGCTCGGCCGCAAGGTCTGCCTCGTCGACGGCAACCTCCAGTTCGGCGACCACCGCGTCTTTCTCGACCTGGGTCTCGACAAGAAGTCGATCGTCGACATCGTCTCGGCGCCGAACATCGACCAGGACCTCGTCCGGCAGGTCATGGTGAAGCACGATTCGGGCGTCGACCTGCTCCTCGCACCGCCATCGCCCGAGACCGCCGAGCTGGTCACCCAGGACCACATGCCGATCATCATCGAGCTCCTCCGCGGGATGTACGACTATGTCCTGATCGACATCGACAAGCGCCTCGACGACATCAACCTCGGGATCATCGAAGCCGCCGACACAATGTTCGTCGTGATGACCGCCGACCTGTCGTGCCTGAAGAACGTCCGGCTCGTGCTCGAGACGATCGGCCACCTGGGTTATTCGGCGAGCAAGGTCCAGCTCGTCCTGAACCGCTCGAACGCGTTCACCGGCATCAACGTCAAGAACGCCGAGGGCGCGCTCAAGCGGACGATCGACCACCAGATCGTCAACGAGTACCGCGGCGCGATCAGCGCGCTGAACTCGGGTGCGCCATTCATGTTCACGAAGGCGGACTCGCTGCTCGGGCGATCGCTCCTGGACTTCGCCCGGGTCGTCGACAAGTCACCGATCGAGTCCGCGAACGCTGCCCCGGCGCTCCTTCGCGGCTGACCAGCGGAGGGCCGGCCGTCGGTCGGCCGGCGGCCGGGATGAAGATCCCGGGCGGCAGCACGTCGATCCCGTCGGGCACGCACAGGATCAGAAGCCGATCAGCGATCGCAGCGGGTCCACGATCCGCCGGACCCAGCGTGGCCGTGCCCCCTCGCGGAGACCCTGGGCATGTCGTGCCCGCAGCTCAGCGGCGCGATGATCGTGGGCCCGCCATTCGGCACCGTCGTCGAGGGCCGCGAGCTCGGCGAGCTCGTCGCCGCGCCCCAAGGCGGCCGCGATGAGCGCGTCGGCGACGTGCGGATTGCTCGGCAGAAGCGGGCCGTGGAGGTAGGTCCCGATCCGGAGTCCGCCCATCCCGCCTTCGCCGGGCATCGCGAGGATCCCCTCGCCACCGTCGAGGCCGTTGTTGCCGTGTCCGATCTCGACGGTCGCGAACGGCCGAGCCGTGGGCCCGAGATGCGTCCGGCCGGAATGGTTCTCGAAGCCCACGACTGTGGTTCGAGCTGCCGGAGCGTCGGTCCGAAGCGGCTCGGCCAGCGTGGCCAGCATCGGGCCGACCAGACGGTTGTCGCCGGCAATCGTTCGGAGGTCGAGAATGCCGGGTCCCTCGATCTCGACGCCGGCCCCCGTCAGGTAGGACGTGCCGAGATTCTGATAGCCGCCGCACACCGCGAGGAGCCCGGCACCGTCCGTGACCTGGGTCCGGATCGCGGGTGCCATCCGCTGCAGCTCGCGGGCGACGGTGACCTGCTCCTGGTCCTGGCCACCGCCGATCAGCAGGAGATCCGCAGGCGGAACGGTCGCGTCGCCCGCAACGACTGCCTTGAAGTCGACGTCGATCCCGCGCCGGCGCGCCCGCTCCACGACGACCTGCACGTTCCCCCGGTCGCCATAGACGTTCATGAGGTCCGGAAAGAGGTGAACGATCCGCAGCTGCCGGGGCACCGCGGCGCTCATCGAGGCGCGGCGGGTGCGACTCCGAGACGGTGGAGGTGCTGGCGCATGTACAGCAGCGAAGTGTAGGTGGCGAGCACAGCGAGGGTCCCGCCGGGCGGGATGCACTCGATCATCGCGGTGAGAGCGCGATCGGCGAGCGGCTCGATCCGGACGATCGGCCAGGGATCCCCGCCCGGGCGCGCGCTGTACTTCAGCCGAACGGCGAGGTCGTTGCTCCGCGTTCCGGTCAGCCCGACGAACGGCACGTCGACGAGTGGATCGAAGTCGACATCCCAGATCCAGGACACGTCGCGGCCGTCAGCGGGGTTGTCGCTGAGGCCGATCAGGACGCCGTCGGGATGCGTCCGGCCGGCGATCGTCGCCGACTCGGTCAGGCTCGCCGGATTCTTCGCCAGGGCGAGGATCACCCGTCGCCCGTCGACCTGGACCTCCTCGAGCCTTCCGAACGCAGGCGTGGCGCCATCGAGGGCCCGGACGGCCTCGACGAGGTCGACCCCGACGGTGATGGCGGCGGCGACGGCTGCCGCCGCGTCGTAGCCGCCGGACGCGCCCGCGAGATGGATCGTGGCCGGCTGCGAGCCGGTCTTCGTGCTGAAGAGGTACCGCGTGACGGACGGATCGGCAGGATCCGGATCGGCGTCCGCCGGCGGGCGCGCCGCGACCCGGACGTCCGGAACCGGACGCCGGATGTGGCCGTTCGGGCAGCGATAGTCGCCCAGGTGGCCGATCGACCGCCAGCCGAACTCGAGGATCGCGCCGCACTCGTCGCAGGCCACCGCATCGGGCGCCGGACCGGTCGCCGACGCTGCCCCGAACCGGCCCGACTGGAGAGCCGCAGCATCGGGGCTCGTGTCGTCGAGGCCGTACCGGTTCGTCGGCAGGCCGGACCTTCGGGCGAGCTGCTCGAGACGGGGATCGTCGGAACAGGCCACCAGGGTCGGCCCAGACGTCAGGGTCGCGAACGCCGCGGACCAGCGGGCCACGATCGTGTCGACCTCGCCGTAGCGGTCGAGCTGGTCACGGAACAGGTTCGTCATCACGATCGCCGCCGGCTCGACGATCTCGAGGATGGACGGCAGGGCGAGCTCGTCGACCTCGAACACGGCCGGGCGGCCCGGTTGGCGGAGACGGCCGCGGAGGTTCGATGCTTCGAGGAGCGACGAGGCCACCCCCTGGCGGAGGTTCGCGCCGGACCGATTCGCGATCGGAGCGCGACCGAGGGTTGCCGTGAGCACCCGCGCAACGAGCCGCGCCGTCGTCGTCTTGCCGTTCGTCCCGACGACGACGACGGTCGGGCCGAGCTCCGTGGCGAGCGACTGGATCAGTGCCGAATCGAGGCGGTCGGCGAGCATTCCGGGGAGCGATGTCCCGCCCCGGCCCCGGGCCCGGAGGACCGTCCGCAGCCCGCCGGTCAGGGCCATGACGGCGACCCGCCGCACGTGGCCGCGCACCCCTTGGCGCCGTCCCCGGGACCTGTCTCGGACGCGTGCCTGGCGAGGGTCGATCTGGGTCACCCTCCAAGTTGTACCGGAAAAACCTGAACGGCGACTGAATCGTCGGCCGCGTGCCAACGAGGCCGCTCGGACAATCCGCGGTGAAGCGGTCGGTGAGCGGCCGATGAGCGAGCGTCGGTAGCCTCGCCGGGTGCTCGCCACTCTGCTCTCCTCCACGCTTGTCGGGCTCGACGGCCGGATCATCCGGGTCGAGGTCGACGTTGCCCCGGGTCTGCCGGGGTTCACGATCGTCGGCCTCGCAGACGCGGCCCTCCAGGAGGCCCGGGAGCGCGTCCGAGGTGCGATCCGGAACGCCGGCTTCAGCCACCCTCCGCGCCGGATCACCGTCAACCTCGCGCCGGCCGACCTGCGCAAGGCGGGTGCGTCGCTCGACCTCGCAATCGCGATCGGGATCCTGCTCGGATCGGAGCAGGTTGTCGCCGCGCCCGGCCGGATCGCATTGATCGGGGAGCTCTCCCTGGGCGGCGAGGTCGCCTCCGTGCCGGGGATCCTGCCGATGACGGCGGCTCTGGCCCGGCGCGGGATCCGGCGGGTGATCGTGCCGGCCGACACCGTGCCCGAAGCATCGCTCGTGGCCGGGATGGAGATCGTCGGCGTCGGATCGTTGCGCGATGCCGCGGATTCGGTCCGACGCCGGGTGCGGCGGACGGCGCGCCCGGTACCGCCGCGGATCGAGCGGGCCGAGGACGCTTGGCGCGGAAGTGGCATTGGGAGGCAGGCGGCCGATCCCCCGAGGGAGCCCGCGGCGAAAGCGCCGGCCGGCGGCGGCCAGCCCGGCTCCGCGATCCACGTGGTCGAGATGATGCCCGACCTCGCCGAGGTGCGCGGGCAGCTGGAGGCCCGGCGTGCCCTCGAGATCGCGCTGGCCGGGGGCCACGGCCTGCTTCTCGTCGGGCCACCCGGGACCGGCAAGACGCTCCTCGCCCGCACGATTCCCGGCCTCCTGCCGCCCCTCGACGATCGCGACGCCCTGGCCGCCACGGTCATCGCCTCGGCCGCCGGCGAGGGCCCGATCGATTCGCTTCGACGGATTGCCCCGGTCCGCACGCCGCACCACACGCTGTCCTATGCCGCGATGGTCGGCGGCGGCCCCCGGATGTCGCCCGGCGAGGTGACCCGCGCCGACAACGGAGTGCTCTTCCTCGACGAGCTGCCGGAGTTCGGCCGCGACGTGCTCGAGGCCTTGCGCCAGCCGCTCGAGGACGGTCACGTCTCGATCGCGCGGGTCGGATGGGCGACGCGCTTCCCCGCCCGGTTCCAGCTCGTCGCAGCGATGAACCCATGCCCGTGTGGGTTCGCTGGGGACGGCACCGACCGCTGCCGCTGTGGGCCCGGTGTGGCCGACCGCTACGCCGGCCGGATCAGCGGACCGCTCCGCGACCGGATCGACCTGTGGGTCACGCTGGGCCGGGTGCCGCCTGGCGCGATGATCGCCGGGCGCGAGCCGGAGGGGTCGGCGGTCGTGGCGGCGCGGATCGCCACCGCACGGGCGATCCAGGCGACGCGCCGGCCGAGCCTCAACGGGCGCCTGTCCGGGCGGGCGCTGCGCGCGGCCTGCGGCCTGTCGAGCGCGGCTCTGGAGCGGGCGATCGCCCTCGCCGACCTGGAGGCGCTCTCGGGCCGCGGGACCGAGCGGGTCCTCCGTGTCGCCCGCACGATCGCCGATCTTGCGGGAGCCGAGCGCGTCGCCACCGAGCACCTCGACGAGGCCGCTCGCTTCCGCTCGTCGGCCAGCGGGTCGCTTGCCCGCGAGGCGAGTTGATCGCGATGCCCGGAACGGGGACGGCGACGCGGACGGGGCCGCCGGACGAGCCCGACGAGCGCGAGGCCTGGGCAATCCTCCTGTCGGTGCACGGCCTGGGCCCGGCCGGCTTCGGGGCGCTCCTCGCGGTGCACGGCACGGGTCGGGCCATCCTCGAGGCCGCCACCCGGCGCGGGGCGGCCGGCCGGTTCGCTCGCGTTGCGGCCGACGCCGACGGCCGGGCGCCCTTCAACGGCGGGGTGGCAGAGGCGATCGTGACCCTCGCCGACGAGGTCGCTGACCGACTGGCGGTCCTGCGCGCGTCCGGGCTTGCCGTCGTGACGCTCGCGGATGCCGCGTATCCCGCTCGCCTCCGCGCAATCGAGCTGCCGCCGCCGGTCCTCCTCGTCCGGGGCTCCGTCGAGGCGCTCGCCGCGCGCCGCGCCATCGCGATCGTCGGAACGCGCCGGCCTACGGAGTACGGCCGGCTCGTGGCCGCCCGGATCGCGGCCACGATCGCGCGCTGCGGGGCGGTGGTGGTGTCGGGCCTCGCGGTCGGAATCGACGGCGCGGCCCACGCTGCAGTCGTTCACGCCGAGGCCCGGACCGTCGCGGTCCTGGGCTCCGGCCATTCCCGCCTGTTCCCGCGGGCGCATGTCCGCCTTGCCGCGGGGATCGTCGCGACGAGTGGCGCGGTCGTCTCGGAGCACTGGCCGGACCAGCCGCCCTCGAAGCACACCTTTCCCCAGCGGAACCGGGTGATCAGCGGCCTGACAGACGCGACGATCGTCGTGGAGGCCGGCGAGCGGAGCGGCGCCCTGATCACGGCGAAATGGGCCCTCGACCAGGGTCGCGAGCTATTCCTCGTGCCCGGCTTGTTCGATGAGCCGCGGTCGCTCGGCTGCCACCTCTGGCTGCGCGAGTACCCGGGCGAGGCGAAGATCGTGGCCCGGATGGCCGAGCTGATCAGCGATCTCGGCCTCGAGCCCGGTGCCGAGGAGGGTGCGGGCGAGGCGTCTGGTGGGGACGCGCGGCGCCCGTCCCGGCGACCGGGTCTCGAGGCCGTCCTCGTCGAGCTCGGCCCGACAGCGCGCGAAATCGGAGCCGCCCTGGTCGGCGGCGCGGGCACCCTCGATGAGCTCGTCGCGGCGACCCGACATGAGCCGGCGACCATCCTCGGGGCGATCACCCTGCTCGAGCTCCGCGGCCTCGTCACTGCCGCGTACGGTCGCTACCGGGCCGCCGGCCAACTCGCCTCGACGACCGCGCCGGAGGTCCTCGGACGACGCCGTCGCGGGTGAGCGCGGGTTGCCCGGCCGGAACGGGCCGTGCTAGGGTGACCGAGGTCGCAGGCGGAGATAGCCGCGGCCGACAGCCCCGAGACGTGGTCTCGTCCCCCCAGCGAACGCGCGCAGGAGACTGTCTATTGCGAAAGGTCGCCGCCGCGGCCCTGGCCGTCCCCGTCCTTGCGATCCTCTACCTGCCCCTGCTGGCCCGTCGCTCCATCGCGGCGCGAGTGGCCCTGGTGGCCACGGTCGGGGTGATCGTCGTTGTCGCAGCGTTCGGACTGTCGCGACCCGCGACCACGAGCGCGACTGCGCCGGGCGCGCCGATCACGGCCCTGGCCGATGATGCGTTCCGCTCGATCGATGCCGCCACGGGCCTCCGCGCCGCGGTCCAGATCACGTTCAGCGAGGCGATGGACCCGCGCAGCGTTGCCGCGGCCCTGACCGTCAGCCCGGCTGTTGCGGTCCGGACGAGCTGGGATCCGACTGCGACGATCCTGACCGTTCAGCCTGCAGATCACTGGGCGGCCGGCGTCTACCACACGGTCACCGTAGCGCCGGGTGCCCTCGCCGCGAACGGCCGGCCGATGGCGCGCCCCGTCCGTGCGGCCTTCGTCACCCGCCTTGCGACGACGGGCCGGGTCGAGGCGATCCAGACCGCTGGCCCGTCCGCCGCGACCGCCACCACGTTCCGGATTTCCTTCGACCAGCCGATGACGATCGATGCCGTGCGTGCCGCCCTGCGGATCGTGCCGGGGACCCGTGGTGAGCTGGCATCGGTCGGCGGAGGCGAAGCCACCCAGGTCGGCGCCGGCCTCGCCCGGATCTTCTCCTTCACGCCTGCCACCGCGCTGGCGCCGGGAACCGCGTATTTGGTCTCCCTCGACTCGCTCGTCGACGCGGACGGCGCCCCGGTCGGCGACGTTGCCGCCACGACGATCACGACGAGCGCGGCCCCTCGCGTCGTGCGCTTCCGGCCGACCGATGCCGCGAAGGCCGTCGCCCGCGACGCGTGGCCGTCAGTGCGCTTCAGCGAGGGGATGAACCACGCCACGACCCAAGCCGCCTTCCGGGCCACGGGGAACGGCGTCCACATTCCGGGCCGCTTCTCGTTCGCCGAGGGGAACACGGTTCTGATCTTCCGGCCGACGGCGGCCCTGCCGTACGCGGCGACGATCACGATCAGCGTCTCGACGGCGGCGACGTCCGCACGCGGCGTCCCCCTCGGCGCAGCCGCCTCGGCCAAGTTCATCATCGCCCCGAAGCCGAAGGTGGCGCCGCGGCCCCCGGCCTCGAGCGGGGGTGCGACTCCGACGGTCCGTCCGCCGAGCGGCGGCACCGCGGTCGGCGGCGGGTCATGGGGCGCCGTCGAGACCTACTACCTCAAGCTGATGAACTGCACCCGGACCGGTGGCTGGGTCACCTCGACCGGCGCTTGCAGCAGTCCCGGCGGCCGGAACGTCGCTCCACTGCGCCTCGATGCCGGGATCTCGTCGAAGGTTTCGCGGCCGTACGCCAGGAAGCTCGCCGTCGCCAACCTGTGCACGCACTTCAGCGGCGGCAACCCCGGCGACCGTCTCCGGGCGGCCGGCTACACGAGCTGGAACTGGGCCGAGAACCTTGGCTGCCTGAGCATGAACCCGTACGCGATGGTGCTCAGCACCCACCTCTACTTCCAGAACGAGAAGTCGACCAACGGCGGGCACTACGTGAACATGATGAACGCGCTGTACGACCGGGTCGGAATCGGCGTCTGGGTCGCGAGCGGCAGAGTCCGCCTGGTGATCGACTTCTACCGACCGCTCTAGGTGTGATTCCCGGACACGTTGTTGACCAGGACCGACATCGGGGTCCGGCCTTCGAGTGATCCGTGTCCGCGTCGCTCGTTGTAGTCGGCGACGAAACCGGGCAACGCATCCAGGCGAGCCTGGTTGGTGTCGTAGCGGCGGACGTACGCCCACTCGCGCAGCAGGGTCTGGTTGAAGCGCTCGGCCTTCCCGTTGGTCTGGGGACGGAAAGGCCGCGTCGTCTTGTGGCGCGCCCCGATCTCGACCAGGGCGGCCGCGAACGCCTTCGACAGGGTGTAGTTCTTGGCGTTGTCGGTCAGGACCCGCTCGATCCGGACGCCGTGACTGGCGAAGAAGGCAGCCGCGTCGAGGACGAACCGGGCGCAGGTCGCTCCGCGTTCGTCGTTGAACGGGGCCACGTAGGCGACCCGGCTCATGTCGTCGACCGCGACGTGGAGATAGTCGTAGCCGCGGTGCGAGCGGGGCGTGCCCGTGACCCGTCCCAGGAACCGGTGGCCGCCGCCCTCGGGGATCCGGCCGAGCTTCTTGACGTCGATGTGGAGTAGCTCGCCCGGTCGCTCCCGGACGTAGCGGATCGGGATGCCCGAGGGACCGTCCTGGTCGCGCAGGCGGGACAGGCCGTGGCGGGCGAGGACGTCGCCGACGGTCGAGCGCGGGACGCCCACGATGCGGGCCAGGCGATGCGGCCCGAAGCGATGAGCGTGACGCGCGGCGAGGATCGCCTCGACCTGGCTCGCGGGCAGTGCCCGCGGCGATCGCTGCGGGCGCGACGACCGGTCCTCCAGACCGGCCGGGCCCTCGGCCTCGAACCGGCGGAGCCACTTCCAGGCCGTCTGGCGGCTGACCCCGAGCATGTCCGCGGCATGGGCCACGGCCATCCCGTCGACGACGATCCGATCCACGAGGAGCCGCCGGCCGAGCGGCGTCAGCTTCGCCCTAGGATGTGCCACGAGAGCCTCCCGTTCGATGTGAGCTGGATACCCACACCGAGC
>JBBRSJ010000001.1:0-374758 GCA_038245515.1 Candidatus Limnocylindrales bacterium | reverse complement strand
CATGTCCGCGGCATGGGCCACGGCCATCCCGTCGACGACGATCCGATCCACGAGGAGCCGCCGGCCGAGCGGCGTCAGCTTCGCCCTAGGATGTGCCACGAGAGCCTCCCGTTCGATGTGAGCTGGATACCCACACCGAGCCTTGGGAGGCTCTCGTTTGTCAACAACCTATTCGTGAATCACATCTAGGCGACCCGCTCGGGTCCACCGGGACCTTCGGGCAGGTGACGCCCGCGAGGCCCGCCGCGACGATCGAGGCGTGATCAAGAACGTCGTCATCCACATCAACAACGAGCAGCCGCTGCTGGCCGATCTTTACGAGATGCCGTCCGCATCGGACGCGAGCCTGATCTGCACGAACGTCCGGATGCTCGACGGCAAGAAGCCGATCTTCGTGGACGCATCGAGGTCCACGTTCGTCTTCCCGTACCTCCACATCCGCTTCCTCGAGATGATGCCGGGCAGCGCGACCGGCCTGCCCGATGCGGCAGCCGAGGACCGCGAGGCGGTCAGCGCGGCTCCGACCGAGGCCGAGGACGAGTCGGATCTCGAGCTCGACGAGGACTTCCTCCGCCGGATCCGCGACGTCTGAGCGGTCCGCCGATCTGGCGCGGATTGCGGGTACTCATCGAGTTGGAACGTCGAGCGGTCCGCGTTAGGCTCGGTACGTGATCCGCCTCGCCATCATCGACGACCACCCCGCGATCGCGGCCGCCCTCGCCGCCGGCATCGCCGACCGCGCAGATCTTGAGCTCATTGGCACGGCGGCGACCGCGGCCGAGGGCCTCGCTCTTTGCGATCGGCTCGCGCCCGACGTGGTCATCTGCGACCTGTGGCTCGATGGCGAGGCCGCCGGCCTCGACGTCCTGGCGGCGCTGACGGCCGCGGCGCGCGCCCATCGCCCGGCGGTCCTCGTCTTGAGCGGCTTCGACCAGCCGAGCTTTCTGCGTGCGGCCTTCGAGGGCGGCGCCGCCGGGTACGTGTCGAAGGCGAGGCCCGTCGAGGCGATCCTCGATGCGGTCGACGCGGTCGGGCGGGGCGAGACGGCGTTCCCGGCCGTAACCCTGCGGGCGCTGCGCGACGCGCCACGGCGGCCGAGCGCGCGTGAGCTTGGGGCGATCCGACTGCTTGCGCGCGGAGCGTCGAACGACGAGATCGCGGTCGGGCTCGGGATCAGCATCAAGACCGTCGAGAGCCACCTCCGGCGCCTGTTCGGCCGGTACGGCGTCCTGAGCCGGACCGAGCTGGCGATGCTCGCGGTCCGGGAAGGCTGGCTCGGCACCGATCCGTGAGGACCGCTGTCGCTGACCGGCGGTCGTCGGCCACGTGGCAGGAGCTCGACCGGGGAATCGTCCTGCTGGCGGCCGTGATCGTCCTCGCCGACCTGGTCTGGCCCATCGTCGGCGTCCCGCGCCTCCGACCGATCGACCCCCTGCCGGTCCTCGTCGCGCTGGCCGCGGCCTGCGTCGCGAGCCTGGCCCGACGGGCCGCCCCCAGCCTGGCCTGGCTCGCCCTGGTCGCCGGAGCCCTCGCCGCGTCGTCGGTCCCGATCGGCCAGGCGCGGATCGCGGATCCGAGCTCGCTCGGCATCGATCGCTGGCTCAGCTACGCGGTCCCGGCGGGAATGGCCGCGATCGCGACCCTGTGGCTCGCCCTCCGCTACGCGACGCGCCCGGACGGCCGCCTCGACCCGATCGCGCTGCCGGTCGCGGGCTTCCTGTTCGGCTCGCTGGTCGTCGCGATCGTCACGACCCTCGGGGCGGTCGTGGCCGGCGTGCCGTTCGACCCGGCCTTCACCTGGATCGATCTCGCCAGCGCGCCGATCGGGTGGTTCGTGCCATTCGTCGTGATCGTGGCCGCGCTCGGGGCGGGGGCCGACGTCCGGGCGGCGCTAAGGCGGGCCCGGCTGGCCCTCGGCCCGGCAACCGGCGACCTCCGCGAGCCCGCTCGCGCCTGGGCCCTTGCTTTCGCCACGGCCCGCGAGCTGGTCCCCGGCCAGAGCGCCGCCGCCGAGGCGAGCGTCGCCGAGGAGCGGTCGCGCCTGGCGGGCGATCTTCATGCAGTCGTCCTGCCGAGCCTGCGTCGGGCGATCGTCGAGGCGGAGAGCGGCGGCGATCCGGACGCCCTGGCTCGTCACCTGCGGACCGTCGACCTCGAGCTCGAGCGGCTGATGGCCGACCGCTGGCCGGTCGTCCTCGAGGCGTTCGGGCTCGTGGCCGCGATCGAGGACCTGGCGGAGCGGGTCGAGGCCGACGGCGGTCCGGCCGTCGAGATCGACGTCGGGCAGGCCGGCGCGCGGCCGCCGAAAGCCGTCGAACGGGCGGCCTGGCGGGTCACCCAGCTGGCCGTGGACAACGTCATTCGCCATGCCGACGCCCACAAGATCTCGGTGGCCGTCACGGTCGACCCCGCTCGCCTCCACCTCGCGATCGCCGACGACGGGCGCGGGTTCGACCCGGCCGATCCGACGGCCATCCGGCCCGGCGCGCGAGGGCTCGCCGATACGACTCGGCGGGCCGCAGCGGTCGGCGCGACGGTCCGGATCGACGCCAGCGACGGCGGCGGCACGACGGTCGCGTTCGACTGGACGGAACGGCCGCGCTGACGGTCGATCGCCCTCGTCGGGCTACGCCCGACGCCGTTTCGGGACCCGCGCCGAACCGGAGCCCGTGCAGGGAGCGTGCAGGACCCTGTGCTACGCTCCCGGCCGTGTCAAAGAACCTCGTGATCGTCGAATCGCCTGCCAAGGCCCGGACGATCGAACGCTACCTGGGTGCCGACTACAAGGTCCTCGCCTCCTACGGCCACGTCCGCGACCTGCCCGAGAACCCGGGCAAGGGCAAGTTCGGCGTCGATGTCGACCATGACTTCGCCCCCGAGTACGTCGTGTCCGACGACCGCCGCAAGCAGCTCGCGGAGATCACCAAGGCGGTCAAGATCGCCGACGACGTCTGGCTCGCCACCGACCTCGACCGGGAAGGCGAGGCGATCGCCTGGCACGTCGCCGAGGCCGCCCACGTGCCCGCGTCGAAGGCCCATCGCGTCACCTTCAACGAGATCACCGAGGGCGCGATCCGGGAGGCCTTCGCCAATCCCCGCGACATCGACACGAACCTCGTCGATGCCCAGCAGACGCGGCGGATCGTCGACCGACTCGTCGGCTACACCCTCAGCCCGCTGCTCAGCCGGAAGATCCGCTCGGGCCTGTCAGCCGGGCGCGTCCAGTCGGTCGCGGTCCGGCTCGTCGTCGAGCGCGAGCGCGAGATCAACGCATTCACCGCCCGCGAGTACTGGACCCTCGAGGTTCTCCTGGCGACCGGGGCGGGAGCGGTCTTCGCGGCCGAGCTGGTCCGGATCGACGGCGCTGTGCTCGATGTCGGCGACGAGGGCACGGCCGCCCGCCACGCCGCCGCCCTCCGCGAGCTGACGCCGAAGGTCACCAAGGTCGGCACCCGCAAGCAGAGCCGCAGCCCCGCCCCGCCGTTCACGACCTCGACGCTCCAGCAGGAGGCCAGCCGCAAGCTCGGCTACAGCCCGAAGCGGACGATGTCGGTCGCGCAGCGGCTGTACGAGGGCGTCGACACTCCCGACGGCCACGTCGGGCTGATCACCTACATGCGAACCGACTCGACCGCGATCGCGGGGGTCGCGATGGGCGAGGCCCGCGAGGTCATCCGCGACCGCTTCGGCGAGCCGTACACGATGCCCAAGGGCCGCGTCTACAAGACGAAGAGCAAGGGCGCCCAGGAAGCCCATGAGTCGATCCGGCCGACGTCGTTCCGGCGCGATCCCGACTCGCTCGCTGGCACCGTCCCGAACGACGAGCTCCGGCTGTACCGGCTGATCTGGCAGCGGGCGCTCGCCTCGCAGATGGCGGCCAAGGAGCTCGAGACGACCACGGTGGAGCTCGCGGCCGGACCGTACGAGCTCCGGGCGAGTGCCACCAAGACCCTGTTCGACGGGTTCGCGGCGGTCTACACCGAGGGCCGCGACGACGGCGCCGCCGAGGACGACGAGGCCGAGCGCGCCCTCCCGCCGGTGAAGGAAGGCGACCCGACCACCGTCCGCGATGTCACGCCAAACCAGCACTTCACCGAGCCGCCGCCGCGCTTCACCGAGGCGACGCTGATCAAGGCCCTCGAGGAGAACGGAATCGGCCGGCCATCCACGTACGCCGCGACGATCTCCACGATCCTCGACCGCGGCTATGTCCGGGTCGAAGAGCGGCGACTTCATCCCGAGCTGATCGGCGACGTCGTCACCGACTTCCTCGTCGAGCACTTCGGCGAGTATGTCGACCTCGCGTTCACGGCCCGGATGGAGGAAGAGCTCGACGAGGTCGCCGGCGGCCAGCGTGCCTGGGTGCCGATGCTTCGGGCGTTCTTCGGCCCGCTCCGCGACCAGGTCGCCGACGTCCGCAAGAACATCAAGCGCGCCGACATCACGACCGAGCCAAGCGACGAGGTCTGCTCGGAAGGCCATCCGATGGTGATCCGGCTCGGTCGGAACGGGCGGTTCCTCGCCTGCTCGCTCTTCCCCGAGCACAAGGAATCGCGGCCGCTCCCGGGCGACGAGGCACCGCCCCAGGCCGGCGAGGGCGAGGTCTGCCCGCAGTGCGGCCAGGGGACGCTCGTCGGCAAGCGGGGCCGATTCGGTCCGTTCGTCGGCTGCTCGCGCTACCCGGACTGCACCTTCATCAAGAAGGAAGGGCCGCCACCGCCCGATCCGCTGCCGTTCGAGGTGCGCTGCCCGAAGAACAACGACGGCCATCTCGTGCCGCGTCGCGCGCGCCGGACCGGGAACGTCTTCTGGGGGTGCTCGAACTACCCGAAGTGCGACTTCACGACGAACTTCGAGCCGGTCGGCGCGCTCCACGACACCGACGACGGGCCGGTGGCGAAGCATGGCGACGCCGGGATCTGCCTGAAGTGCGGGGCGACGGTTCCGCTCTCGGAGGGAGTCGACGTCGCTGGCGCGAAGCTCGCGGGCGGCCCGCCGAACCCCGAGGCGCTGGCCAAGCCGGCCCGTGGCGGTGGAGCGCGTCGCGGCCGGGCCGGTGGCGGCGCCGGCACGAAGAGCGGCGGTCGCTCCGGCGCGGCGCGGCCCGGCAGGGGAGGCACTCGGCGGGCGGCAAAGCCGACCGGCACCGCTCCCGACGCGTGACCGCGGCGTGACCGCCGCGGCGGAGGAGGCGGCCCTCGCGCAATTCCTGGGCTCGCTGTCGGCCCGCGACACCTCGCCCCACACTCAGCGCTCTTACGCCGCGACCCTGATCGCCTACCTCGACTGGCTCGATGCCCGCGGCGTCGACTGGAGGACGCCGTCGCGGGGCGACCTCCGAACGTACCTCGCGGTCCTTGGGATGGGCCGAGCCCGTTCGTCCACGGCCCAGCGGCTTGCCGCGATCCGGTCGTTCCACCGGTTCGCTGCCCGCGAGGAGCTGGCCCCGGGCGACCCGTGGGGTGCGATCGCGACCCCGCGCCTGCCTCGCCGGCTGCCGCGGGTCCTCGAGGTCGACGAGGTCGAGCGGCTGCTCGCCGCGGTCGACGGTGCCATCGGCGATGGGGCGGACAGCGATCCGAGCGAGCTCACGATCGCGCTCGCGATCCGTGACCGGGCGATCGTCGAGACGGCCTACGCCGCCGGCCTCCGGATCAGCGAGCTGGCGACCGCCGAGCTGGCGTCGCTCGACCTGAAGCGCGGCGAGATCCGGGTCCTCGGCAAGGGCCGCAAGGAGCGGATCGGGCTGCTCGGCCGACCGGCGCGCGAGGCGCTTGCCGGGTACCTTGACGATGGCCGGCCGGCCCTCGCGGCGCGCCGCGCCATGGGACGCGCCGCCGCGGCACGAGAACGGGAGGACGCCGGCCCGACCGAGATCTTCCTGAACCACCGGGGCGAGGCGCTCGGCGTCCGCGGCCTGCGCTACCGGCTCGACCTGCTCCGGCGGCGTGCGGGCCTTCCGGCCGGGGTCTCGCCGCACACGCTTCGCCACTCATTCGCGACCCATCTGCTCGAGGGCGGGGCGGATCTCCGCGTCGTCCAGGAGCTGCTCGGTCACGAGAGCCTCGCCACGACCCAGATCTACACCCACGTCTCGCCGGCGCGCCTTCGCTCGGCGTACCGGGGCGCCCACCCACGCGCCCGCCGGGCAGCCGACACCGTCCGCCCGTGAGCTCGTCGCGCGCCCTCGCCCGCGCCGGGCTGATCGTCTCGGGCGCCTTCCTGATCTCGCGGATCCTCGGATGGGTCCGCCTGGTGGTCTTCGCGCACGTCTTCCCGGCGGGCGCCGACCTCGACGTCTTCTTCGCCGCGTTCCGCCTGCCCGACCTGATGTTCCAACTCGTCGCCGCGGGCGCCCTGTCGTCGGCCGTCATCCCGGTCATCTCAGCCCTGCTCGCGACCGACGAGACGGCCCGTGCCTGGCGGGTGGTGTCGACGATCGCGAACCTGATGCTCGCCGGCCTGCTCGTGCTCGGTCTCGTGCTCCTGGTCGCCGCTCCGGCGATCATCCCGGCGATCACCCCCAAGTTCACCGCGGACCAGTGGAGCCGGACGGTCGACCTCACCCGGCTCATGATCATCAGCCCGATCTTCCTTGCCTTCGGATCCCTCGTGACGAGCGTCCTCAATGCCCGTGGCCGGTTCGCCGCGTCGGCGATCGCCCCGATCGTTTACAACCTCGCGATCATCGGCGCGGCGCTGACACTGACCTCGTCGTTCGGGATCACGGGCCTCGGGATCGGCGTCGTGGCAGGCTCTGTCGGTCACCTTCTCGTCCAGCTGGCGCCGCTCCGGGCCCAGGGCTTCCGTTATGAACGCCGCATCGACATCGCCGACCCGGAGGCGCGCAAGGCCCTGAAACTGATGGCCCCGCGAGCGCTCGGGCTCGGCGCCGGCCAGATCACCTTCATCGTCCTGACCTCGATCGCCTCCGGCCTCGGGACCGCGGCGATCACGGCCTTCAACTATGCCTTCACGCTCCTTCAGATCCCGATCGGCCTGATCGGCGTGCCGCTGGGCATCGTCGTGCTCCCGTCGCTGGCGAGCCTCGCCGCGCTCGGGAATCTGGATGCCTTCGCCGGGCTCGTGTCCCGCGCGATCCGGCTCACGATCTTCGTGATGCTGCCGGTGACCGGGATCGCGATCGTCCTCCGCCAGGAGATCGTCGATGTGCTCTTTGGCTACAGCCAGTTCGATCGCCCGGCCCTCGACCTGATCGCCGCGACGCTCCTCACCTTTCTGACCGGGCTCACCGCCCATGCCCTGATCGCGATCCTCGCGCGGGTCTTCTACGCCCGCCACGACACGCGGACGCCTGTCGCCGCGGCGGTCCTCGCGGTCGTCATCAACTCGACGCTGGCCGCGGTCCTCGCGGGGCCGTTCGGGCTACCCGGTCTCGGCCTCGCGATCGCGATCGCGGCCTGGGTCGAGACGATCGTCCTGCTGGTCCTCCTCCAGCGGTCGTTGCGCGAGCTCGATTTCCGTCCACTGCTCACGCTCGGGATCCGATCGCTTGCGGTGACGATCGGCGGGTCGCTCGCGGCTGCCGGGGTCCTTGCCGGGCTGACGCTTGCGATGGGCCCGAATCCCGGCCGGCTCGACCTCGTCATCCGGATGGGTCTCGTCGGAACTGTCTGGCTCCTGACATCCGCCGCCCTCGCCCTCGTGTTGCGGATCGGGGAGCTCACCTCCATCATCGAGCTGATGCTCGACCTCCTCCGCCGGCCGCGCCGGGCATGATCGAAGCGCCCGCGGACGGCTCGAACCCGTCCCTCGACGGCCGCGACGACGCTGCCTGGGATTCCTTCGTCGCGAATGGCCAGCCGGGCTCCTATCTCCAGCTCTCGGGCTGGGCCCGGGTCAAGGCGGTCAACGGCTGGACCTCGACTCGGGTCGTCGGCGACGCTGGAGCCCGAGCCGCCGTCGGCGCCCAGGTCCTCGCGCGCCGCCCGCGGCCGCTGCCGTGGGCCTTCGCCTACGCACCGCGTGGGCCCGTGACGGCCGGCTGGACGTCGGAGACGATCGCCGCGTTCACCGACGCGGTCCGCAGCGATCTGACGGACCGCGTCGGTCGGGTCTCCCACCTCCGGATTGATCCCGAGATCGAGAAGGACGCCGGGCCCGACGAGGAGGCCGCCATTCGCCGCTCCCTGCGTGCTTCCCGTTGGCGGCCCGCGACCCCGATCCAGCCGAACGCGACCCGGATCATCGATCTCGGGCCGGACGAGGAGGCGCTCTGGGGCGACCTCCGCAAGAAATGGCGGCAGTACGTCAACAAGGCCCGCAACGCCGGGATCACGGTGAGCGACGCGGAGGGCGACGCGCTCCCGGAGTTCTACCGGGTCTACCGCGAGACCGCCGACCGGGCCGGCTTCCTGATCCGGACCGAGCAAGCCTACCGCGACATCTGGGAGGCCTACCGGCCCGCCGGCAACGCCCGCCTCCTTTTCGCCCGGCGCCCGGACGGCGAGGCGCTCGCGACCCTGTTCCTCGTCCGGAGCGGCACCCGGGTCGTCGAGCCGTATGGCGGGATGACCGCCGACGGCGGCGAGTCCCGGGCGAACTACCTCCTCAAATGGGAGGCGATCCGCTCGTCGCGCGAACAGGGTGCGACGAGCTACGACCTGTGGGGCCTCGCAACCGGGGGGATCGCCCACTTCAAGACCGGCTTCGGAGGCCGCGAGGTCCACTACATCGGCGCGTGGGACCTCGTCCTCGACCCGCTCGGTCGGCAGGCCTACGAACGGGCCCAGCAGGCGCGAGTCTGGATCGCTCGGCGGCGCCACGGGCTGGCCGGAGACGGCAACGCCGCGGGCTTCACCGGGGGCGACGCCGTTTGACCCCGATTCGCCGGGCCACCGCCGCGGAGCTGGCCGACTGGGATGAGCGGACCGTCGACGCGCCGGCCGGCCACGTCTGCCAATCGCTGGCATGGGCCGATCATTGGGTCGCCGCCGGCTGGGAGGCGGACCATCTCGTGTTCGAGGACGATGGCTACGCGGCCCTCGCCTTGCGCCGGCCGTTGCCCGTCGTCGGTGGCTGGAGTGCCTACCTGCCGCGTGGCCCGATCGCGGCCGGCGAGCCCGCCGAACGGACCGCGCAACGCCTTGCGGCGATCGTCGAACACCTCGAATCTGTGGACGTCTCCGTCGTGGCGTCCGACGCCGAGGTCCCCGCGGCGACGGGCTACGGCGAGCTGCTCGCCGCGCTCGGGTTCCAACCGATCGAAGAGATCCAGGCATCGCGCCACCGGGTGTCGCTGCCGCTCGACGGCCGCGATCCCGACGAGGTCTTCGGAGGGATCGCCAAGTCGACCCGGCAGCGGATCCGCAAGGCCGAGCAGGACGGCATCGTCGTCGTCCGCCATGACGGCCGGGTGCCGCCGGGCGGGCCGGGGGAGGGGTTCGAGGCGCCGCGTGAGCCGACCCAGGTGGCGCTCGATCGCTTCTACGATCTGCTCCTCGAAACGGGCGAGCGGCTTCAGTTCACCTTCGGCCCGCGCGCGGCGTCGATCGCCTGGTGGCAGGCGGCGCTGAGGGCCGGACACCTCGTGTATCTCGAGGCCCGGACTACGGATGGCGAGGTCCAGGCGGGGCTCATCCTCTACCGCCACGGCGAACGGCTCTCGACCGTCCATTCGGGCGACCACGCCGCCGCCCGGCGCGATCACCCGGGCGCGCTCCACCTTCTCCGCTGGAGGGCCATCGAGCTGGCGCTCCGCGAAGGACGAGCCGAGATGGATCTCGGCGGGGTCGATGTCGCCGGAGCCCGGCGCGAACCGAGGGAGGGCGAGCCGATGTGGGGCCTCTACCAGCACAAGCGCTCGTTTGGCGGGGAGTGGCTCGAGCTGACGGGCGCCCACGAGCGAGTCCTCGACCCGAACCGCTACAGGCTCGGGCGGATCGCCGCGAGGGCGGCGCGCCTCCTTCGACGCGAATGAGCGGCGAACGCCCGTCCATCGCGGAGCTCCTGGCGGGCGCCGAACCCGCGGATCCGTGGCGGCTGGTCGGGCTGATCGAGCGGCTCGCGGCCAACGGCCGGCTCCACGGCGCACGCGAGGGTGGCAAGGCGATCGGACCGGCGGCGCTCGGTGCGATCGAGGTCCGCGGCGTGACCGACGATTCGCGCGCGGTCCGGCCTGGATCGCTGTTCGTGGCGGTCGCCGGGCTCCATGTCGATGGCCACGAGTTCGTCGAGCGCGTCGCCGAGGCGGGGGCCGCGGCGGCGATCGTCGAGCGGCCGCTGCCAGAGGTCGCGCTGCCCCAGCTCGTCGTCGATCGCTCGCCGGCCGCCCTCGCCGATGCGGCGGCCTGGCGGTACGGCGATCCGTCGCTCCGGCTCGGCGTGGTGGGCATCACGGGCACCGACGGCAAGACGACGACCTCGTTCCTCGCCGCCGCGGCGCTCGATGCGGCCGGCCTGTCGAGCGGGCTCGTCGGGACGGTCGCGACCCAGGTCGGCAGCGTCCGCGAGGCGAACTCCGATCACACGACGACCCCGGGCGCGCCGCTCCTGCAGCGGACCCTCAAGGCCATGGCAGACAACGGGAACGCGGTCGCGGTCGTCGAGACGACGTCGCACGGGCTCGCCGCCGACCGCGTCCGGGGGATCGCCTACGACGTCGCGATCCTGACGAACCTGACCCACGAGCACCTCGAGTTCCACGGGACATGGGAGGCGTACCGCGACGCCAAGCTGTCGCTCTTCGAGCGCCTGTCCGCCGGGCGGGCGAACCCGGTCAAGGAGCTCGCCGGCCGGCGCTGGCCGAAGGCGGCGATCGTCAACGCCGACGACCCGAACGCGAATTCCTTCATCGGCGTCGCCCAGGAGGCCGGCGCCCGAATCCTGACCTACGGCACCGACGCCTCGGCCGATGTGCGCGCCATTCGGGTCGAGGAGGACGCCCACCGCCTCCGGATCGGCTATGAGACCGCCCGCGGCCCGGCCGCGATCGATCTCCGCCTCGCCGGGCGCTTCAACGTCCACAACGCGCTGGCGGTGGTCGCGCTTGGCGAGGTGCTCGAGCTCGATCCGGCCGCCGTCCGGGCGGGCCTCGAGGGCGTCGCCGGCGTTCCCGGCCGGATGGAGCGGCTTGACGCCGGCCAGCCGTTCGGGGTCGTGATCGACTACGCCCACAGCCCGGCGTCGCTCGAAAAGGTGCTCGGACTGTTGGCACCGCTCGCGGCGGCCCGAGGCGGCGAGGTGATCGCGGTGTTCGGGTCGGCGGGGGAGCGCGACACGGACAAGCGCCCGATGATGGGCCGGATCGCGGCCCGCCTGGCGCGGCTCGTCGTGGTCACCGACGAGGACCCGCGGGGCGAGGACCGCTCGGCGATCCTCGATGACATCGCACGTGGCGCCGAGGACGGTGGCAAGCGCCGCGACCGCGACCTCTTCCTGATCGCCGACCGGCCGGCCGCCGTCGCCGCGGCCTTCGGGCGGGCTCGTCCGGGCGACATCGTCCTGCTCGCGGGGAAGGGCCACGAGACGTCCATCATCGGCCCGGACGGCCCGATCGCCTACGACGAGCGGGCGACGGCCGAGGCTGCCCTCGCCGATCTCGGGTTCGTCGCCGACCGGTCGCGCTGACGTGCGCGGCTGCCTGTTCGTCCTCATCCTGGCCGGCGCGGTCCTCGCCGGCGCCGCCTGGTTCGGCTCGCCGGTCCTCGCTTCGACCGTGATCGCGGCAGGGCTCCAGAACGCGGGCTACCACGCGGCGAGCGGGACGATCAGCGCCACGTCGAACCCGCCGCCGAAGCTCCTCATCGGCCGCGCCGACCGGGTCGAGATCGTCGGCGCCGGTGTGGACTTCCGGACCTTCCATGCCGCGAGCCTCGATCTCGTGCTGACCGACGTCGATGTCGTGGCGCGGACGGCGGGCCATATCAGCGGCCGGATCGACGGTGCCGAGCTGACGTCGCCCGAGGGCCCGACGGCACGCGCGGATGTCACGGTCGAGGGAAGTGGCAGGGCGGCCGACGCGTCGATCGTCGTGCCTGGCACGAGCGTCGATCAGGCGGTGAAGGCCGCCTTCCAGGCCCGCTTCGGCGTCGCGGTCACGTCCACCGATCTCGTCGCGCCCGACGTCCTCCGAATCGGGACGACGTCGGCGACCATCGAGGGCCGGCTCGCGATCGATTCGACCGGCGGAATCGTCCTGTCGACGCCGCTCGGCGCGTCGCCGATTCTCCATCTCGATCCGTCGTTCCCGCTCCGACTGCGGGCGGTCTCGGTCGATGCAGGCAACCTCCGGATCGACGCCGTCCTCGACGTCAGCGCGCTCCTCGGCGGCTGATCGGCCCGATCGAGGTCCGGCCCCCTCCACGCTCGGCTGTATCCTTCGGCCGATGGCTCAGCCGCGTCGCGTGACCGATCCCGCAACCGCCGTCCCGGCTTCCGCCACGGCGCCGGCCGCGAGTGCGCCCGCGACCGTCGCGCGTGCCGCCGGGCCGGCCGCCAGTGCCGCAGCCCCGCGTCCGAAGCGGGCCAAGCCGACTGGCCCGCGCCGCACGACGAGCCGGCCGCCGTCAGTGGCCGCGCGGTCCGTCAAGCCGGATCTCAGGAAGCTCAAGAAGGACCTGATCGCGACCGTCCGTGAGCACTACCCCCAGGCGGACCTGGAGCCGGTCGAGCGCGCGTTCGATCTCGCGGTCGAGGCCCATGAGGGCCAGAAGCGCGCCACCGGCGAGCCGTACGTCACCCACCCGATCGCGTCCGCCCAGATCACCGCCGAGCTCGGCATCGACCCGGTCGCGGTGACCGCGGCCCTCCTCCATGACGTCCCCGAGGACACCGAGTACGGCCTGACCGACATCGAGGACCGCTTCGGCCCCGAGGTCGCCCGGCTCGTCGACGGCGTCACGAAGCTGTCCCGGTTCAGCACCCATAGCCACGAGCAGCAGCAGGCCGAGAACATCCGGAAGATGCTGCTCGCGATGGCCGAGGACATCCGGGTCGTCCTCATCAAGCTCGCCGACCGGCTCCACAACATGCGGACCCTGTACGGGCTGCCCTCCGAGAAGCAGCTCCGGATCGCCCGCCAGACTCAGGAGATCTACGCCCCGCTGGCCGAGCGACTTGGGATCTGGCAGATCAAGTGGGAGCTCGAGGACCTCGCGTTCAAGGTCCTCGAGCCCGCGCGCTTCCGCGAGCTCGCCCGCCTCCTCGACACCCGCCGCCAGGGCCGCGAAGACTACATCAGCCGGGCGATCGCCGAGCTCACGCCGAAGCTCGCCGAGGCCGCTCTCGAGGCCGACCTGCAGGGCCGCCCAAAGCACATCTACAGCATCGACAAGAAGATGCAGCGCAAGTCGGCCGAGTTCGCCGAGATCTACGACGTCTACGCGATCCGGATCCTCGTCGACGAGGTCAAGGACTGCTACGCCGCGCTCGGCGTGGTCCACGCGCTGTGGCGCCCGATCCCGGGCCAGTTCGACGACTACATCGCGGTCCCCAAGAACAACCTCTACCAGTCGCTCCACACTGCGGTGATCGCGCTCGACGGGAAGCCGCTCGAGATCCAGATCCGGACCCACGCGATGCACCAGGTCAGCGAGGTCGGGATCGCCGCCCACTGGCGCTACAAGGAAGGCACGAAGTCCGACCGCGAGTACGACGCCAAGCTCGCCTGGCTCCGCCAGCTCATGGACTGGCAGCGCGATGTCAGCGAGTCCGACGCCACCGAGTTCGTCGAGGGCATCAAGCTCGACATCTTCCAGGACCAGGTGTTCGTCTTCACCCCGAAGGGCGACATCAAGGACCTTCCGGCGGGCGCGACGCCGCTCGACTTCGCGTACCGGATCCACACCGATGTCGGCCACCGCACGATCGGGGCGAAGGTCAACAACCGGCTCGTCCCCCTCGACTCCCGGCTGAAGAATGGCGACATCGTCGAGATCGTCACCACGAAGGGCGAGCACGGCCCGTCGCGCGACTGGATGAACCTCGTTCGGACCTCCCACGCCCGGGAGAAGATCCGCCAATGGTTCAAGCGCAAGGATCGCGACGAGAACATCGTCCACGGCCGCGAGTCGCTCGAGCGCGAGCTCCGGCGCCTCGCCCGCAAGTCGCTCCAGTCGGTCGGCAATGAGCGGATCGCCGAGGTCGGCCGGACGGTCTACAACCACGACACGCTCGACGACTTCTACGCGGCGATCGGCTATGGCGCGGTCAGTGCCCAGCAGGTCGTCGCCCGGCTCGGCGTCCTCGACGATACCGAGGTCGGCCTGCCGACGATCGCCCCGGTCCAGCCGGCCCGGACGGGCGGCGTCCGGGTCAAGGGCGTCGGCGACCTCCTCGTCCGGTTCGCGAAGTGCTGCCACCCGATCCCGGGCGACCCGATCGTCGGGTTCACCACCCGGGGCAAGGGGGTGACGGTCCACCTGCGCTCCTGTCCGACCGTCCTCAACGAGCGCGAGGTGCCGCGCCTGATCGAGGTGGAGTGGGAGGCAGCGCCCGCCCAGACCTACCCGATCGCGATCCGGGTCGAGGCGTACGACCGGACCGGGCTCCTCAACGACATCACCCAGGTCGTGGCCGAGAACAAGGTCAATATCGTGGCCGCGGCGGTCAACACGAACCCGGATCACACCGCGATCGTGACCGCCACGCTGCAGGTCGCGTCGGTGTCGCAGCTGGCACGCGTGATGAGCCGGATCGAGGCGCTCAAGGACGTGATCAACGTCCAGCGCGACCTGAACTAGGGGTTGCGCGGCCGCCGATCGCCTCGGTCCCGTCTCTTACCATCGGGCGTGGTGTCAGTCAGCGGCCGATGGCAACGTCCTGGAGGCGTGGGGCACTGGTTTCGCCGTCCGAGCGGCAAACCGACGCCTTCGACATCGGGCCGGGCTCGTGCGACTGCTCCGCGGGCAGCGTGATCGACAACGTGCCGAGCGCGATCCGGCCAGGTAGCCGGCGACGACGCGGACCGCCATCCCGGATGGCCCCACGACCCGATGATGCGGCTGCGACTCGCGCCGCGGTCCCGGGAACCCGGACCGATGGCGACCGCTAGACTGCGCGGACGATGCCGACCTTCCGCGCCCCGCGCGGCACCCGCGACCTCCTGCCGGCCGAGCGCTCGGCGTTCCTCCGCCTCGAGCGGATCGCGGCCGACCTCGCGGCGCGGTACGGCTACCACCCGATCGAGACCCCGCTCTTCGAGCAGGTCGCGGTGTTCGAGCGGGGCGTCGGCGAGGTCACCGACGTCGTCGAGAAGGAACTCTTCCGGCTCGCGCCGCGGACCGAGGACGGTGAGGCGTGGGCCCTCCGACCGGAGCCGACCGCCGGGATCGTCCGGGCCTACATCCAGCACGGGATGCAGACGCTGCCGCCGCCGGCGAAGCTCTACCTGATCGGGCCGATGTTCCGCTACGACCGCCCGCAAGCCGGACGCTACCGCGAGTTCTGGCAGTTCGACATCGAGGCGATCGGCGATCCGGGCCCCGCGATCGACGCCGAGATCATCGAGCTCGGCATCCGCTTCTATGCCGAGGTCGGGCTGCCGGACGTCGCCGTCCTCCTCAACTCGATCGGCGACCCGGTCTGCCGGCCGGCCTACGTCGCGGAGCTCAAGGCCTGGTACCGGCCGCACGTCGACCGGCTGCCGCCGATCGAGCGCGAGCGGCTCGAGAAGAACCCGCTCCGGCTCCTCGACTCCAAGGACCCCGCGATGGCCGAGCTGAACGCCGGCTCGCCGCGGATCACGGACCGCCTGTGCGACGAATGTCGGGAGCACTTCGAGGCTGTCCAGGCGCACCTCCGCGCCCTTGGTGTGCCATTCCGCCTCGAGCCTGGCCTCGTCCGCGGCCTCGACTACTACACCCGGACCGCATTCGAGTTCTACCTGCCCGACCGCGAGGGCCAGCAGCAGGCGCTCGGTGGCGGCGGCCGCTACGACGGGCTGGTCGAGCTGCTCGGCGGCAAGCCGACCCCGGGCATCGGGTTCGGGCTCGGGCTCGATCGGATCCTGCTCGCTCTCGAAGCCCGGGGCGTGCCGCCGGTCACGGAGGCAGCGCTCGTGGCGGTCGTCGTCGGCGCCGATCCTGTGGCCACCGCCGAGCGGCTCCGGATCGCGACACTCCTCCGGGCGGCGGGCATCCCGGCCCGAGCGGAGCTGGCGCCGCGCAAGCTCGGCAAGCAGCTCGAGTCGGCCGCCCGGGAGGGTGCCCACTTCGCGGTGATCGTCGGTGACGAGCTGGGGGAAGGCCTGGTCCAGCTCAAGGATCTCCAGGCCGGAACCCAGAAGCTCGTGGCGCTGGACGATCTCGCCCGCGAGGTCGGGCGGGCCCACGCCGGGCACCACCATGGCACGGTTGACTCGGGTCGAACCGGTCAGGCAGGCAGCAATGATGGCTGAGCTACCTTCGCTCGGGTTGGAGCGCCGCTCTGACTGGCTCGACGTCCCGCGGTCCCGCCGACGCCTCCGCGATCAGACGGGATGGTCGAGCTGGATCATCCCGATCAGGTTGCCGGAGGGATCCTTGAGCCAGGCCGCTCGACCAGCCGGCATCCGCGCAATCCCGTCGGGGCCGGTCAGGCCCTCGTACGACTCGAACAGGACCCCGCGCGCCCGGAGCCCGGCCACGATCGATTCGATGTCGTCCACGGCGAACCCGAGCTGGGTATGGGTGCCCGACGCCGTCCCGGTCTGCTTCGTGATCGCGAAGTACGTGCCGTCGCCGGCCTGGTAGTAGACGCCGGCCGGGGTCACCGCCCGGACCGCGAACCCGAGGGTGTCCTCGTAGAAAGGACGCAACGCCTCGACATCGGCGGTCGGGAGTGCGGCATAGGCCGGGTGGTCTCGGAGCACGGCGAATCCTCCTCGGGCGGGCTTGTCCCGTACCATACGCCGGTCATGTCGGACTCACCCCCACTCGAGCGGGGCGCTTCGGACGCGCCCGTCGACCACCTCGCGACGTCGTATCGCAGCCACACCTGCGGGGCGCTGCGGGTCATCGACGCGGGCACGACGGCGCGCCTGTCGGGCTGGGTTCATCGCCGCCGCGACCACGGCCAGCTGATCTTCCTCGACCTGCGCGACCGCCACGGGCTCACCCAGGTCGTGATCGACAAGACCGACGACCCCGACGCGCACGCGATCGCCAGCCGCGTTCGCAGCGAGTTCGTGCTGACCGTCGAGGGCGAGGTGGCGACACGCCTCGCGGGCACGGAGAATCCGCGCCTGCGGACCGGCGCGATCGAGCTCCGGGCGCGGACCGTCCGGATCCTGTCCGAGGCGAAGACGCCGCCGTTCTATATCAACGACCCCGACGCCCAGATCGACGAGGCGCTCCGTCTTCGCTATCGCTACCTCGACATCCGGCGCGAGGCGATGACCCGCCGGCTGCTGCTCCGGAGCCGGCTCGTCCAGGCGATCCGCGAGGTCCATCACGCCCACGGGTTCGTCGAGGTCGAGACCCCGAACCTGATCAAGTCGACCCCCGAGGGCGCCCGCGACTTCATCGTCCCGTCGCGCCTCCAGCCGGGCTCCGTCTACGCCCTGCCCCAGAGCCCGCAGCAGCTCAAGCAGCTCCTGATGGTCGGCGGCATCGACCGCTACTTCCAGATTGCCCGCTGCTTCAGGGACGAGGACCTCCGCGGCGACCGCCAGCCGGAGTTCACCCAGCTCGACCTGGAGATGAGCTTCGTCGACGAGGACGCCGTCATGGCCTTCGTCGAGGAGATGGTCATGGCGGTGTGCGGCGCCACGACCCCCGAGCGGCCACTCCAGGAGGTGCCCTTTCCGCGCCTCACCTATGACGAGGCCATGGACCGGTTCGGCAGCGACAAGCCGGACCTCCGATTCGGCCTCGAGCTCGTCGACCTCGGGCCGCGCCTGGTCGATCCGGCCGGGACGCCGACCTCCGGATTCCGCGTGTTCGACGAGGCGCTCGCCGGCGGCGGCCGAGTCAAGGCAATCGTCGGACCCGGGATGGCCGGCTCGACCCGCAAGGAGCTCGACGAGCTGACGGAGCGCGCGAAGCGGTTCGGGGCGAAGGGCCTTGCGTACCTCGTGCTCGACCCGGGTGGCGAAATCCGCGGGCCGATCGCGAAGTTCCTGTCCGATGAGCTCGTCCGCGGGATCATCGAGGAGACGACCGCGGCGCCGGGGGATCTGATCCTGATCGTCGCCGACGCGCCGGAGGTCACCGCCGACGTGCTCGGCCGGCTCCGGGTGGAGCTCGGCGCCAGGCTCGGGCTCGCGGACCCGAACGTTCTCTCCTTCTGCTGGATCCACCGCTTCCCCATGTACCAGTGGGACGCCGAGAACGAGCGCTGGGACGCCACCCACAACCCGTTCAGCGGTGTCCTGGCCGAGGACGAGAAGCTCATGACGACGCTTGACGGAGATCCGTCGAAGCCGTCGCCGAAGGATCCCGCGGGGCGTGCCCGGGCGCTCCAATACGACATCGCGCTCAACGGCTGGGAGCTCGGCGGCGGCTCGATCCGGATCCACCGGCGCGACCTGCTCGCGCGCAGCTTCGCCCTCCAAGGCCAGACCGAGACCGGGATGAAGGAGAAGTTCGGGGCGGTTCTCGAAGCCTTCGAATACGGCGCGCCGCCGCACGGCGGGATCGCCCTCGGAATCGACCGCTGGGCGGCGCTCCTCGCCTATCAGACGAACATCCGCGAGGTCATGGCCTTCCCGAAGACGCAGTCGGGCGCCGACCTGATGCTCGAGGCGCCCTCGCCGCCCGAGGACTCGCAGCTCGCGGAGCTCGGGCTGCGGTTCGTCGGCGTCCCGACGAAAACCGGCCCGCAGGCGGGCTAGCCCTGGTCGAACCGTGACTGACGCGGCGGTCGATTCCGGTCTCCCGCCCGTGCTGGCCGCGATCGCCGCGCGGCCGCGCCTTGCCGCCCTGCTGGGGGCGATGTGCATCGCGTTCAGCGGGATCCTCTACCGCTGGGCCGAGGTGTCGCCTTCGACGGGCACGGTGTTCCGGGCCCTGTTCGGGTTGCCGCTGCTCGGTCTCGTGGCGTTCCTGGAGCAACGCCGCTACGGCGGCCTGCCGAGCCGGACGGTCCGGCTGGCCCTCGTCGCGGGCATCTTCTTTGCCGGCGACCTCCTGTTCTGGCACCACGCGATCGCGTATGTCGGGGCGGGCCTCGCGACCGTCCTTGGCAATCTCCAGGTCCTCGTGGTCGGCGTGGTCGCATGGCTGGCATACGGAGAGCGGCCGAGCCGGAACGCGTTCCTCGCCCTGCCGGTCGTGCTCGTCGGGGTGGCGCTGATCTCCGGGGCGATCGGCGGCCGGGCGTTCGGGACCAACCCCGGGCTCGGCGTGGCCTTCGGGCTTGCGACGGCCGTCTGCTACGCCGGCTATCTCCTGATCATCCGGCGGGGGAGCACCGACCTCCGCAGGCCTGCCGGTCCCGTCGCGATCGCGACGGTGTCGACGGCCCTCGTAGCGGCGCTGGCGGGCACCGTCGTCGGCGACCTCGACCTGGCTCCGGCACCGGTCAGCCTGGTCTGGCTCGCGATTCTCGGGCTGACATCGCAGTCGCTCGGCTACCTGCTGATCTCGCTGTCCCTGTCGCGGCTGCCGGCGGTCCTGACCTCGATCATCCTGCTCGCCCAGCCGGTCATGACGATCGTCCTCGCGATGGTCCTGCTCCACGAGGCGCCCACGCTGAGCCAGCTCTTGGGCGTGGCCCTCGTCATCGGCGGGATTGCCGTTGCGACCGTGCCCTTCGATCGGGTCCGTGGTTCGCTTCGGAGCGCGACCGCTTGAGGGCTGTCACCCGCCCGTCGGCGAACAACTTTCAGCCGGCGTCGGCGTCCGCGTCGGCTGCCTGGGCATACGGGGCGAGTGCCGGGCCCTCGAGCGGAGCGTCCTCGGGCGCATCGGCCAGGGCGGCGCCCCATTCGTGGACGTGATCGGAAGGTGGCCCGGCCGGCCCGACGTACGCCGGCAGGTCAACGCGCGGCGTCCGGCGGTCGAAGGCGACCCCCGGGTCGCCGAGGTCGACCTGGAGCTCTGAAAGCCCTCCGGCGATCAGGTCATCGAGGATGTCAGGCGGCATCCGCTCGGCGCCGACGGACCGCAGCGCATCGAGCGCCGGGACCGGCAGGAGAACTGGCCAGCCCGGCTCGCCGTCCCACGTCGGCCGGAGGAGCGCATCGGGAGCGCTGCCGTGGAGCTCGATCAGTGAGGTGATCGTCTCGGGCCCGACCCAGGTCATGCGGGCCGGCCACAGCAGGATCGCGTCGGTGTCGTCGATCTCGGCCCGGGCGACGTCCGCTCCGCGCGCCATCTGCGCCTTCGGACCGTGCACCGGCGGGGCGGGCTCGGCGAGCGTCACCGGCGAACCGGCGAGGGCGGCGGCCACTGCGCCGTCGGGATCGAACGAGACGACGACGATCGGCGTCGCCCCACCTGACCACGCGACGTCGGCGATCCGCCGGACGGCGGGCATGCCGTCGGCATCGGCTAGAGCCGACTCCGGGGAGGCGGCGAGGACGACGGCGGCAACGGTCATGGCGCCGCCCGTGGCTCGCGGCGATACGTGACCGCGAGCGTGCCGGGGCCAGGCTTCCAGCTCGATCCGCCGAACAGGAATCCGGCCGAGCCGACGGTGTCCCAGCCCCAGCTCTGGGCGACCGGATACCAGCCCGCGCCGGCCATCCTCGGCAGGTCCACCTCGTACTCGGTCAGGGCCTCGTCGTAGCTGGGAGCGGCGTAACGGCGCAGGACGACCGGCGGTTCGGGAGTGGCCACGGCGTCAGTCTAGAGGCATGGCGTTTGGGCCGGGCGAACGTTCCATGCGACAATGGTTGGCCCGTTTCATCAGGAGCTCCGCCGACCCGTGCCCGCCGACGCCATCATGAATCCTGCCGCCGCGACCGCCCCGACCATGCGAGCGACCCGTGCCGACCTCCGCAACATCGCCATCGTCGCCCACGTCGACCACGGCAAGACGACGCTCGTCGACGCGATGCTCCGCCAGACCGGCACGTTCCGCGCGAACGAGGCGGTCGTCGACCGGGTCATGGATTCGGGCGATCTCGAGCGCGAGAAGGGGATCACGATCCTCGCCAAGCAAACGACCGTCGACCATGCCGGCATCCGCCTGAACATCGTCGACACGCCCGGCCATGCCGACTTCGGCGGCGAGGTCGAGCGCTCGCTGCTGATGGTCGACTCCGTGCTCCTTCTCGTCGACGCCGCCGAGGGACCGCTGCCTCAGACCCGCTACGTGCTCCAGAAGGCGATGGCCCGCCACCTGCCGGTCGTCGTGGCGGTCAACAAGATCGATCGCGCCGACGCCCGTCCGGCGGAGGTCCTCGACGAGATCTACGAGCTGTTCATGGACCTCGGCGCCAACGCCCACCAGATCGAGTTTCCGGTGATCTACACGAACGCCAAGCTCGGGACGGCGACGCGCTCCCTGGCCGAGCCGGCGACCGACCTGAAGGTCCTTCTCGACGTCCTCGTCGAGGTCACGCCGCCGCCGACCTTCGACGAGGGCCACCCGCTCCAGCTCCTCGTCACGAACCTGTCGGCCAACGACTACGTCGGGCGCATGGCGGTCGGCCGGATCTGGAACGGCCGGATCCGGACCGGGCAGCGGATCACCGTCCTGCGCGAGGAGCCGGACGACACGGCGGGCTCGATCGAGCCGGGCCGGATGGTCACGATCTCCGGAACCGTGACCTCGCTCCAGACCGCCCATGGGATCGACCGGATCGACATCCTCGAGGCCGGGCCGGGCGACATCGTCTCGGTCGCCGGGCTGCCCGAGGTCACCATCGGCGACACGATCACCGATCCCGCCGATCCGCGGCCGCTGCCCCGGCTCGACGTCGACGCGCCGACGCTGTCGATGACGTTCGGGGTGAACACCTCGCCGCTGTCCGGCCGCGAGGGCAAGTTCGTGACGTCGCGCCAGATCAAGGCGAGGCTCGACAAGGAGACCCTCGGCAACGTCTCGATCGAGGTCTACCCGACCGAGAGCGGCGATACGTTCGAGGTCCGCGGCCGCGGCGAGCTCCAGCTCGCGGTCCTCCTCGAGCAGATGCGGCGTGAGGGGTTCGAGCTCACCGCATCGCGCCCTGAGGTCCTCCTCCACACGGTCGACGGCGAGATCCAGGAGCCGTACGAGCGGGTCACTCTCGACATCCCGCCCGACTACATCGGCGCGGTCCAGGAGGCGATGGCCGCCCGCAAGGGACGCCTCGAGCAGATGACGACCGACGCCGACGGGCGTGTCCGGATGGAGTTCGTCCTGCCGGTCCGGGGCCTGATCGGGTATCGCGGCCAGCTCCTGACCGACACGCGGGGAACCGCGCTGCTCCATCAGATCGGCGAGGGCTACGGACCGTGGGCCGGCGAGGTGACGCATCGGACGAACGGGGTCCTGGTCGCGGACCGGACGGGGACGTCGAACGCGTTCGGGCTGTTCAACCTCGAGGAGCGCGGCGAGCTGTTCATTGGCGCCGGGGTCGAGGTCTACGAAGGGATGATCATCGGCGAGTGCGCCCGGTCCGGCGACATGAACGTGAACGCGACCAAGGCCAAGCAGCTCACGAACATCCGGACCCACTCCCACGACGAGTCGCTGCGGCTGACCCCGCCGCGCCCGCTCACGCTCGAATCGGCGATCGAGTTCATCGCCGGCGACGAGCTCGTCGAGGTCACGCCGCTCTCGATCCGGCTCCGGAAGCGCTCGCTCTCTGAGCACGACCGGCGGCGCGCCCGCGGACAGGCCGAGGATCTGCGACGGTCGTCGGAGCGGGAGGCGTCCGCCGCGGGCTGAGACCACAAAAGCGTCGAGGCCCTCGCGACCGGTCGCCCGGGTCAGTGCGGCAGGATGTGGAGGTCGATCGGCGCCACCCGCTTGACCGGCACGACGAACGAGCCGGCGCGCGGCTGACCCCAAGGCCGATCCGATTTGTCGCCGGCCGCCGGCGGACCGTCGCTGTCGAATGCGCCGGGCGGGCCGACCCGCGTCGGCGGCGTGCCGTGCCAGCCCCACGGCTCGTCGCCCTCCTGCACGCCCCGTGGCCAGCCGAGAGCGCGATCCGGTGGCACGAACAGCGTCGCCACACCATCGCCCGCCCGGCTCACTGACACGAAGACGAAGCGCGCACCGGCAGCTGCCGCCAGGACCATGGTGAACACTCGGAAGAGTTGCGCGGCATCCATGGACGACTCCTCGTTCGGGGTCGATTGTCCACCCGCCCGCAACCCACGCCCGAAGGCCCCGTCGCAAGCCCCGTCGAAGGCCCGCGGCGCGGGCCGCCGAGTTGTGCCGATCAGGCGCCGGCCATGCGCTGCTTCAGCTCGCTGACCAGCCGCTCGGCGTGGCTCCGCTCGTCGGTGGCGAGGGTCCGCCACAGATCGGCGTTGCCATCCTCCGCGTAGATCCGGTAGGTGTCGATCGCCTCGAGCTTCGAGGCGAGGGCCGTGATCAGGTCGTAGGTCATGTCGTCGATCGGGGACTCGATCCAGTCGCCATCGGCGAGCGTGTCTTCGTCTTCGACCGGGAGGGACATCGTGTCGGGCGTCGGCGTCGTGTCGGCGGTCTGCATCTGGGCGCTCCTTCGGGCGTGGAGCCTCGACCATGCAGCCGCCGCCATTGCCGCGACCCGGCCCGATGGCGCTCCGGGCTATCGGAGAGGTGTCAGTCGGGAGCGGTCAGTCCGGCGCCGGTTCGCCTGGGCGGCGCGCGTCCTGGCGGTAGCTCGGCCGCTCCGCCTGCGCTCGACGCCAGGCCATATGGAGCAGGACGGTGGCCCACATCCGATACGGCCGCCAGGCGTCCGCGATCTCTGCCCAGGCCGCGTCGTCCGGCGGCGTCGAGAGGTCGTAGAAGTGGGCGACCGCCTCACGGCTGATCTGGTCGCCGAGCGGCAGCGTGTCCGCGACGCCACAGCCGCGAGTCAGGATGCCGCTCGCCGTCCACTCGCCGACACCCGGCAGCCCGCGAAGCTCCTCGAGCGCATCCTCCTCCGGCAGCCCGCGCAGCCGCTCGGTGGCAAGCCGCCCGTCGAGTGCCGCGCGGGCCAGCCAGTGAAGACGCTCCGTCTTGACCGCGGCGAGACCGGGGACCTCCCGGATCGCGAGGAGTGGCTCCGGCCGCGGGAACGCGCGAATCGTGCGGCGCTCGCCGTCGAGCTCCAACTCGATCGAATCGCCGGCGAGCTCGGCGAGACGCTCCTTGAGCCGTCGCGTCTGGACCATCGAGATCCGCTGGCCGATCACGAACGAGGTCGCCGCCTCGTATGCCGAGTAGAAGCAGACCGGGCGTAGGAGCCCGTGCCGCTCCTGGAGGCGGCCGATGACGGCATCCCGACGGCCGACCTCCGGCCAGCCGGAACCGTCGTGGTCGAGCGACAGCGAGCGTTCGGCCTGCCTCTGGATCGTCGCGAGGTCGCCGTCACCGAACACCTCGCCGGCGAGCGATCCGTCCGCTTGCGGTCGGAGCTGCACGACTGCGCTCGCCGACCAGCCTTCGACCGGGAACGTCATGAGGATCGCGCCGTCAGCGGCGGCCCGCGCCCCGATCCCCGCCGGGAAGCCGCCCGCGAAGTCGCGCGCCGTCTCGAGGTCGAACGGGCCGCGCGGCTCGATCGTGAAGGTCCGCATCCCTGGAGTATCGCGCGTGTGGCGCCGCCGCAGGCCCTGCGCGTTGGGCCCCGCCCTCGGCCGGCCGAAAGACCCGGCGTACAATCGGCGGCCATGACGATCTACCTCGATCACGCGGCGACGACCCCCCTCCGGCGCGAGGTCCTCGACGCGATGCTGCCGTTCCTGACCGAGGATTTCGGGAACCCGAGCTCAGCCCACGGATACGGCCGGCGCGCCCGGGCCGCGCTCGACGAGGCGCATGGCCGACTGGCCGCCCGGATCGGCGCCGAGGCCCGCGAGATCGTCTTCACTTCCGGCGGCACCGAGGCCCTCAACCTCGGGCTGAAGGGCGGCGCGTGGGCCGGCAAGGCGCGCGGCCATCGGATCGTGACTTCGGCAGTCGAGCATCACGCCGTGGGGCACACCCTCCGTTACCTCGAGAAGTTCGGCTTCGAGGTGGTCGAGCTGCCCGTCGACCGCTACGGCCGGGTCGACCCGGATCACGTCGACGCCGCGATCACCGACAAGACGATCCTCGTCGCGATCATGCTCGCCAACAATGAGGTCGGGACGATCCAGCCGATCGCCGAGATCGGTCGCCGCGTCCATGCCCATCGCGGCGTCCTGTTCGCCGTCGACGCGGTCCAGGCGGGCGCCCATCAAGACCTTGACGTCGAGACGCTCGGCGTCGACCTCCTCGCCCTGAGCGCCCACAAGTTCGAAGGCCCCAAGGGCGTCGGCGCCCTCTACGTCCGGCATGGCACGCACATCGTCGTCCAGCAGCAGGGCGGGTCGCAGGAACGCCATCGGCGGGGCGGCACGGAGAACGTGGCAGGTGCCATCGGGATGGCGGCCGCGTACGAGCTGGCCTGCACCGAGCGGCCCGAGACTGTCAAGCGGGTGCGCCGCCAGCGGGAGCGGCTCCAGAAGGCGGTCCTCGCCGTCGACGGCACGGAGCTCACCGGACACCCCAAGGAGCGCCTGCCAAACCATCTCTCGGTCATCGCCCGCGACGCGGACGGCAACGCCCTGACGATGTCGCTCGATCTCGAGGGGATCGCGGCGTCGGTCGGCTCGGCGTGCACGACCGGTTCGACCGAGGTCTCGCACGTCCTCACGGCGATGGGCTATCCGGAGGAGGAGGCGCGCGGCGCGCTCCGGCTGTCGCTCGGCCGAACGACGACCGAGGCCGACATCGACGAGGCGGCCGTGACCGTCCCGCGCGTCGTCGCGTCGATGCGGACGGGGGCGATCGCGGTTGCCGCCGATCCCCTCGGGCAGGGCGTGCTCGCGTGAGCCGGATCCTCGTCGCAATGTCCGGCGGGGTGGACTCGTCGGTAGCCGCCGCGCTCCTTCAGACCGAGGGCCACGATGTGGTCGGGGTCTGGATGCGCCTACACGACGTCGCCGACAGCTACTCCGAGTTCAAGAAGAGCTGTTGCTCGCTCGACGCCGCCGACGACGCCCGGCGGGTGGCGGCCCAGCTCGACATCCCGTTCTACGTCATGAACCTCGAGCGCGAGTTCGACGCCGGCGTCCTCCAGCCGTTCCTGACCGCCTATCTCGACGGCCGGACGCCGAGCCCGTGCGTCGACTGCAACACGTACGTCAAGTTCGGCGCACTCCTCGGGCGAGCCCGTCACCTGTACGACTGCGAGGCGGTCGCGACCGGCCATTACGCCCGCCGCGACATCGGTCCTGACGGGCACGTCCGGCTCCTCCGGGCGCAGGATGCCGACAAGGATCAGACCTATTTCCTGTACGGGCTGCGCCAGGACCAGCTCGAGTACGCCCGGTTTCCGCTCGGCGAGCTGACCAAGCCCGAGGTCCGGGCGGTCGCCCGCGAGCTCGGTCTGGCGACCGCCGACAAGCCGGAGAGCCAGGAGATCTGCTTCGTGCCCGGGGGCGATTATCGCGATGCTCTCCGCGACCGCGCGGGTTGGGACCCGCAGCCGGGCCCGATCGTCGACGCGGGTGGGACGCAGGTGGGGGAGCATCCCGGCTCCGCGGGGTTCACCATCGGCCAGCGGCGGGGGATCGGCGTCGCGGCCGACGCGCCACGCTACGTCAGCCGGATCGACCCGCTCAGCAACACGATCCAGCTCGGCCGGCGCGAAGACCTCGAGACCCGGATCGTGTCCCTGTCGAACGTCAGCTTCGTCTCCGGCGACGCGCCCGCAGGCCCGGACGGAGCGTTCCGGGCGGCCGTCCGGATCCGCCACCGGGCGGAGCCGGTTCCGGCGACCGTCCGGCCCCTGACGCCCGGCCAGCCGCGGCGCGGCGGCGATTGGCTCGTGGAGACCGATCTGCCGGTCTGGGCAGCGGCGCCCGGCCAGGCGGCCGTGCTCTACGCCGGCGAAGTCGTCCTCGGGGGCGGCCGGATCGAGCGAACTGGGGCGATCACCGGGGCAGAGGCGCTCCGCACGACCGCCTGACGCCGGGAAGTGGCGGGAGCTCCGGTGCCGATCCGCACCGGTACTTTCGGCTGTCGAGGCCAGGACGTTTGCCGGTCCCGAGCAGACGTGGTTACATCCACCTCATCGCCTGCCCGTGCTCCGGAAGAGCACCGGTGGATGGGACTGTCTGGGGGCAGTCCACAAGATTCACGGCCCACCCACCGTGGGCCGATCAACAATGGGAGGCTGCCTCCGTGAATCTGCGCACCCGCGCATCCGTCGGGCTCGTGACGGGCGTCATTGCCCTGACCGCCCTCAGCCCAGGGATCATCTCGGCCGCCGCTGGCGGTCGGACCAGCCTTTCCGGAAGCGTCCCAGCGTGGGCGAACGCAGCCAACGTCAAGGGCTCGGTCGATGCGTCGGCCGCAGTCGGTTTCCGGGTCTATCTCGGATGGCGCGATCAAGCTGGGGCCGAAGCGCTCGCGCGATCCGTCTCCGATCCGCGCAGCAGTTCGTACGGCAAGTTCGTCACGCCGGCCCAGTTCCGCCAGCAGTTCGCGCCCAGCCAGGCCCAGATCGGCGCGATCCAGACGTGGCTGCGCAACCAGGGCTTCACGGTCGACTACACCCCGTCGAACAACCACTACGTCGCTGCCGAGGGCACCTACGCCCAAGCAGCGGCAGCGTTCGCGACCACCTTCAAGACGTACTCGGTCAAGGGCAAGATCGTCCGCTCCCCGGCCACCGACCTGTCCGTGCCGGTGAGCCTGACCGGCGTCAGCGCCGTCCTTGGTCTCGACGACAGCGCCATGTTCGTCCATACCAATCGGATCACCGACGCACCGCCCGTCGCCGGGTTCCGGAACGCGCCGCCCTGCTCGTCCTACTGGGCCCAGAAGACGACGGCCACGGACCCAAGCCCGCACGGCGTCACCCTGCCGAATGTCTACGGGACCGCCCAGCCGTACGCGCCGTGCGGCTACACCCCGGCCCAGCTCCGTGGTGCGTACGGCGTCACCACCTCCGGTCTTGACGGCACCGGCCAGACGGTCGCGATCATCGACGCGTACGCCTCGCCGACGATCGTCTCGGACGTCAACCGCTACAGCGCCGACCACGGCCTGCCGAGCCTGAACGGGCTCTTCACCCAGGTTGTCGCCCCCGGCACATTCCGACGGCCGCAGAACCCTGCCCAGGATCCCCAGGGCTGGTCGGGCGAGGAGACCCTCGACATCGAAGCCGTCCACTCGATGGCACCAGGCGCCAAGATCGTGTACGTCGGCGCGCCGAACAACTACCAGGACCTCGACGCCGCCCTCAACCACGTCGTCGATCGCCACCTGGCCCAGATCGTCACCAACAGCTACGGCTTCTCGACCGAGCTGCTTCCGCGCGGCTTCGTCAAGCCCTACAACGACACGTTCATCCAGGCCGCGGCCGAGGGAATCGGCGTGTACTTCTCGTCCGGTGACAACGGCGACGAGACCGGCGGACAGGCTGCGAATGCCGCCGCAACTCCGGATTGGCCTGCCTCGAGCCCGTGGGTGACCGCGGTCGGCGGGACGAGCCTGGCCGTCGGCGCCAGCAACATCTACCTCTGGGAGACCGGCTGGCAGACCGGCACGGCCGAGTACAAGAGCACCGGCTGGGTGGCTCAGCCCCCGGGCGTTTACCTGTATGGCTCGGGCGGCGGCACGAGCCGGCTCTTCGCGCAGCCCTGGTACCAGGTCGGCGTGGTCCCGAACATCATGTCCCAGGCACACGGCACCGCGAAGGGCCGCGTCGTCCCGGACGTGTCGGCGATCGCCGATCCGCAGACGGGCATGCTGATCGGGCAGACCCAGACGTTCCCGGACGGCAGCTACTACGACACCTACCGGATCGGTGGGACAAGCCTCGCCTCGCCGATCACCGCCGGCCTTGCGGCGCTGGCTGACCAGAAGCTGGGCCATGCCCACGGGTTCATCAACCCCGCCCTCTACGCTGCCTACGGCTCGACCTCGTTCCGCGACGTCGACAGCATCGGCGACAGCCATGGTGTGTGGCGCGTGAACTACACGAACAGCGTCGATGCGAGTGCCGGATACCGCTTCATCTTCCGCACGCTGAATGTCGGCGACGGGACGGGCGGCATCTCCCTGACGATCCATACCGGCTCCGGCTACGACAACGTGACCGGCGTCGGCAGCCCGAACGGGGCAGGCTTCTTCAACCTGCCGTAGCGACCAGCCCCAGGCAGTCCGCGGAGCTGGGCCCGGGCGGGCCCGGCTTCGTGCTGCCAGGGGGGGGGAGAACACCACGCGGGCAGAGCACCGCGCGACGTTTCCGGTGCGAGCGGGCACCGCTCCGACCCGCCCATCGGGCCGCTGCGTTTGCCGGTCTCCGCGCCACGTGGTTACATCCTCTCAAGCAACCTGGTCGGCATCGCGAGTGCCGAGAGCGGGGAGTCTGGTCGGACGACGGAGGGTCCGATCGCTCAGGTCCGCATGACGGACCGCCGCAGCGGTGGGAGGCTTCTCCGGAAAACGTCGCACTAGGCGCTCGCATTCGTGCCAGGTCGCGCGGACGGCAGCTGGCGATGGGTCGGCGATCCTCGACCGCATCCATTGTCTCGCTCGTCCCCGCGCGCCAACGACCACAGCAGATCTCGTGGAGGAGTATTGGTGGAATCCAGGCATCGCTCGAGCCTCGTCCGGCTCGTTTCGATCGGCGCCGCGCTCGCCCTGACCGCGGGCAGCATCGGCGTCGCGACGGCCGCTTCGGGCGGCTCGCACCAGACCGTTGCAATCAAGCGGGTCGGCACCGCTCACGTTTCGAATGCCGGCGGCTCAAAGGCCGCGACCGGCGGGACGTCGACGGAGATCCAGCAGGATCCCGAGTTCGGTGCCGATCGCCAGATCTCGGGCAACAAGTCGTTCGCCCACGTGCCCTCGACCAACGTGCCCCGGCCGGCCACCTCGTCGGTGTCGTCCGCCCCCGCTGGCTTCGCCGGCCTGAACCACTTCAACAACCGCTTCCCCGACGCGGGGCCGACGGCCAACAAGTTCAGCCTCGAGCCGCCGGACCAGGCGCTGTGCGTCGGCGGCAGCACGATCATCGAATCGGTCAACACCGTCCTCCGGGTCCGCGATACGAGCGGCGCCGTCCTGTCCGCGGTCGTGCCCCTCAACCTGTTCTTCGGGCTGCCGCCCGAGATCACGCGGAGCACCCCGCCGGTATACGGCGACTTCACAAGCGATCCGAAGTGCATCTATGACAGCGCGACCGGTCGCTTCTTCCTGACGATGCTCCAGCTCGATCAGGACCCCGCCAGCGGCGCCTTCACCGGCGGTAGTCACGTCTACATCGCCGTCAGCAAGTCGAGCGACCCGATCGCCGATGGCTGGTACACCTTCATCATCAACACAACGAACGACGGCACAGGCGGAACTCCGAGCCATGCCGGCTGCCCGTGCCTCGGCGATCAGCCGCTCATCGGCACCGACGCCAACGGCTTCTACGTCACGACCAACGAGTTCCCCGTCTTCACGAACGGCTTCAACGGGGCGATGGTCTACGCGATGTCGAAGGCCGCGCTCGAGAGCGGCACGATCAGCGCCGCCCAGACACAGGCGATCTTCCAGCCGACCCTCGCCGAGGGTCAGGCTTATACCCTCCAGCCGGCGACGACGCCGCCCGGCGGCGCCACCGAGTCGGCCAACCGCGGGACGGAGTACTTCCTTTCCGCCCTCGACTTCAACGGTGCCACCGACAACCGGATCGCCGTCTGGAAGCTGACCAACACCTCCTCCCTCGCGACGGCCGCGAACGTCCATCTCGCTTCGTCCATCGTGGCGACCGAGACGTACGGCCAGCCGCCGGCCGTGACCCAGAAGCCCGGCTCGACGCCACTTATTGACTACCTCAAGGCTACGAAGCAGGCGAACGAGCACATGAGCCTGCTGAACTCGAACGACGACCGGATGAATCAGGTCGTCTTCGCGAACGGCCATCTCTGGGGCGCGGTCAACACCGCGGTCAAGAGCCCGACCGGCCCGACCCGGTCCGGGATCGCATGGTTCATCGTCGATCCATCAGGGACGCCGTCGCTCGTGAGGAACGGCTACGTCTCCGTCGCCGTCGACAGCGTCATGTTCCCGGCCGTTGCGGCGACGGCCGTCGGCGCCGGGCTGATGAGCTTCACCCTCGCGGGGCCGAACACCTACCCGAGCGCGGCCTACGTGACCCTCGATGCGGCCCACGGAGCGAGCTCGGTCAAGGTCGCCAAGGCCGGCGTCGGGCCGGCCGACGGGTTCACCGGGCTGGTGTCGTTCGGCGGCAACGGCGTCGAGCGCTGGGGCGACTACGGGGCGTCCGGCGTCGCTGCCGACGGCACGATCTGGTTCGCCGCCGAGACGATCAACCAGACGTGCGACCTGGCTACGTTCGCCTCGACGAACTTCCGCTGCGGGAACACCCGCAGCCAGCTCGCCAACTGGGGGACGTGGATCTCCGGCGTCAAGCCGTAGGCCAACGAAGTTGCGACCGATCGAGGCCGGGCCCGGGCGGGCCCGGCTTCGTCGTTTCCGCGGCCTATACTCGGCGCGTGATCGGACCGGCGCCCGTCCTCGCCCTGCTCGTCGGCATCTTCCACACCGGCCTGTACGTGCTGATCCGGGGATCCGCCGGCGGCCAGCTGCCCCTCCTGGTCGTCGCGGCGTTCCTCGGCGCGTGGGCCGGCGACGAGCTCGGCGCCCGGCTCGGGCTGGACCTGCTGCGGATCGGCGACTTCCGGCTGGTCGCGGCGTCGCTGCTCGCCTGGGTCGGCATCGGGATGGTCTCGATCATGGCGATCCTCGGGCCGACCCGCCGCCCGAAGGTGGGCCCATGAACGGCGACCGGATGCCGGCCCCGCTCGAGGCCCTGGTCCGCGCGCTCGCCGGTGGAGACGGCGAGGACGACCGGCGCGCAACGACGTTCGCCCGGGGGCTGGCGCTCGGCGCCTTCGTCGGTGCGGCCATCGCCGGCTCGACGATCTGGTCGCGCCGCCACACCCTCGGGACGGTCGCCCGATCGGCGCCGCCCTCCTGGGACCGCAATGCCAGCGCAACCGACGCTGGAGCCGCGCCGCCTCGTCCCTGACACGCAACTGCAACTCCGCGGCCCCGATGCCCGGGTACGCCCAGCCCCCTGCGGCGTCCACCGTTGAGGTCGGCGAGGCTGCAGTTTGCGACCTCCTGCCGGTGGAGGTCCCCAGATGCGTTCAGGCTCTCGCGCCGCGATGGCGCTCACCGCAGTGGCCCTGTCATTTGGGCTTGTGGCTTGTGGAACGAACAGCGGCAGCGGGGCGCCCGCCGGAGCGAGTGGAGCACCCGCGCCGGGTAGTCAGGCGGCCGGCGCGAGCACCGCCCCTGCGGCCGCCCTCAGCGGCACGTTGACCGTGTGGGCGATGGGCAACGAAGGGACAAAGCTCACCGTCCTCGCCGACGCATTCACGAAGGCGAACCCGGGTGTCAAGGTTAACGTCACCCCGGTCGCCTGGAGCGAGGCCGTGACGAAGCTCCAGACTGCGATCGCCGGCAACTCGACGCCGGATGTGAGCCAGATGGGCACGGACATGATGGGCCAGTTCGGGGCGACGGGCGCATTCGAGCCGGTCCCATCGACCATCGACAAGAGCGCCTACTTTTACAGCGCCTGGAACACGAATATCGTCAACGGGGTCGTGTCGGGCGTCCCGTGGTACGTCGAGACACGTCTCCTGTACTACCGGACCGATATCGCGACGAAGGCCGGAATCACCGCGGCGCCAGCGACCTGGGACGACCTGAAAGCGATGGCGAAGGCCATGCAGTCGACGGGCGGCGCGAAGTACGGCATTTCCCTCGGTACGAAGAACTGGCAGGAGTACTTCCCGTTCCTGTGGTCGAACGGCGGCGACGTGGTCGACGCGAGCGGCAAGCCGACCCTGAACAGTCCGCAGGCCGTCGAGGCGCTGACGTTCTACGACTCCTTCTTCAAGGAAGGCCTGACGCCGAAGTCGGTGCCCGAGGGCTTTGACATCACGCCCGCGTTCGTCAAGGGCGACAACCCGATGTTCTTCTCCGGGCCGTGGCACATCGGCCTGATCGCGACCGCCGGCGGAGCCGGCTTCAAGGACAAGTGGGCCGTCGCACCGATGCCCATGAAGGCGTCCGCGACGTCGTTCCTCGGCGGCAGCAACCTCGTGGTCTACAAGAACTCCAAGAACAAGGATGCCGCCTGGGCATTCGTGAAGTTCCTGTCCGATCCGAAGACCCAGGCCCTCTGGTATACGACCGTGACCGACCTGCCGGCCGTCCAGTCGGCGTGGGATGACAGCGCCGTGAAAGGCGATCCAAACGTCGCCCTCTTCGGAACCCAGCTGAAGACCACCAAGGCCCAGCCCGTGTCCGCGACGTGGAGCGAGCTGGCGTCCAAGATCAACGACACCCTCGAGAAGATGACGACTGGTGGCCTCGAGCCACAGGCCGCCGCGGATCAGATGCAGAAGGACGCCGAAGCGATCGGAACCAACTGACGTGACGGCTCCGGCCATCGTTCGACGCGGGGTAACCGCCCGCGGGTCCGCCCCCGCCGGACGCCGGCGGGGGTGGCGCCAGGACCTGACCGGCTGGGCGTTCGCGGCTCCGTTCGTCATCCTGTTCGGGATCTTCCTGGCCCTGCCGATCCTCGTGTCGCTCCTCATGAGCTTCACGAGCTTCGGCCTCCGGGACATCCAGAACCCGCTCGGGACGTCGGTCGTCGGCCTGAAGAACTACACCGACCTCCTGTCCGATCCGAAGTTCTGGAAGTCCCTCGGCAACACCGCCTATTTCGTCGTGATCGGCGTCCCCGTGACCCTGGCTCTCGGCCTCCTCATCGCCAACGCGCTGAGCCGCGGGATCACCAGGTTCCGGACCGCATTCCGCGTGGGCTACTACCTGCCGGTGATCACGAGCATCGTGGCGATCGCGGTCGTGTGGCGCTTCCTGCTCAACCCGGATATCGGGCTGATCAACCTGGTGCTCGCGAAGGTCGGAGTCAGCGGCCCCGACTGGCTGGCCAATCCCGCCCTCGCGATGCCCTCGATCATCGCGATGGCGGTCTGGCGGAACGTCGGGTTCGCGATGGTCGTGTTCATTGCCGGCATGCAGGCCATCCCGGTCGTCCTTTACGAGGCCGCCTCGATCGACGGTGCCGGCCGCTGGGCGTCCTTCCGCAACGTGACCCTGCCAATGCTCCGGCCGACGATCCTGTTCATGCTCGTGATCACGACCATCGGCTACCTCCAGCTGTTCGAGGAGCCGTTCGTCATGACCAAGGGCGGCCCGCTCGACGCCACCCTGTCGGTGACGATGTACATGTACCAGCAGGGCTTCACGTTCTTCCACCAGGGCTACGCATCGGCGATCGCGTACATCCTGTTCCTGATCGTCGCCACCATCGCCTTCCTCCAGTTCAGGTTCCTTCGGTCTGACGACGCGTGATGGAGACCCGGCGATGACCGCGCTTGCCACCCGACCGCCCGCGCCGCCCGCGCCGTCCCGATCGACCGGCCGACCGTCATACGGCGCATGGTGGGTCTACGGGCTCCTGATCTTCGGGATCCTGCTCATGGTCGGACCGTTCCTGTGGATGCTCCTTGGGTCGCTGAAGCCGCAGGCCGAGTTCCTCGTGAACCCGCCGACGTTCCTGCCGAAGGACCCGACGACCGACAACTTCGGGCGTCTCTTCGGCAACCTCGACTTCCCACGGTTCTTCTTCAACTCCTCGGTCGTCGCGCTCGTCGTGACGGTCGGCAACATCGTGTTCTGCCCGATGCTCGGGTACGCCCTGGCCAAGCTCCAGTGGCGCGGCAAGCGGCTGATCATGGGCCTCGTCCTCGCGACGCTGATGGTCCCGGCCGGGATCACCTTGATCCCGAACTTCGTCCTGATGCGCAACCTCGGGCTCGTCAACACCTACCCGGGTCTGATCCTGCCGTTCCTCGTCGGCCCGTTCGGGGTCTTCCTGACCCGCCAGTTCATGTACGGCATCCCGGACGAGCTGCTCGAGGCCGCCCGGATCGACGGTGCGAACGAGTGGCGGATCTTCCGCCAGATCGTGCTCCCGATCACCGTCCCGGTCCTCGCCACGCTCGGGATCCTGACCTTCCTGGGCTCGTGGAACAGCTTCCTGTACCCGCTGGTGATGGCCCAGGAGCCGCAGATGTACACGCTCCCGGTGGCGCTCGCGACGTTCGCGACGGGCCAATACCAGGCCGATCACGGGATGCTCATGGCCGGCTCGGTCGTGCTCGTCGTGCCGGTCCTGATCATCTTCATCCTCTTCCAGCGCTGGATCACCCAGGGCATCGCGACGACCGGCCTCAAGGGCTGATCGTCCCACGACGGCCGTGCCGTCCCTCCCCGACCACGAGGACTCCGACATGCGCCCACCTCGTCTTCGCAGGATCACCAGCGCCCTGATCGCGGTGATCATCGGCGCAGTCATCCTTCCGGCAGGCGCCGTGGGCTCAGTGTCGGCCCCTCTCAGCCCGGCCGGGCGGGCCACCCTGCTCGGATACGCTCGCGACACCTGGGCGTCCTTCGTGGCGATGACCGATCCCGCCAGCGGGCTGCCGGCCGACAGCCTCGACGCGGACGGCACGGCGAGCGTCCAGACCTCGACGACGAACATCGGGGCCTATATGTGGAGCACGGTCGTGGCCGAGCACCTCGCGATCATCGGCCACGCCGAGGCGGTCGCCCGGCTCGATCGGACGATCCACTCCCTCGAGACGATGGAGCGCGACCACACTCTCGGTGCCGACGGCCGGCCGAGCGGCCAGTACTTCAACTGGTACGACCACACGACGGGTGCCGTGTTGAAGATCTGGCCGCCCACCGGCGAGGTCGTCGATCCGATCCTGTCTTCGGTCGACAATGGCTGGCTGGCGGCCGCGATCCACGTGGTCTCGTCCACCGAGCCGGAGGTTGCCGTGCGCGCCGACGCCCTCTTCAACAGCATGGACTTCGGTTTCTACTACCGGCCGGCCTTCAACCGGATCGCCTTCCATGTCCGGCCCAGCGACGGGTTCTCGCCGTGCTGCTACGACACGATCGTGAGCGAGAGCCGGATCGCGAGCTACATCGGGATCGCCCAGGGAACGATCCCGGCCAAGGAGTACTTCGGCGCGTGGCGGACGTTCCCGGCCACGTGCGACTGGAGCTGGCCCGAGACGAACCCAATCGGAGTCAACCGGACCTATCTCGGGGTGAACGTGTTCGAGGGCGCCTACGAGTACGACGGGTTCCGGGTCGTGCCGGGCTGGGGTGGCAGCATGTTCGAGGCGTTGATGCCGACCCTGTTCGTCCCCGAGGAGACATGGGGCCCGCGAAGCTGGGCGATCAACCATCCGTTGACGGTCGCGGCCCAGGTCCACCACGGCATGGTCGAGGCCGGCTACGGCTACTGGGGCTTCTCGCCGTCGAATACGCCGGAGGGCGGATACGCAGCGTATGGGGTCGACGGGATCGGGATGAACCCAGACGGCTACCCGTCGAACGAGGACAACACCTTCGTCGACCGTGGTTTCACGACGTGCGGTCGCCCGGCCAAGGCAGATCCGCCGCCGTCGGCCTACACCAACGGGGTGGTCACGCCGCATGCGTCGTTCCTCGCCCTCCGTTGGGCCCCGGATGACGTCCTGGACAACGTCGCCAAGCTCAAGTCGGACTTCGGGATCTACGGCAAGTGGGGGTTCCGCGACAGCGTGAACGTCCAGACGGGCACCGTCTCGAAGGCATACCTGTCGCTCGACCAGGGGATCATCATGGGCGCGATCGGCAACGCCCTGGCCAAGGACATGCTGCGCGATGCGTTCGCAACGAAGGACGTCCGCAAGGCGCTCCAGCCGGTGATCGGCCTCGAGACGTTCGGCGCCGGCCCACGCGATGCGCCAGACGCCGCCGCGCTGCGATGACCGACGCCGTCACGACCGGGAGCTCCGCCCGGATCGCCTGGTTCGACGAGATCGGCGCCCAGGCGTCGCGCAACCGACCCGCGCCCGACGTCGTTGTCAGCGCGCCGGCCGGCGTGTCGGCGACGTCCGGCCGCGGCCACGTGACGATCGATTGGCAACGGGTCGCCGACGCGGCCGGCTATGTCGTCCACCGCGCCGATTCGGCCGCTGGCCCGTGGCAGCCGATCGACCATCGCGCCGGCGACCTCCTCGCGGTCCCGGATCCAGGGTATGCCGACACGACGGGCGAGCCGGGCCGGCCGCGCTGGTATGCCGTCGCGGCGCTGGCAGCCATCGACGGCCCGGTCGGCCCGCTGTCCGAGCCGGTCGCGGCGACGCCCGGCGGCGCGGGCTATGGCACCGCCACGGTCGACCTCGCCGTCGATGCGGCGACCGCGATCGGGCCGACGGAGCGACCGTGGCGCCCGATCATCGGTTCAGAGCACCTCGCGCTCCTGCTCCGAGGTGTCGGCCCCGGCGGGCGAAACGTCGGCAACGAGCTGGCGGAGGCCTTCCGGATCGTCCGGACCGAGCTCGGCGTCCGATCCGTCCGGGCCCACGCCATCCTGCACGACAGCCTCGGTGTCTATCGCGAGGTCGACGGTCGGCCCGTCTACGACTTCGAGAAGAGCGATGTCGTCCTCGAGCGCCTGCTCGGGACGGGGCTGAGCCCGGTCGTCGAGCTGTCGTTCATGCCCCATGACCTGGCCTCGGATCCCGAGGCGACCGTGTTCGACTATCGCGGGATCATCTCGCCGCCACGCGACATGGCCCGCTGGTCCGCGCTCATCACCGCCTTGGTCGGTCATCTCCGCGAGCGATTCGGGGTCGAGGCAGTGCGGGCTTGGCCGTTCGAGGTCTGGAATGAGCCGAACCTCAAGGTGTTCTGGTCGGCCGATGAGGCGGCCTATTTCGACCTCTACGACGCGACGGTCCGCGCGATCAAGGCGGTCGACCCCGGGATCCAGGTCGGCGGACCGGCGACCGCCGCCGTCGGCTGGGTCGACGACTTCCTCGCCCATGCCGTCGCGACCGGCATCCCGGTCGACTTCATCAGCACGCATACCTATGGCCTGCCGCCGCTCGACCTCCACCCGATCATGGCCCGGGCGGGACGGCCGGACCTGCCGCTCTACTGGACCGAATGGGGTATCTCGCCGGTCCACGGCTCGCCGATCAACGACAGCGTCTGGGGCGCCCCGCTCGTCTGTCGCGGGATGCGCTCCGCGGCTGGCCGGCTCGAGTCGCTTGCCTACTGGGTCGCGTCCGACCATTTCGTCGAGCTCGGCGAACCGGCCCGCCTGTTCCACGGCGGCTTCGGCCTCCTGACCGTCGGCAACCTGCGCAAGCCGCGCTTCTGGGCACTCCGCATGCTCGAGCGACTCGGTGACACAGAGATCCGCGCGGTCCTCCGCGGCGACGGTGCGACCGGCCTCGTGCAGGCCTGGGCGACGCGAGCCGACGACGGCCGGATCGCGATCGCCACCTGGAACGGCACCCTCGACCAGACCAAGGCTGCCGGCGACCCACTGCTCGACCGAACGGTCCGGCTGGCCGTCGACGGCCTGCCACGGGGCCCGATCCTCGTCCGTCATCACCGGGTCGACGCCACGCACTCCAACATCGAGCGCCATTGGGACGACCGCGCCTGGCCGGACGACGAAGGATGGGTACACCTCGCCGGCGCCGACCGGCTCGACGAGCTGGAGCCGGAACGGACGGTCGACGTCGACGACGGGGGCCACCTCGACCTCGAGTTCGGTCTGCCGATGCCCTCGATCTCGCTCGTCGAGCTCGTCCCGACCGCCCATCAGGCCGGAGGCACGTCGAGCGTTTGAGATGGACGCGACGGCGGCGTGAACTGGAAGCCCGCTGTCCGATCGTTGCGTTCACCGCCCGGCCTGAGCCGCGCCGGGCGGCTCGGTACGGACCGATCGGCTGAATCGTTCGGTACCATTGCCGCCGTGTCGCCCCCCGTCACCGAGCAGGACCCGCGCATCCGGCCGCTGGCCGCCGCCGAGATCCGCCGACGCTTCGTCGAGTTCTTCGCGGAGCGGGGTCATACGGCGGTGCCGAGCGCCAGCCTCGTCCCTGCCGGCGATGCCACTCTGCTCTTCACGAACTCGGGCATGGTCCAGTTCAAGGACGTCCTGACCGGGGTCGAAAAGCGGCCGTACACCCGGGCTGTCGATTACCAGAGGGTCCTGCGGGTCGCGGGCAAGCACAACGACTTCGAGCAGGTTGGCCGGACGACGCGCCATCACACCCTCTTCGAGATGCTCGGCAACTGGAGTTTTGGCGACTACTTCAAGCGCGAGGCGATCCATTTCGCCTGGGACTTCCTGACCGTCGATATGGGCATCCCGGGCGACCGACTGGCGGCCACCACCTACAAGGACGACGAGGTGGCCCGCGGCGTCTGGCGCGACGAGATCGGGCTAACGCCTGACCGCATGGCCGTGTGGGGCGACGTCGACGACGGCGATGACAGCAACTTCTGGCGGATGGCCGACACCGGCCCGTGCGGGCCGTGCAGCGAGATCCACTTCGATCGCGGCGCGCACCTGTCCGAGGGGCCGGAGTGCATCCCGGACCACTCGGAGAACTGCCCGCGCTGGCTCGAGATCTGGAACCTCGTCTTCATGGAGTTCGACCAGCGGCCGACGGGCCGTGTCCCGCTGCCCTTCACGAGCGTCGACACCGGGATGAGCCTCGAGCGCCTCGCGAGCGTCCTCCAGCAGGTCCCGAGCAACTTCGACATCGACCTGTTCGCGCCGATCCACGCCCGGATGCGGGCACTGATGAGCCACGACCCGGCGACGTTCGAGGCCGAGCGGTTCAGCTACCAGGTCATCGCCGACCACTCGCGCGCCGTCACGTTCCTCATCGCCGACGGCGTGCTCCCATCGAACGAAGGCCGCGGCTACGTCCTGCGACGGATTCTCCGGCGTGCGGTCCGTCATGGCCGGAACCTGGGCCGGCGCGAGCCGTTCATGGCCGATCTCGGGTCGGTCGTCATCGAGATCATGGGCGAGGCGTATCCGTACCTCATCGAGCGACGCGAGGCGGTCCTCGCGGCCATCGAGCGGGAGGAGGCACAGTTCGCGCGAACCCTCGACGCGGGCACGGCCCAGCTCGAGGCGACACTCGCGACGCTCGCCCCGGACACGCAGCGGGTCATCGGCCGGCGGCCCGAGGAGCTTCTGGACGATGCCCCGGAGCTGCCCGGCGAACTTGCCTTCCGGCTCCACGACACCTTCGGCTTCCCGATCGACCTGACCGTCGAGCTGGCAGCCGAGTACGGCGTCGGAGTCGACCGGCCCGGGTTCGAAACCGCCCTCAGCGAGCAGCGCGAGCGCAGCCGGTCGGGCAAGAAGGCGGATCTCGCGAAGCACGCCGAGCTGACGGCGCTGTTCCAGACGATCCAGGCCCGGACCGGCGACACCGAGTTCCTCGGGTACGAGACCACGACGGCGGCCGGGACCGTCCTCGCCATCGTCCGCGACGGCATGGAATATGCCGAGCTGACCGGGCAGGGCGCCGCCGAGGTCGTTCTCGACCGGACGCCGTTCTACGCGGAGGGCGGCGGCCAGGTCGGCGACCGCGGGGAGCTCCGCGAGGAAGGCGCCGGCTCGTCGCTGTTCGCGGTGGAGGACACCCAGAAGCCCGTCGGCGGGCTGATCGTGCTGCGCGGGACGCTCCACGGACGGCTCCAGGTCGGCGAAACCGTGGACGCCGTGGTCGACGCCGATCGTCGCGCCCACACGATGCGCAATCACACGGGGACACACCTCCTGCACCGCGCCCTCCGGAACGTCGTCGGGGAGGCCGCTCGCCAGGCCGGGTCCCTCGTGACGCCCGAGGCGCTCCGCTTCGACTTCCCGTTCGACCGCCCGCTCACGACGGACGAGATGCGGGCCATCGAGGACCAGGTCCGGGCCGTCATTCGCGATGACCGGGCGGTGACGCCGTCGGTCATGACGATGCAGCAGGCAATCGACGCCGGCGCCGACGCGTTCTTCGACGAGAAGTACGGCGAGACGGTCCGGACGGTCCGGGTCGACGGCTTCAGCCACGAGCTGTGCGGCGGCACGCATTGCCGGGCCTCGGGCCAGGTCGGCAGCTTCGTGATCAGCGGCGAGCGGAGCATCGGCTCGGGCATCCGCCGGATCGAGGCGCTGACCGGGGCCGGCGCGGACGCGTACCTGCGGTCGCGCGCCGACGCGCTCCTTGCCGCGAGCGAGGCGGCCGGCGCCCAGACCGCCGAACTGCTGCCGGACCGGATCCGATCGCTCCAGGACGAGCTGCGCGAGGCGAAGCGGCGACTTCGGGCGGGCGCGGCGGCGGGCGGCCTGCCGAAGCCTTCCGAGCTCGTCATGCGCGCCGAGGAGGTCGCTCCGGGAGTGCGCCTGATCGCGTTCGCCGGCCCGTACGAATCGATCGACACGATGAAGGCCGCCGCGAAAGACCTGCGTGGCCAGTTCCCGTCCGGGGTGATCGCGCTCGGCCTCGATGCCGACGAGCCGCAGCTGTTCGTCACGGTCAGTGACGACCTGGTCGCTCAGGGGTTTGTCGCCGGTGACCTGGTCCGCGAGGCCGTGACCCGGATCGACGGCCGTGGCGGTGGCCGGCCGGAGATGGCCCAGGCGAAGGGCAGCCGTCGTGACGGCCTCGCCGACGCGCTCGCCGCGATCGCCGATTCCGTCCGCGCCCGTCGCGACCTGCCGAGGTGACCGCGGACCAGCGGCTCCGGATCGGAGGCTGGGCGGCGCTGCTCGTCGCGATCGTGCTGCCCATCCAGTTCGTTGCCGCGTTCGTCTGGCCGGCCACGAGCGATCCAGTCGTGATCAACGGGATCCTCGTGCTCGAGGTGCTCGGCATGGTCGCGACGATCGCCGCCGTGGTGGGACTCGACCGCCTGTTCGGCCCGTTCGACCAACGGCGCGCCCGGCGGGTTCTCGTGATCGGATTGGTCGGGTCGGTCCTCTCTCTTGCCGTGCTGTTCGCCGACGTGACCGGGAGCGTCGCCATGGTAGTCGGAGGTTCGGTCCCGCGTTTCGGGCCCATTGGCGTGCTCATCGTTGCGGCACGGATCCTGGTTGCCCTGTGGTTCGTCGGCGGCGGGCTGATCCTGCTCTCGGAAAGCCGCGACATGATCCGGATCGGCTGGTCGGCGGTGATCGGCGGAGCCGGGATGATCCTGAGTGCGGTCGCGTCCGCCGTTCGCTTTGGCGGAACCCCCGGCGTGACCGGGACGGCCCTGATCGACTGGTTCCACCTGATCGGGCTGTTCGTGATCATCTATCTCGTCCGGGTCTGGCGGCTCGTCGTCGGCGGCCGGCTGCCCGGCCCCGGGGTCGTCTGAGATGGCTTTCCTCCGCCGGCTCTGGCAGCGCGACGAGGGCGAATCGCTCGCCGCCTGCACGGCCCTCGACATCGGCACGGAGTTCGCCAAGGCGCTCGTGTTCGAGATCGGCGAGGACGGCCACGGCACCGTCCGCGGCGTCGGCCGCAAGCGCCAGGGCCTGAGCCACATGTCGTCGGGGACGGTCGCCGACATCGCCGCCGTCGTCGACAACTGCTCGGTCGCGCTCCAGGAGGCCGAGGAGATGGCCGGATTCCGGCCGAGCCAAGTCGTCATCGGGATCGCCGGCGAGCTCGTCAAGGGCTTCACGACGACCCACAGCGCCGAGCGCAAGCGCCCGGACGCGCCGATCACCGAGGCCGAGCTCCAAAAGCTGATCGACACCGTCCAGCACGAGGCGCTCCGCGAGGCCGAGCGCTCGATCACGTGGGAGACCGGCCTTCCGAACGTCGACGTCCGGCTCGTCCACGCCGCGATCGTCGGCGCCTCGATCGACGGCTACGCCCTCACGAACCCGGTCGGCTTCCAGGGCCGCCACGTCAAGATCGGCATCTTCAACGCGTTCGCCCCGCTCGTCCACCTGGGCGCGCTGCAGACGGTCGCGTCACAGCTGGACCTCGAGCTGCTCGAGATCGTCGCCGAGCCGTACGCGGTGGCCCGGGTGCTCGGGTCGGACCAGATCCGCCAGGCCGGGGCACTGTTCGTCGACGTCGGCGGCGGCACGACCGACATCGCGCTCGTCCGCCAGGGCGGCATCGAGGGCACCCGGATGTTCGCCCTCGGCGGGCGGGCGTTCACCAAGAGCCTCGCCGATCGGCTCGACCTGCCATTCCCGCGGGCCGAGGCGGCGAAGGTCGACTACGCCCGCGGCCTGCCGGTCGACCGGCGCGACGAGATCGCGACGATCGTCGGCGAGGACGTCGAGGTCTGGGCGGCCGGCGTCGAGCTCGTCATGGAGGAGCTCGGCGGCGGCGACCTGCTCCCCGGCCGGATCTATGTCTGCGGCGGCGGTTCGCGCCTGCCGGAGATCGAAGCGGCGCTCCGGTCCGAGCGGTTCTGGAAGCGACTCTCGTTCGCCCGACCGCCGGAGGTGACCGTCATGGCGCCGAGCTTGGTCGAGTCGATCACCGACGCGACCGACCTCCTGGTCGACCAGCAGGACGTCACGCCGCTCGGTCTTGCGTGGCAGGCGATCGAGCTCCAGACGACCGAGGACCCGCTCGATGCCGCCCTCCGGCGGGTCCTTCGCGCGATGAGAGTCTAGGCTTCGGGCGGCATGGCAGAAGGCATCGTCTATCTCGACGTCGACGACGAGATCACGTCGGCTGCGCAGCGGATCCGATCGGCGCTCGGGACGAAGGTCGCCCTGGTGGTGCCGTACGGCTCTCGGATCGCCACCTCCCGGATGAACTTCCGGCTCCTCTCGCGCGAGGCGGTGGTCAGCAACAGGCGACTCGCGATCGTGTCAGGCGAAGCCGCCGCGCGCTCCCTGGCGGCGTCGGCCGGCCTTCCGGTGTTCGGGTCGGTCGCTGAGTACGAGGCGGCGCTCGCGACGGGATCGGCTGCCGGATCGCCGGGCGCGGCGCCTTCAGGCGAACCAGGACCAGCCGATGGGGCAGCGGCCGTCGGCGGCGCGGGCCTTCTGGCCGCGAGTGCGACCGTCGCCGCGACTGGCCCGGTCGCGGCAAGTCCAGCCGCTATGCCCGACGGGGCCGCGCCCGATGCCTCGGAGCCGCCGGCAACGCGCAAGTCGCAACGGCCGAAGCGGCCCGTTCCCGACGAGACGACAGCGGTCCAGACGGGCGCATGGGCGCTGCCGGAATCCGCCACCGATCCAGTGGCCGTCGCGCGGGCCGCGAGCCCGGGCGGAAGCGCGGACGCCCGCGCGCCACTCTCCGCGGCCCCGGAGAGTGGCGCCTCCGTCGCTGACGATGAGATCGCAGGCCGGCGAAGCCGACTCCGCCCCTCCGTCTTCGTTCCGATTGCTCTCCTGGGCCTCACGGCTGTCGTCCTTGCCGTCGGCGGCTATCTGCTCCTGCCGGCCGCGACCATCGACCTCGCGCCGCGACGCGAGGCGATCTCGATCGACCTGCCCGTTGCCGCGGATCCCGCGGCGACGGCCGTTGACGTCAACGCCGGCATCGTGCCCGCACATCAGCTGTCCATCCCGGTCAAGGCGGCGAAGACGTTCACGACGACCGGGACGCACGTCGAGACGACGGCGGCGAAGGGCTCGGTCACCTTCACCAACTACGACTTCCTGGGATCGAACTCAATTCCATCGGGCAGCATCGTGTCGACGGAGAGCGGGGTTCGGTTTCGGACGGTTGACCCGGTACTGCTCCCTCCAGCGACGAGGCTGGGGACAACGATCGTTCCGACGACGAAGACGGTCGGGGTCAACGCGGTCAAGCCTGGGACCGCCGGGAATGTGCCGGCGAATGCGATCCGCCTTATTCCGCCTGGCGAAGATCCGAATTCCCTCAGCGTCAACAACGGGTCGCCGACCTCCGGGGGCAACCAGACCACCACGCCCGAGGTCTCGCAGGCCGAGGTCGACAAGGCCGTCGCGGAGCTCAAGACGCAGGTCCAGACCGCGTTCGCCGATGCCTTGGCGAGTGGCGCCGGGGCACCGCCTGGCACGACGGTGTTCCCGGCCACCGCGATCCCCGGCAACCCAGTCCCGAATATCGATCCGAAGAGCCTCGTCGGGACCGCGGTCGCGACCTTCGATCTGAAGATGACCGCGACCGGCACCGTGATCGCCGTGGATCCGACCCCGGTCCGGACCATCGCCGAGGCAAGGCTCACCGCGCAGGTGAAGCCCGGCCATCGCCTGGTCCCGAACTCCACCCAGATCGCGGTCGGCGACGGCACGGTCGGCGAGGACGGATCGGTCACGTTCGCGGCGACCGCCCAGGCGACGGAGGTGGCGATCGTCGATGAGGCCGCGGTCCGCTCGCTCGTGAAGGGCCGCACCCCGGCCGAGGCCCGGGCCGCCCTCGCACCGTTCGGCGATGCGACCGTCAGCATCTGGCCGGACTGGGCGTCGACCGTGCCCTCGATCGACGCGCGCCTCACGATCACCATCGCGGACGGCGGCGCCGCTCCGGCGGGCACGAGCCCTGCCCCGTCGGCTGGGGATTCGCCGTTGGCACCGAGCTCGTCCTGGGCTCCGAGTCCGTCGAGGACGCCGTGACCCGGATCCTCGGCCTGGACCTCGGGCAAAAGCGGATCGGCGTGGCGGTTGCGGACGGCGCTGGGATCGCGATGCCCCTGACCACCCTGCGCCGGGCGCTGACGCCGGCCGCGGACGCCGCCGCGATCGACCGTCTCCTCACCGAGCAGGGGGCGAGCGAGATCGTCGTCGGACTGCCGCTCGAGGCCGCCGGCCAGGAAGGCGTCCAGGCGCGCATCACACGGGATTGGGTCGCGACCGTCCAGCCGCTGCTCAGCGCCACGGTGCAGTACCGTGACGAGCGCTTGACCAGCCACCTCGCCGAGCAGCGCCTCGGCCCGATGAAGCGCGGCCGGTCGGGCGGACCGCCGAGCCGGACCCAGCGTGACGCATGGCGTTCCCGGGTCGACCGCGAGGCCGCGGCGATCATCCTCCAGGACGAGCTCGACGCCCGGGCCGCCCTTCCGAGCCGAGACCCAGACACGGAGGCCCATTCATGACGATCCGCTCCGGGGGGCGAGCGCGTGAGCGCTCCCAGGCGCGTCCGGCCGATCCCGGCACGTACGACGACGCCTGGCAACCGGAGTACGCGCCAGACACCGGACGGAGCGGACGGGGCAGGCGCGGCGGCGGCTCGAACGGTGGCCCCCACAACGGGGGCTACAACGGCTGGGGCAACGAGCGCCGCCGGGGGATCCCGGGGATCCTCAAGTTCCTCGCCTTTGCGCTGGTCCTCGGCGGGATCGTCATCATCCTGCTCATCACGGCCCTCCGACCGCTGGTCCGGAGCGTGATCGTCGGCTATGCCACCGACAATCCATCCGCGCTCGGGGTGCCCTTCGTCGCCGACCTCGTGCGCGAGGATCTCGGCTCGAAGCTCAGCCAGCCGGCGTCGACCGACGCCGCCAAGATCCCGTTCGTGGTCAACCAGGGCGACGACGCGGCAGCGATCGCGGCCCGCCTGGAGCAGCAGGGCTTCCTGACCGACCGCCGCTCGTTCATCTTCATCGCGACCGAGGACGCCCTGACGGGGCGGCTCGCCGCCGGAACCTTCACGTTGAGCAAGTCGATGACTCCCGACCAGATCGTGCAGTCGCTCCTCAATCCGAAACCGGTCCAGTACATCCAGATCGCCCTCCGCACCGGCCTTCGCCTCGAGCAGATCACTGCCAAGCTCGAGACGATCGATGGGCTCACGATGGACCCGAAGGACTTCTACGACCTGGCAAAGCACCCGACCGCGAAGCTCATCGCCGACTACCCCTGGCTCGGCGCGGTGCTGCCGAAGGGCGCCTCACTAGAGGGCTTCCTCTGGCCCGCGTCGTACCAGGTGCTGCCCGATACCACGGCCGAGGAGCTGATTCGCGACATGCTTGACGGCTTCAAGCAGGCGATCGGCGACAGGATGACCGTGCCTGCGGCGCGGGGCCTGAGCTTTTACGAGGTGCTGAGCCTCGCTTCGATGGTCGAGAAAGAAGCCGTGCTGCCCGAGGACAAGCCGCTCATTGCCGGCGTCTTCGCGAACCGCCTCAACCCCAGGCTCTTCCCGACCCGGCTTCTCGGCTCGGACCCGACCGTCTTCTTCATCAACGACACGCTCCAGCTCGCGGCGATGGACTTCACTGCATGGAAGACGTATGTGTTCTGGGATGCGCCGGCGAAGGGCCACCAACTGCCCGCCACCCTGCCGACCGACCTTGCCGGGTACAACACCTACACCCACCCGGGCCTGATCACGGGACCGATCGCCACGCCGACGATCGGTGCGATCGACGCGGCGCTCGTACCGAACGTGAAGGACAAGTACCTGTTCTTCATCGGCTTGCCGGATGGCTCCGGCAAGATCCTCTACACGAAGACGCAGGCGGAGCACGACAAGCTCGTCGCCAAGTACTACCCGAAGTGAACGATCCGGCGCCGGTGCGGGGCGGGCTGCCCCAGCCGGGCGACTTCGCGCCGCCACCCACGACTGCAGACCACGCACGCTGGGCGGAGGCGGATGCCGCCGCCAGACCCGCCCGAGTCGCCAGGCTGCGGGCGCGCTTCGAGAAGGCGGGCATCGACGCCTATCTCGGTGTCCGCCGGGAGCACATGCGCTATCTCACCGGCTTCACCCTGGCCGACGGCGAGGAGAAGGTCGCCGGGACGTCCGGCCAGTTCCTCGTCGGGGGAGGGGAGGTCGTCGTCCTCGCCGACTCGCGCTATGCGATCCAGGCCCGGCGCGAGGCCGTGGGGGCCCGGATCGTCGACGGGCCACGAGACCTCGCCCATGACTGGCCGGCGCTGGTCGCCGGGGTCGGCGCCCGGCGGGTCGGCGTCGAGGCCGGGCTGATGCCGTACGCCACGTGGCGCCGGCTGGAGGCCGCCGCGCCGGACGTGGAGCTCGTGCCGGTCGAGGGCTGGGTGGAGTCGGACCGGTCGATCAAGAATCCGGCCGAGCTCGAGCGGGTTGCCGCGGCCTGCGCGGTCGCAGATCGGGCCCTCGCCGCGCTCCTGCCGCGGATCCGGCCGGGCGCCACGGAACACGACCTCGCTCTCCAGCTCGAATGGCTGCTGCGGACGTCTGGTGCCGAAGCCGTCGCCTTCGAGCCGACGTGCCTCGTCGGACCTGACGCCGCCCTCCCGCACGGCGCGCCGTCGGACGCGGAGGTTCGGGCGGGCGAGGTCGTCCTGTTCGACTTCGGCGCCCAGGTCGGCGGCTACCGCAGCGACATGACCCGGACGCTCTTCGTCGGCGAGCCGTCCGAGCGCGATCTGGCCGTCTACGAGGTGGTCGCCCGGGCCCAGGCAGCCGCGATCGCGGAGGTCGAGGCCTGCGTCGACGGCGAGCTCACCCTGCCGTCCGGTCGCGATCTCGACGCGATCGCCCGGCGGCTGATCGAGGCTGATGGCCGCTGGCCGGCCTTCGGTCACGGCCTCGGCCATGGGATCGGCCTCCAGACGCACGAGCTACCCTCGCTCAGCCGGAATGCGCTGGACGCGCCGTTGCCGTCGCCCACGGTGTTCTCCGTCGAGCCCGGCATCTATCTCGAGGGCGAGACGGGCGTCCGGATCGAGGACCTGATCGTGCTCGACGCAAGCGACCAGCGAGTCCAGCGCCTGACGCAGTTCCCGCGCGAGCCGCTTGTCGTCGGATAAGTGGACTGCCGATTCCCCCGGAACTGATTCGAACTCCCCGAGGTCAGAGGCGGAGCTCCGCGACGCCATCGGCCCGAGGGTTACAATCCGGGCCCGATCACGAGCATGACCTGCCGATTTCGGTGCGCCCCACGTGGCGCCGGCCGGCCGACCCAGGAGCCCACCCCGACATGATCAGCACCGGCGAACTCAAGAAGGGCGTCGCCATCGAGCTCGACGGCGAACTCTGGCAGATCCTCGACTACCACCACATCAAGATGGGCCGCGGCTCGGCCCAGGTCCGGATCACGCTCCGCAACATCAAGCGCGGCCAGACGGTGGAGCGTTCGTTCCAGGCCGGGACAAAGTGGCCGCGCGCGTCGATGGAGAAGCGGCCCGTCCAGTTCCTTTACAAGGACGGCAACGACTATCACTTCATGGACAACGACACGTACGACCAGTTCCTCCTGACCACGGAACAGCTGGGTGACGCGGCCGTGTACATGAAGGACGGGATGACGCTCGACCGGACGAGCTACCAAGGCGAGACGATCGGCGTCGAGCTGCCGGTCACCGTCGACCTGGTCGTCCACGAGACCGAACCAGGCTTCGCCGGCGATACCCAGACCGGCGCTCGGAAGCCCGCGACCACCGAGACGGGCCTCGTCGTGACCGTCCCGATCTTTGTCGAGGAAGGCGACACGATCCGGGTCGACACCCGGACCGGGGAGTACCAGACCCGCGTCTGACGAGCGCCCCTCGAGCGGGCGCCCGCACCGCGCGCGGACCGCGAACGTCGCCGTCAAGGTCGCCCAGCGCGGTGGTTTTCGCGGTTGTTCAGCACATGCGGAACCAGTCCCGCGTGGAGCAAGTTCCGGTTGCGCGAAATGACCCCGATTGGCCGTCGTAGGGGACCTGCTACTGGCGACCTCCGACCTGGCACTGGCGACCTCCGACCTGGCACTGGCGACCTCCGCCCTGCCACTGGCGCCCAGCGCGGCGTTTCCGCGGTCGTTCGTGGCATGCGAAACCAGTCCGGGGCCGAACAAGTTCCGATTACGTGAAACGACCACGAATCCGCCATCGTGGGCGGCGCACCTTCCCCGCGTGTCATCCGCGCCACAACATCGCGGCGCGCGGGGTCGGAGAACGCCGGGCGATGAGCCTCCGGACGAAGATTCGCCCCTGACCGTGCATTCGGGCATGGCCGGGCGTGGTTAGGGTGTGACCACCGAGATGTCCATCGCCGAGAACGTTGACTTCGCCTACGGGCGCGCCTTCACCGAGCACTGGACCGACGTGTTCCGGTTCGCTCTCGCGTGGACCAACGACTGGTCCGCCGCGGAGGACCTCGCCCAGGAGGCATACCTTCGACTCTGGGATCGGCGCGGCCAGCTCGACTGGAACCGCCCGGTCCTGCCATGGCTCCTGGTCGCGACCCGCCGCCTCGCCACGGACCGGTTCCGCGCGCTGCGGCGGCGCCTGACCGGCGGCGCACCCACCGGAACGGAGACGATCGATGGCGCCGTCCACGACCGATGGCTCGACGTCTGCGCGGCGATGGCCGTGCTCTCGCCGCTCGAGCGGACGGCGCTCGTGCTGACCGCCATCGAGGGCCGCACCTACGACGAGACCGCCATGGTCCTCGGAACGACGCCCGGCGCGCTTCGCGCCGCCGTCAGCCGGGCACGAACGAAGCTGGAGGAATCCTGATGGACCCGAATCGCCCGACGCGGCTGCTCGACGAGTGGGACGCGATCGCCCGCACCGCGGAGCGACCCGCGACCGCTCCGGGCCGCGTGACGATCCGGGGCGGGATGCGCGTGGGGGCGGTCGCTCCGCTGGCCGCTGCCGCGATCGTGGTCGTCCTCGCGGTGGCCTGGCTCGGCAGTCGCCAGGGCACGGACGTCGGCGCCCAGGCCTCGGCCTCGCCGGCGACTCCAAGCGCGATCGCGTTGGCCTCGCCATCGCCATCGCCGTCCGCGTCGCCGGTCCCGTCGGCCACGCCATCGGCCACACCGCGGCCCACGCCGGTCCCGACCCAGCCCGCGTCGGCTCCGCCTGCAGCGTGCACCAAGGATCAGCTGGCGACCGCGATCACGACCTGGGATGGCGCGGCCGGAAGCCGGATCGCGACCGTCAAGCTCCGGAACGACGGCGCGGCGGCCTGCACGATCTCGACGAAATGGCGCCTGGAGCTGGTCGACAGCGCGCGGACCCGTCTCGCGGGCGACCCGGTCGTCAATCCGGGGACGCTGGAGCTCGCGCCTGGCGCCGTCGTGTCGACGCTCGTGAAGGCGAGCAATGACTGCGGGCCGGCCCCCGTCCCGCCGGTCTCGATCGCGTTCATTCTCGAGGACGGGTCGCGCCTTGTCGCCCAGCCGCTCTCACCGACGGACGCAACGATCGCGCCCTGCAACGGCCCGACCCAGCCCGGATCGATCGAGATGCAGCCGTGGACGCGATGACGTCGGGCGGCACCGGACGCCGCCTGCTCGGCGTCGGGCGCCGCCTCGCGCCACTGGGCTTGGCCATCGCGCTCTTCGGTGGGCAGGCGTCGCCGATCCTGCCGATCGCCACGGCCGCTCGCGCCGCGACGGCTCCGACCCTCGCCCAGCTCATCGGCCAGAAGCTGATCGTGCGGATGGACAGCACCGTGCCGAGCGCATCGCTCCTCGGGCGGATCCGGCGCGGCGAGGTCGGCGGGGTCATCCTCTTCGGCTTCAACATCACGACGAAGTCGGCGCTGATCGCGCTCACTCGCCAGCTCCACGCCGCGGCGATCGCCGGCGGCCAGCCGAAGCTCCTGATCGCCGTGGACCAGGAAGGCGGCGCGATCAAGCGGATCCCGTGGGCGCCGCCGACCCTCAGCCCGCCTCAGATTGGCCGCCTCGGCTGGCTCTCGACGGCCCGCACTCAGGGTTACCAGACCGGCCTGGCGCTCAAGGGCCTCGGGATCGACATCGACTTCGCCCCCGTCGTCGACGTCCCGGCATCGACCGCGTCGTTCCTGTACCTGCAGGGCCGGACCTGGTCGTTCTCGGCATCGCGGACTGCCGCCCTCACGGACGCGTTCGCGAGCGGGCTCGAGGCAGCCGGCGTCATGCCGTCGATGAAGCACTTTCCAGGCCTCGGCTTCGCGACGCTGAACACGGACCTCCGCATGGTCACGATCAGGGCCTCGCGGGCCGCGCTCGCCCCAGGACTCCTGCCGTACCGGACGGCGATCGGCCACGGCCTGCCACTCGTGATGCTGTCGAACGCGACCTACACCGCGTACGACCCGTACGCCGCGGCCGGCTGGTCGCCGGCGTTGAACACGACCCTGCTCCGGACCACCCTCGGCTTCCGCGGCGTGACCATCACCGACGGCCTCGACGGGACGGCTGCGTCGCGCGGCCTGACCACCGCGCACCTGGCCTATCGGGCCGCGAAGGCCGGCACCGACCTTCTCCTCGTGACCGGGTCCGAGGCGACATCACGCGGCGTCTATGCCGCGCTGCTCGCCGACGCCCAGGCCGGGTCGATCCCGCTCGCGCTGCTCGGCGCCTCGTATACCCGAATCATCGGGATGAAGGCGAGCCACTGACCATCGACTGCCCGGGCGGGCCGCGGCGGCTGGGCGATCGAGGCTGGGGCTGTCGGTCGGCCGGCCGCGCGGCCCGCGCCGGTACCATGGCCGGGATGGACGAGCGAGCCCTCCTGCCCCCATGGGACGCGGACCCGATGTCCGCGGGACCCGCAATTGACGGCGCCGCCCCGGCCGGCCCCGGGCCAATCGCCCCCGGCACCTTCGGGCTCAGGATCCTCGGCGTCAGCGAAGTTGCCCGGGCGATCCGCGAGGCCGTCCGCGCCGACCCGCGCCTGACGGACGTCTGGGTCGAAGGCGAGGTCGGGCGGGTCACGGTCAGCAGCGCCGGCCACGCCTACTTCACCCTGAAGGAAGCCCGCAGCTCGCTCAACTGCGTCTGGTTCAACGACGACCGGCTGCGGTCCGCGTTCCAGCCGCAGGCCGGGCTCCGGATCGTCGTCCATGGCCGGGTCGACCTGTTCGAGCAGCAGGGCGCCGTCCAGCTCTACGTCGAATCGATCCAGCCGGCGGGCTTGGGCGACCTCGCGATCCGATTCGAGGCGCTGAAGGCCCGCCTCGCCGCCGAGGGGCTGTTCGATCCGGCCCGGAAGCGACCCCTGCCGGCCCGCCCGACCACGATCGCGGTCATCACCAGCCCAACGGGCGTCGTCTGGCGTGACATCGCCACCGTCCTGACCCGGCGCTGGCCGATGACGACAGTCCTCCTGGTTCCGTGCAAGGTCCAGGGCGACGACGCGCCGGAGAGCATCGTCCGCGCCTTCGGCCGACTGGAGCGCTGGCTGGCGGCTGCCGGGCGCGAGGGCCGTCCGGATGACAACCCGCAGCTGACGATCCTCGCCCGGGGCGGGGGATCGCTCGAGGACCTCTGGTCGTTCAACGACGAGCGGGTCGTCCGCGCCGTGGTCGGCCATCCGCTGCCAGTGGTGTGCGGCGTCGGGCACGAGGTCGACGTGACGCTGGCGGACTTCGCGGCGGACGTCCGCGCCGCGACGCCGTCCGCCGCCGCCGAACTCGTCGTGCCCGATCGCGCCGACTGGATGGCCGCGTTCCGACGTGCCGGGGATCGGACCGCGGCTGCCGTGGGGCGCATGCTCGAGGCGACCCGGCGAGAGCTGGCGGCCGAGCGGCGCGCCCTCGACCGACTCGACCCGCGCGCCCAGCTCGCCGCCGATCGCGAGCGCGTCGGTCTCCTGCTCGACCGGGCGATCCGCGTCGCCGAGGTCGCGCTCGCAGGTCGCGCGAGCGGGCTCGAGGTCGCGGCTGCCGCCGCGCCGCGGCCGCTGCTCGCTCGTCTGGCAACGGCTCGCGCGACCCTGGACGCCGCCACGTCGGCGCTCGCGGTGCTCGACCCGCAGGCGACCCTCGAGCGCGGCTACGCGATCGTCCGCCGGGCTGCCGACGAGCGGATCCTGCGCGCGCCCGCTGACGCTCCGGTCGGAACGGCTCTCGCGATCCGGCTCGCCGGGGGCGAGCTGCCGGCGACGGCCGCGGACCGATGATCGGGCTCGCGCTGTACGTCGGAATCGCGATCGCGATCCTGGCCGTCGGGCTGGGCATTGGTATGCTCGTGGCCGGCCGGATCACCCGCTGGCTGGAGCGTGACGAGGAGCAGGATGACCGCTGAGCCGACGACCCCGCCGCCGGTCGATCCCGCCGTTGCCGCGCTGACGTTCGATGAGGCTTTTGCCGAGCTGAAGGCTGCAGTCGCGGAGCTCGAGGCCGGCGGCCTCGCGCTCGAGGAGACGATCGCCCGGACCGAGCGCGCCGTCACGCTCCAGCGCCATTGCGAGCGCCTTCTGGGCGAGGCGGAGCTCCGCGTCCGCCAGCTCGTCAACCGGCCCGGCGGCGGCCTCGAGGCGCGCGAGATCGCGATCGACGAGGCGTCGGAGGGCTAGGTTCCGTGCCCGGCTGGGTCAGTCCGGGACGATGTTGTGGTTGAACCGGAAGACGTTGTCCGGGTCGTAGCGGCGCTTGACGGCCAGCAGCCGAGCCCAGCGCTCGGCGCCGTAGGCCGCCCTCACCCGCTCGATGGACTCGTCGACAGGCGAGTAGTTGACGTAGCCGCCGCCCCCGAGCGAGCTCGGCTCGAGGAGTTCGGCGACCCGACGGGCCCAGCCGATCGCCGCCTCGTCGTCGGCCGCCGACTCCCAGATCGCGAGCGCGCTCGCATTCCAGCGCGCCGCCCGGCCGCCGAACGCCGAGCCTCCCGCGGGCTCGACCCGGCCGGCGCCGACGATCCCCTCGATGAGGATGAGCGCCAGCCCGATCGAATCCGGTGCGACGATCTCGCGGGCCAGCGCCTCGAGCGTCAGAGCGTCCAGCTCCCGCAGGAAGTGGCCCTTCCAGTAGTTCCGCAGCCCGAACGGCATGATCCCGGATGCGGCCTGGAGCTCGAGATACGTCAACGGACCGAGCTCGTCGATGATCGGAGTCGCACCATCACGAAGAATCGCGGCGATCGGGGCCGGATCGCTGCCGTCGACGACCCCGACGAGGAGCCCGATCGTCGCCTCGCCGCCTTCGACCCGGCGCAGGCCCAGGGTCGGCAGGAGCGCTGTCGGATGCTCGGTCGCGAGCCGCTCGAGCCGGGCGAGGACGTCGGCCGCGGCCGAGGCCGGGTAGGCGATTCGGCCGCCCCACATCGGCCCGATCGGGTGGAGCTGATAGCGGAATCGGGTGACGACCCCGAAGTTGCCGCCCCCGCCGCGGAGCGCCCACAGGAGCTCCTCGTCGCCGCCCGGCCCGGCGATGACGATCGAGCCATCCGCGGTGACGACCTCCGCCTCGAGGAGGTTGTCGCAGGTCAGGCCGGCGACCGGCATCAGCCAGCCGATCCCACCGCCGAGCGTCAGCCCGCCGATTCCGGTGTCCCCGAACGTGCCGCCGGGCACGGCAAGACCGTGGGCGAACGCGGCGGCGTCGATGTCGTTCCAGAGCGTTCCGCCGCCTGCATCGGCGAGCCGCAGCTGCGGGTCGACCGCGACGTCGCGCATCGGCGCGAGCGAGACGACCACGGCGCCGTCCGGGATGCAGTGGCCGGCCACGCTGTGCCCGCCGCCGCGCACGGCGATCGGGAGGCCCGCCGCACGCGCCGCGCCCACCGCCGCCACGACCTCGTCCGTGGACGCGCACGGGATGATCGCGGCCGGGCGCCGGTCGAGGATTCCGTTGAACGTGATTCGCGCGTCGTCGTAGGCGTGGTGGTCGGGCAGGATCGCCGTCGGCGGGAAGACGGACGGGGCCGGGACTGGATCCTGCGTCTGCATCGTGTCTCCATCAGTCGTGGAACGCCAGACTACCGGGGGTGGGCCGCAGCAATCTCGGGTGAAAACGTGCGACTTGAAGCGAACACGTTTACACTCCGAGACCCATCCGCCGCAACGGACGGCGCGAAACCGTCTTTCGAGCGAACATTCGCCAACGACTCGTCCTACCTTGGAGCGCCTTCCCCTCGTGACGACCCCGATCCTCCCGAGCCTGACCGGGCCCGCCGACCTGCGCGGCCTGACCGAAGCCGAGCTCGGCCAGCTCGCCGACGAGATCCGCGAGACGATCATCGCCACGGTGGCGACGACCGGCGGCCACCTCGGCAGCAGCCTCGGCGTGATCGAGCTGACGATCGCGCTGCACCGCCTCCTCGAGTCGCCTCGCGATCGGATCGTCTGGGACACGGGCCACCAGGCGTATCCCCACAAGTTGCTCACGGGGCGGTTCGCCCGATTCGAGACGCTCCGTTCGCTCGGCGGCGTCGGCGGCTTCCCGCGGCGGAGCGAATCCGAGCACGACGTCTTCGACGGCGGGCACGCCGGCACCGGGCTCTCGATCGGGCAGGGGCTCGCCACCGCCCGCGACCTGCGCCACGGAACCGAACGCATCGCGGTCGTCGTCGGCGACGCGGCGATCACGAGCGGCCTCAGCCTCGAGGCGCTCAACGACATCGGCCAGCGGAAGACCCAGCTCCTGATCGTCCTCAACGACAACGAGATGTCGATCAGCCCGACGGTCGGCGGGCTGTCGAAGTACCTCAGCCAGATCAAGCTGTCGGGTACCTGGCAGTCGAGCAAGACCGCCTACGACGAGCTCGTGGGGCGGATCCCGGCCGTCGGACCGACGGTCCGCGAGCTCAGCCAGCGGCTCCGCGCTTCGGTCGTGAACTTCGCCCAGCCCGGGCGCCTCTTCGAGGATCTGGGGATCACGTACATCGGCCTCGTCCCGGGCCACGACCTCAAGGCGCTCCTGTCGACGTTCCAGCAGGCCCTCGAGCTCAAGGGCCCGGTCATCGTCCACGTCCGGACCCAGAAAGGCCACGGGTTCCGGCCGGCCGAAGCCGACCAGGTCGGGTTCCACGGGGCCGCGCTGCCGCCGATGGCGATTCCGCCCCCGACGAACGGCAACGGCCACGGGAACGGGGCCAATCCGACAGCGCCGGCGGTCGCAGGCACCGGGGCTGCCACGGTCGCAAAGGGCGCCGCGAAGCCCGGATCGATGCCTGCAGAATCCATGGCCGACGATGCCGCGCCCGCCTCAGCGGTCGTGCGGCCGGCGAAGAACCCGAACTACACCGCGGTCTTCGTCTCGGAGCTGATCGCCCGAGCCGCGACCGACCGCCGGATCGTCGCGATCACCGCGGGGATGCCGACGGGGACCGGCCTGTCGAACTTCGAGGCGGTCTATCCCGACCGGTTCATCGATGTCGGAATCGCCGAGCAGCACTCGGTCGCGCTCGCCACGGGCCTCGCGATGGGCGGGATGCGCCCGGTCGTGGCCCTCTATTCGACGTTCCTCCAGCGCGCCTTCGACCAGACCGTCCATGACGTGTGCCAGAACGACCAGCCGGTCCTCATCGCGGTGGATCGGGCGGGCCTCGTCGGCGAGGACGGAACGAGCCACCAGGGGATGTTCACCCTGTCGGCCCAGCGCCAGCTGCCGAACCTCGTGATCGCCAGCCCGAAGGACGAGCAGGAGCTTCGGTCGCTGCTTCTCACCGCGCTTGGCCAGGACCGGCCGTTCGCGCTGCACTACCCGCGCGACCCGGGCTTCGGCCTGCCGGCCGTCGAGCCGGCGCCGATCCCGGTCGGGCAGGGCGAGGTCCTCCGATCCGGCACGGACGTCCTGTTCGTCGGATTCGGGCCGATCGTCGCGCGCGCCGTCGAGGCCGCCGACCGGCTCGCCGGCGAGGGCTGGTCGATCGGCGTGATCAATGCCCGCTACGCAAAGCCACTCGACCGCGAGCTGATCCTCCGCGAGGCGCGCGGCAAGCGGCTGGTCGCGACGTTCGAGGAGAGCGTCGTCATCGGCGGATTCGGAAGCGGCCTGCTGGAAGCGCTCGAAGAAGCGCGGATCGGCGACCCCGCGCTGCGCGACGTCGCGCTCCGGATCGTCGGGATCCCGGGCGAGTCCTTCGTGGAGCACGGGTCGGTGGCTGATCTCCGGCGGGTGCTGCGGCTCGATCCGGAGGGCCTGGCAGCGCAGGTCCGCGAGACGCTCGCCGCCCTCGGCGCGACCCCCGGTGCCGCACCACAGGCCACGACGGCCGTCTGACCGAACAGCGATGAATGTTGACTCTGCGTCAACGCTGCGCCCATCGACAGAGCCAACCGGGCGCTGATCCGGGCGCGCCTTGACGGTCTGTCACTGCACCTAAGCCGCTGCGCGAACAACGACATGCAACCGCCCGGATCGTTGACGCTGGGTCATCCGCGGCGGCGCGAACGGGAATTGAGCCGCGGCGAAGGCGGCTGTGCCACGATAGCCGGGTGAATCACGCACCCGTCCGCCGTGCCCGCCAGCGGCTGGACCAGCTCGTCGTCGAACGCGGCCTAGCGGACAGCCGAGCCCGGGCCCAGGCCCTGATCCTGGCCGGCAAGGTCCGGACCGGCATTGGCGATGCCGGCCGTCTCGACCGCAAGGCCGGCGATCTCGTCGCCGCAGACATGCCCATTACCGTGGTCGAGGCGGATCCCTACGTCAGTCGCGGCGGGTACAAGCTTGCCGCTGCGCTCGACGCGTTCCGGATCGACCCGGCCGGCCTCGTCTGTCTCGACGCCGGCGCGTCGACCGGCGGCTTCAGCGACGTCCTCCTCCAGCGCGGCGCCGCTCGGGTCCACGCCGTGGACGTCGGGCGTGGCCAGCTCGCCGATCGGGTCGCCCGCGATTCCCGCGTCGTCGTCCACGATCGGACGAACGCCCGTCTGCTGACCGCGGAGTCGCTGGGGGAGCCCGTCGACCTCGCCGTCATCGACGTCTCGTTCATCTCGCTCGGCCTCGTCCTCGGCGCGATCGCGGCGACGCTCCGGCCCGGGCCCGGGGCCCCGATCGTGGCCCTCGTCAAGCCGCAGTTCGAGGTCGGCAAGGGCGCGACGGACCACGGCGTGGTGCGCGATCCGGCCGCCCATCGCGCGGTCCTCGAGCGCGTCGTCGGGACAGCGGCCGGGGTCGGGCTCGGCACCCGCGCGATCATCGCCTCGCCGATCCTCGGACCCGAGGGCAACCGCGAGTTCCTGATCCACCTCCGGGCCGGCCCCGGTTGCGCCGCGATCGCCGACGAGATCGAGGCGGCGGTCGCGCCCGCGGGCGGCGGTGGCGCGGTCGGCGCCGCGAGCTCACCCGAGGGAGCCTCGTGAACGTTCGCCGGATCGGCTTCGCCTACAACCCGACCAACGAGGCCGCCGTGGAGCTCCGCGAGCGCGCCGAAGGCTGGTGCCGGATGCACGGAATCGAGCACTGGGCGGCCCATGCCCAGGATTTCGAAGGTCTCTGCCGCGAGCTGGCGACGACCGACATCCTGGTCGTCCTCGGCGGCGACGGGACCATGCTTCGCGCCGCACGGGCCGTGATCCAGGTCGACGCGCCGCTGCTCGGCGTCAACCTCGGCAAGATCGGCTTTCTCTCGAAGGTCGAGGCCGGCGATCTCGAGGACGTGCTCGCCAAGCTCGTCGCCGGCGCGTTCACCATCGACCCGCGGATGGCGCTCGAGGCCCGCCTGCTCCCGGCCGGCCGGGCCGCGGACGCATCGATCCACCATGCGCTCAACGACATCGTCGTCGCTCGCGGCGCGCTCGCCCGGGTGACCCGCCTCGACGTGGCCATTGGGCCCACCCATGTCGCGACGTTCATCGCAGACGGCCTGGTCGTCGCCAGCCCGACGGGCTCGACCGGCTACTCGTTCAGCGCCGGCGGCCCGATCGTGGCGCCCGACAGCCGGAACCTGATCGTGACGCCGATCGCGGCATACCTCTCGACGGTCCGCTCCGTCGTCGTCGGGCCGGACCAAGTGATCCGCTGCACGGTCGTCGACGCCATCGAGGCGATCGTCTCGATCGACGGCCGGGAGGACGTCCCGGTCGCCGTCGGCGACGTCGTCGAGGTCCGCGCCCTGGCTCGCCCGATCCAGCTCGTCGAACCGACCGGCAGCCAGCCCTTCTGGGACCTGTTCCGCCGGAAGGTCGAGCTGCTGCCGACGTGAGCCTCATCCGCGAGCCGGTCGCCGTGATGGCCGTGGAGGGTGTCGAGTCCGGGGCCGGCGCGGCGCCCCGGACCATCGGGGACCGACCGCCGGAAGGCGCCGCGGCCCTTCCCGCGGGCCGCCTGCTCGAGCTGACCGTCACGGACCTTGCTCTCATCGAGCGGCTGCGCCTCGAGCTCGCTCCGGGCCTGAACGTCTTCACCGGCGAGACCGGGGCGGGCAAGAGCCTCCTGATCGATGCCCTCGGACTCGCGACCGGCGCGCGCGCGGACACGACCCTCGTCCGCCACGGGGCGGAGGCCGCGCGCGTCAGCGCCCTCTTCGACCGGCTGCCGGAGCCGCTGATCGCCGCCCGCGAGGTCTCGCTCACGGGGCGCTCGACCGCGCGTCTCGATGACGAGCCGGTGACCGCGGCGCGCCTCGCCGACGTGGCGGGCCGACTCGTCGAGATCCACGGCCAGCACGACCAGCAGCGGCTCCTCGACGAGCGCTGGCAGCGCGATCTGCTCGATGCGTTCGGCGGCAACGCCACGCGCCGGACGAGTGTCGCGGCCGCCGTCGAACGCTGGCGCGAGAACCGGGCCCTGCTCGCGAGCCTCGAGCTGGATCCGCGGGAGCTGACCCGGCGGCTCGAGCTCGCGAAGCACGAGGCTGCCGACATCGCCGAAGCCGGCCTGCGACCTGGAGAGGCGACCGAGATCAAGGCCCGCCTCGAAGCGGCTCGCCATGGCGAGACGATCGCCCGTGACAGCGCGGCGCTCGTCGATGCGATCGCCGGCGACGAGCGGGGCGCCCGCGAGACGACGGCGATCGCCCTTCGCGAGGCCCGGTCGCTCGCTCGGATCGACGCCCGGTTCAGCGACCTCGCGGAACGCCTGGGCGGGCTCGAGGCCGAGCTGGAGGACATCGCCTCGACAGCGCGCGACCTCGCGGAGTCGGTCGACCACGATCCGGCCGAGCTGGCCCGCCTGGCCGATCGCCTGTCGACGATCTACGCACTCGAGCGGCGCTTCGGCGACGATGAGGAGGCGGTGATCGCGCATGGCGAGCGGGCCGCGGCGGAGGCTGAGCGGCTGCGCGGCGTCGATGACGAGCGAGCGGCTCGCACGGCCGACGACGTCAGGCACCTTGAGCGAGTGGCCGCGGCGGCCGCCGACCTGTCCACTGCCCGGGCGACCGCCGGCCGCGCCCTTGCCGACGATGTGGGCCTGGTCCTCGCTGAGCTCGGGTTCCCACCGGACGTGTTCGAGGTCGGGCTTGGTCGCCGGCCAGCCGCCCGGGACGACGCCGCGGTCGAGATCGACGGCGACGCCGTCGCCTTCGACGCCACCGGCATCGACCAGGTCGTGTTCCGGATCGCGCCGAACGCCGGGGAGCCGGCGAGGTCCCTCGCCAAGATTGCGTCGGGTGGCGAGCTGAGCCGAATCGCACTCGCGGTCAAGGAGGTCCTCGCCGAGGTCGACGCCACGCCGACGCTCGTGTTCGACGAGGTCGACGCCGGGATCGGTGGTCGGAGCGCCGATCCGGTCGGACGCAGCCTGTGGATTCTCGGCCGCCGTCACCAGGTCCTGTGCGTCACGCACCTGCCGCAGATCGCCGCCCATGCCGACGCCCATTTCCGGATTGCGAAGCGTCAGCGGGACGGTCGGACCGTGACCGAGGTCACCCGGCTCGATCGCGCCGAGCGGGTCATCGAGCTCGGGCAGATGCTGGCCGGAGCCGACGCGGCGGTCGGTGGCAGCGCGACGCTCGCCGCCGGCGAGCTGCTCGACCGGGCCGAGGCTTGGCGCGCCCGATCCGCGACCGGCGAGTGACCGGCGGGTGAGCGACAAGCGCCGACGACGATGACGGGTGGGCCGCCGCCCCTCGAGCGGGCGATCGAGGACTACCTGACATATCTCCGCGTGGAGCGCGGCCTTTCCCCGGCGACGATCCGAGCCTATCGGGGTGACCTGGCCGACTTCGCCTCGGGGAAGGGGACCGGCGCCACTTGGGCGACCGGCCCGGCGGCGGCCCGCGATCACCTCGCCGCGAGAACGCGCCGCGGCCGGCCCTCGGACCCTGGACTTGCGCCCACGTCGCTCCGGCGCCGCGCCGCCAGCATCCGTGGCTTCTACCGGTTCGCCTACGGCGATGGCCTCATCGAGCGCGACATCGCTGCCCACCTCGACCTGCCGCGCCAGCCGCGGCTGCTGCCCGAGACGCTCACCGTGGCGGAGGTCGAGACGCTCCTCGAAGCGGCACCCGACCTCCGCGCCCGGGCCCTGCTCGAGCTCGTCTATGCCGCAGGCCTTCGGGTGAGCGAGGCGCTCGGACTGGACCGCGAGGACCTCTCGACCGACGGCGGCTTCGTCCGGGTCATCGGCAAAGGGGACAAAGAGCGGCTCGTCCCGGTCGGCGACATCGCCCTCGACTGGCTCGCGCGATGGATGGATGAGGGTCGTCCGGCCCTGCTCGCTGTCGCCCACGTGGCGCCGGAGCGCGGCGGGCCGCTGTTCCTCGGCGATCGCGGCGGCCGTCTGGCGCGGCAGCAGGCGTTCGCGACGGTCAAGGCCGCTGCCCACAAGGCGGGCCTGCCCGAGGCGATCAGCCCGCACACGCTCCGCCACTCGTTCGCGACCCACCTCCTCGAGGGCGGGGCCGACCTGCGGATCGTCCAGGAGTTGCTCGGCCATGCGAGTATCTCCACGACCCAGCTGTACACCCATGTCACGGGCGAGCGGGTCCGCGAGGTCTACAGCCGAGCCCATCCGCGCGCCTGAAGGGAGATCCACGACCGATGGCCTATCTCGACAACCTCCTCGCCTCGGGCGAGCAGCCGATCCGGCGCGAGCACCAGCACTGGTTCGTCGTCGCGGCCGACGCCCGCTACGCATTCATCGCGTGGATCGTGGCCGTCGCCCTGCTGTTCGTCGGCTCCACGGCGCTCAATGGCAACGACACGCTCGCCCGTCCGGTGGGTTGGCTCGCCGTCGCTCTGATCATTGGCGGCCTGCTCTACCTCGGCTGGCAGATCCTGCGCTGGCAGAACGAGGAGTTCGTGGTCACCACGCGGCGCGTCCTCCAGACCGAGGGCGTCGTCAACAAGCGGGTCGTCGACAGCTCGCTCGAGAAGATCAACGACGCGATCCTGACCGAGTCGATCTGGGGCCGCATGTTCGGCTTCGGAGATCTCGACATCCTGACGGCATCCGAGAGCGGGATCTCGCGCCTCCGGATGCTCCGCAACGCCGACGCCTTCAAGCGGGCGATGCTCGACGCCAAGCACGAGCTCGAGCTCGAGCTGTCGGGCGCGCGCCCGATGCCGGGACCGGCGATGCGCGCCGCGCCGTCGCCGCCCGCCCAACCGGCGGCCCCGGCGTCGGCTCCCGCGCCGCCATCGGCCGCTGCCGCAGCTCCGCCCGCCGCCGCCTTGTCCGCGGATGACGTGACCCGGACCCTCGGCACCCTCGCCGACCTGCGCGACCGCGGCGCGATCAGCCCCGAGGAATACGAGGCGAAGAAGGCCGACCTCCTCCGCCGCCTGTAGCATTCACCCGCGGCGACGGCCGTCCCGACCTCACTCGAAGGATCTTGTCTGTGTTCGTCCGCGACTACCCCGTCGAGGCGCTCGCGCTCATCGCGTTCTTCCTGCTGCTCGCCTTTCCGGTCCACGAGTTTGCCCACGCGTTCGCGGCCTACCGCCTCGGCGATTCCACAGCGAAGATGTTCGGGCGACTCACCCTCAACCCGATCGCCCACTTCGACCGGGTCGGCGGCACGATGCTCGTCATCTCGATCCTGTTGACCGGGTTCCCGTTCGGGTTCGCCCAGACACCGGTCAACCCGCGCAACCTGCGGGGCAAGTACGGCGAGGCGATCGTCGCCGCCGCCGGGCCGATCTCGAACCTGATCATGGCGGCCGTCGTTGCGATCCTGCTCCGGATCCTGCTGAGCCAGACGAGCCTGCTCTATTCGAACGTCGGCTTCTGGCAGACGGTCGTCAGCACCATGTCGTTCATCGTCGAGTACAGCATCCTGCTCGGGCTGTTCAACCTGATCCCGATCCCGCCGCTCGACGGTGGCGCGATCATGCTGTCGCTCGTGTCGCCGCGGACGGCCTGGCGGCTCCGGCCAATCCTCGCTCAGTACGGGTTCTTCCTGATCATCCTGCTCATCATTCCGCTCGGCGGCCAGTCGATCCTCGGCAAGATCCTGCTGCCGATCGTCGATGTGATCTATGGCGTCCTGGTGGGCTGACAAGACCCGCCAGGTCGTCGGCCATCTGCGAGCCCGAGTCGCGGAGACCGAGCGAAACGACGTGGCGGGCTGGCTGACACCGCCGGAGCTCGCCCTGTTCGATGCGATGCACGTGGCCGACCGGCGGCACGGCCTCGACGTCGTGGCGCATCTCCGAGCCGACGGGCTGATCGATCCCGAGTTGCTGGTCGCCGGGCTGCTCCACGACTGCGCCAAGGGCGACACCGGGGTCATGCCGCGGATCGCGTACTCGCTGGGACAGCGCTACGGGACGTGGATCTGGCGGGCGGCGGGCGTCGTCCCCGGCTGGCGCGCGCCGCTCGAGCGGCTCCGCGTTCATGCCGAGGCATCGGCCGCCCTGGCGGCGGGGGCCGGTTGCAGCCCGCGGACCGTCGAGCTGATCCGGCACCAGGACGCGCCGGTCGACCCGATCGCGGGCGAGCAGCTCCGGCTTGCGGACGACGCGAGCTGATGGCGACGATGGAGGCCGGCACGATCGACCTGGGCGGCGACGAGGCGGTCGTCGCGATCCGTTCGGCCGCGCCCGAAGTCGTGTTCGGGGCCGGCCGCCGGCCCGAGGCGGCGACCAAGGTCCACCTCGAGTCCTTCGACGGGCCGCTGGCTTTGCTCCTCAGCCTGATCGAGGCCCGCCAGCTCGACGTCGTCACCGTGCCGCTCGGCCCCCTTGCCGACGCCTATCTCGACGCCCTGGCCGGGCTCGAGACCGACCGGCTCGGCAACATCAGCGCCTTCGTCGCCGTCGCGAGCCAGCTGATCCTGATCAAGAGCCGGGCGATCCTGCCGCGGCATGTCCAGGAGGCGCCGGGCGTGCTGCACGACGACGAGGCCGATCCGGAGGCGGAGCTCCGGGCGCGCCTGCTCCTGTACCGAGCCCACCGCGACGCCGGGCGGCGGCTCCAGGACGCGGCGATCGCGCGGGCCGGGCTGTTCCGGCGCGAGCCGGCGGTGGCGTCCGCGGCCGGCAAGGCCGGCGCCCGGCCACCCGACGGACCGCCGCTCGATCCCGCTGCCCTCGCCCGGGCGCTCCGGCGGCTCGTGCTGATCGCGCCACCGCCGGCTGCCCCACCCGAGGCCATCGCGCGGACGATCACGTTGACCGAGCGGGCAACGATCATCCGGGCAGCGATCCGCGGCGCGGGCTCGGTCGTGCTCCAGGAGCTGCTCGAAGGCGTCCGCGACCGGGTCGTCGTCGCGGTCACGTTCCTCGCGATGCTCGAGCTGATGAAGCGACGCGAGATCGTCGTCAGCCAGGCGGAGCCGTGGGGGCCGATCGTGGCCCGGGCGACGACCGCCGAAGAGCGAATGGTCGGACGGGCCGCTGCCGCTGACAGCGAGGTTCCGGTCGGACTGGCCGAGGACGAGCCGCTCGACGAGACCCTGGAGTCGTTCGCGTGATCGATGAGCAGGCGACGCCCGAGGCGGCCGCGGCCGCGGCCGATGTCGCGCCCGGCGAGCCCGCACCTCCGGAAGGGTCCGAGGCGCCCGCCGAACTGAGCGAGGCCCAGCTCGAGGCGCTCCTGTTCATCGCCGAAAGGCCACTGTCGCGACGCGAGATCGCCGTCGTCGCCGGGGTGGACCGGGCGACCGTCGACGCCCGCCTCGGGGATCTCGAGGTCTCGCTCGCCGAGCGCGGCGTCCGCCTCGTCGTCTCCGACGACCGGGTCGAGCTCGTGACCGCACCCGACGCCGGCGCCCTGATCGCCCGCTACGTCGGCGCCGACGTGGTCCGCCTCTCGCCGGCATCGCTCGAGACGCTCGCGATCGTCGCCTACCGCCAGCCCGTCACGAAGTCGGCCGTCGAGCGGATCCGTGGCGTCGACTCCGACTACACGATCCGGACGCTTCTCCATCGCCGGCTCGTCGTCGAGCTCGGCCGGTCCGAAGCGCCCGGCCGGCCGTTCTTGTACGGCACCGGGTTCGAGTTCCTCGAGCGGTTCGGGCTGACCAGCCTCGAGGAGCTGCCGCCGCTCGACGTCGACATCGCGGCCCACCTGGTCGAGGACGAGGCCGCCGCGACGGCGGAGGCGGAGGCCGCGGGTCCAACCGAGCCGGCCGAGCTCGACGACGCAGCCGAGCCCACCGAGAGCGAGGACTGATTGGCCGAGGAACGCCTCCAGAAGGTGCTGGCTGCCGCCGGGGTCGCGTCCCGTCGGGCGAGTGAGGCCCTGATTGCCGCCGGCCGCGTCCGCGTCGACGGTCGGCGCGCGACGATCGGCCAGGTCGTCGACCCCGCCAAGGCGAAGATCGAGGTCGACGGGCTGCCGATCGGCAACGCCTCGCGGACCACGTACCTGCTCCTCCACAAGCCGGCCGGGGTAACGTCGACGACGCAGGATCGCCACGCCGACACAACGGTCCTCGACCTCGTCCCGACCGCGCTCGTCCCGGATCACGCCCGGCTCTACCCCGTCGGCCGCCTCGACCAGGACAGCGAGGGGCTGCTGATCCTGACGAATGACGGCGGCTGGTCGGAGAAGGTGCTCCACCCGCGGTATGGGGTCGAGCGCGAGTACGCCCTCGCGGTCCGCGCCCCGCTCACGTACGAGCAGGTGCAGGCGCTCGAGGACGGGATCGAGCTCGAGGAGGGCCTCGCGGTCCTCCAGCACCTCCGGTCGATGACGAACATCGAGGTCGAACGGCTCGAGGAGCTGCTTTCGCCGCCGGCGACATCGGGCCTCCAGTGGTACCGGGCGACCCTGCGCCAGGGCTGGAAGCGCCAGCTCCGCCGGGTGTTCGGTGCGGTCGAAGCACCGATCGAGCGGCTCGTCCGGGTCCGGATCGGCCCGGTCCGGATCGACGGCCTGAAGAGCGGCCGTGTCCGCCCGCTGAAGGCGCCCGAGGTCCGCGGCCTCGCGGGCGGCGGCGGTCGATCCCGCGGCGACAACCGTGCCGAGTCGGACGCCGAGTCGGTCGAGGAACAGCCCGACATGAGGGCGCGCCCGCGATCAACGCCGCCACGTCGAGCTCGACCCCGCGCGGCGGGCGCGACTGCCCCACAGGCGACTCCGCCCGCGACGCGACGACGCCAGCCGTAGTGCCGGTGGCGGGCGAGGGACCGACGCTCGCGTGGTTCCTGGGATCCTTTGCGGTCGTGATTGCGGCGCTCGTCCTGGTCGCCGTGGTCATCGCCGCGCTCGGCGTCGTACGCGTCGGTGACCGAGACCGCGATTCACTGATCGTTCCCGCGATGGCGACGTTCGCTACGATCCTGGGCATCCTTCTCGGAGGGCGATTTGCCGCGGATGACATCCCCCGACGCGTGGCGCTGGTTGTCCTGACCGGGGTCGCATGCGCTGCGATCCAGCGCTGGGTGATGCTTCGATTCCGCGACGATCTCCACGCCTGACGGATCGGCTACCTCGGTGGGGGCATCGCGATCGGGGCCGGAATCGGCGCCACGACGGGCGCAATCGTCGGCGCCAGAGTTGAGGCCGACGTCAGCCTTCCACTCCTGGGCGCGCTCGTCGGCGCCTGCGCGCTCGGGTGGTTCGGGTATTGGCGCGGACAGCGGCTCGTCCTGGAGACCCTCGACGCGGCACCCTACGCAGTGGGCGCAGAGGCAACCGGGGCGGCGCCGACCTCCGCGGGTCCGACCGGTATCCTCGACGGCGTGACCACAGACCGCGGCCTCGTCGTCGCCCTCGACGGGCCGGCCTCGTCCGGCAAGTCGAGCGTCGGCGCAGCGGCGGCCCTCGAGGTCGGCTACCGCTTCTGCGATACCGGGCTGCTGTACCGCGCGGCAACGTTCCTCGCCCTCGCGCGCCGCATCCACATCGAAGGCGAGGGCGCCGATCACGCGGCGCTGGTCGCCATCGTTCCCGAGATCGAGCTTCTCGCCGATGAGAACGGCCGCCTCTCGCACGTGAGCGTCGACGGGGCGGACGTCACCGACGAGGTCCACACCCCTCGGGTCGACGATGCCGTCTCCGCCGTCAGCCGCGTGCCCGAGCTGCGCGCCGCGCTCCTCCAGCGCCAGCGCGACCTCGCCGCCGAGCCCGGCGGGATCATCATGGCCGGCCGCGACATCGGGACCGTCGTCCTGCCGAACGCCGACCTGAAGATCTTCCTCGACGCCTCGGTCGAGGAGCGCGCCAGGCGGCGGGCCGAGGAGCGCGGGATCGTGCCCGACAGCCCCGAGGCGCGCTTCGTCCTCGCCCAGCTCCGCCGACGGGACGAGCTCGATCGCAACCGCGATGTCGCGCCGCTCCGGCCCGCGGAGGACGCGATCCACATCGTCACCGACGGCAACCGCTTCGAGGACACGGTCGCCGCGGTCGTGGCCGAGATCCGGCGCGTCGAGGCGGAGCTTTCGGTCGGGGCAGGGGAGCCCCAGTGAGCGCACCATCGACAGACAGCCCGTCGGCAAAGCCCGTCCTCAGCGAGGACCAGCTCCTGCGCAGCGACGTCACGCCGCTGATCCGGGTCATCGCCGCGGGCAGCCGGCTGATCTCCCGATCCTTAACCCGGGTCCGCCTCGAAGGCGAACCCGACGCGATCCCGCGCGACGGCCCGGTGATCCTGGCGGCCAACCACATCTCGAACGCCGACGCCGTCCTGATCGGCTCGTTTCTCACCCCGCGTCTGGGGCGGCGCATCCACTGGCTGGGCAAGAAGGAGATGTTCGACTGGCCCGTCCTCGGCTACTTGTTCCGCAACGGCGGGATCATCCCGGTCGATCGCGGCGGGGCGGACGTCGAGGCCTTTCGGGTGGCGCAGCGGGTCCTCGCGGGGGGCAACGTCCTCGCGGTCTTCCCCGAGGGCACGCGCAGCCCGACCGGCGAGCTCCAGGTGCCGAAGGACGGCCTCGCGATGCTCGCCCTCCGGACAGACGCGACGATCGTTCCGATCGGGATCTCGAACACCGACCGGATCTGGCCGAAGGGCCGTGCGTTTCCGCTCCCGGGCAAGCACGCGACCATGCGGATCGGCGAGCCGTTCAAGGTCGGCGACCTGATCCCGCCCGGGATCGACCGGAAGTCCGCCAAGGGCCTCGCGACGACCCTGATCATGCGTCGGATCGCCGCCCAGCTCGACCCGCGCCACCGCGGAACCTACGGCGACGACGAGTAGGCAATCAGCGACACGGTCGCGTCTGAGTACCAATCCGGGTGTTGGTACGCGCGGTCAGGAAGGAGCCACGGCCCGCTTTCTCGAATTGGTAGCTGCCGGCGGCAACATCTGGCCGCCAAGGGCCGCCTAACGCGTCATTCAGGGTCGTTGCACTACCAGGGTTGCTGATCCGAACCAACGCCCGCCGCAAAACGGGCGGACCCGGGCCGATGACCCGGGGAATCAGCGCTCGCATGCGATAATCGCTCCGTATGGGAAGCGTCCGCGAGATCCGGATCGCCCGACGCACCGGCTTCTGCTACGGCGTGCGTGAGGCGATCGACAAGGCCAAGGAAGCCAGCGCCGCTGGCAAGTCGACCCATACCCTCGGCCAGGTCGTCCACAACGAGGGCGTGATCGCCGACCTCGAGCGGCTCGGGATCGAGACCGTCGAGACCCTCGACGACGTCGATCATGGCGCGGCGGTCGTCATCCGCGCCCACGGCGTCCGGCCCGATGTCATGGAGCGCGCCAACGAGCGCGGCCTCGAGGTCATCGACGGCACCTGCACCTGGGTTATCCAGGAGCACCGCGAGCTCGTGAAGCTCGTCGACGAGGGCTACACGATCGTCCTCCTCGGTACCCCGAACCACGCCGAGGTCGTCGGGATGCTCGGCTTCGCGCCCGACGCGGTCGTCGTCGACGAGGAAGACGAGTGGGAGCAGAAGGTCCCCCGCAAGAAGCGCCTCGCCCTCATCTCGCAGTCGACCCAGCCGCCCTGGAAATTTGAGAAGCTCGCCGCGTTCATGGTCGGACGGAGCCACGAGCTCAAGATCGTCAACACCGTCTGCCCGGTCACGATCCGCCGCCAGGAGGACACGGTCGAGGCCGCACGGGCGGTCGACCTGATGGTCGTCGTCGGTGGTCGTTCGAGCGCGAACACGAAGGAGCTGACGCGGCTCGTCGGGATTGCCGGCAAGCCCGCGATCCAGATCGAGAGCGCCAGAGACCTGACCGATCCGGCCGTCTTCGAGGGCAGCGAGGTCGTCGGGGTGACCGGCGGCACGTCGACCCCGATCGAGGACCTCCGCGACGTGGCGGAGCGCGTCCTTGCGATGGCCGGGACGCCGGACACGGCCGCGCACGCCGCGGAGCTCGCCGAGGCAGCCTTGGCCGGCGCCGCGACCCCGGCTGGCCGCACGACGTCACTACCGACATTCGTGCACAACGAGGGCAATCAGCCCGCGTCCGGCGCGGCGTAAGACACGATGCCTTCGCGCACACTGGCGGCCCTGCCCGTCCTCGCCATCGTCGGGCGGCCGAACGTCGGGAAGTCGACGATCTTCAACCGGTTCGTCGGCAAGCGCCAGGCGATCGTGGAGGACCGCGCCCGGACGACCCGTGACCGGATGTACGGCGACATGGAGTGGAATGGCCGCCGCTTCGTGATCGTCGACACGGGCGGGCTCGAGGTCGACACCGACGATCCGATCGAGCTCAAGGTTCAGGAGCAGGCCCGACTCGCGATACGCGAAGCCGACGTGATCCTGTTCCTCGTCGACGCCATCAGCGGCCTGACTCCAGCCGACCTCGAGGCGGCCGAGCTGCTCCGGACGGCGAAGGCGCCGGTGATCGTCGCCGTCAACAAGGTCGACAACACCCAGCGCGAAGCCGATGCCGCCGAGTTCTGGTCGATGGGCTGGGAGGAGACCTACTCGATCTCCGCCTCGCACGGCCGCGGCACCGGCGACCTGCTCGACGCGATCGTCTGGGCGCTTCCGCCCGAGACCGAGGCCGAGATCGCGCGCAAGAAGCGCGAGGACGAGGCCGACGAATGGGCGCGCGAAGTCGACTCCGGTCGGCTCGAGCCATACGTCGTCGGCGCCGCCGAGAACGCCGCCGACCCGTCCGAGGAGGACGAGGCGGCCGAGCTTGACCGGTTCGAGGGCGGCCAGGCGGCGGGCGGCGAGATCGAGGCTCGCTGGGACGCCGCGATCGCCGCGGAATCCGAGGACACGCCGGCCGCGATCGCGTTCGTCGGGCGGCCGAACGTCGGCAAGTCGTCGCTCCTCAACAGCCTCCTCGGCGAGGACCGGGCGATCGTGTCCGAGGTGCCGGGCACGACCCGCGACGCGATCGACACGAGCCTCGCGTGGGGCCGCAGCGAGATCACGCTGATCGACACGGCCGGGATCCGCCGCCGCGGCAAGGTCGCCAACGGGCCGGCCGCCGAGAAGTACTCGACGCTGCGCGCGCTCAAGGCGATCGCCCGGGCCGACGTCGCCGTCCTCGTCATCGACGCCGTCGAGGGGTTGACCGCCCAGGATGCTCACGTTGCCGGCTATGTCGTCGAGGAGGGGCGCGGGCTCGTCATCGCGGTCAACAAGTGGGACCTCGTCGAGGACAAGACCGACCGGACCTTCACCCAGTACACCGAGTGGATCCGGAACGAGGTCCCGTTCCTCGAGTTCGCCCCGATCGTCTCGATCAGCGCGAAGACCGGCCAGCGGGTCGGCAAGGTGCTCGAGCTCGCGATCGACATCTGGGGCGAGCGGCGCAAGCGGATCACGACCGGCGAGCTGAACCGGGTCCTGCGCGCCGCGGTCGAGCGCCAGTCTCCGCCCGTCGTCAAGGGCCGCCGGCCGAAGGTCTTCTACGGGACACAGGCCGCGGTGGCGCCGCCGACGTTCGTGTTCTTCGCCAACGACGCGGCGCTGATCCATTTCTCCTACCGGCGCTACCTCGAGAACCGGCTGCGCGAGGAGTTCGGCTACGACGGGACGCCGATCCGCCTCGTGTTCCGCGACCGCGAGTCGGTCAAGCTGCCGCGCCGCCGGTCGCGCGGCAAGAGCCCAGTCTCGAAGACGCCGGGCGCCAGGCGGCCGGCCAGCGGCGGTCTCCGCCCGCAGCGATGAGCGGGAGCCAGCCGCGCGTCGCAGTGGTCGGGGCGGGGGCCTGGGGGACGACCCTCGCGATGTTGATCGGCAAGGTCGAGCCGGTCGTCCTCCTCGCTCATGACGCCGCCGCAGCCGAGCGCATTGCCGCTGCCCGCGAGAACGAGCGGCGACTCCCGGGAGTGAAGCTTCCCGACGAGGTCGCGGTTTCGGCCGACCCGTCCGACCTCGGCGCGGCCGCCGACCTCGTGATCTTCGCCGTCCCGTCGAACCATCTCCGCGAGACCGTGGCGCGGGCCGCCCCGCACCTGGCATCGACGGCGGACGTCCTGAGCGTCGTCAAGGGCCTCGAGAGCGGGACGCTTCGGCGGATGACCGAGGTGATCGCCGAGGCGGCCGGGATCGGGTTCCGGCGGCTCGCCGCATTGTCCGGACCGAACCTGGCGTCCGAGATCGCGCGCGGCCTGCCGGCAAGCGCCGTCGTCGCCGCGGAGGATCCGGCCCTCGCCGATCGGATCGTCGAGCGGCTGGGCCGGCGCGAGTTCCGGCTGTACACGAACAGCGACGTCCTCGGGGTCGAGCTGTGCGGAGCGCTCAAGAACATCGTGGCGATCGCCGCAGGTGCGGCGGACGGGCTCGGCTTCGGCGACAACGGCAAGGCGGGGCTGATGACCCGCGGCCTCGCCGAGATGACCCGGCTCGGGATCGCCGCGGGCGCCAACCCGCTGACCTTCGCCGGGCTGGCGGGGATCGGCGATGTGATCGCCACGTGCGGGTCCGTGCTGTCGAGAAATCACCGGCTCGGGGTCGAGCTGGCGAAGGGCCGCCGCTGGACCGACATCGAGGAGGCGCTTCCGGGCGTGGCGGAGGGCGCTTACACGGTCGACGCAGCGATCGCGCTCGCCCGGCGCCACGGCGTCGAGATGCCGATCGCCCAGGAGGTCCACAACGCGCTGTTCGAGGGCAAGAGCGTGCAGCGCTGCCTGATCGACCTGCTTGCCCGCGAATCGAAGGACGAGCTGGCCGACTTCCCGGCCTGGGCCGAGCGCCTACGCGAGGACACCTAGTGCCAGCGCGGACCAGGCCGGGGCGCGACCAGACCCATCAGGAATCGAGTAGCGCCCGTGACCAGGCCGCGGCCAGCATGACCGTCATGAACACGGCAACTCGGAAGGACCCGCCGTCGGGGCTCCACGTTGCCGACACCCACGTTCTGATCCGGGTCCAGGGCGCGCGCGTGAACAACCTCAAGGACATCACCGTCGAGATCCCGAAGCGCCGGCTCACGGTGTTCACGGGCGTCTCCGGCTCAGGCAAGAGCTCGTTGGTGTTCGGCACGATCGCCGCGGAATCCCAGCGGATGATCAACGAGACCTACAGCGCCTTCGTCCAGGGCTTCCTGCCGACGCTGGCCCGGCCCGAGGTCGACGTCCTCGAGGGGCTGACGACCGCGATCATCGTCGACCAGGAGCGGATGGGCGCCAACGCCCGCTCCACGGTCGGCACCGCCACCGACGCCAATGCGATGCTGCGGATCCTCTTCAGCCGGATCGGGCAGCCGCACATCGGCTCACCCCAGGCGTTCTCCTTCAATGTCGCGTCGGCCCACGGGTCGGGGGCCGTCACCGTGGAGCGTGGGTCCAGCAGGGCGGTGGCCCAGAGCTTCTCGATCATCGGAGGGATGTGTCCACGCTGCGAGGGGATGGGCTCGGTCACCGACTTCGACCTGTCTCAGCTGTACGACGACACCAGTTCCCTGGCCGACGGTGCGCTCACGATCCCCGGTTACAGCGTCGACGGCTGGTACGGCCGCATCTTCACCGGCTGCGGCTTCTTCGACCCGAACAAGCCGATTCGGAAGTTCACCAAGAAGGAGCTCCACGACCTCCTCTACAAGGAGCCGACCAAGATCAAGGTCGACAACATCAACCTGACCTACGAGGGGCTGATCCCGCGAATCCAGAAGTCGTTCCTGTCCAAGGATCCCGACTCGATGCAGCCGCACATCCGCGCATTCGTCGAGCGGGCGGTCACGTTCACCACCTGCCCCGAATGCGGTGGCACCCGGCTCAGCGAGTCGGCGCGGTCGTCGAAGATCAAGGGGATCAACATCGCCGACGCCTGCGCGATGGAGATCAGCGACCTCGCCGACTGGGTCCGCCGTCTCGACGAGCCGTCGGTGGGACCACTGCTCGCGGTGCTCGGGGAGACCGTGGGCTCGTTCGCGAACATCGGGTTGGGCTACCTCTCGCTCGACCGGCCGTCGGGGACGCTGTCGGGCGGCGAGGCGCAGCGGATCAGGATGATCCGCCACCTTGGCTCGTCGCTCACTGACGTCACCTACGTCTTCGACGAGCCGACGATCGGGCTCCACCCGCACGACATCCAGCGGATGAACGACCTGCTGGTGCGGCTGCGCGACAAGGGCAACACGGTGCTGGTCGTGGAGCACAAGCCCGAGGTGATCGCGATCGCCGACCACATCGTCGATCTCGGACCCGGCGCCGGAAGCGAGGGCGGCGAGGTGGTGTTCGAGGGCACCGTCGAAGGGCTGCGGACCAGTGGCACGGTCACCGGACGGCACCTGGACGACCGGGCCGCCCTCAAGCGAACGGTACGGACACTGTCGGGGATGCTCGAGGTGAGGGGTGCCAGCACCCACAACCTCCGCGACGTCGATGTCGACATCCCGCTCGGCGTGCTGGTGGTGGTGACGGGCGTCGCCGGATCGGGAAAGAGCTCGCTGATCCGTGGCTCGGTGTCGGGACGGGATGGGGTGGTGTCGGTCGACCAGGGGGCGATCCGCGGCTCGCGACGGAGCAATCCGGCGACGTACAGCGGGCTGCTCGACCCGATTCGCACGGCATTCGCGAAGGCCAACGGCGTCAAGGCGGCCCTGTTCAGCGCGAACTCCGAGGGCGCCTGCCCGAGCTGCAACGGGGCCGGCGTCATCTACACCGACCTCGCGATGATGGCCGGCGTCGCCACCACCTGCGAGGAGTGCGAGGGGAAGCGATTCGGGGCATCGGTGCTGGCGCACCACCTCGGCGGCCGCGACATCAGCGAGGTGCTTGCGATGTCGGTGACCGAGGCCGAGGCGTTCTTCGGCGCCGGCCAGGCGCGCACCCCGGCCGCGCACACCATCCTCGACCGGCTCGCCGACGTGGGTCTCGGCTACCTGATGCTCGGCCAGCCGCTCCCGACGCTGTCCGGCGGCGAGCGGCAGCGGCTGAAGCTGGCCACGCAGATGGCCGACACGGGCGACATCTACGTCCTCGACGAGCCGACCTCGGGGCTCCACCTCGCCGATGTCGAGCGGCTGCTCGGACTGCTCGATCGGCTCGTCGAGTCCGGCAAGTCGGTCATCGTGATCGAGCACCACCAGGCCGTCATGGCCCACGCCGACTGGATCATCGACCTCGGCCCCGGCGCCGGCCACGACGGCGGCCGGATCGTGTTCGAGGGCACACCCGCCGAGATCGTGGCGGCCCGCTCCACCCTGACCGGCGAGCACCTCGCGGCCTACGTCGGCGCCTGACCGAGCCCGAGTCGGCCACGCGGGTCCCGAAGGGCGTCGCGGATGCCGGGACGCGGCGCGCGCGACGGCGTTGTCGGATCGAGACCCGCGGGCTAGGCTCAGCGTTCCGTTCCGTCACCAACTCTGAGGAGCCCGTCATGGCGACCGTCCTGTCCGACCGCACCCGCTTCATCCTCGACGAGGATCGCATTCCGCGGGCCTGGTACAACATCGCCGCCGACCTGCCGAGCCCGCCGCCGCCCGTCCTCCACCCCGGGACCGGCCAGCCGATCGGCCCGGGCGACCTTGCGCCGTTGTTCCCGATGGAGCTGATCAAGCAGGTCGTCTCGACCGATCGCGAGATCGAGATCCCCGATCCCGTCCGCGACGCCTACAAGCTCTACCGGCCGTCGCCGCTTCATCGGGCCCGCCGGCTCGAGCAGGCGCTCGATACCCCCGCCCACATCTACTACAAGTACGAGGGCGGCAGCCCGTCGGGCAGCCACAAGCCGAACACGGCGCTCGCCCAGGCGTTCTACAACAAGAATGAGGGCGTGACTCGCCTCGCGACCGAGACGGGCGCGGGACAGTGGGGGAGCGCCCTGGCGTTCGCGGGCGCCGCGTTCGGGCTCGAGGTCAAGGTCTACATGGTCCGCGCGAGCTACGACCAGAAGCCGTATCGCCGGAACCTGATGGAGGTCTACGGCGCGCAGATCGTGGCCAGCCCGTCGCTGGACACGGAGTACGGGCGGAAGGTGCTCGCCGAGACCCCGGACCACCCGGGCTCGCTCGGGCTCGCGATCAGCGAGGCGATCGAGGACACCGTCACCCACCCGGGCACGAAGTACTCGCTCGGCTCGGTGTTCGATTTTGTCCTCCTCCACCAGACCGTCATCGGACTCGAGTCGATCGAGCAGATGGAGATGGCCGGGGAGGAGCCGGACGTCATCATCGGCTGCGCCGGTGGCGGTTCGAACTTCGCCGGGCTGACGTTCCCGTGGCTGGGCCAGACGTTCCGCGGCGGCCGCAAATACCGGGTGATCGCGGCCGAGCCCGAGGCGGCGCCATCGCTGACCCGCGGCATCTACGCCTACGACTTCGGCGACACCGCAAAGATGACGCCGCTCGTGAAGATGCACACGCTCGGCTCCGATTTCGTGCCCGAGCCGATCCATGCCGGCGGGCTGCGGTACCACGGCATGGCGCCGCTCGTTTCGCACCTGAAGGAGATCGGTGCGATCGAGGCGCGCTCGGTCCACCAGCTCGCGAGCTTTGCCGCCGGCGTCCAGTTCGCTCGGACCGAGGGAATCCTGCCCGCACCCGAGCCGACCCACGCGCTGAAGGTCGCGATCGACGAGGCGCTCGCGGCGAAGGAGTCGGGCGAGGCGAAGGTGATCCTGTTCAACCTGTGCGGCCACGGCCACTTCGACCTGTCCGCCTACGAGAAGTACCTCGACGGCACGCTCGAGGACTACGAGTACCCGGACGAGGCCGTTCGAAAGGCACAGGAGGGGCTGCCGGTCCTCGCCGGCGTCTCCTGAGTCGGCGCTGACTCGGATCGACGATCAGCGAGCGCGATGGAGCGCTCGTTGCGCCGCGTCCGCGCACGCCGATGCCTGATCGGAGTCGTCCGATGACTCGAAGGTGGTCTGGGTCCGAGGCGCCGGCCGGTGTAGACTGCCGAGACTCGGGGCGTGGCGCAGTCTGGTAGCGCACTAGTCTGGGGGACTAGTGGTCGTCGGTTCAAATCCGGCCGCCCCGACCAACTCTTCGCATGAAACCGGCCCGTGCGGCCGGTTCTTGCGTGTCCGGGACGGGATCAGGCGCGAGCTGAATCTACGGCTCTCCGGCGTCACGCCATCCGGCGATCCAGTCGCCCGCGATCAGGCGTTGCGCGTCGGCGAGCGGGATCGTGCCAGCGCAGACGCGATGGTTCAGGTAGTTCTCCAGGCCATCCTTCGCGCCAGCACCCACGCTTGTCCCGTCGGGCAGGATCGCGGTCCTGGGCTCCGGCCACAGGTTCGCGGGGTCCCGTGGCGCGCCGCCGATCTCCAACGGAACGAGGTGGTCCTCCTCGTAATCGGCGAGGCGGCGGTCAGCGTAGCCGTATTCCCGGATCTGGACGACCTTGAGCGCATTCGTATAGGCGGCTGGGGGCCGGACTGACTTCGTCCAGCCGATTGCGCAGATCGTCGTTGCGAGGTTGGCCTCTGTCACGTTCGGATTGATCGACCCGGGAGTTCGCGCCGGGTCAGGTAAGCCAATAGGCGATCGCGGGACCGTCGAAGGCAAGATCGCGCCGCCCGTCGCGGCGCCCGATGCGGGCACTGCTGCTCTAGGACCCGGGAGCCACCAGGCAACGGCCGCCACGAGAAGCGCTCCCGCCAGGAAGGCTCCGACGGCGACGATCCATGCGCGCTTGCTCATCTCTGGGAGTGTCACGCACGCGAGCCCATCGTCGTCGCCATCGAGGCGGTAGGCATTTGGGAGGCATCACATCCAGACGATCCCGCGCCTCCACGGCGGTCCGTCGACATTGCACGCGCGTTGCAGGGATTGGCAGAGGGGCGCATAATTTCCGTCCCGTTCCAAGCGGTCACGAAGGAGTGGCGACGTGCCAACGGTCGTTCACGTCCGGACGTTTCCCAGCGCAGACCGGGCCTTCGCCGCCCACGTCGAGCTCGCCCGTCAACGGCTCGAACGGTGGGATTGCGACGCGGTGATGCAGAGTGTCTGCGCCGCGTATCCCTCCGCAACGGCGACCCGGGCGGACGCCTCAGCGAGCCTCGACGGCTCCGAAGTCTGGTATGTCTACCGCGACGGATCGCCCTTGCCACGCCAGGCGGATTCGTCGGCCGATAGCAGCGCCGGCGAGGTTGCTCGCTGCGTCGTCGGGCCGGACGGCCGTTATGTGGATGCCGACGATGCGGCGGTCGACCTGTTCGGCGTCGAGCGCGACCAGATCGTCGGCCGGCTCGCCGGCCAGTTCACCCGTCACGATGGCGACGAAGGGCTCGGCCAGCGCCTCCTCGAGCTTGCCGGTGCGGAACCCATCGCCTCGACCGCGGTCGTCGTCCGGCCGGATGGCGAGGAGTTGACGGTCCGATTCTCCGTCTCGGCGCGCGCCGGTGGTGGCTACGAGGTCGAGATGCGCCGCGCCGCCCCGGGACCGCGGGCGAATGCCGACCGGGATGCGTCCCTGACCTTCGGCTGAGCCCGAAGGGATGCTGATTGCCGTGCGCCCGCGGTCACTGCGAGGTGGCCGCAAGTCCCGCGCTGCTGCTGGGCACCCACCTGCAGCCGCGGACGCGCGAGCGTTGACAGGCCCACTTCGATGAGTTTGAGGAGCACCCAATGACGGATCTAACCAGCCTGCTCGAAGGCCAGCTGCCTGCCGGGCTTTCCGACCTGGTCGCCAAGTTCGATCACGGACAGCACGCTCAGGTCTCCGACAGCCAGGTCCATGAGGCGTACGGCCAGGTGGCGAGCCAGCTGCCCCAGAACGAGTATGTCGCCGCGGCCGAAGCCGCATTCGCGAAGCTCACGCCCGAGCAACGGACGCAGTTCGCCGAGATGCTCCAGACCAAGGGGCAGCAGTTCGGCGTCTCGGTTCCAGCGACCCAGCAGGCGCCGACCGATCCAGCCGGACTCGCCGCGGCCACCGCGGCAGTTCACGCGGAAGCGCCGAGCCTGCTCCAGAAGATGTTCGCTCCGGGCGGAACGTTTTCGAGCCCGATCGCGAAGGCGGCCCTCCTCGGCATCACGGCGATGGCGGCACAGCGGCTCATGGGGAATCACGCCTAGGCCATCGAGGGTCGAGGCTGATCCGATCTCCCGATCGCGACGTATCAGCGGATGACGGAACCGCCGTCCTCCGCACGCATCCTTCTGGGGACCGAGGCCCCGCGACCGCCCTCCGAGTCGCGGGGCCTCCTCATGTCCGAGAGCGGTAGGCTTCGTTCCGTGAGGACGACCGATCGGCCCGATCCCGCGAGTGCGGCACCCGCCACTCGCGAGATGGTCTCGAGCGAGCAACGCGACGGGCTCGGCGACATGGAGGTCGAGGCCTTCCGGGCGGCCGCCCACCGGGTCGTCGACGTCATGGCCGACTACATCGCCGGCGTCGAGGATCGCCCCGTGCTGCCGCCAATCGCTCCGGGCTTCGTCCGCGCGCAGTTGCCGGCGGCGGCCCCGGACCTGCCCCAGGCGCTCGATGCGATCTTCGCCGACTACCAATCGATCATCGAACCGAACGGGACCCACTGGCAGCACCCGGGATTCTTCGCCTACTTCGCCTCGACCGCGTCCGGGCCGGGGATCCTCGGCGAGATGCTGACTGCGGCGCTCGGCCAGAACCCGATGCTGTGGCGGACCTCACCCTCAGGCACGGAGCTCGAGGAGGTCGTCGTCGACTGGCTACGCGCGGCGCTCGGGCTGCCGGAGGCATTCGACGGCCTCCTGACCGATACCGCCTCGACCTCGTCACTGATCGCCCTGGCGGCGGCGCGCGAGGCGGCCGGCATCGACGCCGCGGCGCAGGGGATAGCCGGGCGGACGGACGTGCCCGCGCTCCGAGTGTACGCGTCGGAGGAGGCCCACTCGTCGATCGAGAAGGCGTGCATGACGCTCGGGCTCGGGCGGGCATCGCTCGTCCGGATCCCGACCAACGACCGGTTCGAGATGCGGGTCGATGCGCTCGACGACGTGATCGCCGCCGATCGTGCCGCCGGCCATCTCCCGATCGCGGTCGTGGCCACGATCGGGACCACGTCGTCGACGTCGGTCGACCCGGTCGCCACGATCGCGGATCTCGCGGCCCGCGAAGGCCTGTGGCTTCACGTCGACGCGGCCTACGCCGGCGCTGTCGCGATCGACCCGGGCCTGCGCGCGCCATTCGCCGGCTGGGAGCGCGCAGACTCGATCGTCGTCAACCCGCACAAGTGGCTGTGGACGCCGGTCGATGCCTCGCTCCTGCTGAGCCTCCGCCTCGAAGTCGTCCACGACGCGTTCAGCCTCGTGCCCGAGTACCTCCGGACCGCCGGCGGTGGAGAGACCGGACGGAACTACAACGAGTACACGCCGCAGCTCGGGCGCCGGATGCGCGCCCTGAAGCTCTGGATCCAGCTCCGCTGGTTCGGGCTCGACGGCCTGCGCCGACGGATTCGCCACCACGTGGCGCTCGCCGAGGCGTTCGCCGGTTGGGTGGACGCGACCGACGGCTGGGAGCGCCTCGCGCCGGTCCCGTTCTCGACGGTCTGCTTCCGTCACGTGCCCGCCGCCCTCGCCCGTGACGAGGCCGCACTCGGTGCCCACAACGCGGCGATCATGGACGCGGTGAACGCGACCGGCGAGGTCTTCCTTTCCCACACGAAGCTCCGCGGCCGGTTCACGATCCGACTGGCAATCGGCAACCTGCGCACGGAGCGACGCCACGTCGAGCGAGCGTGGCAGCTGCTTCGCGCCGCCGCAATGGAGGTCCAGCCACGATGAGCGATCCCGTCACTGTTCTCTACTTCTACCGGACGCGTTGGGGGGCCCACGACGAGTTCGCCGCACTGTTCCGGAAGAATCACTGGCCGATCCTGCGCGAGCAGCTCGCCGACGGCCGCTTCACGGCCGTCGAGATGAGCACGCCTCGCTTCCACGGCGACGGCCGTGCCGACTGGGACATCCTCGTGAGCATCACCTACCGCGACTGGGCCGCGATGGCGGCCCACAGCGAGGCGGAAATCGCCGCCCGGCTCTATCCGGACCAGGCCACGTTCAAGCGCGACGAGGCGCGGCGGTTCGAGTTGCTCGAGGCCCACTGGGATGTGCCGCTCGAGGCGCGCCCGCTCCAATAAGAGTCTGTAGCCGGGCCGGCAGGTGATCTTCAGCGACATCCGGGATCCGCGGCTCATCACCGTGCGTCGTGGCGGCACCCTCGGGGATGACGAGCATCACCTGCTCGCCATCTGGGCAGCCGACTGCGCCGCGCACACGCTCCACTACTTCGAGGATGCGCTGCCCGGTGACGACCGCCCCCGCCGGGCGATCGAGCTCGGTCGGGCATGGTCCCGTGGTGAGGTCGGCATGATGCAGGCCCGCGCGGCGGGCGGCCACGCCATGGCGGCTGCGCGCGAGCGGGTCGGTGCTGCCCGGGAGGCGGCGTACGCGGCCGGCCAGGCGGGGTGCGTGGGGCACGTCGCCGAGCACGAACTCGGCGCGGCCGCGTACGCCATCCGAGCCGTTCGCGCAGCCGCTTCCGATCGCAATCGCGACGAGGCCGGCCACCGAGAGTGCCGCTGGCAGCGCGAGCGGCTTCCCGACGCGATCCGGGAACTCGTCCTCGACGACCAGCGGCTGCGCAACGAAAGGTGCTGGTCGGTCTTCGACTGCTGACCGGTCCGGCCCGCCTTTCAGCGCCTGCCGCCGCTTACGTTCGCTGCGCTCGCAGGCGCGGGGAGGGCCACCCGTGTGGCGGCAATCGGCTACAGGCTCCCAGTCGAAGGGGCGGCTTCGGCGCCCGCTTCGGCCGTGGCTTCCTTAGCGTTCGCCCCGTTTGCGCCTGACTTGCCACCGCCGGGCATCGCGCCGAGTTGTTTCATCATCGTCATCTGGTCGAATTGGTGCCAGTGCTCGGTGACGAGGCCGTCGCGCAGCCGGAAGATGTGGATCTCGCCGATCGTGTAGCGCTTGCCACTCGCCGACACACCCATCATCTCGCCGGTCTGCGTCGCTGCGGCAGTCAGTCGGACGGCGACGCGGTCGTCCTCGGCGATCATGTCCTCGATCGTGAACTTGGGGTCGGACAGGCCCTTCGACGTTCGGTCGATCGCGCTCTTCAGGTCGGTCTTCGGGTCGCCGGTCTGGGGCCAGGTGTGGCCGACGAAGTCATCGGCGAGCAGCTCGTCGACGGTCGCCTTGTTGCCCTGGACGAAGATCTCGTCGATGAAGCGGCGAACGATGGCCTTGTTCTCGTTGGTGGTCACGGATGCACCTCCTGCGGATCGCTCCGAGGATGGAGTGGAGGAGATGTCCGGCGAGCGGCGGGTTGGCGCCCCGAGGTGACGGTTCCGCGACGGATCGTGGTGGGCTCGCGGCGAGCGTCGCGGTCGTGGCATCATCGAGCCTCATCGATTCCGAGCTGAGGTCCATCGCCACCGTGCCACCGATCGGAGAGCTGACCCGGATCGAGCAGGTCCATCTCGACCGCCTCGAGCACCAGGGCATCTTCACCACCGGGCTCCTGCTCGAGGTCAGCGAGACCGCGACGCGGCGCCAGACCCTGGCGGACCAGGTCGCCGCCGACACGAACGAGGTCCTGACCTGGCGCGACGAGGCGCTGATGCTCAACCTCGCGAGCTTCGGCCCGGAGGATCACCAGCTCCTGATGCAGGCCCGGATCGAAGGCCTCCGCGATATCCTGAACCTTGATGTCGATGCCTTCCGCGTGCGCCTCGTCCGGGCCGCGACTGAGCTCAATGTCGAGCCGCCCGACGACCTGACGACCTCCGGCTGGTGGGATCAGGCCCGCACCCTCGAGGACTAGGTTCCACTCGAGCCGACTCGTTCCCGCGAGCTCACACCTTGGGACCAGAGCGTCGTCACTCCTCCTCCGCGCGAGAGTAGAGTGACGGCCCCAGATGCCGAGGTCTCGAGCATGGACTCCAATCGACCCAAGCCGTCCGCCCAGGAACTGCTTGCCGACTGGCGCACGGCCGAACGTGTGGGCAAGACGGCCAGATCGGCGGCCGATGCCGCCGGCCTGGCGGTCGAGTCCGCTAACTCCGCGAAAGCGGCAGCGAGCTCTGCCCAAGCTGCCGTGACAGGCGCGGCCGAGGCAGTCGACCGCGCGAAGGAAGCGTCGGATCTGGCGTCCGTGGCGGCGGCCCAGGCATCAGAGGCCGCGCAGAAGGTATACGCCGACGCCCAGGAAGACGTGGAACGCACCGGCGAAATTGTGCGTGAGGCAAATGCCTTGACAGAGGAAGCCGGCGACGCATTCCGGGAAGCTCAGCGGCAAGGTTTCGCGAAGGACCGCGAGTAGAGCACCAAGCGACCGATCGATTGTTGCCGGGTGACATTGGCGGACACATTGCGACCGCCGAGGCACTACTCCGCTGAGTCAGGTTTCCTCGACGTCACCTTGCCCTGCATCCTCGGATTGCAAGTCGTCGGGCCGATCAGCGACCACCGTCCCCAGCCGCGGCGGATCGTCGGCCGGTCTGATCGACAGCCGTCATCGGACCGGCCAGCCGGCGGCCTCCAGGACCCGGATTGAGGCGTCGCGGATCGGACCGACGTTCTCGACGACCGCGTCTTCCAGACCGACGCCGGCATCTGCCGCGAGGGCAGCGCGGGACGTCTCGAGATCGTCCAGCCGGGCCGCGCCCGGCGCCGAGCGCAGGCGTGCCGCGATGACGGCGAGCGGCGCGGTCAGGCGGACGACGAACAGCGGCATGTCGATCGCGTCGCGGATCGCGGCGACGGTCGATCGATGCGGGACGAACCCGGCGAGGAGGATCCGCTCGACGCCGGCCGCGCGGTAGTTCGAGACGACGGCGCCGAGGTTGCGGGCGAGGAGATCGGGGGCGTCGTGGCCCGCCCCGGGCGCGTTTGACCAGACGAGCCAGTCGAGGTCGATCGCCGCATATACGCTCGGCCCGTTCTCGAGCAGGTCGCCGATGTCGCCGATGACCGACGACTTGCCCGTTCCGTACACGCCGGTCACGAGGATGGCCCGGGGGTCGTTCACGCCACGGACTGTAGCGCGGGGCGACGGGTCGACCGCCCTGCGCTTGCGGCGTGCCTTTTCGGCATGCGCCGGGGTGCGCGGTGCTGCTCGGATCGGCGCTGCGCTCGGGTCCGCCAAGCCCGCTGGCGGGCAGACGCATGGCGGCGGCCGCTCTCGCAAACGCCACGGCCCCCGTCGCCTAGTCTCACCGCGCTCAAATTGGCGTTTGAGCTCTTGGGTGAAGTTGGCGGACACATTGCGACCATCCGGCGCGTACCCTGAGGTTCCGTGGGAGGGTGACAGTCAATCGACGAGTGGGTGTGAGTGCATGGCAAAGTACCTCGTGCTGATCTATGGGAACGAACGGACCTGGGCCGATCTACCGGCCGAGTGGCATGCGGCGAACGCGGCTCGGCACCAGGCGCTCATCGCCTCCGCGGGGCCCTCGATCCTCGGCGTGAGCGAGCTTGAACCGACCACCAACGCAGTGAGCCTCCGCGTGGATCCGTCGGGAAATCTGTCGGTCACAAAGGGACCGTTCCTCGACACGCCTGAGATCGTCGGCGGCTACTACCTCCTCGACGCTCCCGATATCGACGAGGCGATCAGACTCGCCTCTCTGATCCCGGAGGCGACGGCGGCCCACGGCGGCGTCGAGATCCGGCCCATCGCCGCGCCCGCCTGACCGGGCAGATACGGCGCCCGGTTGTCGTCGTTCGAGGTCGGGTGCCACCTGCGCTGATGATCCCAGAGTTCACCGGACGTTCCCTGCGCCGGCGATGTCCCAGGACCGGATGACCTTCCCGGATCCTTTTCGAGCTAGCGATGATCGTGCCTCGGCATGGCTGTTCGGCCCACGGCACCGCGGACCGATCGGCGTCGCCCGGGCTACCATGCGGCGGTGACAGCCGACCTCGTCGCGCCGCGGAGCGTGCCCGAACGACTGGCCGCCCTCGCGACCGCGATGGCCGCCTCGATCGTCGTCATCGCGATCGCCATCCTGCCGTTCCTGACGCCGGCCTGGGTCGCGTTCGAGCAGGGCCGGACGAATGCCTCGGCCCTATCCGGCTATGCCGAGCCGGATCTGCGGACGGCCACGAACTCGATCCTCCACGACCTCGTCGTTGGACCGCCGGCGTTCGACGTCCAGATCGACCGTGGGCCGGTTCTCGAGGAGCGCGAACGGGCCCACATGCGCGACGTTCGGGGCGTGTTCGCCGGCTTCGGAGTCCTCGCGCTCGTCTCGGTCGTCGGGCTCGTCGTCCTCGTGGTCGGTGCTCGCCGGATGGGCCATCCCGAGCGGGCGTGGGCAGCGATCTCGACCGGGATGCACTGGCTGATCGGCGGGATCATCGTCGCCGGCGTGCTCGCGACCTTTGCTTTCGACGCGCTGTTCGAGGTGTTCCACCGGATCTTCTTTCCGGGCGGGACCTATACCTTCGATCCGCGGACGGATCACCTCGTCCAGCTCTTCCCGTTCGACTTCTGGTCCGAGACGACGATCGTGCTCGGCGGCGTGATCGCGGTCCTCGCGGCGCTCATCTCCGTGGTGACCGGGCGGCTTGCCCGGCGGGTGCGCCGCGCTCACGAGGCGGTCGACGCAGGTCCGATCTCGGCCGCCACCGCGGAGGCCGCCCGATGAACGGCGTTCCGGTCGCACGGATCCTCGGCTTCGAGATCCGCCTCCATCTGTCGTGGCTCTTCATCGTCGCGATCGTGACGGTCACGGTCGCCGGCCGGCTGACGCAGTTCCAGCCCGACGTCAACCCGATCATCACGTGGGGGATCGGCCTCGCTGGGTCGCTCGGGTTCATGCTCACGGTGATCGCCCACGAGCTCGCGCACGCCGTGGTCGCCCGACGCGATGGCGCGGACACGAAGGTCCTCGTCGTCCACTTCGTCGGCTCGCCGGCGCCGATCGATGTCATGGCGACCAGCCCGCGCGCCGAGGCCTCGATCGCGCTCGCCGGCCCGCTCACGAGCTTCGCCATCGGCCTCGCTCTCGTTGTGCTGGCGATCGGGATGCTGGCCCTCGGCCCGGGCGCAGCCGCGTTTGCCGGACCGCTCTCGGACGTATTCGTGATCGTCGGCGCCCTGAACATCCTGCTCGGGTTGATCAGCATCGTGCCGGCCTTCCCGCTCGACGGCGCGCGGGTCGTCCGAGCGATCGCCTGGGCGAGGACCGGCAACCAGCGATCCGGGACACGGGTCGCCGGGATCGTCGGCCGGTACGCCGGGGGCGCGGGGATGATCCTCGCCATCGGGATCATGCTCACCGGAGAGACGCTCGACGGGGTGATGGTCGGACTTGTCGGCTGGTTTCTCATGGCTTCCGCTCGATCCGTCGACCGCTGGCTGTTCCTCGACGGCCTCGTCCAGGGGATCCGGGTCAGCGAGGCGATGGAGCACGACCTCGAGACGATCTCGCCGCAGCTGACGCTGGACACATTCGCGGCGTCCGTGCTCGACGGGACCGTCACCCCGGCGCTGCCGGTTGTCCACGACGACGTCCTCGTCGGGATCATCGGCGCCGCGCAGGTCCGGGGGGTCGCGCCGCGCAACTGGTCGTCGACCCGGACCGAGGACGTCATGGTCGGCAAGCCGGACATGCCGACCGCGAGCCCCGACGATCGCCTGACCGACGCGCTCGAGCGGCTCCGCCGCTCGCATCTCGACGGGCTCGCGGTGCTCGACGGCGAGACGCTCCGAGGGGTGCTCACTCGGCGGTCGATCGCCGCGCTCCTGCACGCCCGGGCCGAGGCGCACGGGCAGGCACTGTGACCGCGCCGGGCGTCGCCGGCGACCGGCTCCTCTCGGTCGAGGAGGCCCGCAACGCGATCCTCGGCACGATCGCCGGGCCGACCGAAGACGAGGTCGTGTTCCTGTCGGAGGCGCGCGGTCGCGTTCTGGCGGAGGACGTGATCAGCCTCACCGCCCTGCCGCCGTGGGACAACTCGGCGATGGACGGGTACGCGATCCGGGCCGCCGACGTCGCCGCGGCCACCGAGGACGCACCGGTCCGCCTCGACGTGATCGGCGAAGTCCGGGCCGGGAGCGCATCTGACGCCGAGGTCGGCCGCGGGACCGCGATCCGGATCGCCACCGGGGCGCCGATCCCGTCGCGTGCCGACGCCGTCGTCCAGGTCGAGCTCACGACTCCGGCTGATGGCTTGGGCAAGGTCGTCGGGGAGCGCGGGCGCGACGCCGCCGGGCCGCTCCCCGTCGCAGTCCTGGTCCACGCAGCGATCCAGGCCGGGACCTCGATCCGGAAGGCCGGCGACGATCTCGAGGAGGCAATCGCGGTCCTGTCGGCGGGGACGCGGATGAGCCCCGCGGCGGTTGCCCTCGCCGCTGGTTCCGGGAACGAGACCGTGCGCGTCCATCGCCGGCCGCGGATCGGGATCCTCGCAACCGGCGACGAGGTCCGGGCCGCCGGCCGCGCGCTCGGACCGGCCGGGATCCCCGACGCGAACGGGCCGGGACTGACGGCGCTCGCGGAGGATGCCGGCGCCGAGGCGTTCAGCCTGGGGATCGCCGCGGACCGGCTCGAGGACGTCCGGGCGCGGCTCGAGATCGCGCGCTTCGACGACGTCGACGCGATCATCGTGTCGGGCGGCGTCTCGGTCGGCCCGTATGACGTCGTCCGGACCGCGTTCGCCGAGCTCGGACGGATCGACCTGTGGCGCGTCGCGGTCCAGCCCGGCAAGCCGTTCGCGTTCGGCGTCGTCGAGCGACGCGATGGCGCCCGGACGTTGCTCTTCGGGCTGCCCGGCAACCCCGTGTCGAGCTTCGTCACCTTCGAGCTGTTCGTCCGGCCCGCGATCCGCCGTCTTGCGGGGTTGCCGGTTGGCCGACTCTTCCGCACGATCGACCAGGCGGTGCTGCTCGATGCAGCCCAGAAGAGTCCGGGTCGGCGAGCGTTCCTGCGGGTCGTTGCCGAGCGCGACGAGGCCGGCGCCCCGATTCGCGACGAGCATGGCCGCGTCCGCGTTCGGCTGGCGGGCGGCGGCCGGGGACAGGGCAGCCACGTCCTGTCGGCGCTCGCGATCGCTGAGGCCCTCGCCGTCGTTCCCGAGGACGTCGACCGCCTGGAGGCCGGTACGGCAGTCGACCTTTGGTGGCTCGACCGGGACTGACCGGCGCGAAGTCCCCGCCCGGGGACCCGCCCCGATCGTCGATACTGGAGACACGATGGCCCGCGACCTCTCGCCCCGCACCGAACGCCGGCGCCTCACCCACGTCGACCGTTCCGGCCGGCCCCGGATGGTCGACGTGTCCGACAAGCCGTCGACCGCGCGGCGGGCGGTGGCCGAGGCGCTCGTCGCGGTGTCGCCGGAGACGATGAGCATGGTCATCGACGGTGGCGCCGCAAAGGGTGACGTCCTTGGGGTAGCCGAGCTCGCCGGGGTCATGGGCGGCAAGCGCACGAGCGACCTGATCCCGCTCTGCCACCCGCTGGCCCTGACGGACCTGGTTGTCGCGGTGACGCCGGACCGGGCTGCGGGCGTGCTGCGGGTCCGCGCCGAGGCCGCGACCAGCGGGCCGACCGGCGTCGAGATGGAGGCGCTCACCGCCGCGAGCGTCGCCGCCCTCACCATCTACGACATGGTCAAGGGCGTCGAGCGCGGCGTCGAGATCCGGGCCGTCAGGCTCATCTCGAAGACCGGTGGCAAGAGCGGCGAGTGGCACCGCCCGGCTCCGGTTGACGGGGACCGCGAGCTCGACCAGCGCCGTCCGGGCGACCGGGCCGCGGGACGGATCGGCGGAGGCCCCCGGCGCGGCTCGCGGGCATGAGCGAGCCGGGGCCGACCAGCGTGGTGCCGTTCGGGCGGACCGCCCTCGTCCTGACGACCAGCGACCGCAGCGCGGCGGGCACTCGCGAGGATGCAAGCGGCACGGTCCTGGCCGACCGCCTGACCGCACTGGGCTTCCAGGTCGAGCGGGGAGTCGTGGCTGACGACCGCGAGGCGATCGAGCGGGCTCTGCGCGCCGCGGCGACCGTTCACCCGCTGATCGTGACGACGGGCGGGACCGGCCTGACGCCGCGCGACGTGACGCCGCAAGCCACGCTCGCGGTCATCGACTACGAGGTCCCGGGGTTGGCCGAAGCGATGCGCGCGGAGGGCCGCCGTCAAACGCCGTTCGCGGCCCTCAGCCGGGCGGTCGTCGGGGTCCACGGACGAACGCTGATCGTGAATACGCCGGGCTCGCCGAAGGGAGCAGCCGAATCGCTCGAGGCGATCGTCGACGTCCTCGACCACGCGCTCGAGACACTGGCCGGGCCGCACGACCACTCCGCCGCCGGCGCGGGAGGCCCATCGAACGACGAAGCCGACGGTGACGCGCCCGGCGACAGCACCGAGGACCAGCACGCCTTCGGACGGCCGGACGAGCCGATCGAAGAGCCGGAGGAGGCGGACTGATGTTCCCGGCGTTCGACCACGTCCCGGCCTACCCGCTCGTGTTCGTCGTGTTCTGGGGCGCTGCGGCGATCTTCGCGCTCGCGATGGCCCGCCATCTCCGCATCCTGGCCGCCGTCCGCCCTGCGGTCGAGCAGCCGTCCCCGTTCGGCGATATCGGCCGCCGGCTTGTCGGCGTCGTCGAGTACGCCTTCATCCAGAAGAAGATGTTCAAGGATCTCCGAGCGGGACTGATGCACGCAGGGATCTTCTGGGGGTTCGTCCTGCTCACGATCGGGACGGCCAACATCGTGACCGGCGGGATCATCCAGGCGGTCCTGTCGGCTCCATTGGACGGGGCGCTCTGGACGGCGGTCTCAGCGATGCAGAACGTCGTCGCGGTGATCGTCCTGCTGGCGATCCTGTGGGCGTTCGAGCGCCGCCTGATCTCGAAGCCGCGCCGACTGACGTTCAACCGCGACGCGCTCGTGATCCTGTGGCTGATCGGCGGCGTGGTGGCGACCGAGCTGCTCGCCCAGGCAGTCGAGGTCGCCCGCTACGGGGACATTTCCGGGGCGTTCGTGGCCGACGCCCTCGCCGTGCCCCTCCGGGCGGCGCTCGGCCCCGCAGCCCTCGAGATCCTGTTCGCGGTGCTGTGGTGGGGCCACATCGCGATCGTCTCGATCTTCCTGATCGACCTGCCGTTCAGCAAGCACCTCCATGTGGCGACCGCGTTCCCGAACATCTGGTATCGCAAGCTCGCGCCGCGGGGCGAGCTGCCGAAGATGGACCTGGAGCGAGAGGACGCAACGTTCGGGCTGAAGTCGCTCCAGGACCTCGGCTGGAAGGACCTCCTCGACGGGTTCACCTGCACCGAATGCGGCCGCTGTCAGGCCGCCTGCCCGGCGAACGCGACGGGCAAGCCGCTCAACCCCAAGGCGATGATCATGGGCCTCCGGCACATGTCGATCGAGGCCGAGCAGGGGATCGACCTGATCCCGAACAACCCGATCGTCCGCGAGACCTATGGCCTCGGCGGGACGGCGCCTGACCCGGCCCGGATGGCTGCTCCGATCGTGGACAACGCAATTTCGTATGACGCGGTCTGGGATTGCGTGACCTGCGGCGCGTGCGTCGAGGCGTGCCCGGTCCTGATCGAGCACGTCGACAAGATCGTCGGGCTGCGCCGGAATCTCGTCCTCGAGGAGTCGCGGTTCCCACAGGAGCTGACGGGCGCCTTTCGCGGGATGGAGGGCCAGGGCAACCCGTGGGGCCAGCCGGCCTCGACCCGGACGGACTGGACGAAGGGCCTGCCGTTCGAGGTGCCGACGGTTGCCGCGATGGCGAGCGCGCCGGGCGGGCTCGATTCGCTCGAGGTCCTCTACTGGGTGGGCTGCGCGGCCGCGTTCGACGAACGGAACAAGCGCGTGGCGCGATCGGTGGCGACGTGCCTGAACGCGGCCGGCGTCCGGTTCGCGATCCTCGGCCAAGAGGAGTCGTGCACCGGCGATCCCGCCCGCCGGATGGGCAACGACTACGTGTTCCAGATCCTCGCAAGCGGGAACGTCGAGACCCTGAACCGGTACGGGATGAGCGAGCGGACGATCGTCACGGCCTGCCCGCACTGCTTCAACACGCTCTCGAACGAGTACGGCCAGCTCGGCGGCTCGTACCGGGTCGTCCATCACTCGGTCTATCTCCAGGGGCTGCTCTCCTCGGGCCGTCTGCGGGTGGCCGAGGAGAGCGCGGCGGCCGCCGGGTCAGTCACGTTCCACGACTCGTGCTACCTGGCCCGCTACAACGGAGTGGTGGCGGCGCCACGCGACGTGCTGGGTGCAGTGCCGGGCCTCGAGCTGCGCGAGATGGAGAAGAGCGGCAAGAACACGTTCTGCTGCGGCGCCGGTGGCGGCCGGATGTGGATGGAAGAGACCCGCGGGACGCGGATCAACGCCGAGCGGACGCGTCAGGCACTCGAGACCGGGGCGGAAACCGTCGCGACGAGCTGCCCGTTCTGCATGGTGATGATGAAGGACGGACTGGCCGACGCCGCCGCGTCCTCGCCGGGCGTGCCGGGCGCCGGCGTCGTGAGCGCCCGCGACATCGCCGAGATCCTTGCCGACGTGATCGAGCCCGACCCGATCCCGGCCGGCCGCCGCCTCCAGGTCCTGCAGTAGGCGGACCGCGACGCGCCGCTCGGTTAGCCGGGCAGCCTGCGGTCGCAGCTCACGCAGTTGCGGTCGGTCCAGGCGTTGTAGGCGCCGCAGTTCGGGCAGCGCTTCTGGCCTTCGCTCGACGTCGCGAACGGGCTCTCCCGCGTCGCTGCCTCCCGATCGACTCGTTGGCGCCGGATGATCAGGAGCATCGCGACCAGCCCCACGACGGCGGCCACGACGAGGATGAGGAGCTGGGTCCGCTGGTCCATGGCTTGTCCCTCGAGCGGCTGGAGCCGGGCCCCCGCGATCGGCTCGCCGCATTGCCGAGCAGCCTAACGCCTCGCGGCTTCGCGGTCGCGATCGAACGGCCGCTGCTACGATCCATGCGATGGCCAGCTCGACGCCGCCTCCAGCGTCCTCCGAGTCGCATCCTGCCCCGACGTATCGCCTGACCGAGGACCAGCTGGCGCTGCGGGACGCGGTCCGGGTCCTTGCCGCCGACCGGATCGCGCCCCGTGCGGCCGAGATCGACCGAACCGCCGAGTTTCCGTGGGACGTCAAGGAGCTCCTCGCCAGCCACGACATCCTGAGCCTGCCCTATCCCGAGCAATACGGCGGCCTTGGCGGCGACCTTCTGACGGTTTGTCTCGCGGTCGAGGAGATCAGTCGCGTCTGCGCCACGAGTGGACTGATCCTCGCCGTCCAGGAGCTCGCGTCTCTGCCGCTCCTGCTCGCGGGGACCGACGAGCAGAAGGACCGCTGGTTCCCGGACCTCGCCGCGGGCCGCAAGCTGATTGCCTTCGCCCTGACCGAGGCCGAGGCCGGCAGCGACGTCGCCGCGGCCCGGACCCGGGCTCGCCGCGACGGCGACGGCGACGGGGCCGACTGGATCCTCGACGGCTCGAAGCGGTTCATCAGCCAGGGCAGCGTCGCCGACCTGCTCGCCGTGTTCGCGGTCACTGCCGATGACGACGACACGCCCCGCCATGAGCGCCTCACCTGCTTCATCGTCGACAAGGACATGCCCGGCTTCGGGGTCGAGCGGATCGAGCACAAGATGGGCATTCGCGGCTCGCCGACCGCCGAGCTCAGCTTCCGCGGCGTGCGCGTGCCTGACGCGAACCGGGTCGGCGGAGTGGGGGAGGGCTTCCCGCTCACGATGCGGACCCTCGACCGAAGCCGGCCGGGAATCGCGGCCCAGGCGGTCGGCATCGCCCAGGGCGCGCTCGACGTCGCCGCCGCGTACGCCCGGGAGCGGACCCAGTTCGGGAAGCCGATTGCTGAGTTCCAGATGATCGCGGCGATGCTCGCCGACATGGACGCCCAGACCGAGGCCGCCCGCCAGCTCCTGTACAAGGCCGCGACAGAGATCGACGCCGGCGCCCCCGACGCCAGCCGCTGGTCGGCGATGTGTAAACTCGTCGCCGGCGACACGGCGATGCGCGTCACAACCGACGCCGTCCAGGTGCTCGGGGGCTACGGCTACATCAACGAATTCCCCGTCGAGCGGATGATGCGCGACGCCAAGATCACGCAACTCTACGAGGGAACCCAGCAGATCCAGCGGCTCGTGATCGCCCGGGCCCTCACCGCTCGCCGCTGACCCGCCCGCCGCTCACCATCAGCGCAAGGAGACTGCCCGCCCATGCGTATCGTCGTCCTCGTCAAGCCCGTTCCGGATACCGCCTCGGGCGGCGAGCGCCTGCGACCGGACGACTGGCGGCTCGATCGGCAGGCCATCCCGACAGTCGTCAATGCGAACGACGAGTACGCGCTCGAAGCGGCCCTCAAGCTGACCGAGGCTCACGGCGGCGAGGTGGTTCTCGTCTCGATGGCCGGTGCGGGCGCCCCCGACACGATGCGCAAGGCGCTCGCGATGGGCGCCGCGAGCGGAGCGCTCGTCACCGACGACGCCCTGGCCGGCTCCGACATCGTCTCGACCGCGCGCGTCCTGGCGGGCGCCCTTCGTGACATGGAGTACGACCTCGTGCTCGCCGGTGCCGATACGTCCGACGGCGGCGCCGGCGTCGTCCCGGCCGGCATCGCGACCCTGCTCGGGCTCCCGTACCTCTCGTACGCCGCGAAGATCGAGCCGAACCCGGACGCGGGCACGGTCCGGGTGAACCGGATCACGCCGACGGGCTACGAGGTCCTCGAGGCGTCGATGCCGGCTCTCATCGTCGCGACCCAGGCGCTCGGCGAGCCGCGCTACCCGTCGTTGAAGGGGATCATGGCCGCCCGCTCGAAGACGCTCGAGACAAAGGGCCTCGCGGACATCGGCGCCGGCGATGCTCCGGTCGGCGGCGCGGTCGCGACGACGGCGGTGCTCGGATCGGAGGCGCCGCCGCCACGGGCCGCGACCCGCGTGATCCGCGAACCGGCCGACGAGGCCGCCCGCCAGGTCGTCGAATTCCTGGCCGAGCGGAGGATCATCTGATGGCGGGCTCCGGCGCTGGCGCGATCTGGGTCCACGGCGAGCTGGCTCCGGGCGGCAGCCTGGCGAAGATCAGCGCGGAGGTCGCGACGCTCGCCCGGACCATCGGCGAGGCCGCGGGTCGGGACGTCGTCGGGGTGGTCGTCGGGGCCGACCCCGCCGTTGCGGCCGCAGAGCTCGCGACCTACGTCCCGCGGGTCCTCACGGTGACCGAGCCGGCGACGGCCGAGCACGCCGCCGGCACGATCGTCGGCCAGCGGGTCGCCGCCCTGATCGAGCGCGAGCAACCGGCGTACCTGCTCACCGGCGCCGGCCCCGAGGGTCGGGATCTCGCCGGTGTCGTGTCGGCGCTCGCCGACTGGGGCGTCCTGGTCAACGCGGTCGGCGTGACCTGGGACGACAGACCCGTCGTGTCGATGAGCATCTTCGGCGGCAGGCTGACCACGACGAGCCGGTTCACCGGCGATCACGGCATCGTGACGGTCCGGCCGAACGCGGTCACGGCGGCACCGGCTGCGGCGCCCGGAACGGTCGAGGCCACCACCGTCGACGGGGAGCTCGCCCTGCCACTGGTCCCGATCGTCGAGCGGCTCGAGGCCGCCGGCGTCGCCGCTCCGATCGAGGAGGCGCGGATCATCGTCGCCGGCGGTCGTGGGGTCGGCGGCCCGGACGGGTTCAAGATCGTCAACGAGCTTGCCGAGGCCCTCGGCGGGGCGGTCGGGGCGACCCGCGCCGCGGTCGACTCGGGCTGGATTCCGTACGCTCAGCAGATCGGCCAGACCGGCAAGATCGTCAAACCGGCGCTCTATCTCGCGCTCGGCATCTCCGGCGCCATCCAGCACAAGGTCGGGATGCAGACGGCCGGCACGATCGTGGCCGTGAACCGCGATCCCGACGCGCCGATCGCCGAGTTCGCCGATGTCGTCGTGATCGGCGACCTGTTCGAGGTCGCTCCCGCGCTCCTCGCCGCGCTCCGCGCCCGGGCCGGCTGAGGCCGGGCTGCAGGGGACCGGGTCGGCCGGGGCCGGGCGGAACGCGGACGTGGAGCCACTGCTCGTCCTCCCGCTGCTGGCGTTCGTCATCCTCCTCGCCCTGTTCGTGCTCGTCCTTCGGCGGGCCGGCCGGTTCATCGCCGCCACCCGGGATGTCGAGCGGTTCCGGCGTGAAGTCCGCGACGTGTCCGCGCGGATCGAGGCGTCGCTCGCGGAGATCTGCGCCCGGATCGACGCCGTTCGACGCGGCTCTCTTGGTGCAGACATGATCGCGGACGATATCGGGGCATCCCTCGACGCCGTGGCGCGTTATGCGGACGAGGCGCGGAAGGTCCATCCGCCCGCAGACGGCCGGGCGATCCGCGACGAGATCGTCGCGGAGCTCGAACGGTCAGCCCGCGCCCTCGAGATGATCGAGCACGGCCGGGCGATCCAGGCGTCGGCCCGCTCCGGCGGCCGCGAGATCGAGGCGCAGACATCGATCAAGCGCGGCTACCTGAACGTCCTCCACGCCCGCGAGGCGATCGCCCACCAGGCGGCGCTCGCTGGCCGCCTCTCGGCAACCGACGAGGCAAGCCGCTTCCAGCGCCGGAGCACCTGAGGCGCGCCGGGTTGCGCGGCGCGCCAGCCCTGCGAGCGCTCGCCCTTGCGCCCCGCCACTCGAGTTCCGCCCACGAGCCGGGCGCCCTGCGCCGCCCGCCCTCGGCCGGCCGCCCTGCGCCAGACGCCGCCGAATTTCCGCCCCATAGGCGAGACTCGCCTGTTGCGCGACAGTTCGCGTCCATTTCCCGACATCCACGCTCGGGCCCTCGAGGGATTCTTGTCGTCGCAGGCGACACTCGCCTGAACGCCAGGAATCCACGGCCGGCAACCCCGCAACAGGCGACACCCGCCTGAACGCGAGAAATCCCGGGTCGGCCCGCCCCCGCCCGGTCCGACCCGGTCGGGTCCGGTTGGACCCCCTATGTAGTGGTATCATCGGTCGACACCACAAGTGGTAGTGGTGCGACCCCACCAGGAGCCCCGATGCGCTGTCCTCATTGCGGTGAGCGGGAGACGCGGGTCGTCGACTCACGCGACCTCGACGACTCGGCGACGATCCGGCGTCGCCGCGAGTGCTCCGCGTGCACCACCCGCTTCACGACCTACGAGCGGGTCGAGGCCGCCCGCCTCGTCATCGTCAAACGCGACGGCGGGCGCCAGGAGTTCGACCGCGAGAAGCTGGCCTCGGGCCTCCGCAAGGCCCTGACCCGCCGCCCAGTCCCGGACGACGCCGCCGATAAGGCCGCCGACGAGATCGAGGCCGAGCTCCGCTCGCAGGGCACGACCGAGGTCGATTCCTCGCGGGTCGGCGCCCTCGCGATGGCCAAGCTCCGCGAGCTCGACCAGATTGCGTACATCCGGTTCGCGAGCGTCTACCAGAGCTTCGACGATCTCGAGGCGCTCAAGCGCGAGGTCGACAGCCTCTACGCCGAGCGCGGCGAGGACAGCGTAGCGCTCGACGTCCGGCCGGCGCTCGGCGAGGCCGGGAAGGCCCGAAAGTCGGGCAAGGCCGGTCAGTGAGCGTCCTGTCCGATCGCGACATCCGGGCCGCGCTCGAGGCGGGCGAGATCGCGATCCGTCCCTATGACGCTCAGGACCTCCAGCCGTCCTCGGTCGATCTTCATCTCGACCGCTCGTTCCGAGTCTTTCGCAACAACCGCTACCCGTTCATCGACGTTCGCGCCCCGCAACCCGATCTGACCGAGATGCTGACGGTCGCCGACGACGAGCCGTTCGTCCTCCATCCCGGTGAATTCGTGCTCGGGCAGACGCTCGAATGGGTCGAGCTGCCGAACGATCTGGTCGCCAGGCTCGAGGGGAAGTCGTCCCTGGGGAGATTAGGCCTCCTGATCCACTCGACCGCCGGCTATGTCGATCCGGGCTGGAAGGGCAACCTGACGCTCGAGCTCTCGAATGTTGCGAACCTGCCGATCGCGCTCTATTTCGAGATGAAGATCGGTCAGATCTCGTTCTTCAAGATGTCCAGTCCGGTCGAGCGCCCGTACGGCTCGCCGTCGCTCGGCTCCAAGTACCAAGGCCAGTCCGAGCCCACCGCATCGGCCTTCCATCGCGACTTCACCGGCCGCCGTGTGCCCGCGGCAGACGAGACACCCGACCGATGAAGGCGCCACGCCCGATCGTCGTCATCGGCGTGCTCTTCGTGATCGCGATCGTCAATCTGACCAATCCGTCGACCCGGGTTGGTGGCGAGGAGCTGGGCTTCCTGGTCGGGACGATCGGGTTCGCGGCCGTGCTCTCCGGCCTGTACGTCTGGTGGTATCGCCGCCGGCAGCGGCCGGACGCCTGACCGCAGGTGGCCGGACCGACAGACGCAGTCGATTGGCGACGAGACCTCGGCGCGGGCGTCATCGTGTCGCTCGTCCAGGCCGGGACGTTCCGCTCCGATGCGGGCGCCCTGTTTGGCCCCGTCCCGCGGCTGCTCTGGGACCGCTGGGCCTCCGCCGAGCTCGACGGCGAGAACCGCCTCCTCCAGGCCTTGAACTGTCTTCTGATCGAGACCCCGGCCGGACGCGTGATCGTCGAGACCGGGATCGGCGATCGACTCGACGACAAGACCCGGGCGATGCGTGGCTACGACGGTCCGTGGATCGTGCCTGCCCTGCGGGAGGCGGCCTTTGACCCTGCGAGCGTTGATGTCGTCGCCATGAGCCACCTCCACTTCGACCACGCGGGCGGCCTCCTCGACGCCGCGGGGAGCCGCGCCTTTCCGCGGGCGAAGATCGTCGCCCAGCGCGCCGAGTGGGAGATCGCGCTTGGCGACAACCCGCGCCTGGTCGCGTCGTACGTCCAGCCCGAGCTCCGGCTCGTCCGCGACTGGGGAGCCGAGGGCTGGGTCGAGGGCGAGCGCGAGATGCTGCCGGGGGTCTCCGTCATCCCGACCGGCGGCCACTCGGCCGGTCATCAGGCGATCGTCGTCCGAGCGCCCGGCGCCGCGCCCCTCGCCTTCTTCGGCGACCTCGCGATGCGGCCGTGGAGCGCGAACCCGCGCTGGGTGACCGCGTTCGACGACTTCCCGCTCGATTCGGTGGTGGTCAAGGCGTCGCTCTTTGCCCAGGCGGCCGATGAGGGTTGGACCATCGTCCTGTCGCACGAAAAGGACCACCCGATCGGGCGTCTCGTGCGGGACCGAGATCGCTTTCGTTACGAGCCTGCCTGACGCTCGCACGCCGCGGCGCCACCCGGCGGCGGATTGACGTAGGACCTTCCCCGTCACGAGTCCCGGATGGTTCATGACCTTCGGCAGGTATCGATGCGGTGCGGTCCGGACTACGTTGAGTGCAGACAGACGGACCGCCGGACAACGAAACCTGAGTCCGGTAACGCGTAGACCAGACGGCGGGATGCCGAACGGCTACGGAGCTGGCATTGCTTCCGCTCCAGGCGGTCCGTCGATCTTCCCCCTCGATCCTCAACCTCGATGCAGCGTCCGCGCGTCCGTGCTGCCCGGTCAGGGCGAGAACGAGGGCGGTGCAGGGGACGAGCTCGGCCCTCCGCTCGCGGAAGGAGCCTCGGATCGGCTCCCGGTCGGACTCGCCGACGGAAGGATGGCCTCGATCCGGACGACCGCGCCCGCCTCGGTCAGGGGCGCGGGCACGACGGCCCGGATCGCACCCTCCGGCCCGATGAAGAACTGGGTTGGCAGCCCGTACAGCCGGTACGTTCGGAAGATCTCGCCCGTCGAGTCCGCCGCGATCGTGTACCCGAGTTGGTATTTCGCGGCGTACGCAGCGACATTCTCCGGGCTTGTCTCCTGGACGCTGATGCCGATGATGACCAGGCCCCGATCTCGATAGCGTTCGGCGAGATCGCGCAGGATCGGCGTCTCGGACTGGCACGGCGGGCACCACGAAGCCCAGAAGTTCACCCAGACGGCCTTCCCGTGGAGATCGGCAAGCTGCACCGGCCGGCCCTGGAGGTCGACGAGGGGCACCGGCTTGCCGTCGGGCCCCGTGATCGTCATCTCCGGGGGGATGTCACCGGCGCGGAGGCCGTTCGTCGGCGCTGGACCGAGGACGAACTGGGTCGCCTGCGGATCGTTCGGGCCCACGGGGTTCGCGGTCCCGAGGGGCGTGGTAACGACGACGAGCAGCACGGCCACCACGACGATCACCATCGCGCCAGCCAGGAGCTGCCGGCCGCCAAACGGACCGATCAGACCGCGTCGCTCGCGGCGGTGCGTGAACCCGGGGCGTTCGGTCACGACGGCTCAGATTCGGGTGTTGAACGGGACGTAGGCCGCGAGCCAGGCGAGCCAGTTGAAGATCATCGCCAGCCCGATCCCAACGACGAGCAGCCCGCCGATCATCGACACGGCCCGCCCGTGCCGGACGAGCGGGCGGAGGAGCCCGGGCGCCCGATCGTAGACCAGGGCGATCGCGAGGAACGGCAGGCCGAGGCCGGCGGTATACGCGAGGAGCAGGATTGCGCCCTGGCCGACGGTCGTCGACGACGACGCGAGCCCGATGATCCCGCCGAGGATCACCCCGACGCACGGCGTCCAACCGATCGCGAAGATCGCCCCGAGGCCGAAGCTCGCGAGCCACCCGCCGCGGCTGCTCACGATCCGACCGCCGAGGCGCTCGCCGAGACCGGGACCGCCCGCCGGCGCCAGTGACATCGAGCCTGTCGCAGCCGCGACCGAGGCCGACGCACCGGCATCGAGCGGTCGCCAGTTGCGATCGAGGCTCGGGATCCGGAGGATGCCCGCCAGGTTCAGCCCGAGCAGGACGAGGATCACGCCGCCGACCTGGCGCAGTGTCGACATCCACTGCGACAGGCCGGCTGCGGCAAACGTCGCGGTGATGCCGAGGAGCGTGAACACCGCCCCGAACCCCGCGACATACGCAAGGGCATGGCGGAACGCGGTCCAGCGGGAGAGCCCGGGCGTGGCGCCAGGGTACGAGCCCGCGACGCTGCCGTTGCGCGCCGCGTCGGCGACGGCAACCGCCGTGAGCTGACCGAGGTACGCCGGAACGAGCGGCAGGACGCACGGACTGAGGAAGCTGATCAGCCCCGCGGCGACCGCGACGAGGATCGTGAGGTTGTCCGTGGTCACACGAGGCTTCCGTCGAGGGCGTCGGCGAGGAACGCCCGGATCCGCGCCGGAGAGGTCGCGAGCTCGAGGCGGTGGCCACTCAGCTCGAGGACCGGGATCGTGGCGAAGAACCGCCGCTCCAAGTCGGGATCGGTCGTGATGTCGCGCTCGCGGAGGGCCGCGCTCCGCTGGCCGCGCGCGGCACGATCCTCGAGCAGGCCCTGGACGACGGCGCGCGCGTCCTCGCACAGGTGGCAGCCGTCGCGGGCGTAGAGAACGAGCTCGGGAAGGTTCGTGGTCACGCTCCGCATTCTAGGTCGGACCGTTGTCGAGGCCCGGCCACCGGTCCGGTTCATGCCGAGCCGATCGCCGCTCCGGAGCGGGACCTTCCGGGACTGGACGCCGAGTGGGCCGACCATCGATGATGCGCGGCGTCGACGGGACAACCCGCCGGTCACCGCGAGGGGTTGAGGCGATGGCGGTTTCCGAGCAGATGATCGAGAAGGCCCGCGTTCGACGCATATGGCGGCCCGCGCGCCTGCTCCTCCTGTTCGTTGCGATGGCCATGCTCGGGATCGGCCTGGTCGTCGGCAGCCTCGCACTCATCCACGAGCGCCAGGTCGGACGGATCATGACCGGAGTCTCGGCAGCCGGCGTCGACCTCGCCGGCTTGACCGCTGATGAGGCACGAGCGGCGCTGACCGCCCGACTCGCCGGCCTGTCCGCCGGCTCGGTGACCGTCCGGACGTCGATCGGATCGACGGCGATCGCCTTCGCCGACGTCGGCCGGGCGCCCGATCTCGACGCGATGGTCGCGGCCGCCGCCGCCCGTGGTCGCGGAGGATCGTGGCTCGACGAGGTGATCGCCGGGTTCCGGCTCGAGCGCGTTCCGGAGGCGATTCCGCTCATGCTCGGCTACGACCACGATCGGGCGGTCGTCGCCCTTCGGGGATTCGCCGATCGAATGGCGCTCGGGGCGGTCGATGCCACGATCGTGCGAGGACCCGCCACGTTCACCGTCACGCCGTCCGTGGATGGGCGCACCGTCGACGTCGACGGGGCGATCGCCGCGCTCGATGCCGCGATGCGCGACCCGGCGACCCGCGCCGGCGCGATCGTCACGGCGGCAACGGCTGCGGTCGCGCCCGCCTTGTCGTCGGACGAAGCTCGTGTTGCCACTGGTACCGCCGATCGGATGGTCGCGGACCTCAAGATCGCGTCGGGCAAGAAGACCTGGAACCTCCCGTCGTCGACGATCCGATCGTGGATCTCATTCGGTCCCGTGGATGGGCGGATCGGGCCCATTCTGGATCGCTCGAGGCTGCCGGCCTGGCTGTCACCGATCCGGAAGAGCGTCGCGCGGCCCGTTCGTGACGCCGAGTTCCTGCGCGACAAGCGCGGCCGGATCGTCGGCTCGATGGCCGATCGAGCGGGCGCGGCTCTCGACGTCCAGAAGACGGGCAACGCGATCGTCCGAGCGCTCCAGGCGCGGGCGGCCGGCGGGGCCGCCGCCGACGTGAAGCTCGCGATGACGACGATCGCGCCGAAGGTGACCGCGGCGCAGGCCGCGAAGACTGCGCCATTGATGGTCCTCGTCGGGGGCTGGACGACCCATTATGTGAGCGCCGCCCACAACGGTTTCAGCGCGAATATCTCGATCCCGACCTGGACACTCAACGGTACGGTCGTCCAGCCCGGCGCGGTCTTCGACTTCTGGGCCGGGCTCGGCGAGGTCAGCCTGCGGACGGGCTACAAGCTCGGCGGCGCGATCGTCAACGGCCACTCCGTCGAGGGCAAGGCGCTCGCCGGCGGCATCTGCTCCGCGTCGACGACGCTCTTCAACGCGGCGCTGCGTGGCGGCTTCGAGATCCTCGAGCGTTCGCCGCACTGGTACTACATCAGCCGCTACCCGCTCGGGCTGGACGCCACGGTCTCGGGCGCGCAGACGATGCGCTTCCGGAACGACACGGCCTACCCGATTCTCATCCGCGGGTTCGCGTCGCCGGGCTTCGTCCGTTACGAGATCTGGTCGGTGCCGAACGGCCGGTCGGTCAGCCTGAGCGCGCCGCTGGTCTCGAACGTCGTGTCAGGCTCCGACTCGACCGTCCTCGCATCCGACCTCGCGAAGGGCACGAGCGAGCGGACCGAATGGCCGGTCGACGGCAAGGACGTGGTCGTGACGCGAGTCGTCCGCGACGCCGGCGGTCGGGTGATCCACCGCGACACGTTCGTCTCGCATTACCACCGCATGATCGGCATCCTCCGGATCGGGACCCGGTAGGGGAGAAGCGCCCTGGGCGCCGCCGCCGCGCGCCGCCAGTCGCCGCCCCAGTTCACGCGCTCGATTCGCCGATTTCTGACAAGCGAATCTCACCCGGTCATCAGTCGGCGAGTTCTCGTCATACGTACGCCATGCGGTCGTTTGACACAAATTGGCCCGGACCCTGAGCGTGGACGTACCCGGCTCGCCCGCCGGCTCGACTACTGCCTGCCTGGGATTCGTATGAGGGAAACCCGGGCGGCCAAACCGCGGCGCGCTACGATGCAGGCTGCGCCCCCGTAGCTCAGTGGATAGAGCGCGGCCGTCCTAAGGCCGGCGTCGGCGGTTCGAATCCGTCCGGGGGCGCCAGAACGACAGTCTCGCTCGGTTGCGAAGGGGGTAGGGCGAAGGGCGGCCCGGCCTCCCTCGCTGGCGGAGCTATCACGAAGGCGCCGATCCCCGAGCGACCGCAGGCCCGGCCGCGGGACTCCAGCGATTGCGCGTGCCGTCTGGTCGCCAGCCGATCACGTGGACGGCGCTGGCCTCGCTCAGACGCCACGATCCCCGGGCCAGCACGGGTCCGGCTTTCCGGGCTAACCCGGCTGTGTCGGAGGGTCGCAGCCTCGTAGCGTCCCGAGGGTAAGGCCGAGCCGATCGGCAATTCCCGCAGGGAGGTGCGACATGTCGGACCTGTTCAGTCGGCGCTCACCGGCGCGGGCCCAGGCGCTCTGGGTGGCCGCCCTCGCGACGGCAGGGATCGCGGTTGCGCTGGCGGGCTGCTCGACGAGAGCTTCGACCGTCGCGTCGACCAAGCCGTCGTCACCGGTTCGGGCAACCGCGCCGACGGCGCCGTCACCGGCGACCGTGAGCCCCGCCGCCTCACCGGCTACCGTGAGCCCCGCCGCCTCACCGGCTACCGTGGCCGGGACGATGTCGCTGGCATCGCCCCGGGACCTGACGTTCGCGTTCGGCTCGCTCTGGGTCGCCGACGGCCCGGCCAACAACGTCGTCCGTTTCGACCCCGCCACGAACGCGATCCAGGCGACGATCAGCGTGCCCGACCCGGCGTCTGTGCTTGCCTCGGGTGACGGGGCGATCTGGCTCACCAGCTACCCGGGCGACAGCCTGACCCGGATCGATCCGACCACGAACACCGCGACGAAGACCATCTCGCTCGGGCCGGCCAGCGCGGGTCCGATCGGCGTCGCTGTCGTCGGCGGCTTCGCGTGGGTCGCGAGCCACGATGGCACCCCGTCGATCTCGCTCCTGAAGGTGGACGCCGCGAAGATGAAGGTGGTCGACGTCATCCCAGCCGGGACCGGCACCGATTCTGGTCCCGTCAAGGTGGTGAGCGCGGCCGGATCCATCTGGACGAACGTCTCCGGGGGCAATGTCGTGCTCCGGATCGACCCCAGGACGGACGCCATCCAGGCGACCGTCCGCGTGGACAGCGCATGCGGGAACCTCGTAGGGGACGATCAGGCGATCTGGGTCGCGGGGGGCGCCGCCGGCGACGGGTGCGTGCCCGGGGTGAGCCGGATCGACCCGACTTCGAACACTGTCAGCGCGACCGTCAAGATGGCCGGCGACACGAACGCCATCGCCCTTGCCCCGAACGGTGCGTTGTGGGCATGCGCCGGCTCTTCACTGGTCCGCATCGACGAGTCGTCCGCGACCGTCACCGGCCGGTGGACGCTCCCGGCAACCGCGTTCGAAGAGACGTTCGCAGGCGGATTCCTGTGGGTGACCGACCGGGACGGCGCGATGCTGTACAAGATCAAGCCGTCGTGAGCCCGGACGGCCTCTTGGATCCGAATGAGCCCTTGCGACGCCGAGTGCCGGAGGTCAGGATCACGTCGGTGAACGAGCGTTCCGGTTCGAGCGGCGAGCCGCGGCACCGCGCCGCGGCTCTAGCTCGCCCGTGGGCCAGTCGAGCCGTCCTGCTGGTCGACGACCACGACGGGTTCCGGACCGAGGCCCGGGCTCTCCTGGAGCTCGACGGATTCGATGTCGTCGGCGAGGCGGCCGATGCCGCTGCGGCCGTCGATGCGGCAGGACGCCTGCACCCGGGGGCCATCCTGCTCGACGTTGGACTTCCCGACGCCGACGGGCTCTCCATCGTCGAGGACTTGCGCGAGCAGGCACCCGGCGTGGCGATCGTGATCATCTCCGGCCGCGAGGAGGCGGACTTCGGCGGGGCCATCGCTCGTGCCGGGGCCGACGCCTTCATTGCCAAGCGATCTCTGGGCCCGGGTGTGGTTCGGGACCTGCTGGCGCGCCTGGACCGGCCATGACCCGCCGAGCGGCCCTTCTCGTCGCTGGGCTCGCCTTGGTGGCCGGCCTGATCTCGGAGCACGTCCGCCAGGTCTGGACTCAGCCGCTCTGGGTGCCCTTGACCGACCTTCTGATCGGCTGGACGCTCGTGGGCTGCGGGCTGATCGGCGCCGTGACGCGGCCCAATCAGCTGGCCGGACGCCGAATCGTGTTCGCCGGCTTCCTCTGGATCGTGGCCGCGCCCCGCCAGTGGTTCGGGGACACGGGGCGCACGGACGACTTCCTGCAGCTTGATGCGGCGTCGTTCACGCTGGTGGGCTGGTCCGACGCAGTGCTCGCCTTCACCGCGTTTGCTTTCGCAGGGCACCGGCCGCAGCGCCCCCGCGACCGTGTGATGGTCGTCGCGCTGGTCGCCGCCTTCGCCGCCCAGACCCTGATCCGGACGGTGTTTTCGGCGCCCGACCTGTTCGGAATCGACCTCCTCGATCGCGACACGATCATGCCCTGGGTCGCGTACGTCGACCTCGCCCGCGTCGGCGCGCTGGCGATCGCGGGCGTGCTCCTGTGCCAGCGGTACCTTGCCGCGACCCCGCCCGGACGTCGCCTGCTCGGGCCCGTGCTGCTGGCGGGCGCGGCATCGTGCCTTGCGCCGCTCTACGCGGCGTGGTACCCGTTGTCGCAACTGGGCCTCATCTCGCCGGTCGTGGAGGACGTCGCCGTCCCCGGCTTCTGGCTCAGCAATGCGCTCCGAATGCTTGTCCCGATCGCGATGTTGTTCGGGATCCTGCGCCAGCGGCGTGCCCGAGGCGCCGTCGCCGCAGCGCTCGCGAGCGTCGGGCTGCGGCCCAGCACCGTCGAGCTCGAGCGGTCGCTCGCCGAGGCCTTCGGGGACCCGTCGATCCGCGTCCTGCCCTGGGACCCGGCGACCGGGGGCTATGTCGATGCTGCCGGCCGCCCGGCCGCGCTTCCGGACGCCGGTGACGAGCAGGTTGCGACTCTCGTCTCGGGCGAGACGGGCCCCACGGCGGCGCTTGTCCACGATCGGTCGCTTGCCGAGGACCCGACGATCGTCGCGGCTGGCGTCACGCTCCTCCGGCTCGTGCTTGACAACACCCGCCTGAGCCGCGACCTCCGGCGCCAGCTCGACGAGGTACGCGAGTCACGGGCGCGCATCGTGCATGCGGGCGACGCCGAACGACACCGGATCGAACGCAACCTGCATGACGGAGTCCAGCAGCGACTCCTCGCGCTCGCCCTCAGGCTGCGGCGTGCGGCCACCGCGGCCCAGGCTGATCCGGACGCGTCGAGCGCCCTGGCAGGAGGCGCTGGCAAACGTAGTCAAGCACGCGGGTGCCTCGACTGTCCGCCTCGGCGCCACCGGGCGCGACGGTACGCTCCGGCTTGACGTCGAGGACGACGGCCGGGGCGGCGCGGATCCGCTCGGCGACGGATTCCGCGGCCTGGACGACCGGCTCGCGGCGATCGGCGGCTCCCTGTCGGTCTCGGAGCGGACCGGCGGAGGCACGATCGTGGCTGCCGCGATCCCTGTCCGCTGATGGCGACAACGGTTGTCATCGCCGACGACTCTGTGCTGATCCGGGACGGGATTGCCCGCCTCCTCGCGGATGAGGGGTTCACTGTCGTTGGCCAGGCGGGTACGCTCGACGGGCTGCTCGAGCTCGTCGACACGTCGGCGCCGGACCTGGTGATCACCGACATCCGGATGCCGCCGGGCATGCGCGACGAGGGGATCATCGCCACGGAGCAGATCCGTGCATCGACCGAGGGCCGGACGGCCGTCCTCGTGCTGTCGCAGTACCTGGTGGTCGAGTTCGCGCTGCGCGTCCTCGAGGCGGGCGACCGGGGTCTCGGGTACTTGCTCAAGGACCGGATCGTCGACGTGACCGAGTTTGTCGACGTTGCCCGGCGGGTCGCGGCTGGTGGCTCGGTCGTCGACCGCGGGATCGTGACCTCCCTGCTGGGCCAGCAGCGTCGCTCGACCGAGCTGGACGACCTCACGGACCGGGAGCGCGGAGTCATGGCCCTGATGGCCGAGGGCCGCTCCAACGCCGGGATCGCGGCGCGCCTGTTCGTGTCGGAGAAGACCGTCGAAGGCTACGTCGGGGCGATCTTCGGGAAGCTCGGCCTCGAGCCCGCCGGAGACGACCACCGGCGCGTGCTCGCGGTGCTGAGCTGGCTCCGGGATCGCTGAACCCGGGGTTCGAGCAGGCGGGGAACGGGGCGTCTGCGATCCCTGTCGGCGCGACCGACCAGCACTGCATCGGTCTTCCGCGCGAAGGCAGGGCTGATCGTCGAGCCGGCGTGCAGATGCAATCTCGGGCCGGGCCACCTGATACCGTGCCGCGGGTGGCAACGCCCCTCGCCCGAATCGCCGAAGTGGTTGCTCCGGCTCGGCTTGGTCGGAGCTTCCGCTGGCTCCTTGCCTCTACCGCCGCCACCAACGCCGGTGACGGGATCGCGATCGCCGCCGGGCCCCTGCTCGTCGCCTCGCAGACGCGGGATCCGCTCCTGGTCTCGCTCGCCCTGCTCGCGGAGTACCTGCCGCATCTGGTCTTCGGCCTGTTTGCCGGTGCGGTGGCGGATCGCCACGATCGGCGGAGGATCGTGGCCGCCGTCAACCTGTTCCGAGCCGCGGTCCTCGTCGCACTGACCGCCACGATCCTGAGCGGTGCGGTGAACATCGCCGTCGTGCTCGCCACGCTGTTCGTGCTCGGGACCGCGGAAGTCTTCGCCGATTCAGCGAGCAGCAGTCTCCTGCCGGGCCTGGTCCGGCGCGAGGATCTGGGCATCGCGAATGCGCGGCTCCAGGGCGCCGTGCTGCTCCTGAATGAGCTCGTGATGCCGCCGGTTGGCGCCTTCCTGTTCGCGATCGGCATGGGGCTCCCGTTCGGCCTGGAGGGGCTGGGGTTCGGGCTCGGTGCGGTCCTGATCCTGCGCGTCGTCACCACGATCCCCGACGACCGGGAGAACGAGCGGGAAGCGGAGCGGTCGCACCTGCGGGCCGAGATCGCGGAAGGCGTCCGCTGGCTCGTCGGTCATCCACCGATGCGGACGCTGGCGTTGACCATCCTGACGTTCAACGTGACCTACGGCGCCGCCTGGTCGGTCCTCGTCCTGTACGCGGGCGAACGGCTGGGCATGAATGCGGTCGGCTTCGGCCTGCTCACGGCGGCGATCGCGGTCGGCGGGATCGTGGGGACCCTCAGCTATGGATCCCTCGAGCGTCGTTTCGCCCTCGCCGACATCATGCGGGTCGGCCTGCTGATCGAGACCGGAACTCACCTCGTGCTCGCCCTGACGACCTCGCAGGTCGTGGCGCTCCTCACCCTCATCATCTTCGGTGCCCACGCGTTCGTCTGGGGCACGACGTCGACCGTCGTCCGCCAGCGCGCGGTTCCGGATGCGCTGCTGGGACGGGTCGGGAGCGTATACGGGATCGCGATCATGGGCGGGATCGTCGTCGGGACGCCGATCGGAGGGCTCCTCGCGAAGGTTTTCGGGATCACCGCACCGTTCTGGTTCGCGTTCGCGGGCTCGGCGCTCCTCGTCGTGCTCCTGTGGCGCCAGTTCGCCAACATCGTCCACGCAGGCGATGCGCCCCCGACGGTACCCACCCGCTCCACCTGACCGCCGGTCGCGCAGCCGGTACCCTTCCCGGTCATGCCTGCCGAATTCATTTACACCTCGTACAAGCTTGCCCGGCACTACCCGCCGGACCGGACGGTGCTCGAGGACATCTCGATCTCGTTCTATCCCGGGGCCAAGATCGGCGTCATCGGCTCGAACGGAGCCGGCAAGTCGAGCCTCCTCCGGATCATGGCCGGGCTCGACGACGGCTTCACCGGCGAGGCGCGGCTCACGCCCGGGTTCAGCGTCGGCTACCTCAGCCAGGAGCCTGGCCTCGATCCGGCCAAGGACGTCAAGGGCAACGTCCTCGACGGCGTCCGCCCGGTCCAGGACCTGATCGACGACTACAACGTCGTGATGGCGAGGTGGTCCGACCCGGACGCCGACTACGAGGCGATCGGCGCCCGGCAGTCGGCTCTCGAGGACAAGATCAACGCGGCCGACGCCTGGAACCTCGAGCGCAACGTCGACATCGCGATGGACGCCCTGCGCTGCCCGCCCGACGACGGCGACGTCACGACCCTGTCCGGTGGGGAGAAGCGCCGTGTCGCCCTGTGCCGGCTCCTGCTCCAGCACCCAGACCTGCTCCTGCTCGACGAGCCGACCAACCACCTCGACGCGGAGTCGGTCGAGTGGCTCGAGCACTTTCTCGGCGAGTACGCAGGCACGGTCGTCGCGGTCACCCACGATCGCTACTTCCTCGACAACGTCGCGAAGTGGATCCTGGAGCTCGATCGCGGCCGCGGGATCCCGTTCTCGGGCAACTACTCCGGCTGGCTCGAGCAGAAGCTCGACCGGCTGGCCAAGGAGTCGAAGTCGGTCGACGCCCGCCAGCGGACCCTCGCCCGCGAGCTCGAATGGGTCCGGATGGGCGCGAAGGCGCGCCAGGCGAAGGGCAAGGCCCGGTTGTCAGCGTACGAGAAGCTCCTGGCCGAGGCGAACGAAACGAAGGACCAGCCCCGCGAGCTGGAGATCGCGATCCCGCCGGGTCCCCGGCTCGGCGATACCGTCATCGAGGTCAAGGACCTTCGCAAGGCCTACGGCGACCGGCTCCTCATCGAGGACCTGACCTTCTCGCTGCCGCGAGCGGGGATCGTCGGGATCATCGGGCCGAACGGCGCGGGCAAGACGACCCTGTTCCGGATGCTCGTCGACCAGGAGAAGCCCGACAAGGGCTCGATCGAGATCGGCGACACCGTCCAGCTCAGCTACGTCGACCAGAGCCGCGACGATCTCGACGCAGACAAGACGGTGTTCCAGGAGATCACCCAGGGCGTCGAGGTCGTGACGGTCGGAAAACGCGACATCCCGGCCCGGGCATACGTGTCGAGCTTCAACTTCCGCGGGACGGATCAGCAGAAGCTCGTCGGCAACCTCTCGGGCGGGGAGCGCAACCGGGTCCACCTCGCCAAGCTCCTCCAGTCCGGTGGCAACGTCCTGCTCCTCGACGAGCCGACGAACGACCTCGACGTGGATACGCTGCGGGCGCTCGAAGCCGGCTTGGAGAGCTTCCCGGGCTGCGTCGTCGTCATCACCCACGATCGCTGGTTCCTCGACCGGATCGCGACCCACATTCTCGCGTTCGAGGGTGACAGCCAGGTTCGCTGGTTCGAGGGCAACGTCAGCGATTACGAGGCGTTCCGCCACAAGGAGCTCGGGACCGCGGCCGACCAGCCGCACCGGATCCGCTACAAGAAGCTCACCGCCTGACGATCCGATCAGGCCTGACCGCACGGGGTGCCCGGACGCTACTCCGGGAAACCCACGCGCGTCATCGTGCCGTCGACGTCACGTGAGGTGCCTCGATGCATCTGGGCCAGGGTGTGTACGTCTCGAATGTCGCCACCGGCGAATGGACGGCCGATCCGGAAGTCGGCGGCGAGATGCAGGTGATCGTCGAGGTCGAAGGCCACTACGCGGGGATGTCGCGATTCTTGGCCGCCGGCGAGCCGGAGGCTGGACCCTTCCGGAGCGCGAGACGATCCTCGTCCTCGATGGCACCGCAACGATCGAGATCCAGGGAGGGCCGACGCTGGACTTGAAGGTGGGCGATCTTGCTTCGATCCGGAAGGGGCCGTGACTACCTGGCGCAAGTTGCACCCGTTCCGAAACATGTGGTTCTTCGGCGTGGCGCACGACATGGCGGAGTTGACGGCGGCTGGCGGTGCCCGGTTCGGCGTCTCGGCCGAGCGCGCGATCCCGGTCGCGGCCTGCGTCAACCACGGTCCGCCCATCGACTCCATCGTCATCCCTGATCCGGCGTGCGCAACGTCCGGAGACTTGAGGCGTCTCAACTTCGACCATTCCGTTATCGAGATGTCCTCATGCCACGCATCGGCGTCGGCGGCGCCCTGCTCGTCGTTGCCGCAGCCATCGTCGTTGGGTGCGGGGCGTCGACGATCTCCTCCGGATCGCCCAACGCGTCGACCGCGGCACCGCCCTCGACGTCCGCTCCGTCGCTGACGGCAGCCGCGAGCCCGACGGCGATCGTGACGCCCACGCCGTCCGCTCCCGTGGATGCGCCCGTGAGCTGGCAGGGCGTCGACATCCGGACTGACCTCGGGCCCGGACACCTCCGCGATGTTGCGTCTTTCCGGGGTTCCCTGATTGCGGTCGGCGCAGGCGACGCCGGTGTCGGGTGGATCTGGTCGTCTCCCGACGGCGAGGCGTGGACTTCAATCTCCGGGTCGCTCGCGCTCGACGGAATGCGGCTGAACTCGATCGCCGTCGGCGATCAGGGCATCGTCGCAGTCGGATGGATGGACTCGGGCGCCGTTGCCCTGTTCTCGCCGGACGGGATCTCGTGGTCGCGGCGGCCGTTGCCGGGCAGCCATCCGGGGTCCTCGGCGATGTCGGTCGCGTGGCGGGCGGGACGGTTCGTGGCGGTCGGGGGTGGGGGAGAGCCCAATGCCGCAGTCTCGTGGCAATCGGCCGACGGCACGTCCTGGACCCGTGCCTTCATCGTGACCGAGGGGGACCAGGAGTCGCTCGCGAGCGTGGTCGACGGCCCGGCTGGGTTCATCGTGGCGGGGGCACGCGGCGGACATGGGACCACCTGGACCTCGGCCGATGGGCAGACCTGGACTCGCGCCGACCTGCCGGGCTCGATCCGAGCCGACCCGGGCCGCCTCCGGTTCGTCGGTGGGACCCTCTTCCTTCCGGACGCAGACGGGATGCTCTGGACGAGCTCAGACGGGCGGCACTGGGCGCGGACGACGGTGCCCGGGTTCGGCGTCGGCGTCTTCGACGTCGCGGCGATCCCGGGCGGCCTGATCGCCGTCGGTCGGTCGGGCGATGGAGACGAGCCCGCGGTCGTTGCGACAGCCGGGTCCGATCCGATGGCCTGGACGGCGCAGCCGATCGAGCCCGCCCGCGGGGGCGCCCTCGAGGCGGCGATCCTGATGGCGCCGGACGGCCAGTCGCTGATCGGGGTGGGCATGAACATCGCGGGTGAAACCGTGTTCAGCCTCGCGCACCCCGCGAGCCTCCTGACGAACCCCGCCGGCCTGAGCCTGGCGGCCTCCGACATCAACACGCAGACGAGCACAGACGGCGCGACCGTCGAACAGATCCGGATCCGGGTCGAGGTGACGAGCGCGCGCGATGTCGCGCTCGCTCAAGGTGGCAAGACCCCGTGGCCGCAGTTCAGCATGAAACAGGACGGCAACCACGCCCTGTTCGGCGCCCCGACGCCGACCGGCTCGGCGCTTCTCGTGGCGGGCTCGACCACCGCCTATGACCTGGTGTTCGATGCCCCGAAGGGCTACGGGGGCACGGCCCAGCCGGCGACCCTCGGCTCGTGGGTCCTCGACATGCAGCTTGAAGACGAGGCCGGTCAGCCCATCGAGCTGATGGTACCCGTCACGATCTCCAACGCGCCCTGATTGCCAGCGGGACGTGATCGGGCGGCATCGCCCGGCCGTCCGGCCCGGTTCGGCGATCCGGTCGATACTGTGGCGGACATGCCGACCAGGGACGCCGCTCCGCAGAAGATATCGGGCGACGCCGTTGCAGATGATGTCGCGGCGAACGACCTTTCGGGCGAAATCATCGACCGGTCCGCAGTCGCCGACGAGTCGTCGACCGCGGCCGGCTTCCCGTCACTCGGCCTCGACGAGCGGATCGTGGCCGCCCTCTCGGCCCTCGGCTACGAAGAGCCCACCCCGATCCAGCGCGAGGCGATCCCGCCCCTCCTTGCCGGTCGCGACATCCTCGCCGAGGCTCCGACCGGCACCGGCAAGACGGCCGCGTTCGCCCTGCCGCTGATCCAGCGCCTCGGCGCGGTCGCACCGAGGGACCGCGATGGCCGGCCGCGCGCCTTCGTCCTGACCCCGACCCGCGAACTCGCGATCCAGGTCGCCGAGGCGATCCACCGCTACGGCCAGCCATTCCAGATCCGGGTGTTGCCCGTCTATGGCGGTCAGGCGATCGGTCAGCAGCTGCGCGGCCTCGCCCGTGGCGTGGACGTCCTCGTCGCGACGCCGGGCCGCGCGGTCGATCACCTGACCCGGGCGAGCATCGCCCTCGACCGGATCGAGGTCGTCGTCCTCGACGAGGCCGACGAGATGCTCGACATGGGCTTCGCCGAAGACCTCGAGGCGATCCTGTCGGCGATGCCGTCGACCCGTCAGACGGCGCTCTTCTCGGCCACGATCTCGGCGCCGATCGCGAAGATCGCCAAGCGCCACCTGAACGACCCGATTCGCGTCCGGATCGATCGCGCTCGCCAGACCCGCGAGAGCGCGGCAAAGGTCCGCCAGGTCGCATACGTCGTGCGGCGCCAGGACAAGTCAGTTGCCCTCGGCCGGATCCTCGACCTCGAGGACCCGACGTCGGCGCTCGTCTTCGCCCGGACCCGTGGCGAGGTCGACGACCTCGCGGGGCGCCTCGGCGCCCAGGGCCACGACACCGCCGCGCTCCACGGCGGGATGGACCAGAACCAGCGGGACCGGGTGATGGGCCGGTTCCGCGACGGCAGCCTCGACGTCCTCGTTGCAACGGACGTGGCCGCCCGCGGCCTCGACATCGAGCACGTTTCGCACGTCGTGAACTACGACATCCCGTCGAACCCCGAGGCGTACATCCACCGGATCGGGCGGACCGGGCGAGCCGGCCGCGAGGGCGTCGCGATCACGCTGGTCGAGCCGCGCGAGCACCGGCTCCTGCGGAACATCGAGGCGGCGACCCGGACGAAGCTCGAGGTTGCGACGATCCCGACGGTCGCCGACCTCCAGGAGCGCCGGCTCGAGACGCTCCGCGGAACGCTCCGCGAGGCGCTCCTCGGGGACGGACTGGACCGGTTCCGGGCGGTCGTGGAGCCGCTCGCGGAGGAGTTCGACGTGGTCGACGTCGCGCTCGCCGCCGTCAGCCTCGCCGAGGCCGCTTCGCGCCGGGATGCCGGCGACGGCGACGAGGTCGAGATCGCCCCGGCCTCGCTGTTCGGCGATCGACCCGGACCAGTCGCCGGATTCCGCCGGCCGGGCGGCCCGCAGCCGCTGCGCAGGGGGGCGCCGGCGGGACCCGCAGGCGCCCGGGGGGTGCCCGTCAGCGGAGGCGGCGGACCGCCGCGGCATCCTGACGGCGGCGGCTGGACGCGCCTGTGGGTCGGCGCCGGCCGCGAGTCCGGAGTCCGGCCGGGCGACCTCGTCGGATCGATCACGAACGAGGCCGGCGTGCCGGGCCGGGTGATCGGCGCGATCCAGATCTCCGGCCGGTTCTCCATCGTCGACGTCGCCGAGGATGCTGCCGACCATATCGTTCGCTCCATGCGGGGCGCGATCCTGCGCGGCAAGCCCGTCCAGATCCGGCGCGACCGCGAGCCCGCGGCTCCATTCGTCCGGCAGGGCCCGCGCTCGGAGGGCTAGGACCAGGCTCTCTCGCGTCAGGCCGGAGGCGGCGCGTCGAAGATGTCGATTTCGTTGGCGCCCGGGCACACGAAGTGACCGGCGAGCGAGGTGGATGTCCGCGCCGGAACCAGCACGACGGTGCGGTCGACGGCGACAACCCGGCCAGTCCGATCGGTCACCGCCCACGGACCGAGTCGACCGGCGAAGGACTGGCCCCAGAGGATCGGCAGGCGAGTTCCGGCGTCGGTCACGGCCCAGACCGATTCGGTCGCTGTCGGGTCGAGGTGGACGACGAACGAGCGATACGGCGGGACGACCGTGTCACAGCCAAAGCTCGAGACAGTCCGGGTCAGGCGAAGCTCTACGGCCCCGTCGGTGCCGACCGGCACCCTGCTGGACGCGGGGTTCAGGCTTGTGACAGGCCCGACTCCGACCTCCGTCAGGGTCACGGGCAGGGGTCCGTTGCGGAGGACGGCCACGAACCGGTCGGCCGCGACATGATCCCAGCCGCCCGCGGCACCTCCCTGGCTGATCTCGACGTTGCCGCCCGGGATCCCGTCCTGGATCACTGGCGCCGAAACGACGACGCGATCGAAGGTGATCGCGAAATACGACCCGATATGCGTTGCCGTATAGGTCCCGAACTGGGCTGCGGGTCCGGGCGTCAGCGTGATGGTGACCACCCGCTCGCCGTTCTGCCCCGTGCCGGCGCTCGCACCGGAGATCGCCTCGCTGCCGAACAGGGGAGGAAACCGCCTGATGTCGATTGTCTCGCCGGGGTTGACCTGGGTCTGGCCGAGCGGGATGAACTCGACTGCGCCGGTCTGGCCGACGATCTGCCGGACGGGATCGAGCGGGACGCCGGCCGGAACGTCGACGAACAGATGACCGCTCGCGTCGCGGTCCACGACCGATCCGACAATCCCCATCGCGTCGACCCGGCCGCGAACCATCGCCTCGATTGAGGCGAGGACCGCCGAGTCCTCCGGCATCGTGTCCGTCCAGCCGATCGTGTAGACGATCCGGGCCGTTCCGATCGCCGGCGACGCGGAAGCGACCGGCGGCGAGCTCTCCGGCCGGGGCGTCACCCCGCCCGAACCGAGCGCCACCGCGATCGCGCTGCCGAGCAGCAGCACCGCCGCCAGCCCGAGGAGCGGCCAGCCGCTCCGCGATCGCCGTACGGCTTCGGATCGTCGTCCGCTGACGACCGGCTCGTCCGCGACGCGCTCAATGGCGGTGCGCAGGCTCGTCGGCGCGGTCGGGAGGCCGTCAGCGCGGAAGGACTCGGAGAGGCGGCGCTCGAGATCGGTCGTCTGTTCATTTGTCATGGCCGATCCTCCATGTGCTCATCGCCGACCAGGTCGCGGAGGTGCCCGAGCGCTCGGTGGAGGCGGGATTTCACGGTGCCGAGCGGCCACTCGAGCCGGTCGGCGATTCCCGCTAGGGGCAGGTCCGCCCAGAATCGCAAGACCACGACGATCCGCTCGTCCGCCGTCAGACGGTCGAGGCCGCGGAGCAGCGCGTCACGTTCGACGAAGGCATGGAACGGATCGCGGCCGGCCCGGTCATGCTCATCCGCCAGGGCGATGAACCGGACGGTGCCCCGGCGCCGGAGCCGGTCCCGGCAGCCGTTGACGACGATCCGGTCCAGCCATGGGCGGAACCGGTCCGTCGCCCGCAGTCCGTCGAAGCCCTGCCACGCGGTCTCGAGCGCGTCCTGCACCGCGTCCTCGGCTTCTGACCCGTTCCCGAGGACGAGGCCTGCGAGCCGGTAGATGCGATCGAGCTCGGGTCGGGCGGCGGCAAGAAACCGGTCGCGACGGTCGTGATCGGCGGTTGCAAGGGCGACCGGCCGAGAGGGCGTGGATGCCTCTGATCCGTTCGTCATCGTCGTCAACCTTCCCATTTCGACCGTCCAGACGAACGGCGTGCTCGAAAGGTTCTCGACGCGAGGATCAGCGGCCGGGACGGTCGAGGACGGCCTCAAGCTGAGGGGCGTGCTCCCGTTTGTGCCCGTACATCAGGTACACGACGAGATCGTCGAGGCTGTACGCCGGGCCGTACCAGGGGATCGTGCCGACCTCCCGCCAGCGCTCGGTGGATATCCGCGACACGTGGCGCATGGCGAACGCGTGCGCGTCGCGCAGCTCGGCGACGATTGCGTCGATCGTCCAGTCCGTCCGAATCGCTGCCTGGTCGTCGTTGAACGTCGTGAGCGACTCGCTCCGGAGGTTTGTCGCCGGATCCTCCCCGACGAAGACCGCCACCACCTCGGCGAACCGGACCTCGAATGCGCCGAGGTGGCCGACGAGGTCCTTGGCGGTCCAGGTCCCGAGCGCGACTGCGTCCCAGTCGGCCGGGGCCAGCCTGTCGATCAGGCCATCGATGTCGCGCTGGCCAAAGGTCAGGATGTCGATCGGGTTCATGCCCGAAGGCTACGCGGTCGGCAGCGGCGCCATCGTGCATTCCGGCGTTACCGTGGCGCCGTGGCCATCCCGTTCGCCCGCCAGGTCGCCCGGCTCAACCAGCGGTTCGGGAACCGGTTGCTCGGGCCGATCACATGGTACGTGCCAGGCTTCGGCCGGATCGAGCACCGCGGCCGGCGGACCGGACGGCTCCACGTCGCACCGATGCTGGGCTTCCGGAGCGCCGACGGCCGACACGTCGCATTCGCCCTGACCTATGGCCGCGAGGCCCAGTGGGTCCAGAACGCGCTCGTCGCGGGCGAGATCTGGTACGAGACGCGCCAAGGCAGCCGAGTCCACCTCGTCGAGCCGCGCGTCGTCCACGATCCGGCCCGGCGCGCCGTTCCGTGGCCGGTCCGGATCCCGCTCGCGCTGATCCGCGTCGACGAATTCCTTGTCGCGACGATCGAGCGCGATCAGGCCGGAGCGGCGACCTGCTGACCGTCGACCCAGGCGCGAACCACCCGCTCGAGCACGGGCAGCGGCATCAGGCCCGAGCCCAGAACGGTGTCGTGGAACCGCTTGATGTCGAACCCGTCGCCCAGCGCCTCCTCGGCTTCCCCGCGCATCCGCTGGATCTCGAGTCGGCCGATCATGTAGGCGAGGGCCTGGCCCGGCGTGACCGCGTACCGATCGATCTCTGCGACGATGTGGCCCTCTCGCATCGGCGAGTTCGCGACCATGTAGTCGATCGCCTTCTGGCGGCTCCAGCCGAGCGCATGCATCCCGGTGTCGACGACGAGCCGACACGCTCGCATCGAATCGGCCTCGAGCATCCCCATCCGATCGAGCGGGGTCGAATAGAGGCCCATCTCGTCGGCCAGTCGCTCGCTGTAGAGGCCCCAGCCTTCGCCGTAGGCGGCGATGAAGGCGCGCTTGCGGAACTCAGGGATGCCGGTGAGTTCGCCCGAGATCGCCAGCTGGAGATGATGTCCGGGGATTCCTTCGTGGTACGAGGTCGCCTCGATCTGATAGCGACCCCAGCCGGTCGGGTCGGACGTGTTCATGAAGAACACACCGGGCCGGCTGCCGTCCTTCGCCGGAGGGAAGTAGTACGCGATCGCGCCGGACTGGACCTCTTCGACGTCGCATGGTGCCTGTGGCAGGATGCCAAACCAGTCCGCCGTGGCCGCGGTGGCCTTGGCCAGTGCCGTCCTGGACGCGCTCACGATGTCCGTTCCGCTCGTGTGGTGGAGGGCGGGATCGTCACGCAGGCGCTGGAAGATCGCGCTCACCTCGCTTGTGCCGAGGACCTCCTGGCCGAGCACCCGATATTCTTCCGCGAGCTTCTCGACCTGCCGCAGGCCGATCTCGTGGATCTCCCGGGCCGAGCGCTCGAGCGTCGTGTGATAACGGATCATCCGGTCGTAGGCGTCGTCGCCGTCGGCCAGCCAGGTCAGGCCGACGTGCTCGTCGTCGCGGGCGTGGGGTCGAACCTCGTCCCTGACGGTGTCGCGATAGGCCGCCATCGCCGGTCGGACGTCGCGCTCGATGACGGCTCTCAGGCGTGCCCGCCACGCGGCGGCGTCGGCGACGCCGGTCGGCTCGGCAGTGTTGAGCAGCGGGTCCTCGCCGATCGGCTTCGCGAGCCAAGCGTCGATCTGGGCGACCGTGTCGTCGCATGCGAAGGCGGCCGGCGTCCGGTTGCGGGCCACACCTTCACGGAGGCGGTCGCTCATGTCCCTGAAGTTGCGGGCAATGCCGCGGGTCTTCTCGATCATCGCCTCAGCGACGTCCGCGTTCGGGATCGGGAACTTCGGCGTCCGGACGGGCAGACCGGCCTGCTGGCCGAAGATCGGGTCGACGCCGAACTCCTCGAAGCGTGCGTCGAGGATGTCGGCGTTGCGACGGCCGTCGAACACGATCATCTCGCGGGTGATTGCGTCCTGGGCGGACAGGCCCTCAGCCGGGATCGCCTCGGCTCGGTCCGCGAAGGCGAGGCGCGTCCGGATCTCCGCGTCCTCGCCCGCCCGGCTCACGTCGTCGTAGCGGGCCGCGTTCTCATAGTTGCCCATGAGATGGCCCCAGGTCGGCCAGGCCGTGAGCAGGTAGTCGAAATACTCCTGCGCGAGCGGGTTGACCTCGTCGGCCATGAATCGGATCCTCCCCTGAGCACATCGGGCGCTGGCGCTGTGGAGGCGATCGTACGCGGCAACGGCCGGTTGCGGTCCAGCCGGAGGGAGGCGAGACTGGCGCCCATGGCCGAGGCATCCGTCCACCCGCTCGTCGAGCAGCTCCAGTTCACCCGATCGGAATTCCGGCGCGGCCTGCGCGGGACGCCGGAGGGTGATGGCGGGCGACGCCTGGAGCCGATGAACTCAATCGGTTGGATCGTCGCTCACATGGCCTGGCACGAGCAGCGCTACTGGCTGACCCGCGTGGCCGGCAGCACGCCCCATCCCGAGCTCAACGAGATTGCCGCGAACGGAGGACCGGCGACAACGCCGTCGCTCGGGGCGATGCTCGGAGCCTGGTCAGCGGTCACGGCGGCCGCCGATCCCTGGCTGGACGGGCTGGGCGCGGCGGACCTCCTCGATGGGATGCCGGGCGCGGGTCCCCGCCGGACGATCGGGTCGGCGCTCCAGCGGGTGACGTACCACTACTGGTTCCACACGGGCGAGATCCTCGCGATCCGCCAGGTGCTGGGCCACCGCCGGCTGCCGGAGTTCGTCGGCAACATCGACGATGAGGCGCCGTACCGCGCGGGCTGACGGGCTCCAGGCCCGGGCATCGGCGCTTTGCCACGACCTGGGGCGGAACCGACGGGTTTCCCGCCAGGGTGAACAGGATCGGTCAAGGACGTCAGGCTTCGCCGACGGCGCCACCCTGGCTCGCGAATTCCCACCCGTGCGACAGCCGGCGGGGATCCTCCTCCGACGTCGACATCACCGCCGCGGCGACCGTTCGGGCGAATCTCGTTCGGTGTGACGGGGAATCAGGCATGTCATGGCCCAATCGGGCGCGCGGCCGGGGCCGAGCGGAGCCGGGCTATCCTTCGGCCGTGACCCGCGCCTTCATCCCTGACGCCATCCTGTCGCTGGCGCACGACCGTGCGGCGGCCCGGGCCGACCGCGACTGGGCTGAGGCGGATCGCATCCGCGCCGAGATCGAGGCGGCCGGCTGGAAGGTCGTCGACCGGGGAACCGATTTCGCGCTCGAACCGGCCCACGCGCCGACGACCGCGGAGGGGGAGATCGTCCGGTACGGCTCGACCGACGCGGTTCCGTCGCGACTCGACGAGGCGGCCGTCGGCGTGGCCACCGTCGTTCTCGTCGCGACCGACTGGCCGGAGGATCTGGTGCGGGCGCTGATCGCGATCCGGGCCGGCTCGCCGACGGGCACCTCGATCGTCGTCGTCGCCGACCGGCCCTCTCCCGAGCAGGATGCGGCGCTGTCCGCCAGCGACGACGGCCTCGAGGTCGTCCGGACGAGCGACCGCCTGGGCACCGGCGCGGCGTGGAACATCGGGATCCGGCGCGCCAGCGGACCCATCGTGATCGTCATCGACACCTCCGTCGAAGCGACCGGCGACATCGTCGGCCCGCTGGTCGCCGCGCTCGACGATCCGACCGTCGGCGTTGCCGGTGGGTTCGGGATCGTCAGCGCCGACCTGCGCAGGTTCGAGGACGGCGAGCCTGGCGACGTCACCGCGATCGAGGGCTACGCGATCGCCTTCAGGCGCGCCGACGCCGCCGCCCGCGGGCCCCTCGACGAACGCTTCCGCTTCTACCGGAACCTCGACATCTGGTGGAGCCTCGCCCTGCGCGACGAGGGGGAGGGGAGCGAGCCGCGCCGTGCGGTTGCCGTCGCGATCCCGGCGATCCGCCATGAGCACCGCGGCTGGACATCGTTGGCGGAGGCCGAGCGGGACCGGCTCAGCAAGCGGAACTTCTACCGGATCATCGACCGCTTCGGCTGGCGTCGGGACCTCGCAAGCGGCTGATTGTCTGTCCGCCAGCCCCATCCGTCACGTCGAAGCCCTGGTCGCCGATCTCCTCGCGGATGGCATCGGCGGTCGTGAAATCGCGGGCTGCTCTGGCCTCGGCCCGCCGATCGAGGAGCTCGGCGACCGCCGGGGGCACCTGCGCATCGACGGACGGCACCGCGGCTCCGTTCAGGTCCAAGCCCAGGACGAAGTCCGCCTCGTGGATCAGCCAGCGACGCTCGTCACCGGGAAGGTCCGCTCGGAGCGTCTCGCGGACGACTGCGAGCGCAGTCGGCAGGTCAAGGTCGTCGTCGATGGCGGCGACGAACCGATCGTGGAGCGCACGACCCGCGATCGACAGGGGCGCGTCCGTCTCATGTGCCCGATCGCGCAGGACGCCGCCGGAGCCGTCGCCGTTGCCTGCGATGCCATCGGCGGTGCCGCGGGGCCGGGCCGGCGCCGTGCCCGCGCGCAGGGGCGTGGGCCTCGCCCAGGGGCCGTCTTCCGGCGCGGGTCCGAAGGCCGCGAGACCGGCCCGCAGCGATGCGAGGCCCGCCGCCGCGCCCGCCAGCGACCCGTCCGTGTACTCGAGCTTGTGGCGGTAGCGGGAGGTGAGGCACAGGTAGCGAAACGCCAGAGGGTCGATGCCGCGCCCGGCCACGTCCGCGATCCGCTCGATGTTGCCGGCTGACTTCGCCATCTTCTTCCCGCCGACATTGAGGAACTCGCCGTGGACCCAGATCCGAGCCGGTGTCCCGCCGACGATCGGTGCGGACTGGGCGATCTCGTCGTCGTGGTGCGGGAAGACGTTGTCGATCCCGCCGGTGTGCACGTCGAACTGTGGCCCGAGATGGCGGAGCGCCATCGCCGAGCACTCCAGGTGCCAGCCCGGGTAGCCCTCGCCCCAGCGCGGCGTTGGCCACTTCAGCATCCGTCCCTCTCCGGCCGACTTCCACAGGGCGAAGTCCGCCGGATCGCGCTTGTCCGGCTCGACCTCGCCGCGATGGCCCGCCCGCAGCGACTCGAGCGTGTTGCCCGACAGCGCGCCGTACCCCGCGAACGAGGCGACCGCGTAATAGACGTTGCCCTCCGCGCTCTCGTAGGCGTGGCCGTCGTCCACCAGCCGCTCGGCCAGTTCGACCATCTCGGGGATGTGCTCGGTCGCCCGCGGGAAGACGTGGGCCGGCAAGAGGTTGAGGAGCGCCGCGTCCGCGTGGAAGGCGGCCTCGTAGGCGTCGGCGATCTCGGCGGCAGTCTTGTGCTCGAGGCCGGCCGCGACGAGCATCCGGTCCGCGCCGCGATCGAACCGCTCATCGCGGAGGTGGCCGACATCGGTGATGTTCTGGACGTGGAGGACGGGCACGCCGTGGTACAGCACGACGCGCCGGATCAGGTCCGCGAGGAGGAACGTCCGGAGGTTGCCGACGTGGGCGTAGCGGTAGACGGTCGGACCGCAGCTGTACATCCGGATGCGTTCGCCGTCGGTGGGCTCGATCGGCGCAAGGGTCCGCGTCAGGGTGTTGCGCAATCGGAGCGTCATCCGAAATTCGTCGTCTTCACCGAGGTTCCCCATGTCGTTGGCAGCACTTCGCCAATTCTCGCCCGGAACGCCCTAACGTTTGGTCGAACGAGTCGTTATCGGAGCAGAGGCCTCGCGGCAATGCATCGTTCCCCCGGCGGTGTGACTTGCGAGGCCTCATTTCCTGCTCGGCGATCCAGCGGCGGGCGCCGATGGGCCCTCAGGCGACCCGCCCCTATACTCCCGCCATGCGCCGCTGGGTCTGCATCGTCGCCCTCCTCGCCGGGTTTACCCGGGAAGACTACGTCCGCGGAATCCGTCTCCGCGACCCGGTCGCAGTGGAGCGGTTGATCGACACGCGCCGGCGCGGGACGCGTGGTCTCGTGCCGACGGGGGCGTGGTGGTCACGGCCAAGCGGTTGATCGCCCGCGGGGGGCTCAGCCGGCAGGCCTCGCCCCGCTCGGGTGGCCGACGACCCGCATGGACCGGACGGTTCGGCCTCGTCGCCGCCCTCATCGTCATCGCCTTCCTCGTCGCACCGGTTCGATCGGTCCCGGCGGCGAGCGCGCCTCCCGCCGCCTCCAATAGCACGGTGCGGATCCTCATCGGCCAGCCCGGAGACCTCGACCCCGCCGCCCAGGGCGACATCGGCAGTGCCGCGATCTCCGCCCAGCTGTTCGAGGGCCTGACCGCGATCGACGCCCAGCTCCAGACCCGACCGGCCCTCGCCGCGTCGTGGGACTTCGGAGCCGACGGGGCGAGCGTGGCGTTCCACCTTCGACCGGGACTCGCGTTCAGCGACGGGTCGCCGATCACTGCCGCCGACGTCGTCCGGAGCTGGTTCCGGATCATCGATCCGGCCCATCCCTCGCCCCTCGTCAGCCTCATGGGCGACGTCGACGGCGCGCTGGCATATTCCCGAGGCGAGACGACCGACAAGTCGACGGTCGGTCTCTCCGTCCAGGGATCCGACGTTGTCGTCCGGCTCAATCGGCCTGCGACGGACTTCCCGACGATCATCTCCGGACCGACGTTCGCGATCGTGCCGGCGTCGATCGATAACGGACCGGCCGCCCTGGCGCCGGGCCCGACATTCGTCGGCAGCGGCGGCTACACGCTCAAGGCGGCCACCGCACAGAAGACGTCGCTCACCGCGAACCCGCATTACTGGGCCGGCGTCCCCGCGATCGCGACGGTCGAGCTCGTCCACGACATCGGCGGCCGCAGCCCCGTCGACGCCTTCGAGGCCGGCGACATCGACCTTGCGGACGTGTCGCCGTTCGACGCAACCTGGATCGCCTACGACAACACTCTCGGGCCGCTCCTCCGTCGAACGGATGGCCTCTCGCTCCAGTACTACGGATTCGACACGTCGCGGCCGCCGTTCAACGATGTCCGGGTCCGCCAGGCGTTCGCCCGGGCGGTCGACTGGCGGCGGCTGATCGCGCTGGCGGCGGCCGGCGCCGCGATACCCGCGACCGGGATGGTCCCGCCGGGCATCCCGGGCCGGAGCGCGACCGACTTCCTGCCGGCCCACGACCCGGACGGCGCCCGGAAGCTCCTGGCCGATGCCGGGTTCCCGGGCGGTGCCGGATTTCCCACGGTCACTCTGCTCGGCGGCGGCGAGACCGACCGGGCGTTCGCGGCCGAGATCCAGAAGGAGCTCGGGGTGACAGTCAACATCGAGGTCGAGGGCGAGGGCCTCTTCGACCGCCTCGCCTCGGACCCGCCCCAGATCTTCGCGATGGGCTGGGTCGCCGACTATCCGGGCCCAAACGACTTCCTCGGCATCCTCCTCGGTAGCCGGGCCTCGAACAACTACGGCCGCTGGTCGTCGCCCGCGTTCGACAAGGCCGTCGCGGACGCGCTCGCCGCGAACGATCCGACGACGGCCCGGGCGGCGTTCGACGCGGCCGAGGGCATCGTCCGTGACGAGGCGCCGACGATCCCGCTGACCTACGACGTCAGTTGGTCGGTGGCTCGGGCCGGGCTCCTCGGCGCCTACGACCACGGCCTCGGGATCCTCCGGATGGCTGGGCTCGCATGGAGTCGCTGAGCCCGGCTCGCCACGCGCGGGTCCGGCGGGTGGGGGCGGCCGTGGCGGCAACGGCGGTCGCTGCCTGGCTCGTCGCCTCGGTCACGGGGACCGCACTCGCCGCCGACCCGGTGACGTTCGGCCAGCCCACGGCCGACTCGTCGTTCGGCAAGTTCATCGAGTTCAAGCAGCCGACGACGATCGCCACGTCCCCGAAGCGGGTCGAAATCCTCCTCGCGACCCCGGGGGACCTCGGTCCGACCGTGATCCCGATCCTCGACGTGCGGTCCGGTGCCACGCCGCTCGACTACCGCGTCGATCTCGCCGCCGGGCACATTGTTCCGAACACGACCTTCTCGGCCCAGTGGCGCATCACCGATGCAGCGGGCAACGCGTGGCTCGGGCCTGTCCTGAGGCACACCTACGTCGACGACCGGTTCAAGTGGAAGACGCTCGCCGGAAAGGTCGTCCGGGTGCACTGGACCGAGGGCGACGACGCGTTCGGGCAGCGCGCACTCAAGATCGGCGACGACGCCGTGGCGGCCGCGGCCAAGCTCCTCGGCGTGACCGAATCGGAGCCGATGGACTTCTTCATCTACGCCGACCAGCAATCGTTCTACGACGCCCTTGGCCCGGCGACCCGCGAGAACGTCGGCGGCCAGGCTCACCCGGACATCCGGACCCTCTTCGCGTTGATCACGCCGGACGAGATCAACGCGAGCTGGGTGGAAAGTGTCGTGCCGCACGAGCTGACCCACGTCGTCTTCCAGACCGCCGTCGACAACCCCTACCACGACCCGCCCCACTGGCTGAACGAGGGCCTGGCGGTCTATCTCTCGGATGGATACGACGCGGGGTGGAAGGCGACGGTCGAAGCTGCGGTCCAGACTGACTCGATCATCCCGCTCGACGGACTGGCGGGGGCGTTTCCGACGACGTCGGACCGCTTCTCTCTGGCCTATGGCGAGAGCGTCTCGGCGGTCGATCGGATCGTGCGCGTCAATGGCCGGGCTGCGCTGGTCAAGCTGATTCGTTCGTATCACGACGGCGTGTCGGACGACGAGGCGTTCAACGCAGCGCTCGGCCGTGATGTCGCGGGCTTCCAGGCCGACTGGCTCAGGGAGCTCGGCGCAAATCCGCCGAACCGACTCGGACCGAGGCCAGCTCCGGTCGGGCCGCTGCCGGCGGGCTGGAGCGTCCCACAGCCGAATCCCTCGTTCGAGATCACCGGGTCCGCGCCGCCGGTCGTCCCCAGCTCTCCGATCCCCAGCCAGGGCTCGGACCCCGTGGCCGCGTTCCTCCGAAACTCCCTCGCGATCCTCGGCTCGGTCGTCCTCCTCGTCGTTGTCATCCTCGGCTTCCGTCGGATCGTCCGCCGGACCGATCCGACGACCTGGGCCGAGACGGGCGACAACCGCTTGTTCGGCCGGCCGCCGACGATCGACCCACAGAGCGCCGGGCTGGACCTCCCCGCCGCCGGGCAGCCACCCGTGTCGCGTCTCTGGGGTACGACCGATTGGTCATTGCCGCGCGATCCGGCCGAGGCCGACCCGGAGTCGCCCGGCCTGCCGCCGACGCAGCCGCCGACGGGCGCACCGCCGATCGACCCGGCGTCAGGCGCGGAGCCGCCTTCGATCGACCGATGACGGCGCTCGCCGCCCGGATCCGGGCGATCCCGTCGTGGCAGGTGACCCTCGGGCTGGCGCTCTTCGCCCTCGGCTTCCTCGTCGCAGCCCAGCTCGCCGCCGAGGGTCCTCGCGTCCGTTACACGACGCAGGAGCGGACGCCGCTCGTCGAGACGACCCTGGCGCTCCAGGCGACCCAGGACGGCCTCAAGGGCCAGATCGTTGCCCTCCGCAAGTCGATCCAGGACATCGAGCAGCAGGGCGCAGGTTCGGCCGCAGAGATCAAGGACCTCAACACGCGCCTGGAGCAGGCCCGGATCGCGGCCGGGCTGATCCCGTTGACCGGGACCGGGATCGTCCTCAAGCTCGAGGATTCGACCCAGCCCGTCCCACAGGACGGCAATGTCGTCGACTACCTCGCCAACGCGTCGGACCTGCGGGCCGTCGTCGACCTCCTCTGGCAGACCGGCGCGGAGGCGATCGCGATCAACGGCGAGCGGGTCACCGCCGCGACCGCGATCATCGATATCGGCGGATCGGTCCTCGTCAACGCCGCCTACCTCGCGGGCCCATATCAGATCGCCGCGATCGGCCCGAAGGACCTCTTCGCCCGCCTTTCGGCAACCCCGGGCTGGGAGGAGTTCGTCCGGACCCGGCGCGGCTCATTCGGGATCGGGATCTCCTGGGCGGAACCCGACGTGGTCGATGTCCCTGCCTATGCCGGATCGGTGACGTTGCGCGAGTCGCGTGCCGTCGCGAGTCCGTCAGCGGCCGCGACTCATGACGCGTCGGTCGGCTCGCCGACACCACCCGGCAGTGCCCCGTGAAGCCCGCGATGCACGATCTCAAGAGCCAGCTGACGATCGCCGCCGTGGCCGCGATCCTCGGCCTGCTCGTCGTCGTCCAGCTGCGCGGCCAGGCCGGCGGCTCCGCCCTCGAGACGAAGTCGGCCCAGAACCTGACGACCCTCGTCGCCAGTCTCAACCAGGAGAACGACCGGCTGCGATCCGAGGTGTCGACCCTCCAGAACCAGCTCACCGAGCTTCGCACCGACCGGTCGAACGGGGCGACGTCGGTCGGCCAGATCCAGTCAGACCTCGGGCGGATCCGGGCCTGGGCCGGCCTCGACCCGATCGCGGGCAAGGGCATCCAGATCACCGTCAGCGGAGCCATCGACGCGGCGGCCGTCGACGATCTCCTCAACGAACTGCGCAACGCCGGCGCGGAGGCGGTCGCCGTCGAGGACATCCGGGTCGTCGCCCGGACCAGCATCAACGGCGTTCCCGGCTCGCTCGACATCGACGGCTTCCTGCTCCGCGACCCGTTCACGGTCCGGGTGATCGGCACGCCGGAGGTGCTTGTCGGCTCGCTGACCCGGGTCGGCGGGATCATCGCCCAGCTGTCGGCGACCAACCCCTCGGCGACCCTCGACGTCAAGCCGATCGATGTGGCGATGACCCTGCCCGCATCGCTCCGGGACCTCCTCCCGACTCATGGCCGCCCGCGTCTTTGATACCCTCGGCCGGATGACCGACCGGCCCGCCCTCGTGCTGTACCTCGGCGACCTCGTGCGGATGCGTCGCCGGCACCCGTGCGGCGGGGACACGTGGCTCGTGGACCGGCTCGGGGCCGACATCGGGCTCCGCTGCCAGACCTGCGACCGGCACGTCCTCGTCGAGCGGCGCACCGTCGAGCGGCGCCTCGTGGAGTTCGTCCGCCGTGGCGACCCGATCCTGAGCGCGGCCGCGGCCCCACGACCCGGCGCCCCGTGACGCTCGGCGGGGGATCGCCGGTGGCCTCGACAGCCCCCGCCGGAAGCGCCATCGACGTCTTCCGCAACCGTCCGTTCCTGCTCCTGTGGCTCGCCCAGGCCGCGACCCAGATCGGCGGGAACATGGTCATCTTCGGATTGACGGTGATCATCGCGAAGTCGACCGGCTCGACGACCGCGGTCAGCGCGTTGATCCTGACCTTCCTGCTTCCGGCGGTGTTGTTCTCGGCCCTCGCCGGGGTCTTCGTGGATCGCCTGGATCGGCGGCTCGTCCTCGTCTTCACGAACGTCCTGCGCGGCCTCGCCTTCGTCGCGATGTTCTTCGTCGGCGACCACCTCGGGCTGATCTACCTGCTGAACATCGTCGTCTCGACCATCACCGTCTTCTTCGCCCCGGCCGAGGCGGCGATGATCCCGCGCGTCGTCCCGCGCAAGCAGCTCCTCGCCGCGAACGGAATCTTCACGCTGACCCTGAACGCGGCCTTTGCGCTCGGGTTCACGCTGGTCGGGCCGTTGATCGTCAAGATCGCCGGGGCTCACGTCCTGATCGCGATCGTCGCGGTGCTGTATTTCATCGCGGCCGCCTTCTGCTCGACCCTGCCGCCGGCGCCTCCGGTTCGCCACGAAGGCAAGGCAACCGACGCCCGCGAGCGTGTCCGCGAGGCCGAGAACGCGCTCGGGACCGTCGTCATCCAGCTCAAGGAGGGCTTGTCGTACATCCGTGATCACCGCGAGATCCGCTGGTCGCTGATCTACCTCGGGATTGCGGCATCGCTCGTCGGGGTGCTCGGCGTGCTCGGACCCAACTTCGCCCAGAAGACGCTCGGCCTCGGCCCCGAGGACTTCGTCGTTGTCGTCCTGCCCCTCGGCGTCGGAATCGTGATGGGCATCCTCCTGCTCAACGCCTACGGCCGGCTGCTCCCGCGACGGCGGGTCATCGAGGGCGGCCTGATCTCGCTCGGCGTGTTCCTCGCGGCGATGGCCCTCGCCGGCCGGATCAGCAGCTTCCTGGGGTCGGCGCAGGAGCGGACGGGTGTCGACCTGTCGGTCGTGACGTCCCTCCTGTCGATCGTGGTGGCCGTCGCTTTCTTCGCAGGCGTCGCCTATGCCGCGGTCGCGATCCCGGCCCAGACCCAGCTCCAGGAGGACCTGCCTGAGGACGTCCGGGGTCGGGTCTTCGGCGTCCTGAACATGCTCGTCTCGGTCGCGAGCTTCCTGCCGATCCTGATCGTCGGCCCGATCGCCGACCTGCTCGGGACGACCATCGTCCTCGTGATCGTCGCGATCCTGATCTCGGGCTCGGGGATCGCCTCGATCTACCTCCGTGGGCCGCTCCGCGCGATCGAGCGCGATCGCCGCGCGACGACCGGCGACCACGACCCGTTCGTGTCCGCCCTTGGCGTCGAGCTCCGGCCAGAGGACTATCCCGACGAGGATGGCGACGGGATCCCCGACTGGCCGGCCGGGGCGGTCGGGGACACCACCGTCGATGCCTCGGAGTGGGCAACGCCGATCCAGATCCAGCCGTCGCCCGATCCGTTCACGGCGGCCGACACGCCGCATGATCCCGATGCGATCACGCGGGCGATGCCGGTGCCCGAGGACGTCGATCGCGACGCGCCCGACCCGCGCGGCCCCGCGGCCTGAGCCGGCGATGCCGCGAGTCGCTGTCGTGTTCACTGGGGGCACGATCAGCATGCGCCACGACCCCGGGGCGGGCGGCAATGTGCCGGTCCTCGGCGGCGCGGCACTCCTCGCGACCGCACCGGGCCTCGACGCGATCGCCGACCTCGTCACGGTCGACCGGGGCCTGACGCCGGCGAGCCATTTCGGGTTCGACGCCCTCTTCGGGATCTCCGACGCCGTCCGCGACCTGCTCGCCGACTCGTCGATCGACGGCGCCGTCATCGTCCAGGGCACCGACACGATCGAGGAGACGGCGTTCTTCTTCGACCTCCTGCACGGCGGTCCCAAGCCGATCGTGGTGACCGGCGCGATGCGATCCGCGAGCGAGCCCGGCTACGACGGTCCGGCGAACCTCACCGCGGCGGTGCGGGTCGCCGCCTCGGCCGAGGCACGCGAGGCCGAGCTCGGTGCGGTCGTCGTGCTGGACGGCTCGATCGAAGCCGCCGACGACGTCACGAAGAGCCACGCCTCGGCCTTCGACACGTTCCGGGGCCTGAACCGTGGCTCGCTCGGCGCCGTCGTCGACGGCCAGGTCCGGCTCGCCGGTCGGCGTCCGCCGCGCCGTCACGTGGCGACCGACCGCGCAGCGGGCCGGGTGTTCCTGGTGACGTCAACGGTCGCAACTGACGGCACGCCGATCTCGGCCCTCCATGCCGCGGGCGCCGATGGGTTCGTCATTGCGGCGGCCGGCGTGGGCAACACCTCGCCGACTCTGCTCGCGGCGGCCGAGGCCGCGATCTCCGACGGCATTCCCGTGGCGATCACGACGCGCTGCCCGATCGGTGCGGCCAACGCCGCGTACGCGTTTCCGGGGGGCGGGGCCACCTGGCGCCGGGCGGGCGCGATCCCGACCGGCCACCTCGGCGGGCCGAAGGCGCGGATCGCGCTGGCCCTGGGGATCGGCGCTGGGCTGGGATCCGCGGCGCTGGCTGAGCTCCTGGACGATCCGTCGCCAATCCATGATCCGGATCACTACTGGCCGCACCTGGCGAGGCACGCCTGATGCCGCTCGAGACCCTGGTCACTGGCGGCCGGATCGCCACGCTCGCGGGCGACCGCGGGTTCGGCTGGGTCGAAGCGGTCGGGATCCGGGACGGACGCATCGCGTTCGCCGGCTCGGCGATCGAGCTGGAGACGCGCGCCGATCCCCACACGCTCCGGATCGAGCTCGACGCCGACGAAGTCGCCGTCCCGGGCCTGACGGATGCCCACCTCCACCTGGCCGAGGGCGGGCTCGCGCTCGACCGGATCGACCTGACGTCCTCGCCGAGTCTCGACGACGGGCTGGTCCGGATCGCGGCGGCGCATGCGGCGCTCACGGACGGCGATGCCTGGCTCGAAGGGCATGGCTGGCACAACGACCGCTGGGGCGTCTGGCCGACGGCCGCCGATCTGGGGCGGGTCGCGCCCGGGCGGGCGGTCGCGCTGTGGGCCCATGACCATCACGCCCTGTGGGTAAGCCCGCGAGCCCTCGAGATCGCCGGGATCGACGCCGGCCGAGGCGATCCCGAAGGCGGCATCATCCGGCGCGACGAGACCGGCGGGCCGACCGGCATCCTCCACGAGGCCGCGGCACGCCTCGTGACCGATCATGTTCCGCCCGCCACGGCCGAGCAGTACGAGAGCTCGATCCAGCGTCTCGCCCGGGACCTCGTCCGCCTCGGAGTCGTCGCGGTCCACGATCCCGGCGCCCTGTCACTCCAGGTGGGGCTTGGACGAGCGATCGCGGCCTACCGCGCTCTCGACGATCGCGGCGATCTCGCGATCCGGGTCCACGTCTCGATCCGGTCGGAGCAGCTCCATGCGGCGATCGGCGAGGGTCTCCGGAGCGGCGATCCGCTCGGACCGCCGGGCGGGCGCGCTCGATTCGGCTGGTTGAAGCTGTTCGCCGACGGGACGCTGGCGTCGCGGACGGCTGCGCTCCTCGATTCGATCGAGGCCGAGGAGGGGAGGCCCGTGCCGGCCGGCACCGAACGCGGGATCTGGCTCACCTCGCCCGAGGCCGTCGCCGCCTTCGCCCGGGAGGCCGCCGTCGCAGGGATCGCGACCCAGGTCCACGCGATCGGCGATCGCGGCTGCCGGGTGACCCTCGACGTGCTCGAAGCACTGCCCGGCAACAGCCCGCTGATGCCCCGCCTCGAGCACGTCCAATTGCTCCACCCCGACGACCGGGTGCGGTTCGCGGCGGCCGGGATCGCGGCATCGATCCAGCCGGTCCATGTCCGGGCTGACGCGTCGATCGCGCGGGCGCTGTGGGGCTCCCGGGCGGAGACGCGCGGCTACCCGATGCGCTCGCTGCTCGATGCCGGCGCGGTCGTGGCGTTCGGAACGGACGCCCCGGTCGAGCCGATCGATCCGTGGCCCGGACTGTCGATGGCGGTCACCAGGATCGATGGGTCGTGGCCGGCGGGGAGCGCGCCCTTCGGGCCGGACGAGCGGGTCACCCTCGAACAGGCCTTCCGGGCCCAGTGCCTCGCCCCGGCGATCGTCGCGGCGGAGCCGGATCGCGGCCGGCTGATCCCGGGCCAGCGGGCGGACCTGGTCGTCATCTCGGCAGACGCGGTCACGAACCCGGTCGAGCCCGGCGGCGCGCTCGCGACGGCGCGTCCGCGCCTCGTGATGATCGACGGCGACGTCGTATTCGAGCGCTGAGCCCGGGCCGTGGGGCGCGCCGTTGACGGAGCATCAATGATCGGCCGCCTCAGGAGCCCCTTCGCGCCGCGCCCCGGCACCATCGCGGGCCGGTGTTGGCTCTTGGTCAACGATCCGGCTGCACAGCCGCCGTCGGTCCGGTTCTGCACCGGAGTCGTTGACGCGCGGTCGAGGCCCGCGCCGGGATGCGCGAACGCGGCTCAGGTCTCGGCGAGGTCCCTTGCCGCCTCGGCAAACAGGCCATTGAGGATCCGCGATGTCGAGGGGAATGCGTGGATCGTGTCGGCGAGGATCTCGACCGGCACCCGGGCCCGGATCGCGAGGACGCACTCGTGGATGGCCGCCGATGCATCCGGGCAGGCCATCGCCGCACCGATCAGCTCGCGGGTCGCGCGGTCGAACGTGACCGTCAGGTGCCCGAGCTTGGCCTCGAGCGCGTAGCCCCGCGCCGAGGTCGCGAAATCGGCGGTGAACTCGACCGCGTCGATCCCGGCGCCCTTCGCCTGGTCGAGCGTCAGGCCGACCGAGGCCGCCTCGGGATCGGTATATGTGGCCCGCGGCAGGGCCCGGTAGTCGGGCTTCACGTCTAGGCCCAGCGCCATCCGCACCGCGATCTCGCCCTGGTAGTGGGCCTGGTGGGTGTGGAGCTCGGGGCCGGCCGGATCGCCGATCACCCACAGCCCGTCGGCGATCCGCAGGCGGCCGTCGCGCGGAAACGCCGTCCGGCCGCTCGTGTCGAGGCCGTAGTGCTCGAGGCCGAGGTCGTCGAGGGGGAATGACCGGCCGACCGCGAGCAGGATCGCGTCGCCGGCGACCGACGTCCCGTCGTCGAGATCGATCACGTCGGCGCCGTCGGGGCCCGCCCCGGCCCGTGCGCCGGTCGCCCGGACGCCGAGCCGTACGTCCACCCCGTCGCGCCGGAGCAGTGCCGCAACGACCTCGGAGTTGCGGGGATGCTCGGTCGGCATCAGGCGATCTCCGGACTGGACGACCGTGACCGGCACGCCGAACCGGACGTAGACCTGGGCCAGCTCGCAGCCCGTCGGTCCGCCGCCGAGCACGACGAGGCTCTTCGGCAGCTCCCGAGCGAGGGTCGCCTCACGGTTGGTCCAGATCCGGACCCCCTCGATCCCCGGCAGCGGCGGGACCTTCGACGTCGAGCCGACCGCGATCATCACGTTTCGCCCGCCGATGACGTGGGTGGTCTCGTCGTGGGCAATCTCGACCTGCCCGTGACCGATGATCCGGGCACTCCCGCGATAGCACATCGCGCCGACTTCCTCGAGACGCCGGACATGCGCGGAATCGTCGGGCTCGGCCGCGCCGGCGCTCCGGTTGATCATGTAGTCGCGGGCTGCGGAGGCCCGCTTCCAACCGTACTGGTCGGGGTGGGCGGCATGCTCGGCGGCGCCGTGAAGGAGCGATTTCGACGGCAGGCAGCCGATGAACGGACAACTCCCGCCGAACCATCGGCGATCCATGACGGCGACCGATGCGCCGCGGGCGCGGGCCTCGTTTGCAGCGGCCTCCCCGGCCGGTCCTGCGCCGATGACGACGAAGTCGAAGGTTTCCATGCCGGTCAGTGTCCTCGGTTCGTGGCTTCGGAATGTTTCGGGGAGGCGCGACGTTGGCGGACCGCCTCGTAGAGCACGACGGCGGCGGCGATCGAGACGTTGAGGCTGTCCGCGGAGCCGAGCATCGGAATCGCGATCGGGATGACCCCGGAGTGCCGCCAGACTGGCGACAGCCCCGAGGCTTCGCTGCCGAGCACGATCGCGATCGGCCCGGTCAAGTCGGCGTCCATGTATCCCGTCGCTGCCTCGACGATCGTGGCGAGCGGCCGGATCCCGCGCTCGACGAGCCAGTCCAGCGTCCCTGCAGACGTGGCCGATACGACAGGCAGGGCGAAGATCGTCCCGAGCGACGCCCGGATCGCGTTCGGGTTGAACGGGTCCGTCAGGGGGTCCGCGGCGATGACGGCCGCCACGCCGGCGCCGTCGGCGGTCCGGAGCACGGCGCCGAGATTGCCCGGCTTCTCGACGCCCTCGACGACGACGATCAAAGCATCATCGGGCAGCACGAGCTCGGCGAAGCTTGCCGTCGGCGTCTCGACGATCGCGACGATTCCGTCGGAGCGCTCGCCGAACGCGACCTTGGCGAGGACCTCGGGGCTGACCGGCAGCACCGACGGCCTGTGGCGGAGTCGGTCCGCGACCGCGTGGGCGTCGGGCGTCCGGAGCAGCTCCTCGGCGAGGAACAGCGTCTCGACCCGGACGCCGGCGTCGAGCGCCCGGAGGATCTCGCGCGCACCGTCGACGATCGTCAGGCCCGTAAACTCACGCTCGCGTCGGTCGCGAAGGCGGACCGCGGCCTTGACCCGCGGGTTCGTGAGGCTCGTGATCGGCGGCTGGACCACGCGCGGCTGGGTCATCCTCGGATGAGCCGGGCGAAGGCGCCGAGGGGGAGGGTCGCGCCGCTCGCGGCGGTCAGCTCGATCGGCTTGGCGAAGAGGTCGCTGACCGGTCCGGCCTCGAAGGCGTCGCGAAGGGCGTCCCCGAGGTCGTCCGGATCGAGGCCGGCCGTGTGGGCGGTCAGGAGGACGAACGCGTCGTCTGTCGCGACCGCTGCACAGGCGTCAAGAAGGTCCGGCAAAGCCTCCTGGAGATCCCACCGCGTGCCTTTCGGGCCGTGGCCGAAGCTTGGCGGGTCGAGGACGATGCCCTCGTATCGGCGACCGCGACGCGCCTCGCGCGCCGTGAATGCGAGGACGTCGTCGACGATCCAGCGGATCGGCGCTTCAGTCAGGCCGGACAGCTCCGCGTTGTGCCGTGCCCAGGCGACGGCCGGCCGCGACCCGTCCACGTGGGTGACGTGCCCGCCGGCCTTGGCGAGGGCGAACGTCGTGGCTCCGGTGTGAGCGAACAGGTGGAGGACCGCCGGTTCGGTCCGGCCGGCAAGCGCCTGGCGGAGCCACGGCCAGAGCCCGATCTGCTCGGGAAAGAACCCCAGCTGGCCCGTCGCCGATGGGCGCAGCTCAAGGGTCAGGCCGTCCACCGCCAATGGCCACGGATCCGTGGCGTCACCGGTCCAGCCGCCGTCCCGGTCGAACCGGAGGTCGGCTGCCGGGCGGCCGCCCGGTGCAAGACGTGAAGGCCAGAAGGCGGCCGCGGCCGGCCGGTCGACGACACGTTCGCCGAACCGTTCGAGACGCCGCTCGTCGCCGGCATCGATAAGCTCATAGGCAGGATTGTTCACCCTGTCATCATCGCGGTTCGCGCCGAGAACCGATCGACCCCGGGGCGCGTAAGGGCTGGCATGACCAACTTCCCGATGCGGCTTCGCGCCGCCGTCCTCGTCCTGCTCCTCCTCCTTGTCGCGGCTTGCACGCCCGGAGGCTCGGTCGCGACGTCCGCGCCGCCGATTCAGACTTCGGCGCCCAGCGTCTCGGCCGCCCCGCCTGCCGCATCACCCGCTCCGAGCGTCGCGGCGCCGAGTTCGTCGGCCATCAGCAGGTACTGAGCCCGGGCACCGCCCGTTCGTTGTCAGTCTCGCCGGGCCTCCGCTACAATGCGCCGAGCCATTGCGCCTCGCCGTCCCGCGGCAGAGCTTCGGGCGAGGACTGGAACACCTCGCATTCAACCGGGGCCGAGCCAAGAGACGAACGGGGCACGACGGATAGGTTCCGTCGGTCGCGAGCTTGTAGCCAGGCTCAACACGGCCGGAACCGCTCGGGCGGCTAGCTCAGCTGGTTAGAGCACTTGCTTGACATGCAAGAGGTCACTGGTTCGAGTCCAGTGTCGCCCACCACCCCTCCTTGATTCTGTTCCGTGCCCAGGCGCGCCCCGCGCCTGACGGCGGCCGATCGGCCCTGGCGGCATGTCATGGAGGGTCCGGGTGGGACCGGGGACGTCCCCGACCCGATCGGGCCGGCGACATACGGCATCGGCCGTAGGGATGTGCGGCCAAGACGCACCCCGACCTGACGAACGAGCCTCTCGATCCGGAGTGCCCAACCCCCATCTTTGAACGCACGGGCGCGGTCGACTGCACGTCTCGGCCTCGCCAATTTCTTGACCGCCCGGAGATGACCCCGATGCGTCGCCTTGGCCCGTTGTTCGCAGCCGTCCTGGTGCTCCTCGTCGTCGTGTTGCCTGTCGATGCGGCCGGAGCTCGACTGTCGTGGGCGAGGCCGGATTCGAGCCACGTCACCGTCGCGCTCCAGGGCCGTCCGGCGACCGGCGCCTGGCGAGTCGACCTGATCGGCACCGGTCGGGCGCTCGGCCACACGCTGCGCGTCGACTTGATCCGCACGCGCAATACCTGGACCGGAACGGTCGCGCTCCTCGAGCGGCGCGGCTCGCAGAACGTCGTCGTGAGCTCGATGCCGATCGATCCCTTCCTCGGCAACGCGACGGCGACGTTCGCGATCCACGATCCCCTCCTCGGAGCGACCGCGTCGAGCGGCTCCATCACCGCACCGGCCCACGGCGATGCAACCCTGCGGCTCACCTTCGCTGTGACGCGCGGGACGCACTACGCGCTGACCGGCGCCCTTCGCTCCGAAACCGCCCATCGGCTGGGACCCTGGGTCAGCCTCGGTGCCTGCCGCATCTGATTCGCGTGGGTTGACCAGCCGTCGATCGGCTCGGATACTTGGCCGAGCGGCCGCGGGCTCGAGCCAGCGACCCGAGAACTGAACGCGACGATCGGGACACGCCCATCGCCGACGCCTCAAGAGAGCCGGGGCCAGCTGCGAGCCCGGCGGCGGACGACGATCCAGGCACCGCCCGTGAGCGACCGGTGAACCGGTCCGGGATCCGCCCGTTAGCGCGGTTCGAGTGCAGCGCGCGACGCGTCGCGCGCTGAACGCGGGTGGAACCGCGGGAGGATCGACCTCTCGTCCTGCATGGACGAGAGGTTTCGTATGTTCCCGGGAGGTCAACATGGCGAAGGACGACAAGGCGCCAGTCGCGGAACCGGCGATCGATGAGGTCGAGCTCGACGAGCCTGAGTTCGACGCACCAGAGCGCGGCTCGGCCGACGAGCTGCTCGACGCCGGCGCCCACAGCGATCTCGATGCGATGCGCCACTCGACGGCCCACCTCATGGCCGAGGCCGTACTCGAGCTCTTCCCGGGCACCCAGCTCGGGATCGGACCCGCCATCGCCGACGGCTTCTACTACGACTTCAAGCTCGATCGGCCCCTGACCCCCATCGATCTGGCGGCGATCGAGGAGCGGATGGCGGCGTCGGTCAAGGCCGATCACCCTTTCGTCCGGCGCGAGCTGTCGCCGGAGGAGGGGAGGGCCTTCTTCGCCGAGCGGAGCCAGCCCTTCAAGGTCGAGATCCTCGACGACCTTGCGGCGAAGGCCGCGGCCGAGGGCAACCCGATGCCGCCGACGAGCGTCTACGAGCACGGCCCCTTCGTCGACCTGTGCAAGGGGCCGCATGTCGCGAGCACGAGCAAGATCGGCGCGTTCAAGCTGCTCGCGGTGTCCGGGGCATACTGGCGCGGCGACGAGAAGCGGCCGGCCCTTCAGCGGATCTACGGCACGGTCTGGGAGACCCAGGCCGACCTCGACGCGTACCTGTGGAGGCGAGCGGAGGCCAAGAAGCGCGACCATCGCCGGCTCGGGGTCGCGCTCGACCTGTTCTCGTTTCACGATGCATCGCCCGGATCGGCGTTCTGGCACCCGAAGGGCCAGCTGATCTGGCGCACGCTCGAGGGAGCGATGCGCGAGCTCCAGGCCCGCCGTGGCTACCAGGAGATCTCGACCCCGATCGTCGTGTCGGAGAAGCTCTGGCGGCAGTCCGGCCACTGGGACCTGTATCGGGAGAACATGTTCCTGATCGAGTCCGAAGGCCAGATGTTCAGCCTGAAGCCGATGAACTGCCCCGAATCGACGATTGTGTACCGGACGAGGAAGCGCTCCTACCGCGACCTGCCGCTCCGCTACAACGAATACGGCCGGCTCCACCGCAACGAGCGCTCCGGCTCGCTGAGCGGCTTGACCCGCGTGCGCCAGTTCATCCAGGACGACGCCCACCTGTATGTCCGTCCGGACCAGCTGATGGCCGAGATCCAGGCGTTGCTCGGCGAGGTCCGGGAGGCCTACTCATGGGTCGGGCTCGAGCCGCGCTTCGCCTTCGCCACGAAGCCGGACAAGGCGATTGGCGACCCGGCGCTCTGGGAGCAGGCGGAGCAGCTGATCAAGGAGGCATTCGCGGCGGCCGACATCAGCTATGTCCTGAAGCCGAAGGACGGGACGTTCTACGCCCCGAAGATCGACATCTACATCGACGATGCGCTCGGTCGCGAATGGCAGATGGCGACGATCCAGGTCGACCTCGTCATGCTTCCAGAGCGGTTCGACCTGACCTACACCGACGAGGAGGGCAAGGAGCAGCGCCCGATCGCGATCCATCGCGCGATCTACGGCTCGCTCGAGCGCTTCATCGGCATCCTCGTCGAGCACTTCGCGGGAGCATTCCCGCTCTGGCTGGCGCCGGTCCAGGCCGTCGTCATCCCGATCGCCGACCGCCACATCGAGGCGGGGCGCGGGCTGGCGGCAACGCTATCGGCGGCCGGCCTGCGCGTCGAGGTCGACGAGTCGTCGAACCGGATGCAGTACAAGATCCGAACGGCCCAGGAGCAGCAGGTGCCGTACATGCTGGTCGTCGGCGACCGCGAGGCCGAGTCGCGCACGGCGGCGGTCCGCGTCCGCGGCGCAGCGAGGGATGCCGCCCAGGAAACGCTGGCGTGGGATGCCCTCGCCGAGCGGCTCGCAACGGAGGTCCGCGAGCGCCGGATCGGCTGAGTCACTGGCGCGGGATCAAGCCCCGGATCAGGGCCGCTCGTCACCATGGCCCGGTAGATGGTGTAATGACGGGCATCCGTCGTCGTGATCGTCGCATGAGCGCGGCTGGATCGGCGCGGGGCCCCGGCCGCGCCTTGGGCGGCCGTGATCGTCCGATGAGCGCGACGCGCGATTCATACATGGACGAGCCGCGAATCCAGCGAGGATCGCCCCCCTTTCGCGACCGTTGGCGATTGCCCATGATTCGGGGCCTGTGCTATCGTTCCGGCTCGACTGGCGCCTTGGGCGCCGTGCGTTCGCGTGCCGGTCGAGGCAACGGAAACTTGTTCGTTCGAAGGGGTCAGCCATAGCACGAGACCTGCGCGTCAACCAGATGATCCGGATCCCGCAGGTTCGGGTCGTCGATGAAGAGGGAGCACAGCTGGGTGTCATGCCCACGCCCCAGGCTCTCGCCATGGCGCAGGAGCGGGGGTTGGACCTCGTCGAGGTCGCCCCGATGGCCTCTCCGCCGGTCGTGAAGTTCCTCGACTTCGGTCAGTACAAATACGAGCTGACGAAGCGCGAGAAGGAGAACAAGCGCCGGCAGCGTTCGGTGACCTTCAAGGAGGTCCGCCTCTCGCCGAAGATCGGCATCGGCGACTTCGACACGAAGGTCCATCGAGCGATCGAATTCCTCGAAGACGGCGATCGGATCAAGGTGACCGTCCGCTTCCGCGGCCGGGAGCTGACCCACCCGGAGCTCGGTCGCAACATGCTGGCCAAGTTCACGGATCGGATCAAGGATCACGGCGTCGCGGAGCGGGCTCCGCTGCTCGAAGGGAAGTCGATGCACCTCACGGTCGCATCGGTCCACAAGCCCAAGGAACACGAGGGTGCGGCGCGACCGGCACGTCCGGAGCAGGCTTCGGAAGGGGCCGTTCCGGCAGCAACCGAGGCAACCGACGCACCGGTGAAGCCGGAGGCATCGGCGAAGACAGCCGCTCCGGCGAAGGCAGCGGCTCCGCCGGCGGCAACCGAGGCACCGGCAAAGGCCGGGGCGACACCGGCGAAGGCCGGGGCGACACCGGCGAAGGCCGGGGCGACACCGGCGAAGGCCGAGGCGACACCGGCGAGGACGAACGGGCCGACCGCGGCCCCGGCCACGACCGTTTTGGCGGCGCCGGCGGCAACGACACAGGAACCGACATCCGCGGCCTCGGTGGCCGCCGCGCGAACGACCGAAGCGACGGCGCCCCACGCGCCGGCATCGACAGGAGAGTAGGCCAGGGTGCCCAAGATCCGGAGCCACAAGGCAGCCAAGAAGCGCATCGGCGTGACGGGCAGCGGCAAGTACATCCGCGTCAAGGCGTGGAGCGGCCACCATCTCGAGATCAAGTCGTCCCGGCGGACCCGGCGCTACGCCGGCAAGTCCGTCATGGCCGGCGTCCACACGAAGCAGGTCCGCCGCCTGCTGCCGTACCTCTAGGAGCGAGTCGAACGCAATGGCCCGAGTCAAGCGCGGCGTCACCGCCCACAAGCGCCACAAGCGCCTCCTCGATGCGGCCGAAGGCCGCAAGGGCGCCAAGTCCCGGCTGATCAAGGTCGCCCGCGAGGCCAACCTCCACGCGATGGCCTACGCGACCCGTGACCGGAAGCAGCGGAAGCGCCAGATGCGCGAGCTGTGGATCGTCCGGATCAACGCGGCGGCCCGTCTCAACGGGATCACCTACGGCGCGTTCATCGCGGGCCTCAAGAAGGCCGAGATCGCGCTCGACCGGAAGTCCCTTGCCGACGTCGCCGTCCGCGACGCGGCCACCTTTACCCGGATCGTCGAGGCCGTCCGCGGCGCATGATCCGGACCGGCGCCCACGGCACGGGACCGAGACCCCGACCCCGGGACCGCACCCTCGACCGTCTGACGACGCTCGAGGGTTCGCGATTCTGCCCATCTTGAGGACCGCGTGGATCTTGCCGATCTGACCCGCGACCTGGAGGCCCTCCGCGACGAGGCGCTGTTCGCGATCGAGGCCGCCGCGGTCGTCGCAGCGCTTGACGCGCTCGAGCTCGATGTCCTCGGCAAGAAGGGCCGGCTGACCATCGTCCTGCGCGGGATCGGCGCGCTGCCGGCCGAGGATCGGCCGCGAGTCGGAGCCATCGCGAACGCGGTCCGCGAGGCCATCGAGACGAGCCTCGCCACCCGCCGGACCGACCTCCGCGGTTCCGAGTTGGACGCGCGGCTCGCCGCCGAGACCCTCGACGTCACGACGCCGGGCCGGCCGCTCCGCCGCGGAGCCCTGCATCCGATCAACGAGACGATCGACGAGATCGCCGACATCTTCGGCCAGTTCGGGTTCGTCGCCTACGAGGGCCCGGAGGTCGAGGACGACCTGACGAACTTCCAGATGCTCAACATCCCGCCGGATCATCCGGCGCGGGACCTCTGGGACACGCTCTACGTCGACATCGACGGGCAACTCCTCCGGACCCACACCTCGCCCGGGCAGATCCGGGTGATGACGTCGACGCCACTGCCGATCCGGGCGCTCCTTCCCGGCCGCTGCTATCGGTACGAGGCGATCGACGCGAGCCATGCCTCGGAGTTCTTCCAGGTCGAGGGCCTGATGGTCGACGAGGGGACGACGATGGCCGACCTCCGGGGCCTCCTCGACCAGTTCGCCAGGGCTCTCTACGGCGCCGACAAGCGAACCCGCTTCCGACCGGGCTACTACCCGTTCACCGAGCCGTCGGTGGCGTTCGACGTCGAATGCCTCGTGTGCAGTGGCTCCGGCTGCCCCGCCTGCTCGCGAACGGGCTGGATGACGATCCTCGGGGCGGGGATGGTCCATCCGGTCGTCCTTCAGTACGGCGGGCTCGATCCGGAGCGCTACCAGGGCTTCGCGTTCGGGATGGGCGTCGAGCGGATCGCCAACCTGCGCCATTCGGTCGGCGACCTGCGGCTGTACATGGAGAACGACCTGCGGTTCCTCGAGCAGTTCGTGAGGGCCGGGTAGCGTGCGCGTCCCGCTCACCTGGCTGCGCGACTACGTCGACGTTGATCTCGAGCCCGAGGCCCTCGCCGAGCGGCTGACGTTGCTCGGGATGGAGGTCAAGGGGATCGAGCGCTGGGGCGCCGATTGGCGGAACGTCGTCGTCGGCGAGCTCCTCTCGGTCGCGAAGCACCCGCGCGCCGACCGACTGTCCCTGACCCGCGTCCGCGTCGGCGACGGCGAGCCGCTTGACATCGTGTGCGGCGCGACGAACATCGCCGCCGGGCAGCGCGTTCCGGTCGCCCTGCCCGGAGCGGTCCTGCCCGGCGAGCGCCGGATCGAGCGAACCGAGAAGATGGGCGTCGTCAGCAACGGGATGCTCTGCTCGGGCGACGAGCTGAATCTCACAGGCGACGCCGACGGGATCCTGATCCTGCCGCCCGACGCACCGATCGGCATGGCCCTGACCGAGCTCTACGGCGACACCGTCCTCGATGTGGACGTCAAGCCGAACCGCGGCGACGTTCTCTCCCTCGTGGGGCTCGCCCGGGAGGTCGCCGCGATCACCGGTGGCGCCGTGCGCTGGCCCGATTGCGATCCGATGGAGGATGGCCGCGACGTCGCCGGAATGCTGTCGGTCGAGGTGAGCGACGACGCGGCGTGCCCGCGTTTCGTCGGCCGCTGGGTCGACCGGCTAACGGTCGGACCGTCGCCGGACCGGGTCCAGATGCGCCTCCGGGCGGCTGGCCAGCGACCGATCAGCAACGTCGTCGATGTCAGCAACTACGTCATGCTCGAGCTCGGCAAGCCGATCCATACCTACGACGCAGATGCGATCGCGGTCCGCGAGGGGCGCCGCGCGATCGTCGTCCGCCGGGCGACCTCCGCGGAGCGCCTCGAGACGATCGACCACGTGGCCCGCGAGCTCGATCCGGACACGCTCGTCATTGCCGACGACCAGGGCGCGTTGGGGATCGCGGGGATCATGGGCGGGGCCGCTTCCGAGGTCGGGCCGGGCACGACCCGCGTCGTCGTCGAATCCGCGATCTTCGATCCGATCCTGATTCGAAGGACCGGCCAGCGCTACGCCCTCCGCTCCGAGGCCAGCCTCCGGTTCGAGAAGGGCCAGGAAACGCGGCTTGCCCGGATCGGCGCCGATCGAGCGTCCCGGCTCGTCGCAGAGTGGGCAGGCGGCTCGGTTGCCCGAGGCCGCGTCGACACGTCGCCCGACGAGCCGGCCGCCGCTCGCGTCCCGTTCCGCCCCCAGCGGGTGAACCGCCTCCTCGGCACCGCCTTGGGCACGGAGGAGCAGGAAGCGGCCCTCGCTCGAGTCGGGATCACGACCGAGCCCCACATCGACCCGGATCCGGCGTCCGTCGTCATCGCGCGGGAGCCGAAGCACGTGGTCGTGACGGCCCCTCCCGCCGAGACGCTGATTGCGGTCGTCCCCACATGGCGGTGCGACATCGCGATCGAAGCCGACGTCAGCGAGGAGGTCGCCCGGGTCGTCGGCTTCGACCGGATCCCGGCCATCCTGCCGCACACGCCGATGCCGGCCTGGCGCCCGTCGCCCCTCGCGATTCGAGCGCGGATCCGCCAGACTCTCGCCGGCGCGGGGCTGACGGAGACGGTCAGCCATGCGCTGGTTTCGCGGCTCCAGGCAGAGCGGTTCGCGTGGACGGCGGCGGTGCCCCCGGTTGCCGGCCACCCGCCTGCCACCGGTCGCTCCATCCACGTGACCAACCCCTTGTCGGCCGACCACTCCGTCCTCCGGCAGGCCGTGGTCGGCAGCCTGATCGAGATCGTCGCGACGAACCAGCGGCGCGGGCGGCCCGACATCGCGATCTTCGAGATCGGGAAGGGCTACGCCCGCGACGGCGAGGTCACCCGCGAATGGTCGAGGCTCGGCATCGCGCTCACGGGCGCGTTCGAGGAGCCGGCCTGGAACCGGCCCACCCGCCCGGCCGACATCGACGATGCCAAGGGCGTGATCGAGCTCGTCTGCCGCGTCCTCGGGTTCGATCCGCCGACCTACGAGGCCGAGACGCGCGAACCGCTGCTTCATCCGGGCCGTGCCGCCCGCGTCCGGGCAACGCGCGGCGGCGCGGTCGCGCTGAGCGGCCTCGTCGGCGAGCTTCATCCCGCCGTCGCGGACGATGTCGACCTGCGCGGGGCGCGCCTGGTCGTCGCCGAACTTGATGTCGCCGGGCTCGAGGGAGGCCGGCCGGCCGACGTCCGGGCGGTCGCCCCGTCGCGCCATCCCGCGGCCGAGCGCGACCTCGCGGTCGTCGTCGCGGAGTCGGTCCCGGCAGCTGCGGTGGCCGAGGCGATCCGCGGCGCGGCCGGCGCCGACCTCGCGTCGCCGGCCCTGTTCGACATCTACCGCGGGACGCCGCTCGGTGCCAACGAGAAGAGCCTCGCCTGGCGACTCCGCTTCCAGGCCGACGATCGGACGCTAACCGAGTCCGAGATCGAGGCGTCGATCGCCGCGATCACGGCTGCGGTGACCCTCATCGGCGGGCGGATCAGGACCTGAGTCCTGCTTGCCCGGCGCGATTCCGCGCTGCTACCCTGTGGCGGCCTCACGACGCGTGAGATGCCCGGTGATTTCGTCCAGAGGGAGCGTCCGTGAATATCGGGGATGTCCTGAGCTCCATCAACCGGTTCGACCTGCTGGTCGTGCTGTTCTGCTTCGGCATGTTTGTGCTGGGCTTCATCCAGGGGACGATCCGGCGGGTCCTCGGCCTGGCGTCGATGCTGTTCTCGTTCCTCTTCGCCGCGAACCTGCGCGACTCGCTGGGCGCCTACCTGGAGAAGAACTGGACCGGCTTCCCGCAGGGGTACGCGGTCATGCTCGGGTTCGGGATCGTGTTCGTCGCCGCCACGATCGCGTTCACCTTCGTGATTCAGGGCTTCTACCACAAGCAGGACCTGTTCCAGAAGGCCGATTTCGCCGACGAGTTGATCGGCGGACTGCTCGGCATCGTCCAGGCGCTGTTCCTGATCGGGGCGATCATCGTCATCCTCGACTCCTTCTTCCGCGACCCGACGATCCCGCGCTCGGAGAACGAGTTCGCCTGGATCCGCAGCCTCTACGACGAGATGACCAAGTCCGGAACCGCGGAGATCTTCCGCTCGCGTATCCTGCCCGGGTTCGTCACGGTCTTCGGCCTCCTGATCCCGAGCAATCTTCAGGCCCTCTACGTCAATCGGCCCGGCTGATCCGGCCCGGTCGGGCGCGTCCGTGACCGCCCGGCCCCGCGAACCGGACCTGGCCGCGGTCCTGCGTCCGGAGCGCCCGACCCTCGAGGTCGCCGCCGCGATCCTCGGCTGGCACCTGGTCCGCGACGACGGCGACGAAGCCGGGTTGCGCGTCGGGCGGATCGTCGAGGTCGAGGCGTATATCGGCGAAGAGGACCGCGCCTCACACGCCCGGTTCGGCCGAACGGCTCGCAACGCGGTCATGTACGGGCTACCGGGACAGGCCTACGTGTACCTTGTCTACGGTATGCACGACTGTCTGAACATCGTCACCGAGCCCGCCGGGAGACCCGCCGCGCTCCTCGTCCGGGCCGTCGAGCCGATCCTGGGCGTCGAGCGGATGCGGGCCGCCCGAGCCCACCGGGCGAACGCGAGGCGGAAGCCCGTGATGCGCGGCGCGAATCCGGGGGAGGGGACCGCCGAGCCACGGGCGCGGGTGCCGAACGTGCGCCTCGGGGCCGGTCCCGGACTCGTCTGCGCGGCGTTCGACCTCGATCGGACGCTGACCGGGCTTGACCTGCTCGATCCCGCCTCACCCGTCCGGCTGGAGCCGCCGCCGTCCGGCGAGCCGGCGCCGGTCATCGTGGCGAGCCCCCGCGTCGGGATCGGCTACGCGGGCGACCCCTGGAGCAGCCTGCCGTGGCGCTTCTCGATCGCGGGCAACCCGGCCGTTTCGTCAAAGCCGCCGGCTCCGCTGTCTTCCGACCGCTGACGATGGACCCGCGCTCGGTCGCCCTCCTCGAATTCCCGCTCGTTCGCGAGCGGCTGGCCGAGAAGACCCAATTCCCGCCGTCGCGGCACCTGGCCGAGACGCTCCAGCCCGAAGACGACCCGGTCGTCGTCGGACTCGGCCTCGACGAGACCGATCAGGCTCGCTCGCTCCTGTCCGAGCGGCCCGGCGTGGGGATCGGAGCGGCGCGCGACATCGGGCCCGCGGTCGAACGGGCGGCGCGCGGCGGCCGGCTCGATCCGGCCCAGTTCCTCGAGCTTGCCGAGACCCTCGATGCCGCGAGCCGCCTCCAGACCTCGCTGGCCGACGATCGCCGGCCGCTCCTCCACGCGCTCGCCCGCGACCTCCATCCGCTGCCCGCGATCCGCTCGACCCTTGCCCGGAGCTTCGATCCCGCCGGCGAGCTCCTCGACACCGCGTCGCCCCGACTCGGCGGCCTCCGGTCCGCCGTCCGGGTCGCCTACGACCGGCTCCGCCGGCGGCTCGACGCCCTCGTCGGCTCGGAGCTCGGCGGCGCCCTCCAGGACCCGATCGTCACCCTCCGCAACGGCCGCTATGTCGTTCCGGTCAAGGCCGAGGCGCGGGCCAGGGTCAAGGGGATCGTCCACGACAGCTCGGGCAGCGGTGCGACCCTGTTCATCGAGCCGCTCATCGCCGTCGAGCTCGGGAACGCCTGGCGCGAGGCCCAGATCGCGGCCCAGGAGGAGATCAACCGGATCCTCGACGATCTATCGGCGCTCGTGGCCGCGAACGCCGTCGCCCTGCGCGAGACGCTCGGGGCCCTCGCCCGGTTCGATTTCTGGGCGGCCAAGGCGAACCTCGCGGCCGACATGGACGGAGTCCGGGCGGAGACCGCGGCGCGACCGGAGGTGATCCTGCTCGGTGCCCGCCATCCGGGGCTCACCGGGCGGGTCGTCCCGACCGACATCCGGCTCGGCGACGGCTACACCGCGCTCGTCGTCACCGGCCCGAACACCGGCGGCAAGACGGTCACCCTCCGCACGCTCGGCCTGCTCAGCCTGATGCACCAGGCCGGGCTGCACGTCCCGGCCGAGGCCGGTTCACGCCTCCCGATCTTCGGCGACGTCTTCGCCGACATCGGCGACGAGCAGTCGATCGCCCAGAGCCTCTCGACGTTCTCGGGCCACCTCCGATCGATCACCCGGATCGTCGAAGCGGCCGGACCTGGGACGCTCGTCCTGCTCGACGAGCTCGGCGCGGGCACCGATCCGACCGAGGGCTCGGCGCTGGCCCAGGCGCTCCTGGACCACTTCATCCGGGCCGGCGCTCTCGTCGCCGCGACGACCCACTACGCCGAGCTGAAGGCCTACGCTCACACGACCCCAGGCGCCCGCAATGCGTCGGTCGAGTTCGATCTCGAGACGCTGTCGCCCACCTACCACCTGACGATCGGCCTGCCCGGCGGCAGCCAGGCGTTCGCGATCGCGGAGCGGCTCGGACTGGCGCCGGACATCGTCGCCGACGCTCGCTCGCGGCTGTCCGAGAACCAGCGCGCGTTCGAGGAGACGCTCGCCCGGATCCGCGAGACCGAAGGCGAGACGAGCGAGGCCCTCGAGCGGGCGCGATCCGCCGAGGCGCGCGCGGCCGACGCCCTGCGGCTCGCGGTCGAGGAACGCCGTCGCGCGCGCCGGGAACGCGATGAGGCGGTCGCCGCAGCACGGGCCGAGGCCGAAGGCCTGGTCGCCACGATCCGCGACGAGGTCCGGGCGACCCGTGTCGCGCTCGAGCGGGAGGTCGTGACGGCACCCTTGCTCGATGGCGCGGTCGCCCGGGCGGAGACCCAGCTGGCCCGCCTGGCGGAGGGCACGACCGACGGCGCAGCGGGCGAGCCCTCGCCGGCTGTGCCCGACGCGCCGCACGTGTGGCGTCTCGGGGAACAGGCGCGCAGCCGGAGCGGAAGCTGGGAAGGTCGGATCGCGGCGCTCGAGAAGGGCGGCACCCGGGCGACCCTGGAGTCGGGCGAGATGCGGGTCATCGTGGCAACCGACGACCTGGAACCGGTCGTGTCGCCGACCGTCCCACCCGACCCCGACCGCACCATCGGAAGCAACGCCCGGATCACCCGCGACGGCTCGGACCGGCCCGACGGACGGCGAGGCCGCGAAGGGGTCGGGATCGGGTCGCTCCGGCTGGACCGCGCCCGGACGGTGGCGTCCTCGCTCGATCTCCGCGGCGCCCGGGTCGAGGAGGCCCTCGACGCCCTCGACGGCTATCTCGACGACGCGGGCCTGGCCGGGCTCGATCAGGTGATCGTGATCCACGGCCTCGGAACCGGGGCGCTGCGGGATGCGGTCCGGACCCGGGCGGGCGCCCATCCGCTCGTCACCAGCGCACGACCGGGCGAACGGGGCGAGGGCGGCGACGGAGCGACGATCCTGAAGCTGTAGGCGCGCCGTTCGCGGCCTGTGGTGCCTGCTAGTGCGGCTTCTTGCTCGGACTCGGCGTCGCGGATGGACCCGGCGAGCCGGACGGCGGCGGGCAGAACAGTCCGAACGGGTTGTCGCACGGCGGAGGGGTCGGTGGCGGCGCCAGCGGGCACAGGCCGGACGGTCTGAAGATCCCGCCCCAGGTTGCGCCGAACGGGAAGAACCCCGGCTGGTAGAAGAACATGGTCCTGCTGCCCTTCAACCCGCCGCCCACGCCCGAGCCATGGGAGGCGCGCCGGGCCCAGCCGTTGTCGGCCCGCTGCCAGTTCGCGTGGTCGGCGTCGACCGCACTGAAGTCGAGCGCGCCGACGGTCTGCTTCGGGCCGACGCACCCGTCCTGCCAGAGCTTGCCGCTCGCCTTGTCGATGTCGACGGTCCTGTGGAGGTCGTCCGGCTGGGTCGGCTCCGTGCCCGCGATGAAGATCTCGCTGAACGTCTTGGTCGTGAACGGTCCCGGCTTCATCCCGCTGAAGGCGTCGACCGACATCGTGACGATGCCCTTCGGCTGCTTGAAGTCGACGATCGGGGTGCCGTGGCTGACCTCGGCCAGGATCCGCGACCAGAGTGGCGCCGACGATCCCAGGGATAGCGTGTCCTTGTCCGGCTCGTTGTTGCTGTTGCCCATCCAGACGCCGACCGCGAGGGCCGGTGCCCGGGGGTCCCTCGGCGGGGCCACGAAGCCGTAGGCGTGGACGTCCTTGTTGTCGCTGGTCGTGCCGGTCTTGTACGCGGCCGGGCGACGGGTGCTGCCGTCATAGACCGCCCACTTGCCCCAGAACGGGTTCGTCTTCGGCTCCGTGTTGCCGGCAAGAATGTCGGTGAGGATGTAGGCGGTCTGGGGGCTGATGACCGTCTTCGGCGCCGGCTTCTTCGCGTCGGGTGTGGGCCAGACCACGGTCCCGTCGGCCTTCGTGACCTCGAGGATCATCGTCCGCGGCACGAGCTTGCCGCCGTCGGCGATCGCGCCAAAGGCGGTGATCATGTCGATCGGGTGGACCTCGATCGTGCCGATCCCCATCGAGACGACGGGAACCGACCTCGGGTACCAGTGGATCCCGAAGTCCTCGGCCCGATGGTAGAACCGGTCGAGGCCGTTGAGGAGGCCCGCCTTGATCGCGGGGATGTTGAGCGAGAACTGGAGGGCCGAGCGGAGCCGGACCGGACCGCGCTCAGCGTGATCGGCCTGGGTCGGGATGAACGCTCCACCGAAGTTGGTCGTGACGTCCATGAACATCGTCGCCGCGGTCATCGTCTGGTCCTCGATCCCGATCGCGTAGTTGATCGGCTTGATCGCGGATCCGGGCTGGCGCCAGCCGTCCGACAGGACGTCGAACTTCGGCTGGAACGTCTTGGTGACCTTGAGGTTGTAGCCAGCCGAGCCGGCGTACGCGAGGACCTCGCCGGTCCGATAGTCGAGGACGGCCGAGGCCCCGTTGTTGATGTTCGCGCCGCGCAGATTGATGAGCCAGCTCCAGTCCTTGCTAGGGATCTTGAGGGCCTTGAGTGCGGCCGTGGGATTCGCGTGGTTCGGAACCCAGGCCGCCGCGTACAGCCACTTCTCGACCGACCGCTGCATCGTCATGTCCAGGGTGGTCGTAACCCGGTAGCCGCCTGTGTCGATGTCCGTGCATTGGTCGATCGGGACATCCGGGCAGAGGATGGTGCCGAGCTGGTTCCGGACCTGCCACACGAAATGCGGAGCGAGCCAGCGGACGCCGAGTTGCGGCGCGAGGATGACCGGCTCGGATTTGGCGGCCTCGTACTCGGCGATGGTGTGCCGTGTCCCCGACAGCGGGCTGCGGGTCTTCATCTGGTCGAGCACGTAGTTGCGGCGAATGACGACCTCGGAGACGTCCGGGACGCGCAGCTCGATCTTGGAGGGCGGGCAGTCGGCGCCGCTCTTGACGACCACCGTGCAGACCTCCACGGCGTTCCGCACGAGGTCGTACGCAGTGGGCGATTGGGGGATCGCGGCCAGGATCGCGGCCTGGGCGAGGGTCAGGTCCTTGAGGTTCTTGTTGAAGTAGGTCCGAGCGGCCGCCTTCACGCCGTAGGACTGGTTGCCGTAGAAGTTCTGGTTCAGGTAGGCGGTGATGATCTCCTGCTTTCCCGCCTGGCCGGGATAGGCCTGCGTCAGGCGGAGAGACTGGATGATCTCCCGGATCTTGCGCTCCTCGCGGCTGGCGGTGAAGGCGCTGTCGGGGAGGAGCCGGGCCCGGACGAGCTGCTGGGTGATCGTCGAGCCGCCGCGCGGATGGCCGGTCAGGGTGTCGACCGTGGCGGATACGAAGCCGGCGGCATCGAAACCCGGGTTCGACCAGAAGTCCTTGTCCTCGATCGCAGTGGTCGCGTCGAGCATCTCGGGCGGGATCTGGTCGAATGTGACCAGCTCGCGCTTGAAGTCGCCGAGGCTCGCCAGAGCGATCTTGCCCGTCCGGTCGGTGATGACCGTCTGCTGAGCGAAGACCAGGTTGCTCAGGGTGTCCCGCGGGTCGGGCAGGCCTTGACTGTAGTGGTTGTAGGCGGTCGCGGCGCCGACCAGGCCTGCCAGCCCGACCAGGAGGAAGGTCGAGAAGAGGACGATCGGGATCGCGATGGCGACTCTTCGGACGATGGAAGAGCCGCGGGGCCGCCCGCGGTTGAGGCTGCGCCGATGGCGCTGCCGCCGCGCGAGGCTCGTCTGCATGTCGGGCCGCACGATAGCATAGGGGTCATGGGGATCCCCTTCTTGTCGCCCGTCGAGACGGCTCGGCGGAGCGCCCTGTGACGCCTGCGACCAAGGCCGGAGACGCCGCTGGCAAGGGTCTCGGCGGCCTGCTCGGCGAGCTCAGCTGGCGGGGGATGCTGCACGGGACGACCCCCGGCCTCCCGGGCCGGCTCGGGTACGGCCGTACGATCGCCGGCTACAACGGGTTCGATCCGTCGGGCCCGTCACTCCACGTCGGCCACCTCGTGCCGATCTTCGGCCTGCTCCAGTTCCAGCGCCACGGCGGCCGGCCCGTGGCCCTCCTCGGCGGCGGGACCGGGATGATCGGCGACCCGTCCGGGACGTCGGCGGAGCGGAACCTGCTCGACCGCGCCACGCTCGCCGCCAACGTCGCGGGCATCCGCGGTCAGCTCGCGCGGTTCCTCGACTTCGGCCCATCGGCCGGAGAACGCGGAGCGATCCTCGTCAACAACCTCGACTGGCTCGATGACATCCGCCTGATCGCTTGGCTGCGTGACGTCGGGAAGCACTTCACGATCCCCTACATGCTCGCCAAGGATTCGGTCACGACCCGGCTCGACAAGGGCCTCTCGTTCACCGAGTTCAGTTACATGCTGATCCAGGCGACGGACTTCGAGCACCTCCACCGGACGATGGGTGTCGAGCTCCAGATGGGCGGCGCCGACCAGTGGGGCAACATCACGGCCGGCCTCGAGCTGATCCGGCGCCGGGCCGGACTCACGGATGAAGCCGACCTGGGGGGTGCCGAAGAAGCGGGCGCGGACGCGCCGGCCCACGGCCTCGCGTACAAACTCCTGTTGTCGTCGTCCGGGGCGAAGTTCGGCAAGACGGCCGCCGGGACCTCGATCTGGCTCGACCCCGAGCGGACCTCGCCGTACGCCTTCTACCAATACTGGCTCAACGCCGACGACCGCGACGTCGGGACGTACCTCCGCTGGTTCACCCTGCTCGACCGCGCGACGATCGAGGGGCTCGAGGCCGACCAGGCCGCCCGCCCGGAGGAGCGCCCGGCCCTGCGCGCCCTCGCCCGGGACGTGACGGAGCGGACGCACGGCGCCGAGGCGCTCGCCCACGCCGAGCGGGTGAGTGCTGCGGCCTTCTCCCGCGAGCCGATCCGGGACCCGGCGATCCTCGCAACGCTCCATGCTGCGCTGGACGGCTTCACGTTCTCCGATGCGGATCTCGCCGGTGGCGCGCTGGCGATCGCGGTCGCGAGTGGGCTGTACGGATCGGTCGGCGAGGCCCGGCGCGCGATTGCCCAGGGCGGGCTGACGATCGGCGACGAGCGGGTGGCGGCACCCGACGCAGCGGCGCCTGCGGCCGTCGACGGGAAGTGGCTGGTGGTGCGGGCCGGCAAGCGGCGCCTCGCCGTCGGCCGCCGGACGATCTAGGGCCTCACCCGCGATGGCGTCCGCGGAGGACGCCGACGACCGTCGCCGGCGCGACGCCGCGCTCGGCGAGCAGGACGAGGGCGTGGAAGAAGAGATCAGCGGTCTCGCCGGCGAGGGCCTCGGCGGTGGCCGTGCGATCCGTGCCAGCGGCCTCGGCAGCCGCGTCGTCCTTGGCGGCGATCAGGACCTCGGTCGCCTCCTCGGTCACCTTCCGGCCGGCTGCGTCGACGCCGCCGTCGAGCAGCGATGTCGTGTAGGAGCCGGCATGGCGCTCGGCCGCCCGCGACGCGATCGTCGTCCACAGCGTCTCGAGCCAGGCGAGTCCCTGGGTCGTCGGCCCGGCCGGCGCCCCCTTCGGGTCGAAGCAGCTCCGGGTTCCGCGGTGGCACGTCGGCCCGATCGGTTCGACCTTGAGCAGGAGCGCGTCCGAGTCGCAGTCGAGGGCGAGCTCGAGCAGGCGCAGCTCGTGGCCGGACGTCTCGCCCTTGCGCCAGAGCCGGTCCCGGGCGCGCGAGTGGAAATGGATGATCCCCGTCTCGAGCGTGACCGCGAGAGCCTCGGCGTCCATCCAGGCGAGCATCAGGACGCGGCCGTCGGCGGCGTCCTGGGCGATCGCCGGGACGAGCCCGTTCGGGCCCCAGAGCGGCTCGCGGCCCAGCGCCCGCGCTATGCCGGTCACGCGGCAATCTCCGGCGTGAGCCGAACCGCGAGGCCCGCGTCGGCCATCGCTTGCTTGACCGACGCGATCGAATGGATCCGACGATGAAAGATCGAGGCCGCCAGGACCGCGTCCGCGTGGCCATCGCGGACCGCCGCGACGAAGTCGGCCGGGCTCGCCGCCCCGCCCGACGCGATCAGCGGCACCTCCACGCGGTCGGCGATCGCTCGGAGGAGCTCGGTGTCGTAGCCGGAGCGGGTTCCGTCGCGGTCCATCGAAGTCACGAGGAGCTCGCCGGCCCCCAGCGCGACGGCCCGCTTGGCCCACGTCACGGCCTCGAGCCGGGTCGCCTCCCGGCCACCCTTGACGACGACCTCCCAGCCGTCTTCGCCGGACCTGCGCCGGGCATCGATGGCCACGACGACCGCCTGCCGTCCGAACCGGGCGGCACATCGGGCGATCAGGTCCGGATCGGTCACGGCGGCGGTGTTTAGCGAGACCTTGTCGGCGCCCGCCCGCAGGACGTCTCGCATGTCGTCGACGGTCCGCACGCCACCGCCGACGGTCAGCGGGATGAAAGCGCGGCGCGCGGTTCGCTCGACGATGTCAAGGAGGGTGCCCCGGCCTTCGGACGCGGCCGCGATGTCGAGGAAGACGATCTCGTCGGCGCCCTCGGCGGCATATCGCTCCGCGAGCGCGGGTGGATCGCCGGCATCGACGAGGTCCACGAATCGGGTCCCTTTCACGACGCGTCCCCCGGCGACGTCAAGGCACGGGATGACCCGGCGGCAGAGCATCAGACGGCCGCCCGATCCCGAGCCACGGCCGGCGCCGGGGCGAGTTGCCCGGAGCGGACGAGCTCGACCGCATTGGCGAGGAGCCGGAGCCCGTCAGCGCCGCTCCGCTCGGGGTGGAACTGGACGCCGAGGACGTTGCCCCGCGCGATCGCGCTCGTGAACGCGGCGCCGTGGGTGGTCCCGGCGAGGACCGTGGCCTCGGAGGCCGGAGCGCCGGCATACGAGTGGACGAAGTAGAAATCGGCGCCGGGCGCGATCCCGTCGAACAGGGGATGGGCTCGGACCCGATCGACCTGGTTCCAGCCGATGTGCGGAAGGGTCGGGGCGTCGACGAGGCGGGTCGTGCGGCCGGCGACGATCCCGAACGTTTCGGCGCCATCCTCATCGCTGCCGTCGAACAGGAGCTGGAGGCCGAGGCAGATCCCGAAATAGGGCCGGCCGGAGTCGATCCAGTCCCGGATCGGCTCGACCAGGCCGGCGTCGGCCAGCCGTTCCATCGCGGGCGCGGCGGCTCCGACACCTGGAACGACCATGGCGTCAGCCGAGGCGAGATCGTCTGGACCACGGGCGATCGTCACGGTCGCCCCGACCCGGGTCAGCGCCTGGTCGATGCTGACGAGATTGCCCGCGCCGTAGTCGACGACGGCGAACCGCGGCGCGCGGCCGGCGCCGCCGATCATGTCGAGCCCTTCGTCGAGGCCACGCCGGTCCGCCGTGGATCGATCTCGACCGCGGCCCGGAGCGCCCGGCCAAGCGCCTTGAACGCGGCCTCGGCCAGGTGATGGTCGTTGCGTCCGGTGCCCCGGACGTGAAGGGTGGCTCCGGCCGTGCGGGCGAACGCCTCGAGGGCGTGCTCGACGAGCTGGAGGCTGAGCGCTCCCGCCCGCTCCCCCCGGAAGGGCAGGTCGACGACCGCGTAGGGCCGGCCGCCGACGTCGAGGATCGCCGTCGCCACTGATTCATCCATCGGTACGGTCGCGTCGCCGAAACGGACGATGCCCGCGCGGTCTCCGAGCGCCTCGCCCACCGCGGCGCCGAGCACGACCGCGACGTCCTCGACCGTGTGGTGGTCGTCGACCTCGAGGTCGCCCGTGGCGCGGATCGCGAGGTCGAGCAGCGCGTGATGGGCGAGCGAGCCCAGCAGGTGGTCGTAGAAGCCCACCCCGGTCGCGATGTCGGCGGTTCCCGAGCCGTCGAGATCGACGGTCACGGTCACCTCGGTCTCGCGCGTCATCCGCCGGACCGTCACCCGCCGGCCGTCGCGGGCGCTGACGTCGAGGGACCCAAGCGCGGTCGTCATCGCGGCTCCTCCCGAATCGCACGTGCGGCGGCGATGAGGCGGTCGTTGCCGGCTCGATCGCGGATGGTCAGGCGGAGGCCGTGAGCGAGTGGATGACCCGCGGGGAAGGTCCGCGGCACGAGTCCCCGTCGAAGGAGCCCCGATGCGGCTGCGGCCGCCCGCTCGACATCCGCGAACTCGACGAGCAGGAAGTTCGTCACCGACGGCCCCGCCGACCAGCCGGCGTCGCGCAGCGCGGCAGCCAAGCGGTCGCGCTCAGCGTCGACGCGAGCCACATTGGCGACCATCCCACGCGGATCGGCGAGGGCCGCCGTCACGACGCTGACGCTGACGGTCGAGACCGAGCCGGGCGGCCGATACGGCGCGATCCGGGCGATCGTTCCGGCCTGGGCGATCGCGAAGCCGACCCGCAGCCCGGCCAGGGCGTACGCCTTCGAGGCTGTCCGCACGACGACGAGGTTCGGATGCTCGAGCCGGAGGGAGAGGAGGCTGGCGCCGACGAACTCCGCATAGGCCTCGTCGAGGACGACGACGGGTGCGCGTCGGCCGGCGGCCGCGGAATCCGCGGCAATGCTCTCGAGCAGGCCCGCGATCGCGCCGTCCGGTTCGGGCAGTCCTGTCGGGTTGTTCGGGCTGCACAGCCAGACGACGTCGGCATCCGCGGCGGCAACTCGGACCGCGCCGCGATCGAGGATCCAGCCGGCCGCCGCTCCCTGGCGGGGGACGAGCACTGCCGTCGCACCACGCTGTTCGGTGATAACCCGGTACATCGCATACGTCGGTGCGGGGATGACGGCACGGCCGCCCTGCGGCAGGAATGCCTTGCCAATGAGGTCGAGGATCTCGTCCGCACCCGCTCCGACGAGCAGCTCGGACGGGTCGACGGCGTAGACACGGGCCGCCGTCTCGATCAGGCGCCGGTAGTCCGACGGCGGGTACTCCGACAATGGCGCCTCGAACAGCCCGGCCGCGAGCAGCTCGGCGGCGATAGCGGGCGGGGCCGGTGACGTGTTGAGATCGAACCGCAGGATGTCCCCGATCGGAACGCCGTAGCGGGCCGCGACCTCCTCGTCGGTCGCTTCCCAGCTGTATCCGGCAGGTTGGGTCGGCAGGCCGAAGGTGACCGGGGTCACCGGCATCGCGCTCATGCCTCGTCTCCAGCGGCCGGCGAGCGGGTGTCGCGGAAGCGCACCTCGATCGCGTTGCGGTGGGCGGTGAGGCCCTCGGCCGTCGCGAGCCGGCCGACGGTCTCGCGGATCACAGCGAGACCGCGCTCGTCGATCCGCTGGATCTGGGTCCAACGGCCGTAGGCCTCGACGGCGAGTGGGTCGGCCGACCGCGCCAGGCCGCCGGTCGGGAGGACGTGGTTGGCGCCCGTCGCGTAGTCACCGGCCGATTCGGGCGCCCACGACCCGACGAAGATCGACCCGGCGTGACGGACCTGAGCGGCAACCCCATCCGGGTCGCGGACGTCGATCGAGAGGTGCTCCGGGGCGTAGGCATCGACGAACGCGATCGCTGAGTCGAGATTCGGTGCGATCGCGATCCGGCCGTGGGCGGCGAGGGCGGTCGCGAGGATCGCCCGGCGCTCGAGACGCGGCAGGAGGGCGGCGATCTCGAGCTCGACGGCGTCTGCGAGGGCCTTGCTCGTCGTCACGAGGATCGCCGGGGAATCCGGGCCGTGCTCCGCCTGCGTGACGAGGTCTGCAGCCACGAGGACCGGGTCGGCCGTCTCGTCGGCGAGGACCATCCCCTCCGACGGACCGGCCGGCAGGTCGATCCCGACGTGCCCGGCGACCTCGAGCTTCGCCGCCGTGACCCAGGCATTGCCCGGGCCGACGATGCGATCGACAGGCTCGAGGGCCGGCTCCGCGTCGAGGAGGCCGAACGCGAGCGCCCCGACCGCCTGGGCGCCGCCCGCAACGAGCACCCGATCCACGCCGAGCAGGCCGGCGGCGCCGAGCATGACCCGATGGACCGTGCCGTCGGAGTTGGCGGGGGAGGCGACGACGACCTCAGTGACGCCGGCGACGCACGCCGGGACGACGGTCATGACGAGCGACGACGGGTACGGCGCCGAGCCTCCCGGGACGTAGCAACCGACTCGGTCGAGGGGCAGCCAGCGCCGTTCGATGTCGATCCCGGGGACGATCGTCGTGGTCGCGGTCACGGGACGCTGGGTTGCCGCGAACCGCGTGACGTGGTCGATGGCCTGGTCGAGCGCGGCGCGGTCGGCGCGGGCGAGCGTGTCCCGGGCAGCGAGGAGCTCGGGTCGCTCGACGAAGAGCTGGCCATCGGCGAGCCCACCGCCGAAGCGCCGGCTGGCGTCGCGGACGGCTGCTGTGCCACGGGCCCGGACGTCGTCGAGGATGTCCCGGACCCCGGCTCGGACCCGCGCATCGGGGACGACCCCGCGCCGGCACAGGGCAGCGCGCTCCGCGACCGAAGCCGGATCGGTCGCGCCGAGGTCCAGGCGGCGGATGACCACTGCGGCGGTCGGCGCCGCCTCGGTCGTCACGGGACGATTTTCTCGATTGGCAGGACCAGGATTCCCGACGCGCCCGCCGCCTTGAGCCGGGGGAGCAGAGTCCAGACGTCATTGGCGCCGACGACGGCATGGATCGCGATCATCCCCTCGTGGGCGAGCGGGATCACCGACGGTGACTCGAGGCCGGGCAGCAGCATCTCGAGATCGTGGAGGCGCGCCGCCGGGGCATTCATCATCAGGTATTTACGATCCCGCGCGGCGATCACCGCGCTGACCATCGTGTCGACGGCCTCGACCGCGGCAGCTCGCTCGACGAGGGCCGTCGGGTTGGCGATCAGGAGCGCCTCCGAGGCGAGGACGTCGGCGATCGGCCGGAGTCCGTTCATCACGAGCGTCGATCCGGTCGAGACGAGGTCGACGATCGCCTCGGCCAGCCCGAGGCGCGGCGCGACCTCGACGGCGCCCGAGATCGGGATGACGTCGACTTCGACGCCCCTGGCCGCGAAGAAGCGGCGCGTCGAGTTCGGATGGGCGGTCGCGACGCGCAGTCCGGCGAGGTCGTCGATCGAGCGCAGCGCGCTGTCGGCGGGCACGGCGGCGGTGAGGCGGCACTGGCCGAATCCCAGCGACCGCAGGCGGGGCAGCTCGGCGCCGGTCTCGGCGAGCAGGTCCTCGCCGGTGACTCCAAGGTCCGCGACCCCGTCACCGACGAACTCGATCACGTCGTTGGTCCGGACAAAGAGGATGTCGAGGTCGAAGTTGCGGACGCGGGCCACGAGGCTCCGCTCGTGCTCCTCGAAGATGAGGCCGGCGTCGCGCAGGAGCTCGATCGTCGGGTCGACGAGGCGGCCCTTGTTCGGGACGGCAAGACGAAGCCGCTCGCGCCCCTCGAGCGCGGTCATCGCTCCGAACCGGCGGCGGAGGGGATGCCCGTTTCCCGCGCAGTGGCGAGCCGATCGAGCGCGGAACGGTAGCCGCCTTCGCCATGATTGAGCCACGATGCGATCCGGGTGATCGTGGCGGTGCTCGCTCCGGTCTCTCGCGAGATGGCCGCGTAATGCTCGCCCGCGTCGAGGCGCCGGACGACGGCCCACCGCTGGGCCAGGTCCCGGAGCTCTCCGAGAGTGCACAGGTCGCGCAGGAACCGGGCAGCCTCGTCGGAGTCGTCGAGCCGGAGGACCGCCGCGATCAACTCGTCGACATCCGGCGAGCGCCAGTCATCCATTGGCCCAGGCCTCCCGTCGTCCGCTGGGCGCGGTCATGATCGCCGCCGTAGGTGCGTCGTATCGTTTTAGCATGCTACTATGCTAGCGTGGCAACACGATCGTCGTCAACGTTCCACGTACTGCCGGCGATCGACCTCCGCGGTGGCCGGGTGGTCCGCCTCCGCCAGGGCGACTTCGATCGCGAGCGGGTCTACGCCGACGACCCGGCCGAGGTCGCCCGCGAGTTCGCCGCTCAGGGCGCCGGATGGCTCCATGTCGTCGACCTCGACGGAGCGCGGGCAGGCGAGCGACGTCAGGCGGCGGCGATCCAGGCGGTCGTCGCGGCGATTCGGGACAGGTCCCACGAATGGACCGAGGCTCCACAGATCCAGGTGGCCGGCGGACTCCGCGACGGGGTCACCATCGATGCCGTCCTCGACGCGGGCGTGGACCGCGTCGCGATCGGCACGGCGGCCCTCCGCGATCCCGCGATGGTCGCCGCCGTCATCGAGCGCCACAGCGCCCATCGGGTCGTGGTGGCCCTGGACGTTCGCGACGGGCGGGCCATCGGCGACGGCTGGGTCGCGGGCGCAACAGGCGTCGCGATCGACGTCGCGCTCGCCAGTCTCAGCGCGATCGGCGTGACCACGTTCGCCGTGACTGCGATCGAGCGTGACGGACTGCTCGGCGGCCCGGACCTCGAGCTCCTGGCTCGCTGCGTCGACCAGACCGGAGCGGCGGTCCTGGCCTCAGGCGGCATCCGCTCGACGGCCGATCTCGAGGCTGTCCGCGCCGTCGGCTGCTCCGGTGCGATCGTGGGCCGGGCGCTGTACGACGGCACGCTCGCCCTCTCCGAGGCCCTTCGGGTGGAGCGCCGAGTCCCGCTCGGCGAGTGATCAATGCCCGCCGTGGGCACCCGCCGCGTCGGCCTCCTTGCGATGGACCTCGATCACCTTTTCGGCGAGGTGGCCTGGGACCTCCTCGTAGTGATCGACAGTCGCGGTGAACGTGCCGCGGCCGTGGGTCAGTGAGCGGAGCTCGGTCGCATACGAGAACAGCTCCGACTGGGGCACCTGGGCCGCCACGACTTGCGTCCCGTCACCGCCCGTGTCCATGCCGAGGACCCGCCCGCGGCGCGTATTCAGATCGCGGTTGACATCGCCCATGTACTCCTCGGGAACCCGGACCTCGACCGCCATGATCGGCTCGAGCAGGGCCGGCCGGCAGTCCATCACGCCCTTCTTCAGCGCCATCGAGGCCGCGATCTTGAACGACAGCTCGTTCGAGTCGACGTTGTGGAACGAGCCGTCGTAGAGCGTCGCCCGGAAATCCGATAGGGGATAGCCCGCGAGCACGCCTTCTGCAGCCGCCTCGCGGATGCCCTTCTCGATGCCCGGGAAGAAGCCCTTCGGGACCGAGCCGCCGACGACCTTCTCGGCGAACTCCACGCCGCCGCCGGGGTTCGGCTCGATCTCGAGCCAGACGTGCCCGAACATGCCGTGACCACCGGTCTGCTTCTTGTACTTGCCCTCGACCTTGGTCGCGCCCCGGATCGTTTCGCGGTAGGGGACCCGTGGCTGCCTCGTGAGGATCGCCGCGCCGAACTTGCGCTTGAGCCTCTCGCCGATGACCGCGATATGGGCGTCGCCCATCGCCACGAGGAGCTGCTCGCCGGTTGACGAACGCTCGACCCGCGCCGACGGCTCCTCCTCGAGCATCCGCTGCAGGGCCGCCCCCATCTTGTCGAGGTCGGCCTTCGTCTGCGGTTCGATCGCGACCGACAGCGACGGCTCCGGGAATGCCAGCGGCGGCAGGATCACCGGGTGCTCACGTGCCGAGAGCGTGTCGCCGGTCTCGGTCGACGCGAGCTTCGCGACCGCGCCGATCTCGCCGGCCTGGAGCTCGCCGATCGGCTCCTGGTCCTTGCCGTGGAGGAGCAGCAGCCCGCCGATCCGCTCGTCCTCGTCGCGGTTTGCGTTCCAGGCGTGGGCCTGTGCGTGGAGCGTGCCGCTCAGGATCCGGAGATACGTGAGCCGGCCGACGAATGGGTCGGCAGCGGTCTTGAAGACGCGCGCGACGAGGGGGCCCGCCGGGTCCGGCGTGATCGTCACCGGCTGGCTGGTCTTCGTGTCGCGGGCCTCGACGGGCGGCTCCTCGGCCGCGGTCGGCAGGTAGCGGATGAACGCGTCGAGGAGCGCCGCCATGCCGATCCCGCGCGCGGCGCTGCCGACGAGGACCGGGGCAAGGATCGAGTCGCGGACGCCACGATGGAGGCAGGTATCGAGCTCCGCGTCGCTGATCTCGATGCCGTCGAGGTACTTCGTCATCACGTCGTCATCGGCCTCGGCCGCGGCCTCGAGGAGCTGGTCGCGGCGGCTCGCGATCTCGCCGGCGAGCTCGGCGGGGACCGCAATCTCGACCTCGTTGCCGTCCTCGAACGCCCAGGCCCTGCGATGGACGAGGTCGACGTAGCCGCGGAACGACTCGGCCCTGCCGATCGCGAGATGGAGCGGCGCGATCTTGTTGCCGAACCGCGCCCGGAGCGCGTCGAGGGCCGCCGTCGGGTCGGCGTTCTCGCGATCGCACTTGTTCAGGAAGAAGCAGGCCGCCCGGCCGGTCGACCGTCCGAGCGCGACCGCGGTCTCGAGGCCCGCTCCGACGCCGGTCGACGCGTCCATCACGAACAGCGCCCCGTCGGCGGCCGCGAAGCCCGACACCACCTCGGACACGAAGTCCGGGTAGCCGGGAGTGTCGACGAGCGTGATCCGCGTTGCATCGTGCTCGAAGGTCGCCACCGCCAGGCTCAGCGATTCCCTGCGCTTCTGCTCCTCAGGCTCGTGGTCGAGATGGGCGGTCCCGTCGTCGACCTTGCCGAGGCGCTGGATCGCGCCGGCGCGGAATAGGAGCTGCTCGGCCAGCGTCGTCTTGCCAGCGCCGGCGTGGCCGGCCAGGACGACGCTCCGAAGGTGGGCGGGGTCGACGCTCTTCATCGTCATCGGCGAGTGGTCCTCACAGCTGTACGACGGACGGACAACGGGAGGCTCGGAAGGGGGCGGATTCGGGCCCCACCGGGCCGGACTTGGACCCATCATACGGCGGGCGCCGCCCCGATCGTCGGCTATACTCCCGCCGCGATGTCAGGTCATTCCAAGTGGTCGACGATCAAGCGCGCGAAGGGCATCACTGACGCCAAGCGCAGCGCGGTGTTCACCAAGGTCGCCCGCGAGATCAGCGTCGCGGCGCGGACCGGTGGCGGCGATCCGGACGCGAACTACCGCCTCCGGCTCGCGATCGAGAAGGCCCGCTCGGTCAACATGCCCGCCGACAACATCAAGCGGACGATCGACAAGGCGACCGGCGGCGGCGAGGCCGACCAGTTCGAGGAGATCGTCTACGAGGGCTACGGCCCGGGCGGCGTGGCGATCCTCGTCGAGGCGGCGACCGACAACCGCAATCGGACCGCGGCCGAGGTCCGCTCGATGTTCACGAAGGCGGGCGGGCAGCTCGCGGGCTCGGGGGCCGTCGCCTGGCAGTTCGAGCCGCGCGGCCTGATCGCGGTCAACCGGGATGGCACAGTCGATGCCGACGAGGTGACCCTGGCGGCGATCGACGCGGGGGCCGAGGACGTCGACACCGAATCCGACGACACGATCGAGATCTACACCTCGCCGGCCGACCTCGAGGCGGTCCGCAAGGCGCTCGAGGGCGCAGGTGTGCCGGTCGACTCCGCCGAGAACACGATGGTCGCCAAGCAGACCGTCGAGCTCGACTCGTCCAAGGCCCGCCAGGCGCTCCGCCTCGTCGAGCTGCTCGAGGACCTCGACGACGTGCAGCGGGTGACCGCCAACTTCGACATTCCCGAGGACGTCTACGCCGAGGTCGCCGGGTGACCTCGGGCGCTCGCTGCGCCTGGTGTCCGTCGTCATGACGGCACCGTGATCATCCTCGGCATCGACCCGGGCACCGCCGCGCTCGGCTGGGGCGTCATCGACCGGACGGCCGGCCGCCTCCGGGCGATCGACCACGGCTGCGTGACCACCTCGCCCGATCTGCCCCTCGCCGAACGACTCCTCGCGATCCACGCGGCGGTCGTCGACCTGATCTCGCTCCACGAGCCGGCGGTCGTCGCCGTCGAGCGGCTGTTCTTCTCGCGCAACGCCCAGACGGCCATGGCGGTCGGTCATGCCCGCGGGGTCGTCCTGCTGGCGGCCGCCGCGGCCGGTCGCCCGGTCCGCGAAGCGACCCCCAACGAGGTGAAGTCGGCGGTCGCGGGCTACGGCAACGCCGACAAGGAGCAGGTGTCGCGGATGGTCCAGGTGGTCCTCGGGATGGCGGCCCGACCGACGCCGGACGACGCGGCCGACGCCCTTGCGATCGCGATCTGCATCGCGAGCGTGATCGGCCAGCCGACGCGGGCCGGTGCCGCGGTCCTCGATCGGGGCGCATCGGCCGCGATCGAGCGCGGCGAGTCGGCCTACGACCGGGCGGTCCGGGAGGCCCTGGCTGCCGAGAAGCGGGCGTCACGGACGAAGGCCTCGTGACGGTTCCGTACCGGGCTGTGCAGCCCGTTTCGCCATTCACCATCCCGCGTGAGAATCGACCGATCGGGGGGTCAGGAGGCCAGATCGGTGCTCCGGTTCGTCGAATTCGGCTGACTCGAGCGACAAATCGCCTGTCGATGGCCTCGACACCCGGACACGCACCACGGGCGCTGGTCATTGACGAAACCGCACCGGGGCGGGCCGCCATCCGGCGCCTCGCGCCACGCGGGGTGGTATCTGGCGGAAGCCGGTCGATCGGACCCGCGTGATCGCGTCCGTCGAGGGCAAGGTCGGCGCGGTCGCGTTCGATTCGCTCGTGATCGAGGTGGCCGGGATCGGCTACCGCGTGTTCGCCGCCCCGTCGATCCTCGCAACCGCCCAGCCGGGCTCGACGATCCAGCTCCACACGTACCACCTCGTCCGCGAGGACCAGCAGTCGTTGTTCGGCTTCCGGACCACCGAGGACCTCGGGTTCTTCAACCTGCTCCTGACCGTGACCGGCGTCGGCCCGAAGGTCGCGCTCGCGATCGTCGGCTCGCGCCCGACGCCCGATCTCCAGCTCGCGATCATGGCCCAGGACCAGGCGCTCCTCGTGGCGATCCCCGGAATCGGGCGGAAGCTCGCGGAGCGGATCATCTTCGAGCTCAAGGAGAAGGTCGCAGCGGCAGGGATCGCGGCGAGCGCCCTGGCCGGCTCGGGGATCGGTGCGTCGGAGAGCGAGGTCGTCGGAGCGCTCCAGGCCCTCGGCTACTCGCTGGCCGAGGCGCGCGAGGCGTCGCGGAGCGCCCTCGCGGATGCCACGATCGACGGGACCCTGGAGGACCGGGTCAAGGCGGCCCTCCGAAGCCTCCTTCGTGACTGACCGCGGCCCGACGGCCCCGTTGCCCGCCCGTCCCCCGTCCGGATTCACCCGCAGGCGCGAATGGCAGGTGTCGGTGGATGACGAGCTGCATCTGGTCGCGGTCGAGTACGCGATGATCTCGGGCTGGATGTCGATCGCGATCGACGGCCGCCGCGCCGCCCGCGGTTGGCGCGAATGGCAGACGGTCTTCGGCGGCGCAAGCCTCGGCGCAAGCCTCGGCGCCCATCAGCTGGCCGCGCGGGTCACCCAGACCTTCGGGGCGCAGGACCATCGGTTCAGCCTCAGCCTCGACGGTGCCATCCTCGCCGGAAGCGACGACATGGCTTCGCCGCGCCAGGTCGGCCAGAACACCGCGGCCGGAATCGCCACGATCGGAACGATCGTGGCTGCGATCACCCTTGCCCCTCGGTCCATTGCGAACGCGGCCGTGTCGATCGCGATCGGGCTTCTCTGCATCGCGGCGATCCAGCTTGGCTCGTTCTCGGGGCGGCAGCGCGCGGCGATGGTGGCGTTCCTGCTCGCCCTCTGGATCCCGGCCCTGTTCCTGGTCGCGCTGGCAACCCACCGAGGCTGAGCCTCAGCTGATCCGGCGCTGCTTGATGCGCTGGGCGTCACCGGCGAACGGACCGCCGCCCGGGCCCCAGGTCGAGACGATCGGGAGCATCGCGCCGGGAAACTCGCGAACCGACGAGCGGTAGTCGATGTTCAGGTTGGTGAGCCCTTCGCGCAGCCGCTCCGCCGCGGAGAGGCGCCAGGCCGGATCGACGCCGGCGAGATCTGACAGTTCGATCGCGATCGCCGGCCGGGGCGTGCCCGTCTCGTCGTCGACGACCGACAGCATGAACGACACGAGGCGCGGCTGGACCGCGGGATCGCGGTAGAGGATCGCCTCGATGTCCTCGGGATAGATGTTCGAGCCCATGACGCTGATCGTCGCGTCGCGCCGGCCGTTGATCCAGAGGAACGGCAGCGGGATCGGCCGGGCCCACGGCAGCGGTCCGCGCGGACCGTGGACCTCGATCGCCTGGTCGAGCGAATCGATATCGAAGTCGAAGCCGGCGAGAACCTTTTTGACGGTGCCGAAGTCGACGATCCCGCCCGAGTCATGGACGTTGTAGCGGATCCGGGGCGAGAGGAGGTCGAGCCGCGACACGGTGCAGATCACCTCGCCGAGGGCGTTGACCTCCATGTAGTGGATCAGCGGGTTGTACTGGAAGACCATCGGCAGGCGGGAGTCGGACCCGAACAGTGCCCGCGCCACATCGGGCCTGGCGCGGGCCAGCCGACGCACGGCGATGCTCACCGGCGATTCGCCGGCCATGCCGATCTCGATGTCGGTTGCGCCGTAGCCGGAGTAGACCGAGACGAACCTGCGCAGGAGGACGTCGCGCAGGCCTTCCGTCATCCCCTCGCCGCCGACGAGGGCATGGAGCTGGTAGTCCGCCCACGGGAAGCCGCGCCGCTCGCCCTCGTCGAGAAGGTGCTTGATGAACGGCGGATAGCCCGAGATCAGGAAGCGGTACGACGGGCCGAGGAACGCCAGGGTCGAGAGGATCTTGTCGACGTCGGGCCCGACCGACTTCACGATCCCGTGGCGGAGCATGCCGAGGCTCATGTTGAAGCCGGCGGCCCAGGCGCCCATCGAGAACGCATTGATCGTGACGAGCGGCTCGGTCCCGAACGCATACCGGGCAAAGAAGCCGATGTTGCGATGGGCGACCTCGCGCTCCCGGCGGCTCCGGATCCAGTTGTACGGCGTGCCGGTCGAGCCACTGGACTCGTCGATCGTCGTGCCCGGATAGGCGACCGCCCCGCCGACGCAGCGATCGAGCAGCCCGTAGCGGTCCACGTAGCTCGCCTTGTCGGTCTCGGGCAGGTGGCTCAGGATCCCGAGCGGGAACAGGCCCGCGACGTCCACGCCCGACTCCGCGAGATACCGGCCATAGGCCGGAACGCCGCGCGTCGCCCGCCAGGCCGCCCGCTCGGCGCGCAGCCGGCCGATCCCGCGAAGGAGCGGTGCCGGCGTCGCGTTGAACAAGGCCTTGAGCCAGCCGTAGCGGAGGCCGACAGTCCGGAACATCGTGTCGAGCGGGAACAGCCAGAGTCCTCGTCCCAGGCCGACGAACGACGCGAATCCGTCGCGTGCCGCCCGCTTCAGCGATCCCATGATCATCGTGCTCCTCTGCCGCGGATCGGCTGCCGCGGATCGGCGAGCCCGACCCGACCGTCAGGGCTGGGACGCCTCAGGCGGCGGGACGTTGCGCCTTGCAGGACTGCCGGCCTCGATCAGGGGCGCTGGCCGGCGAGGGCGTCGGCGTGAAGACCGCGCGGGTCGATCGATTCCCGGCCGCGACGGACCGCCAGCTCGGCGAGCGTCTCGTTGTCGAGGATCTCGAGCATGGCGTCACGGACGTCCAGCATGACGTCGCGCAGCGAGCACGCCGTCTCGTCAGGGCACGAGCACCGAGCGTAGTAGCGCAGGCTGACGCAGGAGAGCGGTGCGAGCGCTCCGTCCAGGAGCCGGATGACCCGCCCGATGTTGACCGTCGCCGGGTCCATGGCCATCGCATATCCGCCGTGTGCGCCGAGCGTCGTCCGGACGATGCCGCCGTGCTTGAGCGTCGACATGATCTGCTCGAGGAACTTCGGCGGCAGGTTGTTGCGCTGGGCGAGGGTCGCAAGCGAGACCGGCGTCGAATGAGGTTGTGCCTCATCGGCGACCGCGAGGGCGGTCACGGCGGCGCTCAGGGCGGCCTCGCTCCGGACCAGGTCGACGAGGGCGCGGATCCCGTACTCGGACCGGCGGGAGAGTCGCATCGTGGCCATTGTGACCGAATGCCTACCCGCCGAGTGGGGGTTCCGCGCAGGGTTGGCTCGTTCTCGCCATCGTGTTGCGGTGGCCACTGCGTTCCTTTCGCGTCGGACGCACGAAACGACGGCCGGGACCCGCCGGCGACCGGGAATCGCGGGCCGGCTTCGACGGCTGGTGCGCGGGACGCATGGAACAGAGGCTGGGGCCCATCTCCTTCGACGTTCGATGCGTCGGGCGCACAGCCGAGGCGAGAAGAAGCTCCGAGCGGCAACCGTCGGGACTGCCGCCGGATAGAACATCTGTGCGAAACGGCTTCGGGCATGGTAGATTCGGCGCGATGACGGACGACCTCTCGCGGATGCTCGCCCCGGACCTGATCGACGACTCCGACAAGATCGTCGAGGGCGCCCTCCGGCCGCGGACGCTCGACGAATACATCGGGCAGCGCGAGGTCAAGGCGAACCTGTCGGTCCTGCTCGCCGCGGCGCGGGGCAGGGGAGAGGCCGCTGACCACGTCCTCCTGTTCGGCCCCCCCGGACTCGGCAAGACGACGCTCGCCACGATCATCGCCCGCGAGCTCGGTGTGAACGTCCGCTACACCAGCGGCCCCGCCGTCGAGCGGGCCGGCGACCTGGCCGCGATCCTGACCGCCCTCGAGGAGCGCGACGTCCTGTTCATCGACGAGATCCATCGCCTGAACCACGCGGTCGAGGAGATCCTCTACCCGGCGATGGAGGACTACGCGCTCGATGTCATGATCGGGAAGGGCCCGAGCGCCCGGAGCCTTCGCCTCAGCTTGAAGCCCTTCACGGTCGTCGGGGCGACGACGCGGGCGGGCCGGATCTCGAGCCCGCTCCGCGACCGGTTCGGCGCCTCGTACCGACTCGACTTCTACGAGGAGGACGACCTCGCAGCGATCGTCGACCGCTCGGCCCGGATCCTCGACGTCGCGATCGACGATGCCGCCGCCCGGGCAATCGCGCGTCGCGGCCGGGGCACCCCGCGGATCGTCAACCGGCTCCTGAAGCGGACCCGCGACCACGCCGAGGTCCACGGCAACGGCCGGGTCGACGAGGCCACCGCGACGGCGGCGATGCGCCAGATGGAAATCGACGACGAGGGGCTCGACTCGACCGATCGGAAGCTCCTGGCCGCGATCGTCCAGAAGTTCGCATCGGGTCCGGTCGGCGTCCAGGCCCTGGCCGCCGTCCTCGCCGAGGAGGTCGAGACGATCGAGGACGTCTACGAGCCGTTCCTGCTCCGGCTCGGCTTTCTCGACCGGACGCCGCAGGGCCGGATCGCGACCGAGGCCGCTCGCAACCACCTCGCCAAGCTCGGCTACGAGATCCCGCCGCCGCGCCGGGCCGAGCCGGAGATGGTCGGGCTGTGGGATCCGCCGATCGCGCGCGAAGCCCCGGACCCGACCGCGCCCAATGAGCCCGAGGCGTGACCGGCGCCGCGAGCTTCCGCGTCGACGTCCCGCCGCCCGCCGACGGCTCGACTCGCGCCCGGGTCGGCCGCCTCGAGCTGACCCATGGCGTCGTCGAGACGCCTCAGTTCATGCCGGTCGGCACGAACGCGACGGTCAAGGCGCTCCATCCCGACGACATCCGGGAGGTCGGCGCCTCGATCATCCTCGCCAATACCTACCACCTGTACCTGCGGCCCGGCCACGAGCGGATCGAGCGGCTTGGCGGGCTCCACCGGTTCATGGCCTGGGACGGGCCGATCCTGACCGACTCGGGCGGGTTCCAGGTCGTCTCGCTCGGCGACCTCCGCGTCGTCGACGAGGACGGCGTCACGTTCCGGAGCCACCTCGACGGCTCGACCCACCGCTTCACGCCGGAGCTCGCGATGACGGTCCAGCAGGCGCTCGGCTCGGATGTCGCGGTCGCGTTCGACCAGCCGGTGTTTCCGAGCTCGCCGCGGGCGGTCGTGCAGGACGCGACCGAGCGCACCCACCGCTGGGCCGAGCGCTCGCTCCGCGCCCACGGCCGCCCGGACCAGGCGCTGTTCGGGATCGTCCAGGGCGGGCTCGAGCCGGACCTCCGGGCCGAGAGCACGCGGTACATCGCCTCGTTGCCGTTCGACGGCATCTGCCTCGGCGGCCTCGCCGGCGACGAGACGCCCGCCCAGCGCAACGCCGCGCTCGACGTCGCGGTGCCGATCCTCGCCGACGACCCGCGGCCGCGCTACCTCATGGGCCTCGGCTCGCCGGCGGACCTCCTCGATGCGGTCCAGCGCGGCGTCGACCTGTTCGATTCGGTGCTGCCGGCGCGGGTCGCGCGGAACGGCCAGCTGTGGGTTCCGGGCGGCCGGATGAATTTGCAGAACGCCCGCTACCTCGACGATCCGCAGCCCGTCCAGGCCGACTGCCCATGCCTCCTCTGCCGGTCGTTCTCGCGCGCCTACCTGGCGCATCTGCTGCGGGCCAAGGAGCTCCTTGCGTATCGCCTCGCAACTTGTCACAACCTGACCTTCACCCTAGACTTCATGGCCAGGATCCGGACCGCGATCCGCTCCGGAACCTTCCCCGCAGAGCTGCCGAATCTGGCCGCGCGCGCCGGTCGGTTGAGCGCCAGTGAAGTCGCGGAGCAGTCCGCGTGAATGGTCATTCGCTAGCCTGCAATCCCAGTCGGAGGCACATCGATGGCTTCTCGAGATCGGCCGAAGAAGGAACAGAAGAAGAAGCCGAAGGACCGGTCCGGCCAACCCAAGCTGTCGTCGCTTTCGGAGCCGCCACCGCAGCAGGCGGAGTTGATCCGGAAGCCGCGCAAGGAAAAGCCGGTACGCGAGGAAGAAACCGACGAGGGTTGACCGTCCGAGGTCCCGCCCGGGAGCGTGACCTGTCGGTCAAGAGACCATTCGACAGGAGCGTGACGGACCCATGGCGTTGACCGGAGAGCGGGCCGCGGACGAGCGGAACGGAAACGATCGAGCGTTCGAGCGAGCCCAGGTCGAGCGCGGCAAAGCGGTAAGCGCCGCAGTCGCCGCGATCGAGAAGCAGTTCGGCACCGGCTCGATCATGAAGCTCGGCGCGAAGCCGATCACCGCGATCGACGTCATCCCGACCGGGTCGATCGCGCTCGACCTCGCACTCGGGGTCGGTGGCATCCCGCGCGGTCGGATCACCGAGATCTTCGGCCCGGAGTCGTCGGGCAAGACGACGATCTGCCAGCACGTCATCGCCGAGGCGCAGCGCCGGGGCGGGGTCGCCGCCTTCATCGACGTCGAGCACGCGCTCGATCCGGCCTACGCCCGGGCCTGCGGCGTCAACGTCGACGAGCTGCTCGTCAGCCAGCCGGACACCGGCGAACAGGCCCTCGAGATCACCGAGACCCTGATCCGCTCTGGCGGCATCGACTGCGTCGTCGTCGACTCCGTGGCCGCCCTCGTGCCGCGGGCGGAGATCGAGGGCGAGATGGGCGACAGCTTCGTCGGGATCCAGGCTCGGCTGATGAGCCAGGCCCTGCGCAAGCTGACCGGCGCCGTGTCGCGCTCGCACACCTCGCTGATCTTCACCAACCAGCTGCGCGAGAAGATCGGGGTGATGTTCGGCAACCCGGAGACGACGCCCGGTGGCCGCGCCCTGAAGTTCTATGCGAGCGTCCGGCTCGACATCCGCCGGATCGAGACGATCAAGACCGGCACCGAATCGGTCGGCAACCGGGTCCGGATCAAGGTCGTCAAGAACAAGGTCGCGCCGCCGTTCCGCGTCGCCGAGTTCGACGTGATGTACGGCGAGGGCGTGTCCAAGGAGGGCGGCCTGCTCGACGTCGGGGTCGCGATGAGCATCGTGACCAAGACCGGCGCGTGGTTCACGTTCGAGGAGACGCGGCTCGGCCAGGGTCGCGAGGCGTCCAAGGACTTCCTCCGTGCCAATCCGGACATCGCCGCCATCGTCGACGCGAAGATCCGCGGCAAGATGAACGAGGTCGAGCTGCCGGTCGAGGGGATCGAAGAGGCCCAGTAGGGCACCCGAGCACCGCGACGTGGCAGGCCGCCGGCCGAAGGAAACGTTCGCCGAGGGGCGGGCGCGCAAAGCCGAGATCGACGACCCGGCCGTGGTTCTCGAGGCGGCCGCCCGATTCCTCGAGGCACGCTCACGCTCGGTGGCGGAGGTTCGTCGCCGGCTCGGACGGGCCGGCTACCGCTCGGAGCTCATCGAGTCCGCGATCGTCCGTCTCGGCGAGCTCGGGATGCTCGACGACGAGGCGTTCGGCCGAGCCTGGGTGGAGTCGCGCGCCCGGGCCCGGCCACGCGGCGAGATCGCGCTCCGCCGCGAGCTCAACCTCAAGGGCATCGATCGCGCGATCGTGAACGACCTGCTCGAAGAACGGCGCGAGGCGGTCGGCCCCGACGGAGAGCCGGCGGACACGTCTCCGGACCTCGCCGGCGCCCGTACGTTGATCGCGCGCCACCAACGAGCCCTCGCCCGGGTCTCGGACCCGCGTAGGCGCCGACAGCGGGCGTACGCGTTGCTTGCCCGCCACGGGTTCGATCCGGAGACGTGTCGGGAGGCGAGCGCCGCCGCCTTAGCGACCGGGGACGAGACCGCGGACGATGACGGGCTCGTCGACGAGACGTAGCCGTCAGGACCAACGGCTGGCGAGATATTCCGCGTCGCGGACGAGGCCCACCAGGTTGGCGGAGCCCATGTCGTGCTGCCACGGCTGGCCGATGAACGAGAGCCCCGGCACCTCGCTGATCCCGCGCACCTGGCGCGGCAGGCCCATCTCGTCGAGGACCGGCAGCTCGATCCAGCCGAGGGCCGGGCGGTAGCCGCTCGTCCAGAGGATGGTTCCGATCCCCTCGGCGGCGAGGTCGAGCTCGCTGACCTCGGGCGGCTCGAATGCGAAGGGCTCGCTGGCCGGCACCGGGGCATCCACGGCCTCGCCGCTGCGTTCGATATACGTGTCGCACGACGCCCGGAGACGATCTTCGAAGAAGCGGTCGGCGAACCGGAGGTTGTCCCCGAGATCCGGCGCGAACCGGGCGAGGGTCCCGGACACGCCCTCGAGCCGGCCCGCGAGCCTGATGCCGTCGGCCGCCATCCGCCGCAGGTCCACGTCATGGCCGCCACCGTGACCGGAGAGCTGCGGATTGCACGCGAATCGCGCTCGCGGGTCCGGCAGGCGATCGGCGCTGGGCAGCGGCGTCCCGAACTCGACTCCGCGGGTCCCAAGCTGGCGCAGCCACCAGAACACGTCTCGCCCGCGGTAGCGGCGCGGCACCCGACCGCAGTGGCCGACCGAGATCACGACCCTGCGGCCGGCCGCGTGAAGCTCCTCCGCCAGCTGGACGCCGGTCTGGCCGCTCCCGACAAGGAGCACGCCGCCGGGCGGTAGCGCATCGGGATTGCGGTAGTGGTGGGCATGGAGCTGGTGGATCGATGAATCGGCGTCGGCTGCGGCTCCGCGCGGAATGAACGGCGTCTGGAACGGGCCGCCGGCAACGATCACCTGGTCGGCCTCGATGGCGCCACGACTTGTAGCCAGCCGGAATCCCGGCCGGCCACCGTCACGGCTGGACAGCGCAGTGACATCGGTGTCGAGCTCGACCGGCGCCTCGATCGCGCCCGCGAACGCCCGAAAGTGATCGACGATCTCGTCGCGCGGCATGAACCCGTCGGGGTCCGTGCCGCGATACCCGAACCCCGGCACGGACGTCGTCCAGTTCGGGCTGACGAGTCGGAAGGCGTCCCAGCGGTCCTGCCAACCGCCGCCCAGGGTTGCCCGCCGGTCGAGGACCACGTGCTCGCGGCCCGCCTGGCGGAGCAACGCACTCACGATCAGCCCCGCCTGCCCGGCGCCGACGACCGCCGTGTCGATCGAACGCGATCCGCTCAACTCGTCCCTCCATCGCAACCCGCCGTCCGCTCGCCCGAGCCCAGCGTAGTAGGCTACGTCCCAGACTTCATGACGCGTCGCCCGAGCGGCGTAACACAGGCAGGATCACGGCCAACCGGCGCTCATCTTCGCCCACGACCGGCCCATCGGTCGATGTCGCCGTTCCCGACGAGATGACGCCGTGCCGCCGACACAACCTCCGGCGCCCGGCGCCGGACGGGAGGTACGCGATGGACACACTGGTCCTCGTCGCGGTGGCGCTGGTCGCCGTCGTCGTCGGAGCCGTGCTCGGAATGATCGCCCGCCAGCGATTCGCCTCGCAGTCGATGAAGGCTGCCCAGGCCGAGGCGCGGCGGATCGAAGCCGACGCACGGGCCCGCCAGAAGGAGCTGATCCTCGAGGCCAAGGACGAGAAGCTCAAGATGCAGCGCGAGGCGGAGGACGAGGCCCGTGCTCGCCGCAACGAGCTGTCGGCCCTCGAGCGGCGCCTCCTCCAGCGCGACGAGCAGCTCGACCAGCGGACGGACCTGCTCGAGCAGCGCGATCGCAAGCTGCTCGACCGGGAGCGCGACCTCGACAAGACCCGCGAGGACCTCGCCCGCACCCAGCAGGAGCACGTGACGGCCCTCGAGCGGGTCAGCGGCGTGTCGGCGGACGAGGCCAAGAGCCTGCTCCTCGAAGCCGTCCGCGAGGAGGCCGAGCACGACGCGGTCAAGCTCGCCCGCTCGATCGAGCGCGCGGCGCGCGAGTCGGCCGACGAAAAGGCCCGCGACGTCGTCGTCACCGCGATCCAGCGGGTCGCCGCCGACCACACCGCCGAGCACACGGTCACCGTCGTCCACCTTCCGAACGACGAGATGAAGGGCCGGATCATCGGGCGCGAGGGTCGCAACATCCGGGCCCTCGAGCAGGCGACCGGGGTTGATCTGATCATCGACGACACGCCCGAATCGGTGATCCTCTCGGGCTTCGACCCGGTCCGCCGCGAGATCGCCCGGGTTGCCCTGACCAAGCTCATCGGCGACGGCCGGATCCACCCGGGCCGGATCGAGGAGGTCGTGACCAAAGCTCGGGCCGAGGTCGACCTGATCATCCGCCAGGCCGGCGAGACCGCCGCGTACGAGTGCGGCGTTCCGGGACTGCCGCCCGAGCTGATCAAGCTCCTCGGCCGACTCAAGTACCGAACCAGCTATGGCCAGAACGTCCTCAACCACGTGATCGAGACGAGCCGGCTGGCCGCGGTGATCGCAGCCGAGGTCGGGGCGGACATCCAGATCGCCAAGACTGGCGGCCTGCTCCACGACATCGGCAAGGCCGTCGACCACGAGATCGAGGGCCCGCACGCCGCGATCGGGGCCCAGGTCGCCCAGCGCAACAACCTCTCCCCGAAGGTCGTCAACGCGATCGGCGCCCATCACCAGGAGATCGAGTACACCTGCATCGAGTCACCGATCGTCCAGATCGCCGACGCGATCAGCGCCTCTCGCCCGGGTGCCCGCGGCGAAACGATGGACGCGTACGTCAAGCGGCTCGAGGACCTCCAGGCGATCGCCGACAGCTTCCAGGGCGTGGAGCGGTCGTTCGCCGTCCAGGCCGGTCGCGAGGTCCGGATCCTCGTCCGGCCCGAGGAGATCGACGACCTCACGGCGTCCCGGCTCGCCCGCGACATCGTCCGCAAGATCGAAGAGCAGCTGACCTACCCGGGCCAGATCAAGGTCACGGTGATCCGCGAGACGCGCGCAGTCGAGTATGCGAAGTAGGGAGACGCACGTGAAGACGGATCTCGACCGCGACCGCGACCTCGGCGGGTTCACGGGGCGCGGTATCCGAGGGCGCCAGATGGCACGCTGGATGTTCGTCGTTGCGATCGTTCCATTCGTGCTTGTCGGCCTCCTGTTCGCGACCGCGCCGAACATGATCGGCCCGATGATCACCGAACCGCCGTCCTCGTGGGTATCGATCGCCCTGGTTGGAATCGGCATCGCGATGGCGATCATCGGCTTCGTCTGGATGGTCCGGATCTACCGGGCCAATCCGGAAGCGCATCCATCGTCGTGGCGGTTTCGGCAACCCTGACCGCGGGAGTCTCCGCCCGAGGCGGTCGTCCGGTATCGTCGCTCGGTGACTGACGGCAATCCCGCGACCCCCTCCATCGGGCGGACCCGACTCGGCAACCCGACCAACGGCAACGCCCCGCGGCCGCCCGGCGCATGCCGTGTGCTGATGATCGGCGACCTGATCGGGAAGCCCGGCCGGCTCGCGGTCGAGCAGGTCCTGCCCGGTCTCCGCGACGAGCGCGGGATCGATTTCGTCACCGCCAACGGCGAGAACGTCGCGGGCGGAATGGGCCTGACACCCTCGACCGCGGAGGCGATGTTCGCGTCGGGCGTCGACGTGATCACGAGCGGCAACCACATCTGGGACAAGCGCGAGATCTACCCGTACCTCGACACCAGCGACCGCGTGCTCCGGCCGCTCAACTACGGCACGACCAACGTCCCCGGCCGCGGCTGGGCGATCCACCATGCCCTCGACGGGACCGAGATCGCGGTGATCAATCTCCAGGGCCGGACGTACATGCAGCAGATCGAGAACCCATTCACGGATGCCGACGCCCTCCTCGACGAGTCATCAGAGCCGCTCCCGCCGGTCCGGATCGTCGACTTCCATTGCGAGTTGACCTCGGAGAAGAACGCGCTCGGGCTGCACCTCGACGGGCGGGTCAGCGCAGTCGTCGGGACCCACACCCACGTCGTCACCGGCGACGAGCGGATCCTGCCGGGAGGAACCGCCTATCAGACCGACCTCGGGATGACCGGCCCGGTCTGGAGCGTCATCGGGTTCGATCCCGCCACCGTCCTGCCGCGGTTCATCAACGCGCTGCCGACGCGGTTCGCGGTGGGGGACGGGCCGGTGATCTTCAACGCCTGCCAGATCGACATCGATCCGGCGACCGGCCGAGCCCTCGCGATCGAACGGATCAGCCGGCTGGTCGAGGTCTGAGGGTGGGTGGTGCGACGCCACCGGCACGTCCGGTCGGTCGCCATGGCCGCCGGCCAAGGGCGACCGCGGGCAGCGGCGTCTCGACGGTCGACCTCCACACCCACACGCTTCGCTCCGACGGCGTGCTCGAGCCCGCGGAGCTCGTCCGCGCCGCCGCCGACGCCGGGATCCGGACGCTGGCGATCACGGACCACGATTCGCTCGCCGCCTACCGCGACCTGGTCGCCGGCGCCGCGGTGCCGGCCTCGATCCGGCTGATCCCGGGCGTCGAGATCAACGCCCTCGCCAAGGACATCCCGCTCGCGGAGGGCGAGCTTCACATCCTCGGCTTCGGGATGGATCCGGCCGACGAAGGCTTCGAGGCCGCCCTCGCCAGGCAACGCGCCGCACGCCGGATCCGCTTCGAGAAGACCGTCGTGAAGCTGCGTGAGGCCGGGATGCCGATCGACGATCACCTCGTGCACCTCGACCTGACCCGAGACGACGCCCTCGGCCGGCCGACGATCGGGCGAGCGTTGATCGCCGCCGGCCACGCGACGAGCGTGGAGGACGCGTTCCGGCGCCTGATCGGGTGGGGCGGGCCGGGCTACGTCCAGCGCGAGGGGATGGGCCCGCGCGAGGCAATCGCCGCGGTCCGGGATGCTGGCGGCGTGCCCGTCCTGGCCCATTTCTCCGAGGCGCCGTCCCAGATGCCGCTCCTGCGCGAGCTGATCGAGATGGGCCTCGCGGGCCTCGAGGTCTATTACATCTCGTTCCCGCCGGAGACGGTCACCATGGTCGCGGCCGTCGCCAAGACCCTCGGGCTGGTGGCCACGGGCGGCTCGGACTACCACGGCGACACCTCGACCTACGCGGCCGCCCACGAGGCGCTCCATGTGCCGGATTCGGTCGCCGGGCAGCTCGACGAGGCAATGGCGGCCACCGCCGCCGCTCGCTGAGGGTGCGCGGGTCGTTCAACGATCCAACACGACGCGGTGAACGCCCCTGACCAGGTCAGCGGGCCGCGATCGCTCGTTGGACGATCGGAATCGACATACCATGCCGGGACGATGACCCTCACCCGTCCCGGCAATCGCGCGCTGCCCGTCCTCGACAGCCTCAGGCCGGCCACGTCGGCCCTGCCCGCGACGCCGCCCGAGCCCGAGGATTCGCGGCTGGGGGAGTACCGGCCGGAGACCCCGGCCCTGCCGCGGTTCCACGTCTGGACGCTCGGCTGCCAGATGAACCGCAGCGACTCCGAGGAGATGGCCGGGCGCCTGCTGGCCGCCGGCTGTGCCGAAGCGTCGTCAATGGACACGGCCGACCTCGTCGTCATCAACACCTGCGCCATCCGCGAGGCCGCCGAACAGAAGGTGATCGGCCGCCAGGGCCACCTCACTCGCCTGAAGGTGGCGAACCCCGGCATGCGCGTGGTCCTGACCGGCTGCGCCGTCCGCGAGGCCGAACGGGATGGCCTGCGCCGCCGCTTCCCCGCGGTGGACCTATTCCTGCGGCCCGACGAGGAGCCCGAGCTGGTCGACCGGCTTGGCCTTGCATCCGCGCAGGGACCCGTCGGTCTCTCGAGCGCGGCGACCACGACCCTGGGCCGCCTCGTGGTCGGCGCCGCCGACCACCTGCCCGGCACCCGCGCCGCGGCCGTCGCCGACGGAGTCGTCGCGCGCGAATCCGCGATCAGCGCCTGGCTGCCGATCGTCTATGGCTGCGACAAGACCTGCACGTACTGCATCGTCCCGTTCAGCCGCGGCCCCGAGCGGAGCCGGCCGTTCGACGAGATCGTCGATGAGGCTCGGGCCCTCGCCGCCGCCGGCTACCGCGAGGTGACGCTCCTCGGCCAGAACGTCAACTCCTACGGCCACGACCTGCCCGCGGAACCGCGCTTCGCCGACGTCGACACTGAGCGCTGGGCCGGTCGCCGGCTCGACCTCCACGGTCGCCCGGACCTCGCCGCCCTGATCCGCGCGATCGACGCGATCCGGACCGCCGACGGCGTGCCCGCGATCCCGCGCCTTCGGTTCGTGACCTCGCACCCATGGGACCTGAGCGACCGGCTGATCGAGGCGATGGCCGATTGCCCGTCGATCTGCGCCCACCTCCACCTGCCCGTCCAGTCCGGCGCCGACGAGACGCTGAGGCGCATGGGCCGCCAATACACGATCGAGCACTACCTCGAGCGGCTGGCCCGGATCCGTGCGGCAGTGTCGGGGATCGCGATCTCGACCGACGTGATCGTCGGGTTCTGCGGCGAGACCGACGCCCAGTTCCGCGCGACGCTGCGCCTGCTCGAGACCGTCCGCTACGACCAGGTCTTCGCGGCCGCCTACTCCGAGCGGCCCGGAACGCCGGCGACCCACCTCGCCGACGACGTGCCGCCCGACGTCAAGCGCAGCCGCCTCAACGAGCTGCTCGCGCTGCAGGAGGCGATCGGGTTCGAGCGCAATCGGGCCTATGTCGGCCGCGAGGTCGAAGTGCTCGTCGACGGCGTCACGCCGCCGCGCAGCCACGACCACGACGAAAGCCACGAAGACGCCGCGGGTGTCGACGGCGCCGCCGTGCCGGCCGGACCCCGCCTCTCTGGCCGGAGCCGCGAGCACAAGCTCGTCCACGTGACCGGCGACCCCGCTCTCGTCGGTCGGCTTGTCACCGCCCGGATCGACGATGCCGGGCCGTACGCCCTGCGCGGCACGCTTCTCGGAGCGTGACGCCGACACTTCCACCGCTTCTTGTCATCGCCGGGGCCACCGCGACCGGCAAGACGGGCCTCGCGATCGACGTCGCCGAGCGCCTGGGAGGGGAGGGGATCGCCGCTGAGGTGATCTCGGCCGACTCTCGCCAGGTCTATCGCGGCCTCGACATCGGGACCGCCAAGGCGACGCCCGCCGAGCGGCGCGGGGTCCCGCACCACGGGCTCGACCTCGTCGATCCGGACCAGCCGTTCACCGTGGCCGACTTCGCCACCCACGCCCGCGCGATGCTCGCCGACCTGGCGAGCCGGCCCACCCCGACCCTTGCGATCCTCGCCGGCGGCACGGGCCTGTACCTCCGCGCGATCGCTCGTGGCCTGCCGACGGACGCCCTGCCCGCCGATCCGGTCGTCCGCGCCCGGCTCGAGGCCGAATTCCTGGCGGTCGGCCTCGAACCCCTCGTCGAGCGGCTCCGGAGCCTGGCCCCGGTGCGCGCCGGGACGGTCGACCTTGCCAACCCCCGGCGCGTCGTCCGCGCCCTCGAGATCGCCGAGCTTGATGGCGGCAAGCGGCCACTGCCGGAGCCACGCGGTTACGACGCGCCCGTTGCGTGGCTGGGTCTGACGGTCGAGCCGGAAACCCACCGCGACTGGATCTCGCACCGGGCCCGAGCCCAGTTCGATGCCGGGCTGATCGAGGAGGCGAGGGGACTCCGCGAGCGATTCGACCCGGGCCTGCCGGCGTTCTCCGCGATCGGCTATCGCGAGGCCTGGGCGGTGCTCGACGGCCGGCTGGGTCGCGATGCGGCGATTGCCGAGGACGCCGGTCGCAACCATTCGTTCGCGAAGCGCCAGCGGACGTGGTTCAAGGCGGAACCGGACATCGCCTGGCTGGATGCGACCGCCAGCCCGCCCCGCACCGAGACCCTGGCCGTGGCCCGTCGCCTCGTGGCTGCCGTCCGCACCTGATCAGGCGGCGGCGGGTGCCTCGTCGTCGGGTTTCACGGTGGCGGGTCCCGCCGGTTCGCCGAGCCGGTCCGGCGTGATCGTGCCGTCGGGCGGTCGCGGCTCGGAGCCCGGCGCCGCGCCGGCCCCGCCGGCAACGACCGTGGTGTTGAAGAGCGCGAGCGCCAGCGCGGCCCTGGCCAGGTTCTGATCGGGCACGAACTCGAGCCCGACGATCGTCCACCCGGCCGCATCCGCACGGCGCGACCGGACGGTGGCCTCGAGCGCGACATTGCGGCCGTCGACGTCGACGACGAGGCGATGGACGTCCATCTCCGACAGGCCATCGACGGCGATCCGGGCGCCGGTGAGCGACAGGTCGAGGATCCGCGCCGACGCGCTGTCGAACGCGCCGCGGAACGACGTCTCGAAGCGGACGCTCGCGCGGCGCTCCCCGGCGAACCGCACGTCGCGGACGCGGCCGATCGCGCTGACGAGAAGGACGACATTGAGCACGAGCCAGCCGACGGACGCGTAGGCCGCCCAGGGGACGGCATACGTCAGCCACGTCAGGCCGGACACCGTCAGCAGGAACCACGCCATGGCGACGATGCTGAGGATCGCCATGTACCGGAGGAGCCGCGGCTCCGGCGCGGATCGCCGGACGGTGCCAGTCCGGCCCTTCGGGCTGACCCGGAACGCCGCCCGCGGCCGCGTCACGAGGCTCACCGTCGCGAGGAGGTTCGGCGTCATCCGGACGAGCTCGAACAGGATGGACAGGAACGGGCGGTGGCAGCCGCGGCTGAGAACGCGGAGGGAGAGCTGCTGGAGCGTGAAGGTCAGGCCGAACGCGAGGGCGAACGTCAGCGCATCGGCCCGGATCGGGACGGCGCCGGTCAGCAGGACCACGATCGGCAGGAGGAGATAGCCGAGCGAGCGCCAGGCATCGAACCAGCCGAGGAGCGTGGCCGCGTACGACAGGCGCTGCGGCAGGCTGAGGCCGGACACGAAGAGCGGGTTCTCGGTCCGCAGGACCTGCATGGCGCCCGTCCCCCAGCGGTGCCGCTGGAGCTGGTACGTGGCCGCGTCGCCGGCCGCCAGCCCGCGGGCGAGGACTTCGTTGTGGTACACGGTGCGCCAGCCGCGCCGATGGAGCCGGATCGTCGTGTGGATGTCCTCGGTGATCGTCTCGGTCGCGACGCCTCCGACGTCGCGGAGGGCGGTCACGCGCACCACGGCGCTCGTCCCGCACCAGAAGGCGCCGCCCCAGCGGTTCTTGCCGGGCTGAAGGACCCGGTAGAAGAGGGTCTGCTCGTGGAAGCGGTCCTCTTCGCCGTTCTGTCCGGCCTGGTGCTCGAACGAATCGGTGTTGTAGAACTCCTGGGGCGTCTGGACGATCGCGATCCGCGGGTCGTCGAAGTAGCCGAGCGTGCGGACGAGGAACTCCGGCGCCGCGACGTGGTCGGCGTCGAGGACGGCGATGAAGTCGGCCTCGATCACGCCCAGGGCATGGTTCAGGTTCCCGGCCTTCGCGTGCAGATGCTCCGGGCGGGTGAGGTAGCGGGCGCCCAGGTCGGCGGCCAGGCGCTCGACCTCGGGCCGGTCGCCGTCATCGAGGACCCAGGTCTCGTGGTCGACGTGCATCGCCACGGCCGCGGCGATCGTCGGGGTCAGGATCTCGAGCGACTCGTTGTAGGTCGGGATGAGGACGGCGACTCGCTCGGTCGTCACGATCACCGATCGCGTCACGGGCCGGCGGTCCACGTCCCACAGGGAGAACGTGAAGAGGGCGAGCCCGAGCGCGGCATGGATCTCGAGGACGAGCAGCGGCACCGAGACCCACCAGACGGCGAGATCGACGGTGGCCGTCGTCCGCCAGGCGAGGTAGGCCGCGGTGACGATCAGGGCGCTGACCGCGATCGCCCGGATCGTCGTCCGGCGCACGATCGATTCGGGCAGGGGCATGCTCCGTCCGGGGAGTGGCGGGCGGATCCAGCCCACCGGGCGCTCGGGGAGGAGGCGCGGGCGACGGATGGCGGCCGGGGGCGACGGGGATCGAGTGGACATCGGAACCCAGCATCGGCGGCCCCGCTCGGGCGAACCATCGCCGGGCCGTTCACGAGCCCCTCTCGATCGGACCACGATCTCCTCATCCAATTGAGGGACCGTCGGTCCCGCAACGTCGAGGATGGCGCGCCCGGCTGGGCCTCAGGCGGCCGACGACTCCGTGGCTTCACCGCCGACGACGACGCGCTCGCTCACCGAGAGGCCCTCCGCCGCCGATACCACCGTCGTCTGGAACAGGCCGAGGGCGAGCTCCGCGCGGGCCAGGTTCTGGTCCGCCAGGAACTCGAGCCCGAGCACCGTCCGGTCCGAACCATCGGCACGGACCGAGCGGACAGACACCTCGAGAGCGACCGGGTGCCCGTCGACGTCGATCACGAGGGCGTGGGCGGGACCTGCGGTGATCGGCCCGGCGGTCACTCGCGCTCCGCTCAGGGACAGGTCGAGGATCTGGCAGCGCGCCCCGTCGAGCGTCCCGGCGAACGCGGTCTCGAACCGGACGCTCGTTCGGCGCTCGCCGCCGAAGCGCAGGTTGCGGACGCGGCCGATCGCCCGAACGAGGACGAACACATTCAGGATCAGCCAGCCGAACGCCGCCTGGACCGCCCACGACAGGGGCGTGCCGGTGAACAGGGTGACCATCATCGCGAGGGCGAACCAGCTCGCCGCGAAGACGCTGATGAGCGCCAGCATCCGGAGCAGGCGGGGCTCGGTCGCGGACCGTCGAACGTCGCTCGTACGGCCCTTCGGCGTCGCGACGACCGCGACCGCGATCGGCCGACGCGCGAACAGGTGACGAGTCGCCTGGAGGTCGGGCGTCATCCGGACGACCTGGAGCAGGGTTGACAGGAAGGGAAGCCGGGTGCCACGGCTGAGCGCCCAGCCGGCGGTCGCCTGGAGGGCGTACGTGACGGCGAAGAAGGCCGCGAACGTCACGACGTCGGCCCGAACCGGGTCGGCGTCGGTCAGCAGGATCGCGATCGGGAGGACCACGATCCCGAGCCAGCGCCAGGCGTCGAACCAGCCGAGGAGCGTGGCGGCGTAGGCGAGTCGCTGGCTCCGCTCGAGGCCCGGCCCGAGGAGCGGGTTCTCGACGCGCAGCACCTGCATGGCACCGACGGCGCGGCGCTGACGCTGGACCTGGTCCGTCGCGGCGGTGGTCGGCGCGAGGCCCCGCGCAAGCACCGCGTTATGGGCGACCGTCCGCCAGCCGCGGCGATGGAGGCGGATCGTCGTTTGGAGATCGGGGGCGAGGGTGTCGGTCGCGATCCCGCCGATGTCGTGCAGGGCGCTGACCCGGATCACCGCCCCGGAGCCGGTCCAGACCGCGGCCTGCCAGCGGTTCCGACCGGGCTGGATCAGGCGCTGGAACAGGGTCCGCTCGTGGAGCCGGCGGGTCTGGCCGAACGAGTTCACGTTGTAGATGCCGTCGGGCGTCTGGACGAGGGCGACGCGCGGGTCGGCCAGGTAGCCGAGGGTCCGAACAAGGAAGTCCGGCGCCGCGACGGCGTCCGCGTCGAGGATCGCGATCACGTCGGCGTCGACGATCCCGAGGGCGTGGTCGAGGTTGCCGGCCCGTCCGCCGCGCGGCTCGGTCCGGGCCCAGTAGCGAGCACCCAGGTCGGCGGCGAGCCGGGCCACCTCGGGCCGGGCGCCGTCATCGAGGACCCACGTGTCGTGGTCGACGCGAAGCGCCCGCGCGGCCGCGATCGTCGGCGTCAGGATCTCGATCGACTCGTCGCGGGTCGGGATCAGGACCGCGATCCGGTCCGCCGTCGCGTGGACCGGCGCCGCGTGCGGGCCCGAGTCGAGGTCCCACAGCGAGAACGTGAGGAGGGCCAGGCCGACGGCCGCGTGGATCTCGAGTGCGAGGAGCGGGATCGACACCCACCAGGCCCGAAGATCGACCGTGGCGACAATCCGCCAGGCGAGGTAGGCGGTCGTGACCGCGAGGGCCGCCAGTGCGAGGCCGCGGATGGCCCGACGGCGGGTGACGGACTCGGGAAGCGGCGGCGCGCCCCGGCTGAGCGGTGGGCGCAGCCAGCCGACCGGGGGGTCCGCGGCGAGGCGGACGGGACGGTCGGAGACGGTCGGACGACGGAGGAGGGACCGCACGGGGGCCAGCATCCACGCGCAGGACGCGCCCGAACATGGGACATCCGTTCGGGACCCACCGGCCGTTCGGGCTATCCTTCGGCCGTGCCCAGGCCCTCGACCCGATCCACGCCCATCGATCTCACCGCCCCCGTCGAGAAGGCGTTCCTCATCGCGGTCGACACCGGCGACGACGCCGGCTGGACCGCGGAGGAGTCGCTGACCGAGCTCGCGAATCTCGCCACGACCGCCGGGGCGGATGTCGTCGGCGCCGAGTGGCAGAACCGCCGCCACGTCGACCCGAACTGGTATGTCGGCAAGGGCAAGGCCGAGGAGCTGGCCCAGGCCAGGAGCGAGACCGGCTTCGACGTCCTCATCGCTGACGACGAGCTGTCGCCGAGCCAGCAGAAGGCGCTCGAAAGCCTCCTCAACGTCAAGGTCATCGACCGCAGCCGGCTGATTCTCGACATCTTCGCCCTGCACGCCCAGACCCACGAGGGCCGCCTCCAGGTCGAGCTCGCCCAGCTCGAGTATCAGCTGCCGCGCCTGACGAAGCTCTGGACCCACCTGTCCCGGACTGGCGGCGGGATCGGCACGCGCGGTCCCGGCGAGAGCCAGCTCGAGACCGACCGCCGGCTCATCCGGACCCGGATCTCGAAGATGAAGGAGCGGGTCGAGCAGGTCCGCCAACAGCGCCAGACGGCCGCCCGCGGGCGCGACCGCAGGATGTTCGCGACGGTCGGCATCGTCGGCTACACGAATGCTGGCAAGTCGACCCTGCTCAACGCCCTCGTCGGGAGCGAGGTCGCCAAGGCCGAGGACAAGTTGTTCGCGACGCTCGATCCGACCTCGCGCCAGGTCAAGCTCGGCGACGGCCAGACCGCGATCGTGACCGACACCGTCGGCTTCATCCACAAGCTCCCGCATCAGCTCGTCGACGCATTCCGGGCAACCCTCGAGGAGGTCAACCGAGCCGACGTCCTGATCGAGGTCGTCGACGCGTCGGATCCCCATCTGCGCGAGCACCGGGCGACGGTCCAGACGGTCCTCGACGAGCTCGGGGCAGGGGAGAAGCCGCGCCTCGTCGCATTCAACAAGGCCGATCTCGTCGAGAAGGCCGCGCTCGACGGCCGCGCGCCCGCGCCGGCCCTCGCGGGCTCGGTCCTCGTCAGTGCGACGACCGGCTTCGGGCTCGACACCCTCCGGGCCGAGATCGCGGCACTCCTCGCCTCGCTCTGGGTCGATGTCGATGTTCATGTCCCGTACGCCGCTGGCGAGCTGCTGGCCCGGATCCGCGAGCGGGGCACGGTGGAGCTCGACTACGGCAACCTCGACGTGCGCGTCCACGGCCGGGCGGCGCCGTCGCTGGCCGGCGAGCTCGTGGCCGTGTCCGATCGCTGGCAGGTCTCGCTCACGGGCGACGAAGCGAACGGCACGGGCCATGGCACGGGCGACGCCTGACGTGACCCCGGAGCCGCTCCGGTTCGGCGGACGCGGCACCGGTCCCGGCGGCCACTCGGTCATCTGGTCGGTCGCGGAGGGCCGCAAGGGTCGCCGCTGGCGAGAGGTCCGGACGGCTCCGGGCGGTCACGCCGTGCTGAGCTCGCTCCTCCTCGAGATCGGACCTGACGGACGGTTCGCCCACCTCGAGCTCGCCACCCCGTCGGGCCTGCTGACCCTCCATCCGGAGCCGGACGGGACGCTCCATGGCCATGCGATCGTCAGCGACGGCATCGAGCACGCCGTGGGGTTGGCGTGGGACAGCGACGGGATCACGCTGCTCGATGGCTCGACCGTCTGCCGGCTCGCCGCCGCGAGCCTCCTCGCGTGCGGAATCGAGGTCGGATCGTCGACTGCCCGGCTGGCCGTCGTGATCCCGGCGACCCTCGAAATCGAGGTCAAGCCGGTCCGGATCGAACGGCCGACCGCGTCGGCCTGGCGGTTCGGGGCCGAGGAGCCGCTCACCCTCGATCGGCGCGGCCTGCCGGTGCTCGCGGGCGGCGAGATCTGGCCGCTGGAAGCAGATCCGGAGCCCCCGATCCGGCATCGCTGACCCACCAGGCGGTCCCGCGGTGGACAGGCCGTGGATAACCGTCGAGGATTGGGCCCATTCGCGCGAAACTCGTGGACAAGTCCCCTAGGCAGGCCGCGCCAGGCCGCGTAAAGTAGGTCTTGCCCGAAGGGGCAACGAACTCGAAAGCGACGCTTCCGGTGCTTGCATTGGGAGTGGAGGCTACGAGGGAGTAGTTCCTTCGGGCGTTTCGTTGTGTCCGCCGCTCGGCGCCGACGCGGAGCGCTCGTTCAGGATCGTCCGCGCGGCATCGAGGGCTCGAGCGACGTTGGCGGCGAGCGGCTCGACTGAGTCGATGACGAGCGGCGCGAACGGCCAGGCCACCCACTCGTCGCGACGGAGGGTGACCGCCTCCCAGGTCGGCTCGGCGATCGCGAGGTCCCGGACCCGGCCGTGGAGCCGCTCCCGGTGGACCGCGGTGTCGGACAGGATCGTCTCGATCGCCAGGAGGCGGACCCCGCGCCGGCGGGTCAGGTCGATCCAGAACGTCTTCGCCTCGCCGACCGCGTTGACCGCGTCGACGACGACGTTCGCACCCAGCTCGAGGTTCTGCTCCGCGATCGCGCCGATGACCTCGTACGCCGCGAGCCCGACGGGACCGCGCTCGTGAGCGTCCGAGCTCGCCAGGGCGGAGTCGACGGCGTCGACCGACAGGAGGACCGCGCCGAGCTCGCGCGCGATCGCGGTCGCCAGGTCGGTCTTGCCGGTGGCGGGGAGGCCCGACAGGACGATCAGCATCGAGCCCATGGTCGCAGATTGGTCGCGACGAGCGAGACGAACGTGGGAACCCTGTGGACAACCCTCGCAGATGCGAGGTTCCTGTCGCGAATCTCGTGGATAAGTGGATGGACGAGCCCGCGCCACGTCACCTATCGTAGGTCTTGCCCGAAGGGGCCTCGAACAACTAGTGAGCCGGTCGGTACTTGTATTGACTGGCGCATCTAGGGATCGACGGTTCCTTCGGGCGTTTTCGTGCGCCTGGCACCCGGCGCCTCCTCGGGCGGCCCGAGCCCACCGGTTGTGCCACCATCGAGGCGTGACTCGACCGCTCGAACCCGCAGGCGACGAGCTCGAGCGCCGTGTCGGGCTCGCTGTCATCGCAGCCGCGGCTGCGATCTTCGGGCTCCTGCTCATCCTGGTCCCGTCGTTCTTCCTGTCGTTCGACGAGGCGAAGTACATCGGGATCGGCTACAGCCTGCTCGACGGGCTCGGCCCGCAGACGCCCTTCGGCGGCTACTTCCTCGTCCACGCTCCGATCTGGTCGGCGACCCTCGTCCTGCCCCAGGCCTGGTTCGGGATCGACCCGCTCGCGACCGGTCATCTCCTCGATGCGCTCGGGGGGATCGGGCTCGTGATCGCCGCCGGGGCCCTCGGCTGGCGGGTCCGGCCGGCGGTCGGCGGGCTCGCGGCGGCCGGCACGATCGCGATCACGTACGTCCACGACCTGACCCGCACCGCCCGGCTCGACGTCCCCGTCGGGTTCCTGATCCTCGTCTATCTCCTCGTCGGATTCAATGCGGTCCGCAACGGGCGCGTGTCGTGGGCGATCGCGTCGGGGCTGCTGTTCGCGTTCGCGTTCGAGGTCAAGGAGATCGCGTTGCCCTTCGCGATCGTGCCCGTCGCGGCCGGCATCGTCTGGGGCCGGCCGTGGCGGGATCTCGCGCGGACGGCGGGCTGGCTCGTGCTCGCGGCCAGCGTCGGGCTGTCGTGGTGGGTGATCCTCGTCGCGCAGCTCGTGGGCATCGTCTACCGCCTCGGGACGCCGGCCTGGACCCTCGTCCCGATCGCGACGCTCGTGCTCGGCGGTGCGATCCTCGCGATCGCCGGCGCAGCACGGGCCGACCGGCCGGCCCTCCAAACGCTGGGCCGGCGCCTCCGCCTGATCGCCCCGGACGGCGACCCCGGGTCGACGGGGGAGACCCCGCGCGGTCGGATCGTCCTGGCCGCGATCGTGGTCGGCGCGTGGTGCGTGGGCCTGCTCGTGATCTTCGCGCGCGAGCTCGGGGTGCGCGCGACCCAGCTCGTCGACGTCCGTCAGATCGGCCTGTACGCCGCGACCTGGCTGCCGGGCGTCCTCAAGCTCGCGGCCGTCGCCGGCGCGGCCGGGGTGCTCCTCTCGATCCCCGCCTGGCGGGCCGCGTCCGGACGCCGCCGGGCGGCCCTCGGGGACCTATGGCTGGCCACGCTCTGCGGGGCTCCGCTCGTGCTGCTCGTGATCGAGGTCGGCGAGCCGCCCCGCAACTACGTCGCCCAGCTCGCGATCCTCGCGGCGCTCGCGGGCGCGGGCTGGCTGTGGCTCGTCGAGGCGGCGGTCGGGCGCTGGAGCCGTGGGCGGACACTCGATCCGGCGGGGGAGGGGCACGCGAGTCCGCGCCCGTGGCTCGGCGTCGTGCCGCTCGTGCTTCTCGTGGCGACGCTCGGGAGCGGTGCGCTCCTCGGCGCCCACGCCCTGACCACGCGCGAGACGCGCAGCGGGCGGGCCCTCGCGAGCGCGGTCACGACGACCGTCGACTGGGTCCGAGCCAACGTCCCGGCCGGCACCCCGGTCGCGATCGGCTCGATGCTGAGCTACGAGATCTCGCTCGGTCTGCGCGGCCACAATCCGACGGCCCAGGTCCGCCACCTCATCGCGGTCGCCGATCCAGCGACGCCCGAGGGCATCCGGCTCGTCGGCGACCCGAAGGCGGACGACTGGATCGCGATCGACGTCGTCGCCCGCAACGCGAACGAGTACCAGGCGTTCAATGCCCACCGCCTCGTCCGCGACCTCCGCGCCAGCGGCGCGACGTACTGGATCTACGTCACGCAGGCCTCGACGAGCGCACCCTCGATCGTGCCGGTCCTGGCCACGGCGCCCGGGATCCGGGAGGTCGCCCACTGGACATTCCCGACCTCGACCGAGCCGATCGGCGTCCACGTCTACGCGATCGACCCCGCTGCCCTGGCGTTCCCCGTAAACCGGATCGTCGTCTCGCCCGAGGCCCTCGACCGGCTCGTCGGCATGCTCGAGCGGGCGGGCGCCGTCGGTCGCCCCGCAGCGTGCCGGATCGCCGCGAGCGTGGACGTGGAGCCGCCGTCCGCAGCGAGCTCGGCTCTTGTCGCGCGCCTGCGGGCGCCCGGCTGCGGCTAGGCTCAACCGATGAAGATCGCCGACGGCATCCACCGGCTCGGGTCCGGAATGATCAACTCCTATCTCGTCGCGGACGGGGGAGGGGTCACGATCATCGACGCCGGCCTCCCCGGCTACTGGTCGGACCTCCCAGTCGAGCTCGCCGCGATGGGCCACACGCTCGCAGACGTCCGGGCGGTCGTCCTGACCCACGGCCACTCTGACCACATCGGCTTCGCGGAGAAGGCGCGCCAGCGGGGCTTCCCGGTCTCGGTCCACGAGGCGGATGCGCTCCTCGCCCAGGGCAAGGTCAAGAACCCGGCCAGCGGGACCGGCCCGGTCCGTCCGCTGCCGCTCCTGCGGTTCATCCTGCTCGCGATGCGCAAGGGCGGCTGGCACATCGATCGGTTGACCGAGGTCGCCACGTTCGGGGACGACGCGACGCTCGACGTCCCGGGCTCGCCGCGGGTCATCCTGGTCCCGGGCCACACGCCCGGATCGGCCGCGCTCCACGTGGCGGCAGTCGAGGCGCTGTTCGTCGGCGATGCGTTCGCCACCGTGGTCGTCACCACCGGGGCGGTCGGGCCGCAGCTGGCGCCGTTCACCGCGGATCCGGCCCAGGCGCTCGGTTCGCTTGACCGGCTCGCCGGCGTCGATGCCCGCTGGGTCCTGCCGGGCCACGGCCAGGCGTGGACGGGCGGCATCGATCAGGCGATCGGGGCGGTCCGGGAATCGTCAGCGGCGGCCGGGATCGGCCGCCGCTGACGGGGTTCGCGAGAGTTCGGGCGGTGGCCCGCTTCGGTCAGGGCTTGACAGCCACCCAGCCGGTGTAGACGCCGTTCGAGTCGCCCGGGGCGCTGTCGCCCGAGAAGAAGTAGAGCGGCAGGCCGTTGTACGTCACCTGGAGGGTCCCGTCATCGGTCCGGGTGATCGTCCCGATCTTGCCGGTGACGCCGGCGCCCGCGACCGGGGTCGCCCCGGCGGCGACGGTGAGGGCTGGCCACTTCGTGATGCAGCCGCCGGTGCACGCGCTCGTGCCGCTGTCCTTGGTGTCCTTCGTGAAGTTGTAGACGGTCATGCCGTTCGATCCGGCCACGAGAACCGTCCCGTTCGCGCCGACGGTCTTCGCGTCGACCGTGGAGCTCGAGACCGCGGCAGATGCGCCGGCGGAGGCCGCGACGGCCGACGGGCTGGCCCCGGCGTCCGATGAGCTGGCGGCGGCCTGGCTCGGCGGGCTCGTCGGCGAAGCCGTCGCGGCCGTGCCGCTCGAGCACGCCGCGAGAATCAGGATCAGCGGCAATGCGGCCGCTGCGAGTCGTTGACGTCCCATGTCGGGCGTTCCTCCTGGTGGGCTGGGGTGAGTTCCGCTCCCAGCAGCGACTACGCCGCTCAGGCCGGTCCGGTTCTTGGCGCGGCGCGAAGTTGCGGTCCGACCGCCGTCCACCAACGAACGTGGCCGGCTGATGTTGTAGTATGCAACAACACAGGAGGTCGCCATGCTGACGGTGCCGCAGGTTGCGCGTCGCGTTGGACGGAACCCCGAAACCGTTCGTCGCTGGATCCGGGAAGGAAAGCTCGCGGCACACAAGGTCGGGACCCAGCATCTGGTCGAGGAGCGCGACCTCGTCGCCTTCGAGGCCCCCGTGGACCGGATCGCTCTGCCCGCCGCCTGGCTCCAGACGATCACGGGCGAACCCATGCCCGACGTGCTCGAAGCGATCCGACGCGCACGGGAAGGTCGCTGAACGAGTGCAGATCGTCCTGGACGCCAGCGTCGGCCTCGAGATCTGCCTCAGCGCGTCCGGGTTCGCCTTGCTGCAGGCTCACCAGCTCGTGGCGCCGCCACTCCTTCGATCGGAGATCCTGAGCGCCCTTCGCGGCATCGCCTATCGGCGTGCTGCGTCCGCCGATCTCGTCCAGCGCGCGCTCGATCGCGTCCCGGAGATGCCGGTCAACTACGAGACGGCCGGCGATCACGTCCGCCGCAGCTGGTCGATCGCCTCAAGCCTCGGCTGGGCCAAGACCTACGACGCCGAATACCTGGCGCTCGCGGAGGCACTCGATGTGCCGCTGCTCACGATCGATGGCCGGCTCGCACGCGGCGCAGCGGGCATCGTCCGGACGGTCACGCCAGCCGAGCTCTGAGATCGCCGACATCGACGCCCAGGCCCCGCTCTGGCGCCGGGGCTATCACTTCCGATAAGGTGAGTTATGTCTGGGACCGAGGTTAGAGCCGTGACATTCCTTTGCGGTAGTTCTCAACCGCCGCGATGAAGCTTGCACACAGAAACGGGAAGATCACGCCAGTCTGCTCGTCGATGTCCCAGGCCGCGTTCACGTCAGGATCAATCCCGTGGTCGGCCGCGTTGCGAATGTTCCCGATGGCCTTGCCGATCGCTGCGATCTTCTTGGGCATGTTTGCCCCCGTGTACTTATCGATTTTGGCGTTGATGCCGGCGGCTCCAGCAAAGTTCACGCCAACGCGCGGGGCGTCGAACACCAAATAGGATTCGATCGCGTTGCCGGCTTCCACGACCGTTCCGCGCGCGTCGCCTGAACGCGCACGCACCATCGCGTCGGCGAGGGGTCGAATTACGCTGGCGGCGGGTACCGGGACGGCGAGGTCTGGCCCGATTTGCGTTCGGATTCGCGATTCCGCGCTCACTGCATCGCGGCTCGCATCAACTACATCCCTTAGGACGTTGCTGTAGGGAGTTGAGTCGAGTCGATACTTGCCTCCGCCTTCTGCGACGAGGGCGTGCGTATACGTCCCTAGACTGACGAGCGCATCCTTGATCTCCTCGCGGTGGGCATCGAGGTCAAGGATCACGCGAGTCTGTTCCGCCGCTGTCGAGGGGTTGCCAATTGCCTCCAGGCGTTCCCGAAACACGACAAATGGGTCGTATGTGTCAGCGAAGGCCTACCGGATCAACGCGAAGCCGACGCGCGAGCTCGAGCGCCGTGACGTCTCCGGTCACTGACGCTCCTTCGGAAGCCGAATCGTCAGTGTTCCCCTGGATAGCCGCCTGGCGGTTGCGTCGGCGTGGCTCACTTTGATCCGTAGCCCGAATGCGCTTCCGCGGCGCGTGCCGACTGCGTCGATCGATTCTCGGTCCTGCTGAGGAAGAAGTCTCTCGTCGGCCCATCCATGAAGAACACGTAGCAGCCGCGGAGGCCGCGGGTCAGCAGGACGCGGTAGGTGCTCTTGACGAAGTCGGTGAACTCCTGCTCGGTGACGCCGCTGCGGACCACGCGGTCGTGCGACTGGTCTCGCTGGCCCTTCCAACCGCCCTCCATCGGCCGATAGACGAGGTCCGGGCCGACGATCACGCCGACGTAGTCGAACTCGAAGCCCTGCGCTGTGTAGACGCAGCCGACTTGGTCGATCCCCTCCTTGGCGCTCGCCCAGAAGTCGGACTTCGGGATCCCCGGGCCAAGCCGCTTCGCGTCGGACTTGGCGTTCCAGGGCATCGACCACTCCCCCACCCTGACGTCCGGCACGAGCTCGCCCGCGTCGTCGGGCTCGGACCACGGCCAGCAGAAGCCGGCGACGAGCCGCGCGGTCGCACCGGCCGCCGCCCGGCCCCGGATCATCTGCTCGAGCTCGCGGACGTTGCCGACGATCCGGAAGTCGAAGTCGTCGTCCATCGGCCAGAGGACCTGCGGCGTCCGCTCCATCTCGAGCGTGTTGGTCACCCACTGGATGAACGAGTCGGAGCCGTTCGAGCGGAACTGGGCGGTGAGCTCGAACTCGCGGACCTCGAGCGATCGCTTCGCGGCCGCCTCGCGGATCATGTCGGTGCTGCCGACCTCGCCCGGGCGGACGACCTGGAGGTCGTCAATGAAGAACACCGACACCCGACTGGCATCGAGGATGTCGTCGATCTGGGCCTTGCCGGTCCGCGCCTTGGCCGGCGTGAAGCGGCTTGTGCTGATCGTTCTAATCCGGTGGGCCTCGTCGAGGATCGTCACGTCGAGCGGCTCGTCGACGTTGGCGGTGTCGCGGAAGTACTTGAACAGCGCGCCGGCTCGCGTCCCGACGATCTTGCGCAGGTTCTCCGTGAACGCCTTCGAGCCCGTCAGGTGGAGCGTCCGCAGCCCGAGCTCGGACAGCTCGGCGACGAGGTTGACGGCGATGACCGACTTGCCGGTGCCGGGGCCGCCCTGGACGAGGAACGCGACCGACTGCTGGTTCTGGCCGGCGCCGCGGACCGAATCCATGATCGCGTTGTAGGTGATCTGCTGCTCGTCGAGGAGGGTGAAGACGGGCTCGTGGCGGATCACCCGGGCGACGTGGTCGAGCAGGCGCTTGTGCGGACGGAAGGCCGACGTCGCGACCTTGTCGAGGATCGAGCCATCGTCCGGGCCTGCCACCCGGGCGTCGAGATAGGTCGCGAAGGCGTCGACCTGATCGCCGGCGAAGGCCGGGTTCGAGCCGAGAAGCGCCGCGAAGTCGGCGTGGTACAGCGGCGAGGTCGGGTCGTGCTGGGCGTAGTGAAGGTAGGCGCAGGCGTCGAGCGCGACGCCGCCGTCGGTGAACGCGGGATGCGTGTCGATCAGGTAGCGCTGGTACTGGGCGGCCTGGCGCGACGGGTGGAGGAAGTCGCGCGGCTTGCCTCCGTAGTCGACGGTCACGCAGTCGGTGATGTTCGAGCGACCGACCGCGGTCCACTGCTTGAGCTCGACGACAACCGCCTGATCGGAATTCGTCGCCGGGTTCGAGCCCGTGATCAGGACATCGAGTCGCTTCGAGGAGAGTGGCAGCTTGAGCTCAACGAGGACGCCCTGGTCTGTCAGGTCGGCGAGCTGGAGGGCGTTGGCCATCGCCAGGAGGCTGTTCCGCCACGAGGTGACCTCGGACGGCGCCGGGCGGTAGCGGAACTCGGCGAAGAAGCGATCGGCGAGCTGGTTCGCGATGCGCGCCTGCACGGCGTCCGCGATGAACTGCTCGCTCGTGCCCTGGTAGAGGTGCAAGCCCCCTCCCCCGTCATCGACCTTGGGCGGTCGACTCGCTGTTGACTATAGCGAGCCGGTTGGGCAGCGGCATCTCGGGCAGGTCAGCACTGGCGGCGAGCTCTTCGATCCGGCGACCCAACGCGCCAGGAGCCTTCGTTGCGTGACATTGGTGACGATCGCGACTGAGGTGGTCATGTCGCCACCTACGCACGAACGCCGCAGTCCTCCAATCTCAGAGCGCGAGGTGCAACGCGAGCGCCATCAGGGACGGGGACACACGCCAATGTCGGGCACGCATTGGTGGCCGATACACTCGCGGAGTGGGATCTCCAATGCAATTGCGGGCGCTCCGGATGGTCGATCGTGATCACGCGGTCATGGAGTTCGTGACCGGAGACGCGGTGACCCGGACCTTCGGGATCACCTACGGAATCGTGCCAGGCAGGCCCGGGGAGACGACGTACCGCGTCGACCCGGCCTTCGAGCCATGGATGCTGCCGAGGTGCAGGGCTGGCCGGGAGGCATCAACCAGCGGACGTTCACCGACATGGTGCTCGCCTTCCGATCCATTGCCTTGGCCGAATGGGCGAGCGACGACACGATTCGCCAGCTCGAGGAACGGCGACGAGCCGAGTTGTCAGGTGGCGAGCCGGCGACCTGACAAGGACCGCCGGGTCAGTCCCGACTCCTGCTCACGATGACCGGCGATTCCACCAGGCTGGCCGCACACGTGATAGCCGTCAGTTGCTTCTCTACTCCTCGCCGGTCGTGGATCGGGCGAGGGCGACAGCATCGTCGGTCGTGAGTCGCCGGCCCTCGTCCCAGGCCGCTTCGAACGCGGCGGTTGGCAACTGTTGCCGGGCGGTGCTCGCGGCCTCGTCGACCTCCGTCTGTTCGTTCGGAAGTAGAGGATTGGGGCCCATCTCGCGGATCCGCTCGGCGGCGCCGAGCAGTCTCGCCGCGCGCTCCGCGTCACCGCGCGCCAGCGCGATGAACGCGATGCCTTCGACCTGGTTCGCGATGGCGCCGCGGCTGCCGAGATGCTGCCAGGCATGGATCGTCTCTCGGTAGGTCGCCGCCGCCTCGTCGATCGCACCTGCGCGTCGAAGGGCATGAGCGAGATCGCTCCGCGCGGCGAGCTTGAGGCGGCGGTCACCGAGTTGCTGATATCCCTCGATCGCCCTCGAGAACGCAGGTCGGGCATCGTCGAGGTCGTGAGCCATGCCGCTCAACCGGCCGCGACTGAGCGAGGTAAATGCGATGGCGAATGGATTGCCCGACCGCTCCGCCGCCTCAATCGCGTAGTGGAGGCGCGCCTCCGCAGCGGCCGGATCCCCCATCGCGGCATGCCCGAACGCGGCGCCGGACTCGTTCATCGCCACGTTGAACCAGTCCTGTCGTGCCGCCGCAAGCCGGGAGCTCTCGTCGCCCAGCTCAAAGATCCGGTCCAGCTGGCCAGAGAAGGCTCGGACCATCGTGAGCGCTGCCAGCGCCTCGCTCAGGGCTTGCGGGTCGTCGACCCGCCGAGCGAGGGCGACAGCCTGGTCCGCCCAGGCCTGCCCCGCCGCCGCGTCGCCCCCGACCACGGTCGACATGCACGCCGCGGCGAGCAGCCGGGCGACCAGGGTCATTCGTTCGCGCCCCGCCGGACCATCGTCGATCGGTAGTTCCAGGGCGACCGCGGCCGCGCGGCGCAGCAGCTCCGTCGCCTCCGCGCCGAACGAACGGGCGCGCCAGTACGGGTTCAGCGCGATCCCCAGCCGGAGGGCATCGTCGGGGTGCGCCTCCAACGCCCACTCGATCGCGGACCGGAGGTTGTCGATCTCCGCGTCGAGCTGAACCAGCCATGAGACCATTTCGGGGCCCGTCAGGGCCTTCTCCGCGCGCAGCGCGAAATCGAGAAAGAACGCCAGGTGAGCCTCCCGCAGCGCGGCCGCATCGCCGGCTGCGATCAGCCGGTCCCGCGCGTACTGGCGGATGGTCTCGAGCATCCGGTATCGGGTCGCCTCACCATGCTCGACGATCACGAGTGACCGGTCGACGAGGCGCGCCAGCCCGTCGAGCGTCCCGGTTGTCGCGTCGGCACTCGGGGCGAGCGATCCGTTCGCCGTGGCGGTGGTGACGGCCGTTGCGGCATTCAGCGTCCAGCCGGCAAACACGGACAGGCGGGCGAGCAGGATCTGATCGAGCTCCGGCAGCAGATCCCAGCTCCAATCGACGAGCGCCTGGAGCGTCTGTTGGCGGGGCAGCGCGGTCCGCCGGCCCCCAGTCAGGAGCCGGAATCGGTCCCCGAGCCGCTCGGCGATCTCCTCGACCGAGAGCACCGTCACGCGCGCCGCTGCGAGCTCGATCGCCAAGGGGATCCCGTCGAGGCGCGCGCAGATCTCGACGACCGCGGGAGCGGATGCAGGGTTCAGCGAGAAGGACGGCGACGCCGCCGTCGCCCGATCGACGAACAGCCGGACAGCCTCGCTGGCCATCGCATCGTCGAGCCATCGCCCGGCCTCGTCCTCGAGGTGCGTATCCGGCCGCGCGCTGGTGGCCGGCAGCGCGAGCGAGGGAACCTGAAAGACCACTTCCCCGCCGACGCCGAGGGCCTCACGGCTGGACGCGATGATCGCGAGGGTGGGGCACGTCGCCAGGACGTGGTCGACGAGGTCGGCGACCGGGCCGATGACATGCTCGCAGTTGTCGACCAGCAGGAGGAGCGCCTTCGTCCGCAGGAAATCCGTCAGCGTGTCGATGGGCGCGCGCGTTGGCTCCTCGCCGACCTGCAGCGCCCGGGAGATCGCCGTGACCACGAGCGCGGGGCCCGCAATGGCGGCGAGCTCGACCAGCCAGACGCCGTCGGCGTACTGGTCGGTCAGGTCCGCGCCGACGTGAAGCATCAGCCGCGTCTTGCCGGTCCCGCCGGTGCCGATCAACGTGACCAGGCGATGGTCGGACACGACGTCGCGGAGCTGGGCTAGCTCCCGGTCGCGGCCCACGAATGAGGTCAGCTGTGATGGCAGGTTCGTCCGGTCCGGCACGAGGGACCGGAGCGCCGGGAAGTCGCGCCGCAGATCGGGGGCGATGAGCTGGAACACGTGCTCCGATCGATCCAGGTCGCGGAGCCGGTGCTGGCCAAGATCCAGCAGCTCGAGCCCGGGGGCCAGAGCGTCCACTGCGAGGGTGACGGCTGTCCCGGAGATCAGCACCTGGTCGCCGTGGCCGATCGCCAGCAGCCGTGCCACCCGATTCAGCGCCGGCCCGTAGTAGTCGCCCTCCCGCGATTGCGCGGTGCCGGTATGGACCGCCATCCGGACGTGGAGGGGCCCGGTCGCCGCCCAGGAGGCCTCGGTGAGCGACCGTTGTGCGGCCGCCGCGCACGCGATGGCGGCATCCGGCTGCCCAAACGCGGCTAGGAGGCCATCGCCCGTCGTCTTGATCACTGAGCCGCCGTGGGCCGTCACCGCTGCCTGCAGGATCCCGTCGTGTGCCTCGAGAGCCGCCGCCATGTCGCTGCGGTGCTTCTCCCACAATCGCGTGCTTCCCTCGATGTCCGTCATGAGGAAGGTCATCGGCGCGGAATCGTGACTCGGCAATGCAGTCTCGAATTGACGTCGAAGGGCTCGGCTTGGCGGGAGAGACGCCAATGTGAAGGACCGAGCGCGAGTATGGCACCGCGGATGGGTCGCAACGCCCTCAGCCTGTCAGACGCTTTACGTTGGGATCGCTACGGCTCGCCCCGGAGTCACGACCTCGTCTGACCCAGCGTGACTTCGTCCACGCGCGCGGGCTCCAGGGTCAGCGCTCCTTGTCCAAGCTACGGTGCGGCTAGCATCCCGACTGCGGCGTCGACCGGTGGCAGTTCACCGATCTCGGCCGCCACTCGCCCGGCGGCCTGAGTGAAGGTCGGATCAGAGAGGAGACGCGTGACGGCATCGGGCAGCAGGTGAATCGACGCGATCGCCCGCTCCGGATCCGGGACAGCTCCGCCTGGCAGCGCGAGCCCGGCACCGAGTGCCGCGACGCGGGCGGCGTTGACGGGCTGGTCGGCGAACAAGGGCAGGATCACCATGGGGCGGCCCGCGGCGAGGGCGCCGAGCACCGTGCCATACCCGCCATGGCCCACGACGAGCGCTACACGTGGGAGGATTTCGGCCTGCGGGACCCAGCGCTCGACCGTCGCATTGACCGGTAGGGGGCCAAGCGTCACGGGGTCGGCCGCCTCGCCGACCGTCATGAGAACCCGGATCGGCAGTTCCGCCAGTGCGTCGAGCACGGCCCGGTAGACAACGGGGAAGAATCCCATCGTCGGCGCGACCGAACCCAGCGTGACGTACACCAGCGGCAAATCGTCAGGAATGGGATCCGCGGGCGGCGGGACGGCCATGGCTGGGTCACGGAACCGACTGGCATGCGCCGGGCCCGGATCTCGCGGATCCTCGAATGACCCGGGCGTGAGCGTGAAGTATGGAGCTCCGCGGAGTGCGCTGAGCCCGGCGTCGTGGCCAAGTCCGACGGACCTACGCAGTTCCTCGATCGCCGGCTCGACGGCCTCGAAGGTGAGAGCGTCGTTCGCTGCGACCCCGATCGCGACGTGGACGTGGCGGACTCCGCGCTTCTCAGCCGCCACGATGGACGAATACTCATTCGCTTCGCGGACCACGACGTCGGGCCGCCACTCGTCGATCGCCTGGAGCATCCGAGGCAGCGCCGCGCCGCCGTCGAGTCGGCCGAACACCTCCCCGATGACGATCCGGTTTCCATCCTCCGCGGACATGCCACGCAACGGCGCCATGACCGCGCCCCACGCCTCCGCCGTCGGCTCGCCCAGCGGCCAGAACGCGAATCCGAGCCGCTCGACCGACTGGTGAAAGGACGCCGGTGCGGCGACGAGAACGTCCGACCCGGCGCGGCGAGAGGCTTCAGCGAATGGGACGAGCGGCCCGAAGTGACCAGCCCCCGCGGTCGTGGCGAACAGAACGCGCATGGCGACTTCCCTCCGGCTACCAGCTCAATCGTGAATCGTCGGGGCAGGATACGCCGGCAGTGCGACGACGCCTTTACGTTCGCCGGTCGGCGGATCAGCGGTCGGTGGGCCGCCGCAAGCGCTCGAGCTCTCGCCGCAGGCGCTTGTTCGGGCGGCCCTCCCCTCGCACGGCGAGGATCCCCGGTCGCACCTCGGAGACGATGGGCGGCGGACTGCGATCGACATAACAGGTCACGGCGACGGCGGCACCAACCCGCGACTCGATCGGCCGGACGACCTCGACGATTCGCTCCCGGCCGGCGATGAGGGCGTCGACCCGGTCACCCGGGCGAACCTTGCTCGACGCCTTTGCGGCGCTGCCGTTGACGCGGACGTGCCCGGCCTCGCACAGCTGGGTCGCGATGGGACGTGTCTTGACGAGGCGCACGGCACACAGCCAGCGATCGATCCGGGTCTCATCCGCCGCCGCGCCATCATTCACGCGGTCCATTGGACCACGAAACGAGTGATCTCAGGTCTGTGGAACCAGTGCGGTCGGCAGTCGACCGATGAGTTGTTGGCGGATGCGTCGTCAAGTGGGTGCAAGATGCCCGAAGGAGCGATGACCCGTGACGGAAGCAGGCAAAACCACCAGGCGAACGTCCGTGCAAGGCAACGTCCTGACGTCACTTCCGGCCGCGATGACCGGGAGGGCGAGCCCGGCCAAGGCCGCAATCGGCGACAAGCCCGTCTTTGCCTACATCAGCACCTTGCCGCAGCCACAACGCTCCATCGCTGAACGCGTCGATGCCCTGGCTGCCGAGACGCTTCCGGGCCTGCAGCGCTCTGTGAAGTGGGGCATGGCGTGGTATGGCGTCGGCGACGGCTGGTGCTTCTCGTGCGGCGGCTTCGCGGACCACGTCAAGCTCACGTTCGGGCGCGGCACGTCCCTCTCGCCCGTGCCGCCGGTTATGCCGATCGGGATGGGCAAGGACTCGCGCGGCGTGGACCTCGCATCCGTCGACGACATCGACGAACGCCAGCTGGCGTCGTGGATGACGCAGGCCGCGGCCATCCCCGGTTTCGGGAAACGATGACCGCTGCGGCCTCGATCACCGTCACGCCGATCCTCGTTGCCGACCTGCACGTCGAGGGCGAACGGATGCCCGTGTACGTGCACGTCATCGACCATCCCGATGCGCGCGTGCTGGTCGACACCGGCATGACGGAGCTGCACCCGTTGGTGGCCGACATGGACCCCCGCCTTCGGCCGCTCAACGAGCAGGACTTCGACCTCACCGCCATCGACATCGTCGTCAACACCCACCTGCATTTCGACCACTGCGGCGGCAACCACCTCTTCGCCGGCAAGCCGATCTATGTCCAGCGTCGGGAACTCGAAGACGCGCGTACCCAGGACGACTACACCATTCGCGAGTGGGTCGAGTCGCCCGGCGCGCAGTTCGTGCCGGTCGATGGCGCGCTCGAGCTGCTGCCCGGGGTCCGCCTCCTCCCGGCGCCGGGCCACACGCCCGGCACGCACGTGGTGGTCGTGGACACCGGTGGGCGACCGGTCGTGGTCGGCGGCGACATGGCGGTGTCGTTCGGCGAGCTCGACGAGCCGCAGACCGAAGGCCAGCTGCTGGTGCGCGCGCTCGACCCCGAGATGGTGTGGCTCGCGCACGCGGACCAGCCATGGCGACCCCCGAGCGGATGAGGCGCACCGGTGACGGTGCCATGACCAGATACCTCGTCCTTCTGCGCGGGATCAACGTCGGCGGGCGGAACAAAGTGCCGATGGCGCCGCTGCGCGAGCTCCTCGAGTCGCACGGCCACACCAAGGTCTCCACGTACATCGCCAGCGGCAACGTGATCCTGAGCTCCGATCGCCCGGCGACCGCAATCAAGCGCGAGCTCGAGGAGGCGCTCCCCACGACGTTCAACCTCGACAGCGACCTCATCGCGGTCCTCGTCCTGACGCGGGCGCAGCTCAGCGCCGTCGTCGAGAAGCGGCCCAGGGGCTTCGGCGACCATCCGGAGACGTATCACAGCGACGCGGTCTTCCTCATGGGGATCGACGCGCCGACGGCGATGACGGTCTTCGACCCGCGGCCTGGGGTCGACGAGGTGTGGCCGGGAACGGGCGTGATCTACTCGCAGCGGCTCAGCGCGCAACGGACGAAGAGCCGCCTCGGCAAGATCGTCGGGAAGCCGGCGTACAAGTCGATGACGATCCGCAGCTGGGCGACGACGATGGCGCTGCTCGAGCGCATGGAGGCGCCCGAGGCCGACACCTGACCGCGGGCTGCTCGCTCGGCTCGTAACGGGCGGCCGAACCCCGACTCATCGGTCGCGCGGATCCTCCTGACGCCAGCCCTGGGTCTCGACGCGGCCTGGCGCGGCATGCGAACGAGTCCGCTAGGATTTGGCGGTCGGCGACCAAGTGTCCCCTCGAGTTCGTCGCTGCAGAATGATCGCGTTCACGGGCCCGACGTGACGCACTCGTCGCCTTGGACCTGGAGGCCGTCATCCGCCGCCGACACGCTCGACCCATGCGAGCCCAGCGGGCGGTGCCCGCACGCGCTCCCCTGGCCCTCGCCGGCGCAGCCGCGCTCCTCGTCTTCATCGGAGCCACGCGTCTGCTCGCGGGCGGGCCCTCCGGGACGCCGTCGACCAGCCCCTCGACGGGGCCGATCAGTGCCGCGGTCAGCCCCGTCCCGCAGACCGATCCGGCGGGCTCGGTCGTGGCCACACCATCCGACCCCGGACCGTCGGCCGATCCCACCCCGTCCGTTTCTCCGTCCGCGGTCCCATCGCCGCCTGGAGCTCGGCCCGCGCACCCCGGGCTCTTTCCGGGCGGACTCCTCATCGCGGACCGCGGGAACGGCCGGTTGCTCGTCGTGACTTCTGGCGGACAGGTCCTGTGGCGCTTCCCGGTGAAGGGCAGCCTCCCCCGCGGCCAGTCCTTCGCGGCCGACGATGCCTTCATTGCGCCGGACGGCCGGACGATCGTCGCCAACGACGACACTCACCAGGTCATCGACCGGATCGACATCGCGACGAAGCGGATCGTCTGGCAGTACGGCCACTATGGCGTGCCGTCCTCTCGGCCCGGCTACCTGAACGGGCCGGATGACGCCTACCCGCTCGCCAACGGCCGGATCATCGTGGCCGACATCCAGAACTGCCGGATCATCGAGATCGATCCCGCCAAGAGGATCACTCACCAGTGGGGCCGGACCGGCGTCTGCACCAACCACGCGCCGCAGACCTTCGGCTCCCCGAACGGCGACACCCCGCTGCCCGACGGCGGCCTCCTGATCACCGAGATCCGCGGCTCACGCGTCGTCCGCCTGTCCGCGACCGGCCGCGTGATCTTCGACATTCACGTCCCGACCGTCTACCCGTCGGACGCCCACCTCGACGCAAAAGGCAACGTCATCGTCGCCGACTACGCCACCATCGGCGCGGTGGTGGCAGTGACCCCCACGGGACGTCTGCTCTGGCGATATGCGCCGGCCTCGGGTCCGGGCCGGCTCGACCATCCCAGCCTTGCCGTCCCGCTCGCCGACGGCCGGATCCTGATCAACGACGACTTCCGCGAGCGGGTTGTCCTGCTCGATCCGCGGACGAAGCGGATCGTCTGGCAGTACGGCCGGACCGACCGCGCCGGAACCGCGCCCGGCCGCCTCCACATCCCCGACGGGGTCGACATCGCGCCGGTCGGGATCTTCTGAGGACGATGGACCGGCGATCAAGTTCACGCCGTCCCTTCTTGGTCGCGCTGATCGCCGGCATCACCGTCGTCGGCTGCGGCTCCAGCGTCAGCCCGCCGCCGACCCGGACCGGGCCCACCGATGGCGCGGCGACGAGCTCGCTCCGGCCATCCACCGAGGCACGGTCAGGCGGCCCCACCGTCGGTCTGCCGAAGGGCACTCCGGGGTCCATCACGCCGTCCGGCCCGTCCGGCCCGTCCGTTTCCGGGGGCGTCCTGATCGCTACCGCGTTCTCGATCGCCCTCGATCCACGCAGCCTCCCGATCGCCACGAGCCGGGCTGTGGCGTTTGCGGACGGCGCGGCGATCCTCCTTGTCGGGGGACTGACGCGCACTGGGACGACGGCGACTACGGAGCGAATCCCGCTCGACGGGAGCCCCGTCACCGCCGGCGGCCGACTGCTCCATCCGGTCCACGATGCGGCCGGCGTATCGCTGGCCGGGTCAAGGCTGGTGATCGGCGGTGGCGCGACCACCCAGGACTCCTGGGTCCAGTCGGTCCCGGCGACCGGGACGGGCGCCCTGGTCGGCGATCTGCCGGCTCGGCGCGCCGACCTCGGCGCAGTGATCGTCGGATCCGAGGCGATCATCGTCGGCGGTGGGGCCGGCGGCCGAGCAGATGGGCGCGTCCTCGCGACCCGGGACGGAGTCCACTTCCGGCTGATCGCCACGCTCTCGATCCCCGTCCGCTACGGCGCGGTCGTGGCCGTCGGCGATCGCGTCTTCGTGATCGGCGGCGCGGCGGCCACCGGCGACACCGACGCGATCCAGGTCGTCGATGTCACCAGCGGCTCGGTTCGGGTGGTCGGCCACCTCGGGGCGACGCTGACCGAGGCGACCGCGCTCCTGATCGACGGCGCCATCGTGGTCGCCGGCGGACGGTACGGCGGTCAGGCGGTCGACCGCGTTGTCTCGATCGACCCGGCGACCGCCCGATCGCGACTCGTCGGCCGGTTGCCGCGAGCGCTCGCGGACGCCGCGGGCGTCGTCATCGATGGGTCCGGCTACCTCGTCGGTGGTGAGGCGGACCAGCTCGTCAGTTCGATCGTCGTCATCACCGCCGTCCTCGCATCCTGACCTTCGGGACCGCTGCCTGAGGGCACAGCGCCTCGTGCGTCCGGCAACGTCGTATGGTCAACCGGACATTCCGTGAGAACAGCATGAGGAGGACGGCCGTGCCTTCGAGCGCCGAGGTGTTCGTGTCCACCGTCTCGCCGGATGACTGGGAGGCCGATCCGGATGTCCCAGGAACCGAGATGCACGAGCTCGTCCATGAAGACGCCGTGTGGGCTGGGTTGACGCGCATCCTCGAGGTCAGTGGCCCGCTCCCGTGGACACCGGACCGCCGCGAGACGATCCACGTGCTCGAGGGCGCGGTCAGGATCGAGTTCGAGAGCCGGCCGCCGCTCGACCTCCGCCCCGGCGACATCGCATCGTTTCCGGCGGGCGTGTCGATGATCTGGCACGTGACGACGCCGTTCAAGGAGCTGTGGTTCTTCGGTTGATGCGATGCCGATGGGCCCGCGTCGATGATGAGCCGGGGCTCACTCCAGCAGGTATCGGCCAACCTCGTTGATCAGCGGCTCGCCGGCTGCAAACCGGCGGACCTGGTCGCCCGCCAGCTGGAAGGCTCGGATCGTGCTCGCCGGGGAGTCGCCGGCCATGTGCGGGCTGATCAGGACGTTGGGCAGCTCCCAGAGGGGATGATCCGGCGGGAGCGGCTCCGGGTCGGTGACGTCGAGGGCGGCCCGGAGCCGGCCTGTCCGGAGCTCCGCGACGAGCGCGCTGGTGTCGATCGTGCCGCCACGGCCGGCGTTCACGACGAGCGCGCCATTCGGGAGGAGGCTGAGCCGTCTGGCCTCCAGCAGGCAGTTGGTCTCGCTGGTCAGCGGCAAGATGTTGACGAGGACCTCGGCGTCGGAGAGGACCTCGTCGAGTTCGGCCAGGCCGCGCACGCCATCGCGGGCGGTTCGGCCCACGCCGATCAGCTCGACGCCAAACGGGTGCAGCCGGTCCGCAATCGCCGTCCCGATCGACCCGAGCCCGAGGATGACGACGCGCCGGCCGGAGAGCTCGGGCGGCTCGATGCCGTCCCACCCGTGTCGCCCCTGCGCGTCGCGGGATTGAATGATCCCGCGCTGCATCGCCAGGATGGCCCCGACCACCCATTCCGCGAGCGGCGCGTCGTAGACCCCGCGGGCGTTGCAGACCACGACATGCTCGGGCACCCGTCCGCTGAGCCAGTCGACGCCCGCGCTCGTCGTCTGGATGACACGCAGCCGGCCCGGCGGTCCGGTGAGCAGCTCGAACAGCTGGGGGCGGATCCGGGTCGACGGCACGATCAGCTCGACGTCGCCGAGATCCGGGACCGGCCCGGGCTCGATCGGAACGAGCCGGACGTCGACGTTGGCCGGCAGCTCGCCCATGTGCGCCCGCTCGGGGACGTTCGGCAGGCAGACGATGACCGTGACGGGACGGGCTGAGTCTGTCATGTCTGGCACCTCGGCTCGACGATCACCGTGGCCCATCGTGCCCGAGCGAGCACCGCGAAAGTGGGAGCGAAGTGCCGACTCCTACCATACGGCCGATGAAAGGACCTGATGGCGCTCTCGCTCGACCTGATCCCTGTGGATGATCGCGTCGCCGAGGCATGGGCCCGCGTCCGCACGGAGCTTGACCGGCGTGGGCTGCGGATGCTCGCCAACGAATCGTGGATCGCCGTTACGGCCATGGCCTTGCGCGTCCCGGTCGTCACCCAGCACGCCGGCTTTGTCGATTTGCCGGGCCTCGAGGTCATCCGGGTCTCGTCCGATCTCCGCTCGTAAGGCGCTCAGGCCGCGGCCGAGAGCATGTCGGCGTACTTCTCGAGCGAACGGGCGACCTTGGCCAGCGGTTCCATCAGAGCGAGCGTGCAGGCCTCTCCGCAGCGAACCGCGAACGCGGCTGCCTCGCGAAGTCGCTCCTCCATCAGGATCCACGCGGCCTCGCGATGCGGGAGCAGGTAGTCGACCTGGTAGAAGAGCTCGAACCCCGGGCCTGCCGTGACCCCCGGCCGATCCATCCCGATGGGCAGCGTGGTGACGACGCTCCCGAGCGGCTTGATCGCCCCGTACATCAATCCGACCGAGACATCGGCCAGCACCTCGAGTTGCTCCGGCGACTCGTCGGTATGGGCGAAGTACCTGGACAGGAGCTGAAGCAGGACCTCGTAGACGACGTTGAGGAGGTCCATCGACCGCATCGTGCCGGGGTCGGTGATGATCGGCATGCCGGGACCGATCGCCTGGGGTCGGACGTTGGCCGCCACGACCGGTCGCGCAGGCTCGAAGCTCGGGTCCGCCCGGCGGATGGCGAGGTATTCGTCGAGGATGCCGAGAAGGCGTCCGAAATGAGCGTCACGCCACTCCCCGCGAGCGCCCTCGCCCTGTTCGACGATCGTGTCGATCGCGCGCCGCGCCGACGCGAGGTCTGTGACGGCGACGAGCTCCGTCCACTTGAAATGCTCCTCGATCGCCTGGGCGCTGGGCGGCCCGACGAACAGTCGCCCGGAGCCGAGCCGGCCGTCGAGGAACTCGATGCCGGCCAGGATCGCGCGATAGAGCTGGCCGACCGTCTCGAACTCCTGGAGGTGCGGAACGATCTCATCTGCTTCGTCATGTGGCAGAGCGGTTGCCTCGCCGAGGGCTTCGAATCCCTCGGCATCGTCGACGGCCATCCCGTCGGGCCGCTCGAGGAACGCGAAATGGCGGAGTGCCGCCTCACCGAAGGGCAGCAGCTCGATGCGAACGCCGGCCGGGTAGCTGGAAGCCGGCAGCGGGAAGTTCGGGCGGGCGAGGCGCGGAGCCGCTCCGATGGCGGTCAGCAGGTTCTGGACGAGCGCCAGGTGGAGCATCTCCTGCCCGCCGATCGCCAGCAGGGTCGCGCGCCAACCCTGGACCGACGCGAGCGCTTCCGGTGAGAGTCCTTCGCGGGTCGTCTGCTTGAGCGAGAACGCCGCGAACAGGTACTGGAGCATGATCAGGTGCTCGAGCTCGGCCGCCTTGCCGAGGGTGTAGATGAGCGCTTCCCGGTTCGCCAGTCTGATGATCGGGCCGGCCGACGTTCCCGCCCGGACCGCGAGGACGTGAGCGAGCGCTCCGTGCGGACCCGCCGATTCATCGTCGTTCATGCCATCCCTCGCATAAGCAGGAGCCAGCGAAAGCGTAGACGGTCGACAATGCGCGCATGAGGGCTGTCGTCCAGGACCGCTACGGGCCACCCGAGGTCCTTCGCATCGAGGACGTTGAGCAACCGACCCCGCGGGACGACGAGGTCCTGATCCGGATCCGAGCGTCGACGGTCAGCCAGAGCGACACCCACGCCCGTGACGCTCATCCAGTCCTGTGGCGGCTCGTCCTCGGTCTGCGCCGGCCGCGCGCGCGTACGCTGGGAATGGAGTTGGCCGGTGAGGTCGCGGCAGTCGGCCCGGCGGTTCGGGCGTTCCGCGTCGGTGACGAGGTCTTCGGGGCTCGCTGGTTCGGGGCCCACGCCGAGTTCGTCTGCCTGCCGGAGAGCGGCGCCCTGGCCCACAAGCCGGCCAACCTGACCTTCGAAGAAGCGGCCGCTATCTACGACGGCGGGAGCCAGGCGCTCGCCGCGCTGCGCCAGGCCGAGGTCCGCGCGGGGTCGCGGATCGTCGTCTACGGCGCGTCTGGCTCGCTCGGAACGGCGGCCGTCCAGATCGCCAAGCGCCTCGGGGCCCACGTGACAGGCGTATGTGGAACGGACCATGTCGAGCTCGTTCGATCGCTCGGAGCGGACGAGGTCATCGACTACCGGAACGCGGACTTCACGAAGAATGGCCAGACGTACGACGCGATCATCGACGCCGTCGGCAAATACGCCTTCCGCTGGGGCCGGCGGTCGCTGAAGCCGGGCGGGATCTTCGTCGCGACGGACCTCGGGCCGCACGGGCTCGAGACGCTGTTCCTGGCCGTCGCGACGCGCTGGGCCGGCAGCCGCCGGCTGAAGTTCGCCGGCGGCCGCAAGAGCCGCGACGACGCGCTGTACCTGAAGCAGCTCGTCGAGACCGGTGCGTACCGGCCGGTCATCGATCGCGTCTATCCGATGGAGGAGGTGGCAGAGGCGCACCGCCACGTCGAGGCGTGGCACAAGACAGGCAACGTCGTCCTCTCGATCGAGCGCGCGTCGACGGTCGAGAGCGGCAGCCTTGACCTCGCCGAACGGGCCGACGACCTCCTCGAGGGGTTCGGGCAGCGGTGATCGTCCTCGACACGAGCGGGCTCGTCGCGGCGCTCGACGGATCGCAGCGCCAGCACGCAGCCGCGGCATTTGGCGCTTCGGCCCGCGGCGCATCCAGCTCGAGCCATTCGGCTCCGACGACGGCATCTCGACCGTCGCGACGAACCGGCTCGCCGTCAGCTGGGGTAGCTCCACCCCCGCCGACCAGAAGAAGTCGCAGATCTACGCCACGACGGTGAGCCTCCCCTGACAGCCGGGCGACGGGTCAGCCGCCGGCGGCGACGCCCCATGGAGAGACCACCAGCAAGCACGAAGAGAACCGCCTCAGGACACCGCAGCCTTCATACCGCGAGTAGAACCCCGGTCAGTCAACGGTCATGCCGGCGGACGGCTCGCCGCGTACTTCTGGAGCGCCGCGATCATCGCCAACGCCTGCTGACGATCCTTCTCGTTCGGCTGCCCGTGATCCGCCTCGATGCCGCAATAGACGTCGTGGATCGCCTGGCTCATCGTCTCCTGGTCCGCGAGGGCGACGCCGCGCTCGAGCATCCAACGCGCGGTGTCGCTGTCCGTTGAGAGGCGCATCGCCTCGAGCAGGGACTCTCTCGTCGACATCGTTGATTCTCCTCGAGTGGGCTGGCGGTCCAGGCTAGGCGGTGGTCGGCCGATCGGTGGCGCGCAGGTCCTGCGCCGGCGCCACGTTGTGGTTCACCCGGAACACGTTGTCTGGATCCCAGGCGCGCTTGAGCGCGGCGAGCCGGGCCAGCTTCGCGTCGCCGTACGTGGCGCGCGTCTCTGCGGGGCCGACGTCGGCGTTCCCGTTGGCATAGCGGCCGAGCCCCGGCTCGGGACCGGCGATCGTCAATGCCCGACGGCACCAGTCGGACATGGCGTCGTCGTCCGCGGCGTCCGTCCAGAATGCGTCGGCGCTGACGTCGAAGGCCGCCTCCCGGCCGGCGTAGGCGGTCGCGTCCTCGGCCACACGGCCGATCGCGCCGCCAAGCGCGGTGATCGAGAAGCTCCCCTCCCCCGGCGCCGTCGCGACGTGCTCGACCAGCTCGTCGAGCGCCGCGGGTCGGACGTCGTTCGCGAAGTGGCTCCGGATGAACGATCGAGTGCCCCAGGCGAACACGAGGTCGTGGGCGGTCTGGACGTCGAGGTACGGCGTGCTGCCGAGCGTCGATTTGACTGGCTTCGGGCCGATGTGGAGGCCCGCCGTGTCGCGCTCGACCTTCGCCGCAGCGCCGCTGTGGTTGTATCCGATGAAGACGACGGGCCGGCCGACCACGTCGTCGGGGTAGCCCTCGTCCGGGCCGGCTCGACCCATCGCGAAGATGACCGTGACCGCATCGGGCACGTGCCGGGCGTAGTCGCGGAACACGCGCCAGACCTCCTGGACCTGGCTCGCCGGGAACGTCAGGACGCCACGATGGAGGTCCGGGCCGAATGGTTGGAGGCGGAACTCGAAGCCGGTCGCGATCCCGAAGTTCCAGCCGGCGCCGCGCAGGCCCCAGAAGAGCTCGGGCTCGTCGGTCTCGGTCGCGCGGACCAGACGCCCGTCCGAGGTGACGATCTCGACCGCGTTGAGGTTGTCGATCGTCAGGCCGAAGTTCCGCTGGAGCCGGCCGACTCCGCCACCGAGCGTCAGCCCGGCAACGCCGGCGTGGCCGACGACTCCGACCGGACAGACGAGGCCATGCGCCTGGGCGGCGACGTCGAGTTCGCCGAGGAGTGCGCCGCCGTTGGCGCGGGCCGTCCTCGTTCGCGGATCGACGTCGATGCCGCGCATCGACGACAGGTCGATGAGCAGGCAGCCCGCGGGACCGGTGAGGGTGGACACGCTGTGGCCGCCGGACCGGACCACGATCTCGAGGCCGTGCTCGCGGGCGAAGCGGACGGCCGTGGCGACCTTCGTGGCCGTCGTCGGCCGGACGATGACCGCCGGCCGCCGATCGTGCATCGCGTTCCACAGGCGACGCGCCTCGTCATAGGTCGCGTCGTCCGGCACGATCACCTCGCCGACGGATCGGCGCAGCTGATCGAGGTGGCGAGCCGCAAGCGAGGCCGTGGCCCCAACCATCATTCAGCCTCCCGGGGTTCGCCCCACAAGGTACCAGTCGGGCGGGCGCTGCTGTCTCGCAGACCCGCCTGCGCGTTGCGGGCTCGCCTGACATTCGGCGTTGACACCGCCGTGATACAACCGTATGGTTGTATCAATGGCCGATACGTTCGATCCCGACCACATCTTCGCCGCCCTGGCCGATGCCACCCGACGCGACATCGTCCTGCGCGCCCTCGCGGGCAACGAGGGCGTCGCGGAGATGGCCGGGCACTACCCGATGAGCTTCGCCGCCGTCCAGAAGCATGTCGCGGTGCTCGAGCGGGCGGGCCTGGTCACCAAGCAGCGCAGTGGCCGCCGGAAGGTCGTGCGCACGAACATCGAGGGGCTGCGACTGGCGCGCGGCCTGCTCGATCAATACGAGGCGCTGTGGCGCGGTCGGATCGATCGCATGACGGACCTCATCGCCAGCAGCAAGGAGACCCGACCATGACAGTCACGGCCGTCCGCAAGGACACCGACGGCCTGACCCTGACGCTGACCGCCGAGTTCGACGCCTCGCCGGAGCGTGTCTGGGACCTGTGGGCCGATCCGCGCCAGCTTGAGCGCTGGTGGGGGCCGCCCACCTACCCGGCGACCTTCACGACCCACGACCTGGCGCCTGGAAGCCATGTCGAATACCACATGACCGGGCCGGGGGGTGATCAGCCACACGGCTACTGGGACATCGTCGAGGCGGATCCGCCGCGCCGGCTCGTGTTCCTCGACGGGTTCGCCCACGCGGATGGCACGCCGAATGACGACTTCCCGCGCAACGAAGGCCGCGTGACGATCGAGCCGATCGAGGCCGGTCGGACGCGGATGTCCATCGAAAGCCGCTTCCCGAGCCACGCCGCCATGGAACAGGTCCTCGCGATGGGCATGGAAGAGGGCCTCACCGCGGCGGTCGGCCAGATCGACGCCATCCTCGCCGAAGGAGCTGCAGCATGACCACGATGACCGAGCCGACCACCCATACCCTGGCAGTGCCCGGGGCAACCCTCACCTACGACCTCCGGAAGGCGGACTCCCCCGCCCCGGTGCTGCTCCTGATCGGCTCGCCGATGGGCGCCGGCGGGTTCGGCACGCTGGCCGGGCATTTCGCCGATCGAACGGTCGTGACCTACGACCCGCGCGGCGTCGAACGCAGCGCCAAGGACGATCCGACCAGTCCGTCAACGCCCGAGCAGCACGCCGACGACGTGCATCGCATCATCGCCGAGCTCGGCTCGGCTCCGGTCGACCTGTTCGCCAGCAGCGGCGGCGCGGTGAACGCCCTGGCCCTTGTCGCGAAGCACCCTGAGGAAGTCCGGACCCTCGTTGCACACGAGCCGCCGCTCGCCGCGATCCTGCCCGATCGCGAGGCCGCGCTTGCCGGTGCCCGTGCCGTCCATGACGCCTACCAGCAGCGCGGCTTCGGAGCGGGCATGGCCCGGTTCATCGCCATGGTGAGCCATCAGGGCCCTTTCACGGCGGACGACGCGAACCAGCCGGCGCCCGATCCGGCGATGTTCGGGCTCCCGACCGAGGACGACGGCAACCGGACCGATGCCCTGCTGGGCCAGAACATCATTTCGTCCGCGAGCTTCGAACCCGACTTCGACGCCCTGCGAGCCGCCTCGACCCGGATCGTCCTTGCCGCCGGGGTGGAGTCGGAGGGCCAGATGGCGCATCGCGGCGCGATCGCCGCCGCCGAGCGCCTCGGCATCGAGTCCGTGCCCTTCCCGAGCGATCACGGCGGCTTCCTCGGTGGCGAGTACGGCCAGGCCGGCGACCCGGACGCGTTCGCCGCGAAGCTGCGCGAGGTCCTGAGCGAAGCCTGAACGTGGCGGCGGCCGACCACGGCCTTCGGTAGGCCAGGGCGGCCGCCAGCCGCACGACCGGGAGTACGCATGACCGAATACATCGAGATCCGGGGCGCCCGCGAGAACAACCTCAAGGACGTGAGCCTGCGCATTCCGAAGCGCCAGATCACGATCTTCACGGGCGTCTCGGGGTCCGGCAAGTCGTCGCTCGTGTTCGACACGATCGCGACCGAGGCGCGGCGCCAGCTGTTCGACAACTTCAGCTTCTTCGTCCGGAACTTCCTGCCGAGCTACCCCCAGCCGCAGGCCGATTCGATCGAGAACCTGAGCATGGCCGTGATCGTCGACCAGAAGCGCCTCGGCGGCGGCTCGACCTCCACGGTCGGCACGATCACCGACATCTACACCGTCCTGCGCCTGCTCTTCTCGCGGGTCGGCAAGCCGCACGCCGGCCACGCCAACGCCTTCTCGTTCAACGACCCGCAGGGCAGGTGCGCGGACTGCAATGGCCTGGGGCGCAAGATCGGGGTCAGGTCCGACGACTTCCTGGACCTCTCGAAGTCGCTCAACGAGGGGGCCGTCCAGGTCCCGATCTGGGGCGACTGGGAGATCGGCGCCTACAAGGCTTCCGGCTTCTTCGACAACGACAAGAAGCTGACCGATTACACGCCCGAGGAGATGGACCTCCTGTTGTACGGCAAGGACCGCAAGTACAAGCTCGCCATCGGCGACAAGGCGATGAACGCGACCTATCTCGGGGTCATCGAGAAGTTCGAGCAGAAATACATCCGGCGTGACCTGAAGACCCAATCGGAACGGACCCAGAAGGCCGTCGAACCGTACCTGACGATGCGTCCGTGCCCCACCTGCAAGGGCGCGCGGCTGAGCCAGGCGGCTCTCAGGTCGCGGATCAACGGATACTCGATCGCCGACCTCGCCGCAATGGAAGTCGGCGATCTCATCCCGGTCCTGCGCCTCCTCGAGGAGGGGCCGGTCGCGGCCCCGATGATCGCGACGCTCATCGAGCGGCTTCGCCACATGGCCGACATCGGCCTCGACTACCTGAGCCTCGACCGCGAGACGGCGACCTTGTCGGGCGGCGAGTCGCAGCGGATCAAGATGGTCAAGCACCTCGGCAGCAGCCTGGTCGACGTCCTGTACATCCTCGACGAGCCGAGCATCGGCCTCCATGCGCGCGACGTCCACCGCCTGAGCGAGCTGCTCGTGAAGCTGCGCGACAAAGGCAACACCGTCATCGTGGTCGAGCACGACCCTGACGTGATGCGGATCGCCGATCACGTCATCGACATGGGACCTGCCGCCGGGACCGCTGGCGGCGAGATCGTGTTCGAGGGCAGCTACCCGGACCTGCGCCACGCCGACACGCTCACCGGCCGCTTCCTCGACCGTGCGCTGCCGCTCAAGGCCGACACTCGCACACCCGCCGGGTGGATGCCGATCCGGGGTGCCCGCGAGAACAACCTCAAGGGCGTCGACGTCGATATCCCGACCGAGGTGCTGACAGTCGTGACCGGCGTCGCCGGTTCCGGCAAGAGCTCGCTCATCGACGGCGTGTTCCTGCCCGCCCATCCCGACGCAATCGTGATCGACCAGTCCGCGGTCGGCGCGAACTCGCGCTCGAACCCCGCGACCTATACCGGCGTGATGGACGACCTGCGCAAGGCGTTCGCCGCGGCCAACAACGTCGACGCCGGGCTGTTCAGCTTCAACTCCAAGGGCGCCTGCGAGAACTGCAACGGAACCGGCGTGATCTACACCGACCTGTCGTTCCTCGATGGCATCAAGACCCCGTGCGAAGTGTGCGACGGCCGCCGGTTCAAGGACGAGGTCCTGCGCTACACGCTCGACGGCCGCAACGTCAGCGAGGTCCTCGCGATGACCGTGGCCGAAGCGCTCGGGTCGTTCGCCCAGAAGGAGATCGCCCGCAAGCTCCGGGCGATGAGCGATGTCGGGCTGGACTACCTGACCCTCGGCCAGCCGCTCAGTACGCTGTCGGGCGGCGAGTGCCAACGAATCAAGATGGCCGGCGAGCTCCACCGGAACGGAAACATCTACGTGCTCGACGAGCCGACGACCGGGCTCCACATGTCGGACACGGGCCATCTTCTCGAGATGCTCGACCGGCTGGTCGACACCGGAAACACGGTCATCGTCATCGAGCACAACCTCGATGTGATCCGGAACGCCGACTGGATCATCGACCTGGGCCCCGAGGGCGGCAGCCGCGGCGGCGAGCTCCTGTTCAGCGGCACGCCGTCGGGTCTGCTTTCGGACGAGCGGTCGTTGACCGCGGAGTACCTGCGTCGGACGGCGGACGCCGCCGTCCTGAGCTACTGAAGCGGCAATATCCTCGGCGATTGTTGCCGGGGCCTGACCGGTTCAGCGCGCATGCGCTCCGGCATGACTGAGCTGCGAGTGATTCTCGAGGTTGGCAAGAGGCGCAAGGTGGTCGCGGCCGCGACGGACTGCCCGGGTCTCGACCGCTGGGGGACGTCCGAAGACGACGCGCTCGCGAAGCTTTCGTCGTACATCCCACGGTACGAAGGCGTCGCCAGGCGCGCCGGAGTGGCCGACGCATTCGCTCGGGCGGGGGAGATCGACGTCGTCGAGCGCGTGCCCGGCTCGAGCTCGACCGACTTCTGGGGCATCGCGCACGTGCCATCGCGCTTCGAGGCCGAGGAGATCTCCGCCGCGGACCTCGAGCGTCGCCTCGAGCTGCTCAAGGCCTGCTGGGCGGAGTTCGATGCCGTCGCCAGGCGGATCTCGGCGGAGCTGCGTCCGACCGGGCGCAGCGGCGGGCGATCGCGCGACACGATCATCCGGCACGTCTACCGCAGTGAGCCCGAGCAGCTCTCGCGCAAGGTCGAGGTCCGGACCGGGCTGGACGAGGTCATGACGGCAGATGGCCTGACGAAGCATCGGCTCGAGTACCTGGCCGCGATCCGCGCCTATCACGCCGCGGGCAAGTCGGCACGGACCTGGTCGCTCCCGTTCCTGATCCGGCGGACGGCCCACCACGCCATGGATCACGCCTGGGAGATGGAGGACCGCGACCCCGGCGCTGACGGCAACGCGGTCTGAAGGGTCGAGTCGCTGCCTATTCCTCGGTCAGCTCGGCCAGGACTTCGGCCGCATCGCGGCTACCGAGCGCGGCCAGCCGCCGAAGCTCGTCCAGGTCCTCGCGCTCGCCGGCGAGCTCGACGAGCACGTCAACCGCATCCCGGGAACCGGCGTCAGCGAGGTATCGCAGCTCGCTCAGGTCGCCGCGCTCGGCGGCCAGCTCGACCAGTTCCCCGATCGCATCGTTGTCACCACGCGCGGCCCGCTCGCGCAACGCCGAGAGCTCCGGGATCGGTCACGGCATTCTCCTTAGAATGCGGGTCGCGGTGCCGCGTCGACGGCAGCCGGTAGGCACGTCATCATGACGATTCCGGGGGCGTCGAAATCGGAGGGGAATGGCCATGGTGCGCGAGCGACACGAGTCGAGTGTGACGGCAGTCTCATGGATCCCGTCGGAGGCGATCGAGGGCCTGCAAAAGATCCCGTTCGAGATGGGGGTGACCCATTACGACCAGCCGCCGCCCGACCACCTGGTCGACCTCGAGGAGCTCCGGAAGACCGACCGGTTTCGTGAGGCAAATGAGCTGCGGGCGTTCATCGAGGTCGAGGACGGCCGGATCGTCGGCCACGGCTACCTTGGCGGCGGCCACATCGGAGCCACGACCGTCCGACTCGGCCCGGCGGCGATCCGCTTCCCGGCCCTGCACATGCCCGACATCCAGCAGCCGCCCGAGGTCGGACCGACCTCCGTCCGGTTCGTCCAGACGGTCGGCGGCCGGATGGGCATTCCCACGCCCCGGCCGGTCGCCCGCAAGCCGTTCGTCCAGTTCTGGCCGTCCTTGGCATGGACGACGCTCGAGCTCACGATCAACACCGACGGCTCGGCGGCTCGCCGGCTCATCGGCGCCAGTCCGTTCCCGCGCCACTGGATCTACGACGAGGGCGGGGCCCTCGTCGAGAAGTCCGGCGTGGTCGATTTCAACAAATGGGCCGGCGAAGCGTTCGGCGACCGGACGCCGTGGGGCGCCGTCGACTCACCGGCGCTGGTCAGCGCGGTCGAGTCCGAGATCGAGCGGCAGTTGTCGGGCCAGATCATGCACGGCGGCGCGAAGCCCGCGATTCGGACGCTCGATGTCGGCGAGATGCTCGTGATGCAGGGGGAGGCCGCGACGCAGGTCTACCTGATCCTCGACGGGATGTTCACCGTCGAGATCGACGGCCGGCAGGTCGCCGAGATCGGGCCCGGCGCGGTCGTCGGCGAGCGGGCCGCTCTCGAGGGCGGGATCCGGACGGCGACCCTCCGCGCGGTGACGAAGGCACGGGTCGCGGAGGCCGCGCCCGGCCAGCTCGGACCGGTCGAGATCGACACGCTGGCCGAGGCCCATCGACGGGAGCAGCCGTAGACGGTCGGCGCACGGGCCGCGCCGGCGCCGCGGCGGTCAGGGCCATCCCCTACCCTGCCCGCATGTCAACCTTGACGCGGCGCGTCGCGCTCATCACGGGGGCAGGCAGCCCGAACGGAATCGGTTTCGCGGCGGCTCGCGCGCTCGGGCGCGAAGGCGCTCGCATTGCGATCGCCTCGACGACCGACCGGATCCACGAGCGCGTCGCGGAGCTCGCCGCCGAGGGCATCGAGGCGAGCGGCCATATCGGCGACCTGATGGAGCCCGACGTCCCGTCCCGCCTCGTGGCCGAGGCCCTCGCGGCGAACGGCGGACGACTCGACATCCTCGTCAACAACGCCGGCATGGTCGCCGTCGGCGCGCCCGAGGAGTCGACGACGGTCGCGGACATGGACACGGCCGCCTGGGATCGCGGGATCGCGCGCAACCTGCGCACCGCCTTCGTCGTGACCCAGGCGGCGCTGCCCGCCCTCATCGCCTCGGGCCACGGTCGGATCGTGTTCGTGTCGTCGGTCACGGGGCCGATCGTCAGCAACCCGGACTCGGCCGTGTACGGAGCGGCCAAGGCAGGGATCCTGGGCCTGATGCGCGGGCTCGCGATCGAGGTCGGCCGCAAGGGCGTGACGGTCAACGCCGTGCTCCCGGGCTGGATCGCGACCGGGTCGCAGCTGCCCGAGGAGGCCGTCGGCGGGGAGAACACACCGCTTGGGCGATCCGGGCGGCCGGAGGAAGTCGCTGCGGCGATCGTGTTCCTCGCCTCCGAGGGCGCGAGCTACGTCACCGGTCAGGGCATCGTGGTCGACGGCGGCAACACGATCCAGGAGTTCAAGGGCCCGTCCGAGGCGTGGTACTGATGCCCGGCGAGCGAGTCGCGCTCGTCACTGGTGGAGCCAGCGGGATCGGGCTCGCGACGGCCGGGCGCCTCGCCGCCGACGGCATCCGCGTGGCGCTCGCCGACATCGACGACGCCGGTCTCGAGCGGGCGATTGCCTCGCTTGGCGGCGACGAGCGCACCTTCGCAATCCGGACCGACGTCTCGTCGGTGGCCGACTGCGAGCGGGCGGTCGCCCAGGTCGTCGAGCGGTTCGGGCGGCTTGACATTCTGGTCAACTGCGCCGGCCTGTGGGTCGAGGGCCCGACGGACACGATGACCGAGGCCAACTGGGATCGCGTCGTCGACGCCAACCTCAAGGGCACATTCTTCATGTGCCGGTTCGCCATCCCGGCCCTCGAGTCGGCCGGCGGCTGCATCGTGAACGTGTCGTCCGATGCTGGGCTGTGGGGCAACAGCGGCGCCGCGATCTATTGCGCCAGCAAGGGCGGGGTGACGGTGCTGACGAAGGCGCTCGCGGTCGAGCTCGCGCCGCGGGGCGTGCGGGTCAATGCCGTCTGCCCAGGCGACGTCGACTCGCCGATGATCCGCTACCAGGCGGACACCTTTGGCGGCGGCGATCCCGAGCGGTACCTCGCGAACCTGCTGGCCGAATACCCGCAGCAGCCGCCGCGGTTCATCCGACCGGACGAGATCGCCGAGCTGATCGCGTTCCTCTGCTCCGACCGGGCGACGCCGATCACCGGGGCCGCCATCTCGATCGACTTCGGGCTGACGGCCGGGATCTGAGGTCCGGGCGAGCGCCGGGACCGATCAGGGTGCGACCCAGACGGGTTCGCGCTTGAAGTTCACGCCGCCCAGGACCCGCGTGAGACCTGAGCCGTCCCTCCGAATGACGTACAGCGCGTTGACGGGATGCTGGAACGGGTTCGGAGTCGGGTCGATGCCGAACAAGATCATCGATCCGTCGGGCGACCACGTCGGCGTGATGGCCCAGCCACCGTTCGGGTCCTTGAACAGCCGGGTCAAGTGGGACCCGTCCGTCGCGACGGTCCACAGGCCGCCGCCTGATCGGCGAAAAGCACGCTCGAGCCGTCCGGCGACCAGCGGTAGTTGAAGCAGCACTGGACCAAGACGTCGGCCTTGGTGAGCTGCCGGAGGTGCGTGCCGTCGGCATCTGCGATGTACAGGGCACCGGGGGCCGGCGGATCACTCGCGTGAACGTTGCTGTCGAAGAGCAAGAGGTGCTTGCCATCCGGTGACCAATCGGCCGGAATGAAGTGTCTCGTAGTCAGGCGAGTGATGTGGGACCCGTCGACGTTCGAGACATAGGCGCCAGCGGCATCCGTGTGGGCGTCGTCAAAGCCCTCGCGGAGGATTCGCTTCCCGTCCGGTGAGAACGGCCCGTCGCCCAGGTTCAAGGTACCCGGCGGAAGTGGAAGGATCTGCGGGTTGGACCCATCGAGGCTGACGATCATCGCGGTGAATCGCCCATCCGGAGCGGCGGCGCCGATCGCGACCGTCGAGCCATCGCGCCCCACCCAGGGACCACCGCTCGCACCCTTGGTGCCCAGCTGGTGTTCGCGGCTCCCGTCGATGTTCGCGACGAACACCGTTTCATCTCCGTATTCGCCCCCGGCGCGCGTGAAGACGATGCGGCCGGTCAGGCCCACGATGGCCGGGGAGACACCAGGCGAGGCATTCGTCGGTGACGGCGCGGGCGACGGCGACACGCCGGCGCTTGCAAATCCGCTCGAAGAGGCGCTCGCGAGAACGGCCGAAGCTGGGCTCACCGGACCGTTGGAGCAGGCCGCCGAAGACAGGACGACGGCGACCGTCGTCGCCACGAGCCGAACCCTCATCCATACCCTCCACGCCGACACCGCGATCTCGTCGTCGTTCCGCCAGGAGAACCTATGAGACCCATGTCACTCGAGCGTCTCGATGAAGGGCACCATCCAGTGCCCGTGACTCAGCGGCGATCCGCCACGACGACGAATCCGCCGCTCGCCGCGGCCAGCTCGAGGGGCGAACGGCCAACGGCGAGCGCCAGCGGAGCCCCGATCACGCCGCCGACCGTGGCCGCGGTGATCGTCTGTGCATCTTCGATAGCACCAACCAGGGCGAGAACGACCTGGACGGCTACGCCTTCGACTATTCAATGCGCAAGGTCGTCGTCGACTGACCCACTCCACGCGAGGGAATCCACGGTGTCATTCGGGATCCGGCTTCGGCCGGCAGGCCAACGGCGCGTCGGCCGTTATCCTCTGCGGGTGGAAGCGCCACCGACCAGGGACGCGCTCGAGGCGGCCCGCTGCTGGGACCCGAGCGACCATGTGCCGCGCCGTCCGGCGATGACAGCTTTCCGGCAACGGACGCGCCTCCACCAGGCACGCTGGCGCGAGGCGCACCGCCATCCGATCGGGACGCAGCCGTACACGCCGCGACCAGGCGTGGACTCGCATCCGGTCGGGAGCCGGATTCCCCTCCCCTACGGGCGCGAGACGGGCGCCAACTTCGTTACGCTCGCCGCGCTCGAGGCGGCGCGGGCGCGGACGACGTACCTCGAGCGCGAGCAGAGCTTCGACCACCAGCGACTCTGGGCGGACCTCCTGTCGTCGGAGGCCCTGACCTTCAACCTGTTCGGCGACCTCGCGGCCGACCTCCAGCGCGCCGATCGCGCCGTCCACGCCTGGCTGCCGGATGCACCGGGCCGGGTATCCGAGATCCGGTTTGCGCATTCGCCGGGACGGCTCGACCCCGAGTGGCTGAACAGCCTCCGGGCATTCGATGCGGCCTTCCTGCTCGACCTCGGCGACGGAACGCAGGGCGTCGTCGGCGTCGATGCCAATTACCACGAGCGGCTCAAGCCCGAGACGCCGAAGCCAGAGAACCTCTGGCGCTACCGCGAGGTCCACGAACGGTCCGGCGCGTTCCGCGCGGGCGCGTGGGATGCGGTCAGCGGGCGGGGCGAGCTGTGGTCGCTGTGGCTCGAGCACCTGTTGCTCCTCTCGATGCTCCAGCATCCGTCCGGCCAGTGGACCTGGGGCCAGTACCTCTTTGTCCACCCGGCCGCCAATCCCGACATGGCGGACGGATCCCGCCGCTATCGCGAGCTGCTGGCGGACCCGTCGACGTTCACCTCGATGACGATCGAGGAGCTGCTCGACACCGACGTCCTCCCTCGGACGACGATCGCCGCCCTGCGCGACCGGTACCTGCCCTCGTAGACTCGAACGATGTCGATCCGGCTGTTCTACGACCGCTGGCCGCAGTACCACCGGCGCCTGACCGAGGTCGTCGGGGCGATGACCGACGAGCAGCTTGCGATCCGGCCGTCGCCCGACCTTTGGCCGATCTGGGCGACCGTCGCGCATACGGCGGGCGCTCGCATGTACTGGCTGTGCAGCGTCCTCGACGAGCCCGGGCTCGAGGCGACGCCCTTCGCCGATGTCGGAGGCGACGAGGGATGGGAGGACCATCTGGATCACCCGCGGGGCGCAGGCGAGCTCGTGATCGCGCTCGACACGACGTGGGCGATCATCGACCGCCTGCTCGACCGCTGGACCCCCGAGATGCTCGGCGAGGACGTCGAGCGCCGGTACAGCGACCAGCGCCAGATCCATTCGCGCGGCTCGATCCTCCAGCGGCTGATGACCCACGAGGCATATCACTGCGGCGAGCTGTCGCAGACGCTCGGGATCCACGACCTGGCGCAAATCGATCTCTGGCGCACTGACTGAAGGTCGCGGGTCTGACCGAGCGGATGGGCGCCGGTCAAACCAACAGTCCAGATCAGTCAACTCGAGTCGCGTCCAGTGGTATCGCGCGGGCGGCGAGACCAGCGAGTCCCGGTCCGTGCTGCGTTTCGGCAGCCATCGGCGGCCCTCCCGTCCGCCATACTCCGCCCGACCGGAATCGAGGAGTGGGATGTCCGACGATCCGCTCGCGCTCGACGGCGAGGCGATGCGCGCGATGGGGTACGCGGTCGTGGATCTCCTCGTCCGGCGGATCGAGGAGCTTGCCGACGGGCCCGTCCTGCGCACCGCCTCGCGGGCCGAGATGGAGGCGCTCCTCTCCGAGCCTGCGCCGGCTGACGCTCGTCCTTTCGCGGACCTGCTCGAGCGCCTCGATCGCGACGTGCTGCCGTTCGTCGGTCATTTCGATCATCCGAGGTTCTTCGGCTACATCCCCGGCGCCGGGACCTGGCCGGCCGCACTCGGCGAGTTGATCGCCGCCGCGACCAACATCGACTCGGGCGCGTGGCGCGAGGCGGCCGGCCCGAGCCAGCTCGAGCTGACTGTCCTCGACTGGTTCCGGGAGTGGATCGGCTATCCGCATCAGGCTGCCGGCGTGCTGGTGTCCGGAGGTTCGGCAGCGAACCTGACCGCGATCGCGTGCGCCCGCGAGGCCCTCGTCGGTCCGATGTCGGGCCGGATCGTCGCCTACGTCGGCGACCAGACCCATTCGTCGGTGGCTCGTGCCGCGCGCCAGCTCGGGTTCCGGCCGGACCAGATCCGGGTCCTCCCGAGCGACGAGCGGTTCCGGATCCGGATCCGGATCGCGGACCTCGCGGCCGCGATCGACGCCGATTCGGCGGCCGGCCGCCTGCCGTTCCTCGTCGTCGCCAACGCCGGGTCGACGAGCACGGGCAGCGTCGACGATCTCGCCGCCCTCGCGCGACTCTGCCGGGAGCGCGGGCTGTGGCTCCACGTCGACGGCGCCTACGGTGGCTTCGCGGTCCTGACGGAACGTGGTCGCGACGCCCTCGCCGGGCTCGAGCTGGCCGATTCGGTCACCCTCGATCCGCACAAGTGGCTCGCGATGCCCTTCGAAGTCGGCTGTCTGATGGTCCGCGACGGGCGTGCACTCGAGCGAGCCTTCGAGCTCCACCCCGAGTATCTCCGCGAGCGCGAGTCCGACCACCGAACGGTCAATTTCGCCGATCGCGGGCTCCAGCTGACGCGAGCGAGCCGGGCGATCAAGGTCTGGCTCGCGATCCAGGCGTTCGGGGTCGATGCGTTCCGTGCATCGATCGACCGGGCGATGGATCTTGCCCTCCAGGCGGAACGCTGGATCGAGTCCGACGAGCGGCTCGAGCTGGTCACGCCCGCCTGCCTCGGCATTCTGGCCTTCCGGCGCCGCGGCCTGGGCGACGAGACCGCAGATCGTGTCGATCGTCACAACGAGCGGATCATCGCGATCCTGGCCGCTGCCGGCGACGTCCTGCTGACCTCCACCGTCATCGCCGGCCGCTACGCGATCCGGCTCTGCATCCTCAACCACGGCTCGGCGTGGGCTGACGTCCAGTACGCGCTCGAACGAGTCGCGACGGTCGATGCCCAAGACGGCGTCCCCTCCGAGGTCGTCGGGAAGGCGGTCGCGGCCGGCGCCGAGCGCGGCGCGCTCCAGGCAGGCGTCGGGCTCGACTGGCTGCTCCCGCACGACCTGACCCCAGCCGGCCTGCGGGCCGTCGGTCCGTTCGTGACGCTCGACGACGACGCCGCGACGCGGTTCTTGGGCACGGGTCGAGAGGAACGCCACGATCCAGGCGACGCGGTGACCGAGCGCTGGACATTATCCCGGACGTTCTACGTGGTCCGGTCGGGGCGCCTGTCGGTCCGGGTCGAAGACCGCGAGGTCAACACGCTCGGGCCCGGCGACCACCTGGGCGAGATCGCCGCGATCGACTGGGGTCGCGACTTCGGCTACGGCCGGACGGCGACGGTCGTCGCCGTCGAGCCGACGGTCCTGGTCGCCTTCACGGCCGCGGCGCTCCGCGAGCTCATGGCCGATGCTCCGGACGTCGACCGCGCGATCCGGCGCATCGCCCACGAGCGCCTGACGTCGCGCTGACGCCGCAAATCGGCGCGCTTCGCCGCAGATCCTTCGGCTACTTCGTGACCTTGAGCGTCACGGTCGCCGTGTGGGCGAGGCTCCCGCTGCGAGCGGTGATCGTCAGGGTGAACGCCCCCTTCGGCCCGGATGAGGCCGTCTTCAACGTGAGCGTCGTCGACGATGTCGTCGGGTTGACGGTGAACGAGACGATCGCGCCCGCCGGCTGGCCGGCCACCGCCCACGACACCGATCCATTGAAGCCGTTGCCCGGGACGATCGAGATGTTCCAGGTCGCCGTCGCGCCGCGCCGGACGGATTGGACCGCCGGGCTGGCGCTGACCGAGAAGTCGGCGGCCGAGGTCACCGTGACAGTGGCGGATCCGCGGACGCCGCCACTGTCGGCCGTGACCGTGAATGGTCCGCCGGCGGTCGAGCCCGCGGTGTAGAGCCCCGAGGGGGTGACCGCGCCGCCCGTCGTCGACCAGGAGAAGGGCGGCTGCGGGTTCAGCGGCTGTCCGAACTGGTCGTCGGCGCGGGCGCTGAGCTGCTGCGTCCCATTCGCCTGGATCGAGGCCGTCGGCGGCGACACGGTGACGGTCGTCAGGATGGGGGCCCCGTCGACGCAGGCCAAGTCAGCGTCGAATCCGCCTGTGATGTACTGGCCGAGCGCGACCCCGCCGCCCGTGAACCCGTTCGTGCCGCACAGCGCCGCGGCACCCGATGCGTCCGCCGCGCCGGCGACCCAGCTTGGGTGCCCGGCGAATGCGGCCGTACCGCCTGTGATGACATTCCACTGGTACTGGGTCGAGTAGAAGCCGAGCTTCGTGACGCCGCGGGCCCCCAGCGCGTCGGTGGCGCCACTGAGCGCCGCGACGTTGAGCGAGACGTCGCTCCTCCAGCTGTTCGACGTCTCGACGTCGAGCCACCAGCTGCTCGTTGCCGGCGATTCGGCCAGGGCCAGCGCGGCGAACGCCGTCACGGCGTCGCTCCACGAATCGGTCGCAGCGTTCGCGCCGTAGTCGTAGGCGCAGTCGGCGCTGTCGGGATTCGCCGGATCGCAGAACCGCGGAGTCGTCTGGCCGAGTGGCCAGTGCTTCGAGAGCGCCGGACCGGGGTTCCCGGTGTTCGCGTAGAGCCCGGCCCGCGCGCCGCCCGCCCACGAGATCTGGCTCGTGACGCACGGATTGGCGCTGAACACGATGCCGGCGTTGACGCCGACGATCCCGAACGCAGGATTCGCGGGATACGCGCCGCCGCATTGGGGCCACGAGATGTCATAACCGGTCGATGCCGGAACCGACGCGGCGACGCCCGGGATGCCGTCCTGGTCGCGGTCCGCGGCGAGCGCCGGCGAGGGAAGGCCACTCGCGGGCAGCAGCCCGAGGAGCACGGCAGCGGCAATCGTGACGGCGCGAACGAGCGTGAGCTTCAACGGCAGACCCCACAAGTGCACGCAGCCTCGCGGGACTTCGATTCCATCGCCCCCTTCGCGCTCGAATCGATTGCTGGTGCGAGAGCAGCGTACCTCGCCGGCCGGGTTCGAGCCAATCACCTATTCGGCGCATTGCGAGTCGCGGGCCACCGAAATCGGAGCTGGGACGCCGATGTCGGGCTGCCCGCACGACCCAGGCCGTGGGCCGGCGGCGCCCGCTCGGAGGCGGTCCGTGAACACTTCCGCGGCCGTTCGGGAGCTACGCCAGCGGCGGATCAGCGGCCGTCGGCCCGATCAGCGGCGGATGGCCAGCCGTTTGATGTTCGCGACCGCCTGGTCGAACACGCGGCCGACCTCGGCGGCGTCGGCATTCTCGCGGGTTCGGAGGCGGACCGTGATGTCTGAGGTGCTCGTCGTCCCCGCGGCGACGTCGATCGAGCCGCCGTACGCGTCGCCCGGCCGGCCCCATTCGATGTGACGTGTCTTCCGGTCGGCGAAGAAGCCCGCGTCCGGGGCACCGTCGCGGGCGCCGAGGTCGGCATCGACGTCGAGCTCGCCTTCGACGGCGGTCGAGTCCTCGAGGCGCACCGTCGGGACGTATTCGGGCAGCCGGACGGGATCCGACAGGAAGTCGAAGGCCGCGTCGGCGCCGCTCATGACCGTGAAGGTTCGCTCCATCTCAGGCAGGTCCTGCTCCGCGCTCCGATGTTCCGACGAGCCAGCCGATCATGACGGGTTTGAACTCGAATGTCCGGGCGGAATGATTCCGTCAGTGCTCGGGTCGCGGAGGCGTCGCTTTCGAGGTTCGCTCATATGGCGAACATCCTGACGGATTCGAAGCCACCACGGAACGCCGGCGTTCGGCCTGGGATGTCGCGGAGAGCTACGAGGGCAAGGTGACGAAGAGGACGAGCGACAGCATGAGCGAGGCTCCCGCGATCAAGGCAGGGATCACGATCCGCAGCGTGATCGGTCGGAGGCGGCTGCCGCCGAATCGCGTCCGGTAGTCATCGTCGTGGGCGAGCATGTCGGGCATCGTGCGGACCGTCCGCGGCGGGCCGTGGACCTGCCGCAGCCGATCGACCCCGGCCCGATGCTCGCGCACCGCGTCAGCCAGCGTGGTGGGCACGATCCGGACCTGACGACCACCGCGATCCGAGGGCGTGCCGACGGGATGGAGCGTCCCCAGCCACGTCCCGTCGGGCCAGGCGGTATAGATCCCCGTCAGCTGGATCGTGCTCGATGATCCGGCCAGGATGGCGTACGACTCGGCGTCGGCAGCGGCGACGATCCAGCCGAAGCGCTCGCCGACGGGAAGCTCAAGCCGTGTCTGGCCGATCAGGTGATAGCCGAGGCCGGCCAGGAGATCCAGGCGGTCGACGATACCCGGCGAAGCGATCGGCGCGCGCCCGGCGGCATCCTCCTGCCGCCGCCGGCCCGTGCCTGCGTACATCCGCCAGGCGCGGACGGCGCTCGGTCCGAGCCGGGCCGTCAGCACCGCCGACAGAACAAAGATCGCCGCAGCGATGACGCGCTCGATCGGCACCTTGCGATCCTAGCCTCGCGGACCTCGCGTCGCTGGGTTTGTATCGCGCACCGGAGTCGCCGCTGGACGTAGGCTGTCGATCAATCCACGATCCGAAGCCGAGGACAAGTCATGGAAGAACCGGCCGTTCGCGATCACGCCCAGGCCTTTTGCGACGCGCTTGCCGCAGGGGACGTCGATCGGGCGATCGCCGACTTCAGCCCCGAGCTGCGCCAGAACATCGGCGAGGTGCTCGCCCTGCTGCCGCTCCCGGCGAACGAGGTGGCGATCGAGTCGATCGAGCGCGGTGGCGCGGGCTTCAACGTCGTGCTCCGGCTGGCCGGCGAGGTCGACGAGGTCATGATCCAGACGCGCTGGAAGGACCGCGACGGCCAGCCGACGATCGTCGAGGCAGGCCACCTGAGCCGGATCGAGCGCGTGACACCGGACGACGAGGCTGCGGCCGGCGAAGCGGGCGACGACGACGAGCCGGCCTGACGCCGGCGCCGTCGGCCACGGCGCGACGATGACGGGCGCCGCCGAAGCGAGGCATCATCGACGGCGATGACAACGACGCGCGTGGCTTGGCGCCGATCCGACGAGGTCGCGACCGACGAGCATTCGACCCTCACCGTTCGTGACGGCGGGCTGTCTCTCGTGGGCACGGTGCTCGGCGCCGACGGTGGCCTGCCCGCCCGGATCGAATACCGCGTCCTGGCCGACGGCGCGGGGCTGACGACGGCGGCCCATGTCCGCGACCTGCGCGGGTTCATCCAGCGGACACTCACCCTCGAGCGCAATGCGAAGGGCAGCTGGACAGTCGACGGTGCGCCGGTCCAAGCGCTTCGCGGCTGCACTGACGTCGATCTCGGCTGCAGCCCATCCACGAACACGCTCCCGATCCGGCGCCTGCGCCTCGCGATCGGGGCGAAGCAGACGATCCAGGCGGCCTGGGTGCGATTTCCGGAGCTGGTCGTCGAGAAGGCGGCCCAGACGTACACCCGGCTCGACGAGTTCACCTATCGCTATGCGAGCGGCACGTTCGAGGCCGAGCTCAGCGTCGACGACGAAGGGCTCGTGACGGCGTACGCCGAATGGCGCCGAACCGGCATCGCCTACGGTCCGGAAGCGACGGAGCCGCTCGACCGCGGCTGAATTTCCCCGGCCGTGGACGGCACTGGTCGGTCGTCATCCGCGAATAGTGCGTGATCGCGTCCGGCAATCACGAGTCTTCGCGATGCCGGCGGCCGGGCGTTAGCGAGAGTCGAGGTGTGCCGAACCGTCACCTCGAAGGAGCTCCGGATGGACCCGATCTTTCTCGTCACGATGCTGCTTGCCGGCCTGATCCTGCTCGACGTTCTCGCCGTCACGCACGGCGTCGACTCGCGCGACGAGCGGTCCGGCTGACGCGCCGCCGCATCAGCCCGCAGTGACGAGGATCGTGTTGCCGTCCGGATCGTCGACGAGGCACATCCAGGCGCCGAAGTCGGTCCGGAACGGCGCCCGGCGCCCGCGATGGCCGGCATCCGTCAGCTCCCGCCATTTCGCGTCGACCGCCGCGTCGCCCTCGACGAAGAATTCGAGCTCGACACGCGAGCCGCCGCTCGGCGGCTGACGGTCCGGGTCGTTCCCGGCGAAGGTGGTCGTCCAGACGATGCTGTGGCCCCCGCCGATGTCGACGACGAGGCTGGCTCGGCTGTCCGCATCGGCCGGGAACTCGACGCCGAGCCGGCGGTAGAACGCGAGCGACCGCGGCAGTCCTCGACGAGGACCACGACCATCGTGAAGCGAGGCGCGATCATCGGTCCTCCATGAGCTGAGTTCGCTCGGAGATGATCGCCGGATCGAGGCCGTCCTGCCGCGGCGATGTCTGCGAAGATCGCCGTGATGCCCTCTCGACCTGGGCCGACCGGATGACCCGCCGCGGCCTGATCCTGTTCGCGCTCATGGCCGTCATCTGGGGCCTCCCCTACCTGTTCATCAGGATCGCGGTGGCGGAGATCAGCCCGGCCGTGCTCGTCCTCGCCCGGACCTCGATCGGGACGGCGATCCTCCTGCCGTACGCGCTGGCCCGCGTCGATCTCCGACCGATCTTCGCCCGTTGGCGCTGGCTGGTGGCGTTCGCTGCAACCGAAATCGCGGTCCCGTGGATCCTGCTGGGGTCGGCCGAGCAGCACCTGACGAGCTCCCTGACCGGCCTCCTGATCGCCGGAACCCCGCTTGTCAGCACGGTCCTCGCCCTCGTCACGCGCGGCGGCGACCGGATCTCCCGGCTCGGCGTGCTCGGGCTCGGGCTCGGGCTCGTCGGCGTCGTGGGGATCGTCGGCGCCAACTTCGGGACGAGCGATCCGATCGCGCTCGTCGAGATCGGCTTCGTGGTCATGGGCTACTCGATCGGTCCGGCGATCCTCGCCCGGCGGCTCGGCGGGCTGCCGTCGGTCGGGGTCATGGCGATGTCACTCGCGCTCTGTGCCATCGTCTATGTTCCGATCGCGGCGACCCAGTGGCCCGCCACGATGCCGTCTGCGAACGTCCTCGGGTCGATCGCGATCCTCGGCGTCATCTGCACGGCCGCCGCGTTCCTCGTGTTTGCGGCGCTCATCGACGAGGTCGGACCGGTTCGGGCGACCGTCATCACCTACATCAACCCGGCCGTCGCCGCCGTGCTCGGGGTCGCCGTCCTCCGGGAGACCCTGACCGTGCCGATGGTCGCTGGGTTCGTGCTCGTTCTGGCGGGTTCGATCCTGGCGACCCGCCGTCCCCGACCCCGGACGAGCCGGCAGCCGCCGACGATCGCCGCCGAGGCATGACGACCGATCGTTCGGGCGCAGGGGCTCGGCGGCGTCAGCTCGATCGGGACAGGCGGACCATTGGGATGACCCGGCCGGTCTTGTCCGGATAGTCGGCAAATCTCGGCAGGAGGGCGACGTGCTGGTCCCACAGGCGGTCGCGCTCGGGGCCGCTGATCACGGGGGTCGCGGTCGCCGGGAACGTCTCGTTCGCCACTTCGAGGGTCACCGCGGGATCGGCCTGGACGTTGGCGAGCCAGGCCGGATCCTTCGGGGACCCACCGGCGCTCGCGGCCACGACGAAGTCGTCGCCGTCGCGCGAGTAGGTCAGGATCGCCCGCCGGCGTTCGCCGGACTTCGCTCCGGTGCTGTCCATGAGCAGGAGCGGATCGCCCGCGAGCGGTCCCATGCTCGGGCGTCCTCCGTGGGCGCGAAGGTCGGCGATGAGTGCGTTTTCCCAGTCCGCGGGATCGGCCATGGTGTCGTCTCCAGGTGCGCGGACGTCGGGCGAGTCCGTTGCATCCGCAACGATCCCACGATCGCCACGATCCTGCAGGACGCGGCGATCCCGCTCGGGGCCCGTGGCTCCGGCGGCGATCCCGCCGACCTCGACCCGAGCGTCCCCCGAGCCGCCTGCTCCGCGAGCGTACCGATCTGTCGGCCCGTAGCCATCCGGCGCGCGTTCGGGCCGGCTGGCGGACAATCGGGGCTCCGCCTCCGTCCGGCGTGCTTCGCGCGAGGTACCGATGAGCCCGATCGACGTCAGCCACGCCCTCCCGATCGCGACCGAGGCGGACTTCGATCGGTGGCTCGCTGCGCACGGGACGACCGAGCGGGTGATCGTCGTCGCGATCTACAACCGGGCGTCCGGCCGGCAAACGGTGAGCCTCGTGCCCCTCCAGGAGGTCGCCGTTTGCCACGGCTGGGTGGACACGCAGACGAAGCGGATCGACGACGCCCGCTATGCGATCAAGTTCGTGCCCCGCCGGCCCGGATCCAACTGGGCACCGAAGAACCGCCGGCTCGCGAGCCGCCTCCTCGCCGCCGGCCGGATCACGGAGGCCGGCAAGGCCACCCTGCCGCTGGACCTGTAGTCCTGACGCTCTGCCGGACAGGACGCGCGATCCGGGTTCGCCACGATCGTGCGACGATTCGGGCCATGCCCCTCACCGGCGAGTACGAACCGAGCACAGCGGGCTGGGCCCGCAAGCAGGCCGAACGCTACGAGGCGACGGGTGGTGCCGAGGCGGCCGACCTTCGCGGCCGGCCCATCATCGTCCTGACATCGGTCGGAGCGAAGACCGGCAAGCTCCGGAAGACCGCCTTGATGCGGATCGAACATGACGGCGACTACGCGGTCGTCGCGTCGAAGGGCGGCGCTCCCGCACACCCGGTCTGGTATTACAACCTGAAGGCCGACCAGCATGTCGAGCTCCAGGACGGACGGATCCGGCGCGACTATCTCGCCCGCGAGGTCGACGGCGACGAGAAGGCGACCTGGTGGGCGCGGGCGATCGAGACCTGGCCGGACTACGCGAGATACCAGACCAGGACCGGGCGCCAGATCCCGGTCTTCGTGCTCGAGGCGATCGAGGATCAGTCCTAGCCCTGGGATCGCCACGCCCTCTTGCGTCGCGTGCGATGATCCGGCCATGGTCGAATATGGGAACGGAATCAGCCAGGGTCCCGCGGGCCAGGTCGGGGGCGGCGGAGGCGGCGGTGGATCGATGGATGCGGGCGCCGCATTCGGCCAGTTCGTTTCGAGCTCCGTCCACACGATCACGACACTGCCTCCGGCTCAGCTCGGTCTCCTGATCGTCATCGTCGTGATCGGGCTGGTGATCTTCAAGCGCGCGTTCTAGGAGGACCCAATGGACAAGAAGGCGAAGACCCCGAAGAAGCCGAAGCAGACCAAGACCGGGGCCGACAAGAAGAAGTAGCGCCGCTCCGCGTCCCGGCGGCCCGGCACCGCGCCGCCGGGGTCAGACCTCGGGCGCCGATCCCGTCCCGTCCAGCAGCCACTCGACCGCCGCCTCGACGTGAATCCGCGCAGTGTTGAGGATCGGCATGCCCGCGTAGGCCGGCTCCGGCAGGATCAGCGCGAGCTCGGTCCCGCCCAGGATCAGCCCGTCGATCCCATCTCGCTCGCGCATCCTCGTCGCCAGCTCAACGAGGCGATCGCGGGTGGAATCCCGGATCACGCCGCGCACGAGCTCCGCGAAGTAGATCTCGTGGATCTCGGCCTGCTCGTCCGCCGGCGGCAGCGCGATCGAAATCCCGGTTGCAGCGAATCGCGCCGGATAGAGGCTCGACTCCATCACGAAGCGGGTCGCGAACATCCCGAGCCGGCGATGACCGCCTGCGACCGCCGCGTCGCGCGCCGCATCCACGATGTGGATCAGCGGGATCGGCGACGGCGGGTCGATGTCGCCGAAGGCGAGATGACCCGCGTTCGACGCGATGACGGCGAGACCGCAGCCCGCGGCAGCGAGCTCGGTGAGGGCGGCTCCGAATGCCCGGCCGACCGCGGGGAACGCGCCGTCCCCGAGGAGCGCGATGACCGTGCCGCCGTCGACGCTGTCGATGATCAGCCGCGGATCGGTGCCATCCGGCCGGCGCCGGCGCCAGGTCTCGATCGCGGTGCGGTAGTAGTCGATCGTCGACTCGGGACCGGTCCCGCCCACGATCCCGAGGATCCGGCCCGGGTTCGTCGTCACGGGCGATCCGCAAACCGGTTCGTTGCCGCAAGCTCGAGGCGGTCCATCTCGTCGTCGCCCCAGTGGCCGCCGGCGACGAAGCGGAGCTCGGCCCCCGGCCACGCCCGAGCCAGCTGCCACGCGACGACCGGCGGCCCCGCCAGGTCCAGCCGACCGTGGAGCAATACCCCGGGGATCCCAGCAAGCCGCCCGGCGTTCGCCAACAGTTCGTCCTCCTCGAGCCAGGCCGCGTTCGCGAAGTAACGGGTCACGAGCCGGGCAAACGCGATCAGATACCGCTGGTCCGCCCAGCGCGGGTTCGGGACGACGTAGCCCTCCTCGAGGGAGAGCAGCGCGTCCTCCCAGGCGACCCAGTCGTGGGCGGCCTGGAGGCGGACGGCCAAGTCGGCAGACCCGTTGAGCAGCCGGTCGTAGGCCGCGACGAGATCGCCGTCCCACTTGGCTTCCCGAATGCCCGCCCGGAACCGCTCGAACTCCTCGGGGAAGTACCGCCCGACGCCCCGCCCGAACCACTCGACGTCGGCAGGGCGGGTCATCGTGATCGAGAGAAGGATCATCTCGGACACCCGCTCCGGGAAGCGCTCCGCGTATGCGAGGCCGAGCGTCACGCCCCATGAGGCGCCCCACACGAGCCAGCGATCGATCCCGAGATGCTCGCGCAGGCGCTCGATGTCGGCGATCAGGTGGTGGGTCGTGTTCGTCGAGATATCCGTCGACCAGTCGCCGGCATGCGGCGTGCTCAGGCCGCAGCCGCGCTGGTCGAGCTGGACGAACCGGTAGCGTTCCGGATCAAACTGTCGCCGGCGTCCCGGTGAGCTGCCGCCGCCCGGCCCGCCGTGAAGCGCGATTGCCGGCTTGCCGGCCGGGTTGCCGGACTGCTCCCAGTAGATCGTCTGACCGTCACCGACGTCGAGCCGCCCGGTCTCGTACGGCTCGATCGGCGGGTAGCGCGTGGCCGGGACGGGCTCCTCGGTCACGGGCGGATCTTCGCGGAGTCGGCCCACGGCGAGCGCGCCATCCAGTCGGCGAGCCCGGTCTGGTTGAGCAGCCGCGCGCTCTGGCAGCCCGGCCGGATCGACGCCTCGCGTGGATCGCGGCCAGGAACCAACGATCGAACTGGCGACGCGGGTACCGTTCCATGACCGCCGGCCGAACGGCGTCGACGAGGGCGAAGCCGTCGCCGCGCACGTCGAGTCCGGTGGCCCGGTCGAGCAGGACGGCCTCGATGCCATCGCTCTGGGTCACGCCCGGCTGCATGTGGAGGATGATCGCGATCGCGGCCCGCTCGGCGGCGTCGTCGTCCAAGCCGAACCGGATCAGCAGCTCCCGGGCGATCTCGGCGCCTTCGACCTCGAAGCACATCGTGTTCCGGGGGATCCGCGTCAGGCCGTAGTCATGCAGGAGCGAGGCGTTCCAGAGGATCCGACGATCAAAGGTCCGGGCCTCCCCCGCCGCGATCGCGGCGCCCCAGAAATAGGCCCGGATCGAATGGGTCAACAGGAAGTCCGGGAGCGCGCGATGGACCCACCGCCAGGTCGCCACCGAGACGTCATCCTGCGGGACGTCGATGCCGGCGATCCGGGTCGGGATGGGCGGATAGGCGCGCATGGCGCAATCGTAACGAGCGGTGCGCCCGGATAAGCAGCTCGCCGGCAGCGGGCGGCCGTCCGGAACGCCGGACGGCCGCTCTCCCAGTGATCGATCACTTCCGCCGGCTCAGGCGGTTGCAGGCTCCATGCGCTCGACGAAGTCGGCCCGCCAGGCCGGCGCCTCGAATGGGTTGGCAAAGTACTCGGTCATCTTCGAGATCTTGCCGTCGCGGAGCTCGCCGATGCCGACATAGCTCACGGGCACGCCGTCGCCGTAGTCGATCGTTCCCTCGATCACGAAGACGTCGCCGCCGCCGAGCATCCGCTTGTAGCTGAACTTCGGAGTGGTGCCGGTCTCCTTCCCGTAATCGGCCATCCGGCTCGCAGCGTCCTTCCTGAGGCGCTCGCCGGACTGGGGCCACTCCTCCACGAAGTCGTCGGTCGCGTACTCCTGCGTCAGCTCCGCCATGCGTGCGAAGTCGCCGGTCCTCAGGACCTCCTCGTACTTCGCCGCCATCTCCCTCGGATCGCCCATCTCGACATCCTCCTGCGAACCTGCGTGGACCATCCAGTGTGGACCCGTCCGCAAGCCGCGGCTATCGACCAGCCGACATCGGCGCGGATCGCGACACGCGCGCCGCTCGCCCGATCGGCTCGTGGTCGATCGCCGCAGCCTGTCGGCCGGTTGACAGTCACAGGGCCGTTGGTCCGGCGTCCCTTGTCCAACGGCACACGAACGGCAGACGGCTGCCGGGTCGGAGACCGTCATACCAGGAGATCTCGTGACCCCCTTCGCCGGGACATCCCGAGACGCCTTCCGGCCCGACATCGAAGGCCTCCGCGGCGTCGCGGTTCTCGTCGTCGTCCTCTTCCACGCCGGCCTCCTGGGGATGGTCGGTGGCTTCGTCGGCGTCGATGTCTTCTTCGTGATCAGCGGCTTCCTCATTACGGGTCTGCTCCTGCGCGAGCACGACCGGACCGGACGGATCGCCCTGCTGCCGTTCTATGCACGTCGAGCGCGCCGACTGCTGCCGGCGGCGCTCGTGGTTCTCGTCGTCACTCTGATCGCCTCACAGAACCTGGTCGCACCGCTCGATCGGGCCGAAGTCGGCCTCGACGGCGCTGCCGCGGCGCTCTCGATCGGGAATGTCCGGTTCGCCCTCGCCGCCGGCGACTACTTCGCGACGGTCGCCGCTCCGTCACCGTTCCTCCATTTCTGGAGTCTCGCCGTGGAGGAGCAGTTCTACCTCGTGTGGCCGGCCTTCATCCTCCTCGTTGCGCGGGGAGCGCACGCCCAGCGACGGGTGCTTGTCGCGCTCGGCGCGGTGGTCGTCGCGTCCTTCGCCGCGAACCTCATCCTGACCGACGCGGCCGCAAACTGGGCCTTCTATTCGCTTCCGACCCGGGCGTGGGAGCTCGGACTCGGCGGCCTCGCGGTTGCAGGCATGCGGGTCGCCAATACGGCGCCACGCGGGTTGGCGAGCCTGGCCGGCTGGCTCGGCCTGGCCGCCGTCGTCATCGCCGTGGCCACGTTCGATCCGAGCCTCGCGTGGCCGGGCGCGGCCGCTTTGGTCCCGAGTCTTGGCACGGCCGTCGTGCTCGCGGCCGGCTGCCGCCGCCTCGGGCCGGGCCGGCTCCTGTCCGTGACGCCGCTCCGCCTGCTGGGCCGGATCAGCTACTCGCTGTACCTCGTGCACTGGCCGATCCTTGTCCTCGGCCCGCTCGTCCTGGGGATCGCTCCCGACGACCTCTCGCGAGCCGGCCTCGTTGCCCTCTCGATGGCTGCCGCAGCAGTATGCTGGGCGGCCATCGAGACACCGTTCCGAGGTGCTGGCCCGCGACTCGCCCTGCGGCCGGGTCGAACCGTGTCGGTCGGCCTGGCCTCGATCATGGCCGTCGTCGTCCTGGCCGCCGGCCCGACGATCAGCGGCGACGCCGTCCACGCGGTCGCTCCGACCGTGGATCCGGCCGGCACGACGGACGTGGTCGACGGAGTGTGGCCGGACGACCCGGTCGTCGCATCCTCGAGCCCGTCGCCGATCCCGGCGCCCTCGCAACCCGATCCTGTCCAGTCCGCCAGTGCTGTCCCGTCGTCGCCCTCGGCGCAGCCGTCCGCCCGGCCAGCGCCGCTGCCGGTCGACATCGCGGCGGTCGGTGGCCTGCCGGCCGACGTCCAGCCCGCCCTCGCTCGCGCACGCCAGGACGAAGAGCGGCTGCGAGCCGACGGGTGCCTCGCCTTCGAGTCCGTCACCGAGCCGCCGTCCTGCATCTACGGCAACGGCGACGGCGCATTCACTGTGGCCCTCGTCGGCGACTCGCACGCCGCCCAGTGGTTCCCGGCAGTGGAGCGCCTCGCGAAGCACGAGGGATGGCGCGTCGTCACGTTCGTCAAGGTCGCCTGTCCGTTCATCGACATGCGGGTCCGGAACATCGCCCTGAAGCGCGAATACCGCGAATGCGCCGCATTCAACGACGCCACGATCGGGCGACTGCGGGCGATCAAGCCCGACCTCATCCTCGTGTCGATGAGCCGGATCGCGATCCATCCGCTGATCGCTGCGGACGACACGGTCGCGGCCCAGGGTGCGGCCGTCGGTCGGATGCTCGAACGCCTCCCCGGGCGCGTCGCGATCATCGTCGACACGCCGTACGCACAGCGCGACATTCCCGCCTGCCTGTCCGCCAACTCGGATCATGTCGAGGCCTGCGCCATCCCGTACGACATCGCGCATGTCGATCACCTGGGCGGTCTCGAATCGGTCGCGGCAAAGGCGAGCGGCGCCGGGCGGATCGACCTGACTCAGCGGATCTGCATCGCCGACCCGTGCCCGGTCGTCGTCAACTCGCGGATTGTATTCCGCGACGTCGGGCATCTGACCGCGACCTTTTCGCGCTCGCTGGCACCCGCCCTGGACGCCGCGATTGCCAAGATCCTGGGGCGCTGATTGCTACCAGCCGGCGAGGTGAGCGAGGATTCGCTCGGCGATGTGACGATGGCCGGCATCGGTCGGATGGAGGCCATCCGGACCGATCCATCGGTGGGCGGCACCCGCGAACCAGCCCTCGCCAAGGGGATCGACGAACACGGCGCCGATCGAGGCCGCCATCCGGCGTAGGTGGTCGCGAAGGACGAGACAACGAGCCGGCGGTCGACCGTCCTGCCAGATCGGTCCGACGACGACGATCCGGACTCGGGGAAGCGCAGCACGCAGGCGGCCCAGGAGCCGGTCGGCAGATGCGCCGGTCGAGGCGGCCGACCAACGGGAATCGTTGTGACCACCAACGACGAAGACCACGTCCGGGCTGGCACGAACGACCGCACCGAGACGCGATCCGATCGGCTGGTCGGTCCAGCCGGGGTTCTGGAACCCGGTTCCGGCGACCGCCAGGTTGACCGTCTTCCAGCCGCGAGCGCGACCCACCAACGCCGGCCAGCCGTGGCTCCCGATTCCGGCCCCATTCCAACCGCTCGTGTACGAGTCTCCGACAAACACCGCGGTCGCTCCCGACCCGATCGACGAGACGGTGCCGGCCGTCGGTTGGGTGAGGTCGATCGACGGGCGCGCAATGCGCCCCAGCGCGGACCGCGATTCGCGGATCGGCGGCGAATCGGTCGCGGCCGCCATCTCTCGTGCTCCGTCGAGCGGGCGGACGACGGTCACCACAAGCCCTGCCACATCCGACCTCGTGGCTTGATCCGCGGGTGGCGTCGCATACGACCTCGGCGCGGTGGCCGTCCAGCCAATCGCGACGACGAACGTCAATGCCAGCACGATCGCGGCGGGACCGATGGCCTGGCGGTGCCGTCTTCGGGGATGGGCTTGTCGCACCGGGTCCTTCCAGCAACGGCGGGTGAGCAGGTCGATGGAACGAGTCTACCGGGATGCCGCGACTTCCTCCGCGATCCACCCGCGGTTCGGGCGCGTATCGTTCCGTAATGGTCGACGAGGCTCCGGATCCGGGCGACGCACGGCATGCGAGCTCGCCCGACCCGAACGCAGGCGAAAGGCCCGTCGATCTTCCGCCGCCGGTCCCCGAGCCTCGACCCTTGCGCCATCGCGCTCGCCTGGCCGGCGGACTGCTGCTCGTCCTCGCGGTTGGCGGCGTCGCGCTCTGGCTGGTCGGTCGCTCGGTGTCGCCGGGCGAGACGGCGGTCCCGACATCCGGAGTGCGCCCGGCGCCGCTCATCGCCGTGGTCGACACCGGCGGCTCGCTGGCCGTGATCGACCAGGCGGGACGTCGCCGCGAGCTGGCTGCCAGCGGGGCCCAGCTCGGCTTTCCTGCCTGGTCGCCCGATGGAGCGCGCCTCGCCGCCATTACCGCCGGCGCCGGCGGCCCCGCGATCTCGGTGTTTGCCGTGACGCCCGAGGACCTGGCACCGAGTCCTCCGGAGAGTTCCGCGCCGGCGCCAAGGGTCATCTACCGCAGCGCCGCGATTCCGCCCTTCTACCTGTCGTGGACACCCGACGGGCAGCGCGTCTCCTTCCTCGCCACCGAAGCAGACGGGATCTCGCTCCGAATCGCCCCCGCGGATGGCAGCGCGCCCCTGGACGGGAGCGCGCCGGGCGCAGTCATTCGCCGCGGGGCCCCGCTCTACTTCGACTGGATCGGCCGGGATCGGCTGATGCTCCACGTCGGCAGCGGAGCCGACGCATTCCTCGGCGAGGTCGGCGCCGACGGAGCGGTCGTGGGTCCCGCCCATCCGGATGCCGGTAACTTCCGTCCGGCGGTCGTCAGCGCCGACGGGCGGCTCATCGCCTTCGTTCGCGGACAGGTGCCGTCCGCGGCGGTCATCGTCGCCGGCCGGGACGGTTCGGGCGAGCACGCGGTGCCCGTCTTCGGGCCGGCTGCGGTCACCTTCGATCCGAGCGGGTCGTCGCTCGCGGTCGTCGCGCCGGACCGAGCGATCGGGCCGGCCCTCGCATTCCCGTCGGGTCCGCTCCGCCTCGTCGACCCGGCGAGCGGAACGATCCGGACGCTTCTCGACGGCACGGTCGTCGGCTTCTTCTGGTCCCCGGACGGCAATACGATCGCGGCGCTGCGCCTTCAGCAGGCCTCCGGCTCGACGACGGCGGACCGCGGGATCGTCTCGGTCGCGGCGATCCGGACGGCGGAGGCGATCAGGACGGCGCCGGCGATCGCGGCGGCCGACCCATCGGCGCCCGCCGCAGGCCCAGCGGCGTCGGCGACCACGCCGCCAGGCGCCGAGGTCCACCTTGTGTTCGTGGAAGTCGGTACCGGCGCGATCCGCTCGGACCGGGTCATCAGGCCGAGCGCCCTCTTCGTCGACCAGTTCCTGCCCTTCTTCGACCAGTACGCCCTGAGCCACCGGGTCTGGGCGCCCGACAGCTCGGCGGTCGTCCTTCCGGTCGTCGACCAGGCAGGCCGCAGCCAGGTCGTCGTCGTGCGGGCTGACGGCGGCGCCGGGCCGCCGCCGATCGCGGACGCGGTCAGCGGCTTCTGGAGTCCATGACGGCCGTGCGAACGCGGAGGCGCCCGCCACGGCCGAGGCCGCCGCGGGCGCCGTGAATTGCGAAGGATCAGCTCGTGGCGGGCTTCTCCTGGACGGCCCAGCCGTTGCCGTCGGGATCGCTGAAGAAGGCGAACGAGTTCCACGGACCGCCGTGGCCGTCCTTCCACTCACCGTTGTCGATGAACCGGACGGGGCTGATGTCGACGCCGGCCTCGGCCAGCCGGGCACGCGCCGCATCGATGTCCGTGACGCACAGCTGGAGGCCCTGGAGCGTGCCCGGCTCCATCTTCGCGAGGCCCTTGCCGATCGAGATCGAGCAGGCCGATCCGGGCGGGGTGAGCTGGACGACGCGGAATTCCTCGCCGACGCTGTGGTCGACGTCGACGTTGAAGCCGCAACGCTCGCTGTAGAAGGCCTTGGCCCGATCGACATCCTCGACGGGGACGACGACGAGCTCGAGTGTGAAGTTCATGGTGGGCGGTCCCTTCGGGATCGATCGGTGATGGGCCGTCAGGCCACGACGGCCTGGCGGGCGAGCAGGGCGTCGAGCCGGTCGAATCCCTCGTTCATCCCCTCGGCCATGCCATGCTCGATCATGGCGTCGCGGGCTTCCACCGACTGGAAGACCGAGTGGGTATGGACGACGGTCTTGCCGGCGCGCTCCTCGAGGACGAGCTTGTCGAGCGAGACGTGGCCGGGCGCGCCCTCGAACTCGAACGTCTGGACGAAGCCCTCCGGCGACGGCTCGCCATGGAACACGCCATGGAAGCGATACTCGTTGCCGGCGTCGTCGCGGTGGACGTAGCGCCAGCTGCCGCCGGCTCGCACGTCGTACTCCTCGATGACCATCTCATACTTTGCCGGGCCGAGCCACTGGACCAGCAGATCGGGCTCCGTGAAGGCCCGAAAGATGAGGTCGCGCGGGGCGTCGAACTCGCGGCTGACGTCAATGAACGGCACACCTGCCGGGGCCTGGATCTTCGTCTCCGACATCGTCTGTTCCTCCTGCTGGGGTGCGAATCGTCGATCGATCACCTGGTGATGTCGCCGACCGATGGCGCAGTCGCCAGCGGGTCGGCCTTGAGCCGGGCGAGAAGGGCGTCGAGCCGGCCGTGGCTCTCGTCCCACCAGGCCTGGTAGCGGGCGAGCCACTCGGTCGCCTCGCGGAGCGGCTCCGCCTGAAGATGGCTCAGCCGCGCAGTTGCCTTGCGGCGGCGCGAGATGAGCCCGGCGCTCTCCAGGACCTTGAGGTGCCGCGAGATCGCCGGCTGCGACATCGCGAACGGCTGCGCCAGCTCCCCGACCGTCGCGTCGCCCGAGGTCAGGCGGGCGAGGATCGCCCGCCTGGTCGGGTCGGCCAGGGCGCTGAAGACGGTGCTGAGCGGGTCCGGTTGCATCTGCATGTGCATAACCACTGTGTTATAGAACAAGGTGGTGATTGAATACCACATCACCCGGCGTGTCAAGGCCCAGCCGCGGCCGGGGCTCGAGGCGGCCGCCCGTAGGGATGCCCCCCGGTCCCGAGGCGACGCGAGGCGATGACTGTCTGTCAACGATCTGACCGGTGAGCGGGCCGAGCGCGGACCGGCTGCCCCTCGTGATGACGCTGCGTCAATGCACAGCAGGAGAGGAGCACAAGGTCCTTGACCGCCGTTGCCGTTACCGCAGAGTCATTGGCGGCACGGCGGGGCGCGGCCGAGCGATTCGTTGCCCGACACGGATCCTCCGGCCGCAGCCCCCTCGGGCGAGCCGTTCTTCGCCGATCCTGCAACGCACGTGCGACTCCGATGGGGGCTGACAGGCGGTGAGGAATCCGGCAGGCCGGGTACGGTCCAGATCTTGAACCTTGGAGGTCCGCCCGATGCCCGCCGACAAATCGCTCCCCGGCACGCTCAAGCGCTCGCCGAAGAAGGCCCAGGAGACGTGGCTGAAGACGCACGACAGCGCCGCGGAGCAGTACGGCGACGGCGCGCATGCTCACCGGACCGCGTTCAAGCAGCTGAAGCGTGGCTGGGAGAAGGTCGACGACCACTGGGAGCGCAAGGACAAGCCGGGCCTGTCCGACCCACGATCGACCCACCAAGGCAAGGCCGCTCGCGACGGTCGCGGCGAGGCGCTCGGCGGCGTCGACTACTTCGGCCACAGCAGGGCCGAGCTCTACAGGCGGGCGAAGGATCTCGGCGTCACGGGCCGGTCCACGATGTCGAAGATCGAGCTCGCCCGGGCGATCGCTGCGAAACAGGGCTGAGGCGGCGTCTACTCAACGTCGACGCCGATGTAGACCCGCATCGTCGCTGCCTTTCAGTAGCCGAAGCGCATCAGGATCATGCAGGTGAAGATCGCTAGGAAGAAGACGAGCTCGATCATGCTCTTGCGCTTGATGTCGGCGACGAGCGCGACCATGACCGGGTTCGGGTTGCCGTCGGGCAGTACCGCCTGGTCGAGATCGAACGCGGTGAACCGCTCGAGCGCACCCGTGATGACCTTGTAACCCCAGTAGAAGGTCACGATCGCGAGGACGAGCGCGACGAGCCAGGTGAGGCCGTAGGTCGTCGTCAGCGCGTCGAGGCTCCGGATCGAGCCGAATACGGTCCCCCGCAGGATCCCGAGGACGATCACGGCCATCGAGACAGGAATGATGACCTTGACCGCCTGGTTGCCGATCGCCGAGCCGGCCGTCCGCTGATCGCGCGGCGCCAAAGTCATCACGCCCGGGATCAGGATGAAGTCGTTGTAGATCACGGCCCCGAACCACGTGATTGCGAACAGCACGTGCAGCCATTGCACCGCGAATTGGAGCCAGTCCACCTGCCTCGACCCTCCCTGCCTGGCGGCCGCCGACCGGCGCACCCTCGATCGCGAGGATACCGGCACCGACTACCGCGAATCTTGGCGTTCTGGAGGGCAGGTAGTTGACTACGCAACGACCATCGCCTATCGTGTGGTCCGTCAGGCACGTCGGGAAGGTCGAGCTGGGCGCGGCAGGAGCCGGGCCGGAACCAGGAGTCATTCATGCAGTTCGGGGTCTTCACCGTCGGCGACGTCACGCCCGACCCCATCACCGGCCGCGCGGTCAGCGAGGCCGAGCGGATCCAGACCATGGTCACGGTCGCGCTCAAGGCCGAGGAGGTGGGGCTCGACGTCTTCGCGACCGGCGAGCACCACAACCCGCCCTTCGTGCCGTCTTCTCCGACGACGCTCCTCGGCTTCATCGCCGCGAAAACGGATCGCCTTCTCCTGTCCACCGCGACGACGCTGATCACGACCAACGACCCGGTCAAGATCGCCGAGGATTACGCGATGCTCCAGCACCTGGCTGACGGCCGGGTCGACCTGATGATGGGCCGCGGCAATACGGGACCGGTCTACCCGTGGTTCGGCCAGGACATCCGCAACGGCATCCCGCTCGCCTACGAGCACTACGCCCTCCTCCACCGGCTGTGGCGCGAAGATGTCGTCGACTGGGAGGGCAAGCTGCGGACGCCGCTCACCGGCTTCACCTCGACGCCGCGGCCGCTCGACGGCGTGCCGCCCTTCGTGTGGCACGGCTCGATCCGCAGCCCGGAGATCGCCGAGCAGGCCGCCTACTACGGTGACGGCTTCTTCCACAACAACATCTTCTGGCCGTCCGACCACGTCCGGCGGATGGTCGAGCTGTACCGCCGCCGATTCGAACACTACGGCCACGGCCAGGCCGACCAGGCCATTGTCGGGCTCGGTGGTCACGTCTTCATGCGGAAGAACTCGCAGGACGCGATCCGCGAGTTCCGGCCGTACTTCGACCACGCTCCGGTCTACGGCGGCGGGCCGTCGCTCGAGGACTACATGGACCAGACACCGATGACGATCGGCAGCCCGCAGCAGGTCATCGACCGGACGCTCGGCTTCCGCGAGATGGTCGGCGACTACCAGCGCCAGCTGTTCATCGCGGATCACGCCGGGCTGCCCCTGAAGACCGTCCTCGAGCAGATGGACATCCTCGGCGCCGAGGTCGTCCCGGTCCTCCGGCGCGAATTCGCCGCGCTCAAGCCGGCCCACGTGCCGGAGGCTCCAGTCCATCCTCGCGTGGCCGCCGCACGAGCCGCCCGCGGGGAAGCGCCCGCAAGCGCACGAGCGGCCGAGCCGTCCGACAACGGCGGCCCCGCAGTCGATGCGGGTACTCCGGCCGAGACGCCGACACTGGCGCCGGTCCCCGAAGAGGTCACGGCATGACCGCGCCGAACGGCGAGCGCCGCTCGATCGTCGTCGTCAGCGCCGGCCTCGGCCAGCCGTCCTCGACCCGGCTCCTCGCCGATCGGCTGGCGGCCGCGACCGAGCGCCATCTCCGCGACGGTGGGATCGCGGCCGACGTCACGGTCCTCGAGCTCCGCGGCTGCGCCCAGGACCTCGCCAACCACCTCCTGACGGGCTTTCCGTCGCCCGTGCTTCAGGCCACGATCGACACCGTTCTCGGCGCGGACGGGCTGGTCGCGGTCAGCCCGATCTTCAGCGCCTCGTTCAGCGGCCTGTTCAAGCTGTTCTTCGACGTGATCGAGCGCGACGGGCTGGCCGAGATGCCCACCCTGATCGCCGCGACCGGCGGCACCGCCCGCCACTCCCTCGCCCTGGATCACGCCCTGCGGCCGCTGTTCGCCTACCTCAACGCTGCTACGGTCGGGACGGGGGTGTACGCCGCGTCCGAGGACTGGGGCAGCACCGGCGTCGCGGCCGACGGGAGCCTCGTCGAGCGAATCGACCGGGCGGCTGGAGAGCTCGCGACGGCGATCGCCGCCCGGGCGCCGCGCACAGTGCGGGATCCATTCGCGGACCCGGTCCCGTTCGAGGACCTCCTCCGGTCGTCGCGGCCCGGCGACCGCCCCGGCTAGCTACCAGACGTCGCCCGGGCGCCAGTCGCAGCTGATCGGCAGGTCGAGGTCCAGCGGCGGCGACGTCGGCGTCGGGAGGACCATGAGATAGCCGTCGTCGTCCGGCGTCGGGATGATCCCTGCGGCGGTCCGGACAGACGACGGGCCGCGCCAACTCTGCCAGCCGAGGCGGGCGTAGAAGGCCTGCTCGCCGGTGCCGAGCACGCCGAGTGCGAAGCCGTCGCGGGTCAGGCGGTCGATGGCGTCCATCGCGATCGTGCCGTAGCCGCGGCGTTGGCTCGCCGGTGCGGTCGCGACGGCCTCGACGTAGCCGGTTCGAACCGGTTGTCCGCCGATCCGGATCTCGCGCTCCACGACCGACGCGTGGGCGACGATCTCGCCGTCGACATCGACCACGACGTGGGTCCCGCCGATCGCGTGGCCCCAGTCATCGTCGCCGAACCGCTCCTCCTCGTCGTCGCCGAACGACGCGTCCATGATCGCCCGGATCGCGCCGATCTCGGCCGGCGCAAGCTCGTTCGTCGCCAGGATCCGGACGACGACGATCGATGGGCGGGCCGGCCCGCGACGCGGCGCCGGCGGCGGGACCATCATGGCAGGGCGCCGACGTCGGCCGATGTTCCCGGCGAACCGGCGTCTGGCGCGGGATAGAGCTCCCGGAAGATCACGTTGATCGCAGCTGCCAGCGGAACGCCGAGGAGCCCTCCGAGCACGCCGTAGATGCTCAGCCCGACAAGGACCGCGAAGATCGTGACGACCGGGTGGAGATGGACCGCCCGCCCGATCACCACGGGCATCACGACCTGGTCCTCGACCTGGCGAAGGACGAAGTAGAACGCGATCACGGCAGCCGCGAGGCCCGCGCCGCCGCGGGCGAAGGCGTCGACCGCCACGATCGCAGTCGCGATGAGCGGGCCGACGAGCGGGATGATCTCGAGGATTCCGGTCAGGATCGCGAGGCCGAGCGCATACGGCAGGTGGAGGACCGGGCCGAGTCCGACGTAGGCGACCGCGGAGACGAGGGCGATCAGGAGGATCTGGCCGCGCAGCCACTGGCCGAGGATGACGTGGATCCGCGCCAGCAGGTCGATCGTGCGCTGCCGGTTCTGCTCCGGCAGGAGGGCGATCGTCTTGTCCATGAACATCTCGCCGTCGACGAGGAAGTAGAACGTGACGATGATCGCCAGGATCGCCTGGAGGCCGATCTCGCCGGCCTGGGCCGCGACGTGGAGGGCGTCGGCGGGCGCGGTGACGAGCCCGGCGACCCGGGCCTGGATCTCGCGGGCGATGTCCGTCACCGCGACCTGCTGCCCGCCGATCACGAGGACGTCGCCCCCGACGATCTCGCGGAGCGTCTTCGCAAGGGCGTCTGGACCGGACGACGAGGCAAGGAGCTCGAGCTCGTGCGCGATCCGCCCGCCGAGGAGGATCACGAGCCCGGCGACGATCGCGGCGGCGATCCCGTAGCCGATGCCGACCACGACGATCCGGGGCCAGCCGGTCCGGCGCCCGCCGGCGGTCACGATCGGGCTGAAGGCATAGGCCAGTACGGCGGCCACGATGAACGGCCCGAGGACACCGCGCGCCAGCCACAGGATCGCGAGCGCCGCCAGGAGGAGCACGGCGAACGGTGCCCGATCGCGGCGGACCGGCTCTGGTGGAGCGACGACGGCGACCGGCACCTCGACCGGAGCGGACACCGGGCTGCCGAGATCCCACGGCGACCGGGCCGAACCACGACCGCCCCCTCCCGAGAGCGAGGATCGCCGGCCCATCAGCCACTCCCCCAGGCGCCGCAGGACGTTCATGGACCGAGCCTACAACCCGCATCGCCCGCGCCGCTCAGCCGGTCGCCGGTCGGCAGGGAGTCGGTTGTCAGCCGGCGACGACGATCACCACGAGGCGGCGCGGCCCGCGGACGCCCTCGACGCGCTCGGGCTCGATGTCGCTGGTGGCCGACGGCCCACTGATCCAGGTCTGGGGTCGCCGCGGGTCGAGCCGGCCGAACGCCTCCAGGACCGTCCCGACGATCTGGTCGGCGCGGACGACGCAGACGTGCAGGTCCGGCAGGAGGCTGAGCGCACGGCGTCGGCACGCCGGTCGGGACGGCGATCCGCCGCGCTCTGAAGGCATCGAGGACGCCCGCGACCGTCGCGGCGAGCTCGGTCGGCGTCGTGCGCTGGACGGTCGCCGGGTAGTCGGCCACGCGCTCGGCGAACCGCTCGACCACGTCCGCCGTGCCGGGCAATGCCGGCTCGTACCGGCGCGGGATGACGGCGGCCGGGCGATGACGAGGGCCGCGCGGATCTGCGCCAGCACGACCATCCGGGCAGCGGTGGCGTCCGGTCGTTCCTCCCCGCCTCGACTGAGCCGGCGCACTCAGGAATGGAAGGCCTCGAGGCCCTGGCGCTCCGTCTCGATTGCCCGCCGGTCCGGAGCGGCGATCTCCTCGAATGGATCAACCACGATGCGGCCCTCCCGAAAGGACCACCCGGCGACGACCCGGCCGTCGACGAGGACCGTCCCGACGGAGAACGGATTCCGCGCTTGGAACACCTTGCCGCGGTGCTCCTCGGGCAGGATCCCGGTCCGCCGGGCGTGGACCAGGAGCCCGGCATCCCAATGCGGGAGGAAGCGGACCGGCGCGGGCGTCGCCGGATCCGGCAACGGAGCATCGGGCAGGTCCACAAGCTCCTTGCCTGCCTCGTCGCGATAGCGGATCAGCGACACGCTCTCTCCTCCCCGTTTTGCATCCGTGACGGAGATCCCGGCCCACAGGCCGATGTCGCGCCACGGCGCTGGCCCGAACGCGCGCAGGTAGGCCCGGACGAGGTGGGCCAGCCCCTCGTCCTCGATCCCGTTCGGCGGACCGACCCAGTCCACCGCGAGTCCGAGCCGGTCCGCGCGGCGCCGCTCCCACGTGCCGGATGGCGGAACGCGGACGAGATCGACCCACAGGCTGGCGTTGCCGACGAAGCCCGTCACCAGCGCGTCGAGCTCCTTCACGCTCCGCGGGCCGTCGGCTAGCGCGGCACGGATCCGGTCGGCGGCGACGATAAAGTCAGCCTCGGACGGCCCGTTCGCCGCGAGCCGCAGCGCCCACGCTCGGCGGTGCCGGCGGATGCCCAGTGCGTACCGCCAGAACTCGCCCCGCGACACCATGTGGATTGTCGTGCGCAGGAGGGTCGCCTGGACGATCGAGCGATCCTCGAGCGCCCGCGTGAGGTCGTCCCGCTCGAACCGCGCCAACCGTGTCCACAGGCCCACGTAACCCGAGGGCGCGTACTGCGTCTGGAGTCCCCCGACCTGTTCCACGGCTTCGACAATCGAGAGCTTCGAGCGCTCGAGCAGGAGCTGACGGGCGAGGAGCGCGCGGTTGAGGGCGCGCGGCGAGAGGACGGATTCGGTCGGCACGACGGCATTGTGCCCGGCTACTCTCGTTGCGTGATCGATCCGTCCTTCTCGATCGAGGGTCAGGTTGGGCTCGTCACCGGCGCGACCGGCGGGATCGGGGCGGACCTCGCCGCCGCCTTTGGGGCCGCCGGCGCCCGGGTCGGCGTCGCCGGGCGCCGGACCTCCGCCGCCGGTGCAGTCGTCGAGCGGATCCGCGCCGCCGGTGGCGAGGCCGTGCCGGTCGAGCTCGACCTGACCGACCGCGCGTCGATCGACCGAGCCATCAAGGCGACGGTGGACGCCTTCGGCCGAATCGACATCCTCGTGAACAACGCCGGTCTTGGCACGAACCACGATGCGATCGACGCGACCGAGGCCGAGTGGGACGACCTGTTCGCCGTGAATGTTCGCGGCCTGTTCTTCGCCTCCCAGTCGGCCGCCCGGCGGATGCTCCCCCAGGGCTCCGGGCGGATCATCAATATGGCCTCGCAGGCGGGCCTCGTCGGGATCGAGCGCCATGCCGCGTACTCCGCCAGCAAGGCCGCCGTCATCGGCCTGACGAAGGTGCTTGCGCTCGAATGGTCGCCAAGTGGCGTGACCGTGAACGCCGTCGCGCCGACGTGGACCTACACGCCCGGCACTGCCGAGCGCCTCGACGACCCGGAGTTCCTCGCCGGCGTCCTCGCCCGGATCCCGGCGGGCCGGGTCGCAACGACGGCGGAGATCGCGGCGGCGTTCCTCTACCTCGCGTCGCCGGCCGCGGCAATGGTCACCGGCTCCGTCCTTACGATCGACGGGGGCTGGACCGCGCGCTGAGCAGCGGCCGTCGGTCCACCCCGACGCTATCCTGCGTCGGTGATCGCCGTCCATGTCCTCGTCTTCGTCCTCGGCCTCGCGGCCGTGGCCCGGATCGTGTTCAGCGCGGTGCGGACGTTCGTCGTCCCGCGCGGCGACAACGACGCCATCTCGCGCTTCCTGTTCCGGTCGGTCCGGAAGGTCTTCGGCCTGCTCGCCCCGCCCTCGCGGTCGTACGAGCTGCGAGACCGGGTCATGGCGTACTACGGGCCGGTGTCGCTGATCCTTCTCCCGGCGCTCTGGCTCATCCTGCTGGCAGCGGCCTATGGCGCGATGTTCTGGGCGATCGGCCTGGCGCCAGGCGACGCGTTCGTCGTCAGCGGCTCGTCGCTGCTGACCCTTGGCTTCGACCGGCCTGCCGTGCCCGGCGGCGAATTCCTCGCGTTCAGCGAGGCGGCGATCGGGCTCGCGCTCGTGGCGCTCCTCGTCTCGTACCTGCCGACGATCTACGGCGCGTTCTCAAGGCGCGAGCTGCTCGTCAACCTCCTCGAGGTCCGCGCCGATTCCCCGCCGTCGCCGGTCGTCATGATCACGCGGATGGACCGGCTGTCCGGCCTCGAGGTCCTGCACGACCTCTTCGAGCGCTGGGAGCAGTGGTTTGCCGAGCTCGAGGAGACGCACACGTCGCTGCCGGTCCTCGTGTTCTACCGCTCGCAGCAGCACAACCACTCATGGGTCAATGCGTCGGGCGCGATGATGGATACCGCGGCCCTGATGCGGTCTGCCGTCGCGGTCAAGGGCGACGTCCAGGCCGACCTGACGATCCGCGCCGGCTACCTCGCCCTGCGCCGGATCGCCGAATACTTCAACATCGCGTTCGACCCGAACCCGTCGCCGACCGACGCCACCTCGATCGGCCGGGCGCGGTTCGACCAGGCGCTGGCGGTCCTCGAAAAGGCCGGCGTGCCCCTGGTCAGGGATCGCGACGCGGCCTGGCGCGACTTCAACGGCTGGCGCGTGAACTACGACGCGGTCCTGCGCGGGCTCGAGCGCCTGACGATGGCGCCGACGCCGTGGTGGGAGCGCCCGATGCATTCCGCGTACGCGACCGACGAGCCGACCGCGATCGAGGGCGCCGCGACGGTCATCGCCTGACCGGGTCGCGGAGTGCTACGCTGCGGCGCCATGAGCCTCTCGATCGGCCGGCGTCCCGAGGACACCTGGCTGGCCCTCATCTCGAACCGGAACGGCTGAGCCGCCCCTTCCAGCACCAGCGTCAGTGGAAGGGGCGGGAATCGGGCGCGTGCCGCTCGTTCGCAGCCGGATCACGGCCGCGCGGCGCGCTCCTTCCCGCCGAACGTGTTCGAAGGGATCGCCATGCCCATGCCGCACCGGACGTTCGCGCAGGTCGCGAAGCGTCGACTGATCGGAACGGAAGGTCGAGAACGGATCCGGGTCGTCCGCGAACTGCTCGCGGAGCTGCCGGACTACCGGAATGGCCCATACGCGGACCTCCGCAAATCGCTCCTGGCGGAGATCGAGGACACCCGGGTTCGATCGAGCGCCGTTCAGCGCGACTCGATTGCGGTCCGTCGCGAAGGGGCCGCACAGATCGCGCTTGTCGGGCCTCCGAACGTCGGGAAGTCGTCGCTGCTCCAGTCGCTCTCCCGGATCCAGATCAAGACCGGCGACTATGCCTTCACCACACTCCGGCCCGTGCCGGCGCTGACGCGAGTCGGGGGCGTCCTCGTCCAGCTCGTCGAGATTCCGGGCCTCATCGAAGGTGCAGCCGAGGATCGCGGCGGCGGCCGGGCCCTGCTCGGCGTCCTCCGGTCGGCTGATGCGATCGCCTATTGCGCCCGCGCGGACGCCGATCCCCGGGAGATCGAGATCGTCATGGCCGAGGTCGCCGCGGCCGGGCTCGACAAGCCCTCGCTCGTGGTGGCGACCCGAGCCGACGAGGCACCGCCGGGCGCCATCGAGCGCCTGAAAGCGGTCGTTCCCACGTACGAGATCGTGGCCGCATCGATCCTCGACGACGCGTCGCTCAATGCGGTCCGCGAGGCGATCTGGCGTCTGACGGGTCTGATTCGGGTTCGGCTACGAGCGAATGGCGTCACCGAGGACGAGCCGCTTGCCCTGGAGCCCGGATCGACCGTTCTCACGGTTGCCGACGCGATTCATCACGAGCTGGCTGACGCGTTCACGGGCGCCCGCGTCTGGGGTCCGTCGGTGCGGTTCGAGGGGCAGAGGGTCGGGCGCGACCACGTCGTCGTGGACGGCGACGCGGTCGAGATCCTTCGCTGACGGTGGCGCGGTTCCGGCTGAGCCCACGAACAAGGCAAACCGGGAGAGCCGCCACATCGCGCTGGCGCGAGTCGTCTCGCTGCCGTGCGCGGACGACTCTCGGCCATCATGGCCATCCTGGTGCGTGGCGCCGCCCTCTTCCTGGCCCTCTTCACGCTCGTCGGGCTGATCGGCGAGGCGCGCGGCGGGGCGACGGACATCGCCCTATGGTTCGTCGACGTGCGCGACCTGCCGCGATCCGTCCAGCTCCTGTTGCTCGTGCTGCTCGGCGGAGCGCTCCTCACGTGGGTCTCGCAGCGAGCGCCGCGGGCCGCCATTCGGCGCGCGGCCGCCGTCGCCTGCCTGGTGTTCGCGGCGCTCGCGCTCCGGGACGTCGTCCGGTTCGGCGACGCGGTGGCGACCGGTCTCGTTCGACCCGCGATGCCGATCCCGCTCTCCGCCCCGATCGTTGCGGCGCTCGCACTCGGCGCCATCTGGATCTGGCGCGATCGCGGCGTCGGGTCGGAGCACCCGGCCCGCGTCCGTCTCGGCGTCCTGGTCGCGGCAGTCCTCGCCGCGACCGCGTTCCCCATCCTCCAGATCGGATTCTTCGGGACGACCGACTACCGCCGGCCGGCTGACGCTGCCGTGGTCTTCGGGGCCCGGGTGTACGCATCGGGCGTCCCATCGCCCCTGCTCGCCGACCGGATCGCGACCGCGGTCGAGCTGTATCGGAGCGGGCTCGTGCCGGTTCTCGTGATGTCCGGCGGCCAGGGCGCCGACGGCTACAACGAGGCCACGGTCATGCGCGAGGTGGCGATCGCGGCCGGCGTCGACCCGTCGGCGGTCCTCGTCGACGACACGGGCGTCACGACCGAGGCGACGGTCGCCCACGCGATCGCGCTGGTGGCCGACCCGACCCTGCCCTCGCCGCGGATCATCGCCGTCAGCCAGGCCTATCACCTGCCCCGGATCCAGCTTGCGTTCTCGGGCGCCGGGATCGACGTCCTGACCGTACCGGCAGTCGATCCGATGCCGATCGGCGAAATGCCGCTCCTGGTCGTGCGCGAGGTGCCCGCGTTCTGGCTCTACTACCTTCGGGCCTGCCTCGGCTGACCGGCCGACGGGCTGCGCGTCAGCCTGCTTGGGCGCAGACGGTGCAGGTTCCCGCGATCGTCAGGTGGCCGACCTCGACCCGGAAGCCGCGGCTGACCTCGAGATCAGCGACGAGCGCCGCGGTCTCGGTCGGCTCGATCTCCCACATCTGCCCGCAGGCCACGCACTGGAGGTGGGCGTGCTCGGTGGCGGGCAGGACGTGGAACTCCTCGCGGCCGTCGGCACCGTGGCTGTGGTGGAGGTAGCCGAGATCCTCGAGGACGGCCAGCGTCCGGTACACCGTCGACGGGGTCGTCTCCGGCTCTCGCTTCCGGCAGCGCTCGACGATCTCGCTCCCGGTCACGTGGCCGCTCGCGGCGCCGAGGACGTCGAGGATCAGCTTCCGCTGCGGCGTCCAGCGCAGGCCGCGGCTCCGGAGCTCGGCCCGGATATCCGGCCACGGATCGCGGCGCGTGGCGGTGCGGGCCGCGGCTGACGCTGGGGACGCGCTCATTCGAAGTCGTCCGCTGGGCGTTCTCGGGCGAGCGTCGGAATCGGCTGCGAGACCCAGCTCGGACGGCGCCGGGTCATCGACGTGAGGATGAGGCAGGCGAGGAAGACGGAGGCCTCCAGCAGGACAATCGTGGCCCCGGACGACACGTCGAGCCAGTAAGACAGGTACATCCCGACGATCCCGGACAGCGCACCGATCACCGTTGAGATTCCGATCATCCGGCCGAACGAGTCGGTCAGCAGCCGAGCGGAGGTCGAGGGGATCACGAGCGTGGCGGCAATGAGCGTGACGCCGACGACATTGATCGAGGCGACGATCGTCGCCGCCATCGCCAGCGCGAACAACGTGTCGACGAGGCCGATGTTCACGCCGTAGATCGGGGCGACCTCGGGGTCGAAGGTCACGAACAGCAGCCGCTTGTAGAAGAGGACGATGAACGCCGCGACCGCGACCGTCACCACGCCGACGACGACGAGATCGATCGTCGTGACCCCGAGGATGTTCCCGAACAGGGCAGCCTCGAAGTTGCGGGTGAAGCTCCGGGTCTTGCTGATCAGCGCGACCCCGACGGCGAAGCTGGCCGTCGTCACGATCCCGATCGCTGCGTCGGCCCCGATGCGGCGACGCCGGGCGGTCGCGTTGATCGCGAGCGCCGAGAGAAATCCCCAGATGCCTGCGGCGAGGTAGAAGTTCAGGGCCAGGACGTACCCGACAACCGCGCCGCCGAACACCGAATGGGACAGGCCGTGACCGATGTAGCTCATCCGGCGCAGGACGATGTAGACCCCGAGCATCCCGCATAGGGCACCGACGAGGCCGGACGCGAGCAGGCCCTGCCGGAAGAACTCGAACGCGAGCGGCTCGCTGACGAACGTCACGGGAGATGCTCGTGGTCGGCGGCGAGATCGTCGGCTTCGGACGCCGTGGCACCGGCGGCGAGGTGGTGGTGCGGATCGTGCTCGTGATGGGCGTGCTCGACGTCGCCGTGGCGGTGGCGAAGTGCGTCCCGAAGACGGTGCGGCGCGGCATCCGCGACGAGCACGACCCCGTCCTGGCGGACGACCCGGAGGTCGGCGCCGTAGGTCCGGCCGAGGATGTCCGAGGTGAAAATGTCGTCCGGGTCGCCCTCGGCGATCACCCGGCCGTTGACGCAGACGACCCAGGGCAGGTGCGCGGCGACCGTGTTCAGCTCGTGGGTCGTCAGCAGGATCGTGATCCCGTCGGCGTTCAGGTCGGCGAGGAGGTGCAGGATGTCGTCGCGGGTCTTGAGGTCCACGCCGCTCGTCGGCTCGTCCAGGAGGAGCAGCGGCGGGTCGCTGATCAGGGCCCGAGCGAGGAAGACCCGCTGCTGCTGGCCGCCGGACAGCTCCCGGATGTGGCGTCCGGCGAGACCGCCGATGCCAAGCCGGTCGAGCAGCGCGTCGACCCGGCGCCGATCGTCGGCGCTGGCCCACGCCCGCCAGGGATGCTCGGCCCAGCGGCCCATCAGGACGACCTCTCGGACGGTAGCCGGGAAGTTCCAGTCGACGGTCTCGAGCTGGGGCACCCAGCCGACGCCCGAGGTCGCCCTGTGCCCGACGGGCCGGCCATCCACCGTGATCCGGCCCTCGACCCGCGGCACGGCCCCGACGATCGCCCGGAGCAGGGTCGTCTTGCCGGCGCCGGACGGGCCGACGATGCCCATGAACGCGCCGCGCGGAACGGCCAGGTCGACGTCCGACAGCACGGGGGCGCCGTCATAGCCGCACGAGACCTCGGAGAACCGGACGAGCGGCTCCGGGAGGCCGGCTCCGCCGGGCCTGGCCCGCTCGCCAGCGACCGGCTTCGCGCCGGCGGCGCTCATGGCCGCCACGTGTCGGTCACCACCAGCGGGTCGAAGATCGTGGCATCGCCGCCGAGCGCGCCGATCATCACCTGCATGTCCTTCTTGAGCATCCCGACATAGGTGTGATCGGGACCTCCGGGCGCGCCGGGCGGCTCGTCGTCCCTGAGCTGGTCGATGAACGTCGCGCCGGATTCCCGGGCGATCTGCTCGAGGACGGGGCTCGGGAAGACCTCCGAGCCGAAGACCGCCGGCACCTTCTCGGCCCGGATCTGCTCGATCAGTCGCGCGACCTCCTGCGGGCTCGGGTCCGAGAAGTCCGACGCCTGGACCGCGCCGATCACCGTGAAGCCGTATTCGCGTGCCCAGTAGGCCCACGAGTCGTGGTAGGTCAGGAGCTTGCGGTCCGTCGGAGGCACCGAAGCGACACCCTTCCGGATCAACCCGTCGAGCTGCTCAAGGCGCGTCTTGAAGGCCGTGAAGTTCGCGTCATAGGTCGCCTGGTTGGCGGGGTCGGCGGCGCCGAACCAGCCGCGCATCAGGTCGGCGTAGCGGATCGCGTACTGGACGTCCATCCAGAGATGCGGGTTCGGGTCGCCGGCCGATACCGGGAAGCTGAAGTCGTAGATCCAGTCGTGCTCAGTGATCGTGTTGTCGCCGAGCTGCTCGATCTGGGCGGCTGGGCTCTTCGACGCCTCCGCCATCTGGAGGGTCGGCTGCTCGAGGTGCAGGCCATTGACGATGATCAGGTCCGCCTTGGCGAGCGTCTGGGCGTCCGAAGGCGCGGGCTCGAACGTGTGCGAATTCGTCGCGTCCGGGATGATCCCGCGGAGCCGGATCCGATCGCCGCCGATGTTCCGCGCGATCGAGCTGATCGGGGCAACCGTCGTCGCGACGTCGAGCTTGTCGGGGCCGCCCGTCAGGGTGTCCTGCCAGCCCAGGGAGGCAGCGCCGCCGCTCGCAGCCGAAGGTGACCCCCCGCCTGCTGCCGGCGAGCACGCACCGAGCGCGCCTCCGACCAGCAGCGCCGCGAGCGACGCGGCGATCCGGGCAGTGGCGGGCAAGCGGATCACGATGAGAAGGCTCCTCGAGTGGGTCCGCCGATCTTATCGCAACATGTTGTAACAAGCAGATCGGGCAACAAGGGATACGACGCTCGCGACGGGTCGGATCAGCGGGCACCCGTGCGGGTAGGATCCCGCCATGCAGTCGATCCCCGAGCTCGAGCCGGCGGCGATCGAGGCCGCCCGGTCGCGGATCCACGCGGCCTTCCGGGACGCTCCCCAGTTCGTCCACGAGCGGCTGTCCGCGCGCCTCGGAGTGCCGGTCATCGTCAAGGTCGAGACGATCAATCCGATTCGGTCCTTCAAGGGCCGTGGGACCTGGATCGCGGTCGGCGATCTCACCGCAGAGGGTGCGATCGGCCCGGACCGCCCGGTCGTGTGCGCGTCGGCCGGCAACTTCGGCCAGGGGGTCGCGTTCGCGGCGCGGGCGCTCGGCGTACCCGCGATCGTGTTTGCCTCGCATAACGCGAACCGGGCCAAGGTCGCCCGGATGCGCGCGCTCGGCGCGGAGGTCGTCGAGATCGGCGAGGACTTCGACGAGGCGCGCACCGCGTCCGAGGGGCACGCCGGGGGCGGTGGCGGCCACCTCCTGGTCGATGGCGAGGACGCCCGGATCTCGACGGGCGCGGCAACGCTTGCCCTCGAGCTGACCGAGGCCGTGACGGCCGGCACCCTTCCCTCCCCCGCCGTGATCTCCGTCCCGGTCGGGAACGGCGCGCTGATCAACGGAGTTGGGTCGTGGCTGCGGGCCGCCGCACCGACGTGCCGTGTGCTGGGCGTCCAGGCGGAGGGCGCGGCCGCGATGACCCTCAGCTGGCGGGCCGGCCGCGCCATCGACACGCCCTCGGTCACGACCTACGCCGACGGGATCGCATCGCGGGTCGCGATCCCGGCCGCGGTGGCGCTCATGGTCGGCCGCGTCGACGAAATGCGGATCGTCGACGATGACGCCCTCCGGTCGGCCCAGACCGAGCTGTCCGATGCGCTCGGGATCACGGTCGAAGGGGCCGCAGCCGCTTCATGGGCCGGTCTTCTTGCGGGTCCGCGGCCTGATGGACCCGCGGTGGTCATCGTCACGGGCAGCAACGCCTGAGGTCGGGATCCGGCGCCGGCGCTTACCGGGTCACACCGCCGTGAGGGCGATCCCGAGCTCGTCGAGCGACTCGTGGAGCTCCTCGGCGTCGCGGTAGACCCGGAAGGCACCGGCCGCCCGGAGCTCGTCCTCGCCGTATCCGCCCGAGAGCAGGCCCACGCTCAGCATCCCGGCCCGGCGTGCGGCCAGCAGATCCCATACGGCGTCGCCGACCACGTAGCAATCCCTGGCGGGGACGCCGAGGCGTTCCTGGCAGGCGAGAAAGAGGTCGGGCTCGGGCTTCGCCCGGAGGACGTCGCCGCGCTCGACGACGACGGTCTCGGGCGGGATGCCGAGCACCTCGAGCGACCGGTCGATCTCGGGCCGACGCCCGGACGTCGCGATGCCATGGACGACGCCGTCTCGCCGGAGCGCCGACAGCAGCTCGATCGCGCCGGGCAGGGGCCGCCGCTCGGGCAGGATCTCGCGAAAGACCTCGCCGTGGCGGCGCTGGAGGGCGTCGGCCTCCTCGGCCGTCAGCTCACGACCGATCTCCCGGGCCACCGCCCGCGCAAAGAGCCCACCGCTCATCCCGATCCGCCGGTGGATCCGCCAGCCGTCGACCGGGCTGCCGAGCTCGATCAGGGCTCGCTGCCAGGCGAAGACATGGGCGTAGACGGTGTCGACAAGAGTCCCGTCGAGGTCGAAGATCAGGGCCTGCATCGGAACAGGATCGCACGTGCGGAGCCGGTTGACGCCGCTCCGCTTCGACGCCACGATCCCGCCCATGACGGATGACGAATCGCTCGATCCGCGCGAGCGCGAGCGGCTGCGTCGCCGGGACCGCGAGGCGGCCGCCGCCGCGCGCGAGCTGCTCAAGCCGGGCATGGGCAAGGTGTTCAAACAGATCCAGGACGCCCAGCGCAAGGCCGCCGACGAGCTGAAGACGCGGCCTGACCCGGCTCCACGGAGATCGCGCCGACCCTGAGCGGCGGACTGGCATCACCGGCCTCGGCCTGACGGGCCATGCCCGCGACCTGGCCAGGTCGCGCCGGCTCCGTCCTCAGCCGATTGGGGAAGCAGCAATCCGATTCGCATCGGCGGACGGTCCGAACGGCGGCCGAGCGCGGCGAGAGTGGGTCACGTGGCGATCCCCGGTTCCGGGTGCATGATCCCACCATGGCCGAGCCACTGTCGTCCGACGACCCGGGTCCGGACCTGCCGAGCTTCGCGCGGCGCCCGGCCGGCTTCGCGAGCGGACCGGGTCACGTCGTCGTGTACGGCAATCTCGCCTTCCGGACGATGTTCGACGACGCGGTCGTCGGGTTGCCGGCCCGCGAGACTCTCGTCGACCTGCCCGCCGAGGCGTTCGACCTGCTCGACGCGGTCTACCGGGAGGCCCGGCCCCTGGCGCGCTGGGTCGGCCGGGCCGACGGCGACTGGCGGCTGACGGCGATCCCCCGGCGAGACCCCGAGACCGGCGTCGTGTACGGCGTCGCCTTCCATCTCCGAGCGCGCGGCGATCTCCCGGTCCTGATCCCGGAGTGAAGGGGCGGGCCTGCCCGACGCTCCAGGTGTCTTGCCCGGCCCGGGGCGTCCGCGCGATGATCCCGGCATGCGCGACGCCACGACCCTGACCGACGACCTCGTCCTGCGGCTCCGCGCTCGCGTCGCCGACCCCGCCCGCCGGACCGACACCCGGCCGACCGCCTTCTCGACCCGGGTCGAGTCGCTCGATCTCGGCCAGCTCCTCGGGGACATCCGTCGGCTCGGGGCAGACCTCCGCGGGGTCGTCGCCGATAACCAGGAGGGACGGGTCGACCCGGCGACACCGGCGAAGATCGCGGCCCTCCAGTCCGAGCTCACGACGCCGACCCCGGTCCCCAGCCCCGTGACCGCATTAGCCGAGGCGCTCGATCGAGCCGAGACGGACCTCGGATTCGCGCTCCCGGCGGACCTGCGACGACTGTACCGCGAGGTCGGGAACGGCGGATTCGGGCCTTCGAACGGCCTGCTCCCGATTGCCGGCGTCGTCGAGCGCTACCGATCCCTCGGGGCGGAGGCGCCGCGGACGCAGCGCTGGCCCGACCGGCTGCTGCCGCTCGTCGACGACGGCTCCGAAATCGACGCCGTCGACGCGTCGACCGAGAACGGCCCGATCGTTTCGTGGGACCCGGACGGCCTGACGGAGCGTGCCAGCGATCGTGCCTGGCGACGCTCGTTCGTCGACACCGCTCCGTCGCTGGCGGCGTGGCTGGAGGAGTGGCTGGGCGCGCGGTCGCCAGATGAGGTCCGCGCCGAGATGATGCGGACCGCGATGATCGAGCAGGTCAAGGCGTCCCGCGCCCGCGTCGCGGCCATGACGCCGGAGCAACGAGCCGCGATGGGATTCCCGGAGGTGGGCTGGGAGCAGGTCATCGGCGGACATCTGGGCCTCACTGAGGACGACCTCCGCTGATCGTGGCCGCGCTCGGTGGCCGGCGCGCCGGCCCGGAGGGTGGCGCCGCAACGCGGGCGCCGCCAGCGTCAGCGGCGGTGCCGCCCGCGGCCTTCGAGGAGGATTGGGCGCCCGTCGCCGTCGACCAGCCGCCAGCGAACGCCCAGAGCGTCGTCCCGCCCGTCGGCAATCACGGCCGCGACGGCCTCTGGATCGGCCTCATTTCCGAGCTCTGCCAGCCGCCGGCCGATCGCGTAGGCCGCCAGCGCCGGGATGTCGCCCGCGAGATCGCGCCGGACGAGCGACTCGGCGTCCTCGACGTCGGCGGCGGTCAGCCGTTCGATCAGCCGCCGCGCCCGACCGCGTTCCGCTGGCGCGAGGTCGGCGATCCAGCCCGGCTCGCGCGGCTCGACCTTGGCGGGCGGAGGCGGCGCCTTCGCCCGGGGCACGCAGGACGTCTCCGGCTTCCGCGTTGGTTCAGGCTCGGCGAGCGCGGCACGCTTGTTCGTCGTCAGATCCGATGTTGCGACCAGCGGCTCGCGCCCGCGGCGCTCGATCCGGGCGGCCAGCGGCGAGGTCGCCCGGGCCGTTGTCCGGGCGGTCGCGATCGCGGTCTTCGCCTCGGTCAGGCTCGGGAACGGGCCACGGACGAGGGGCAGGCCGAGATCGTCGGTCTGCTCGGCGTCGACGACGACCCACGTCCCCGACTGCGGCTCGATCGTGAACCGCTCGTCGCGGGTCTGCCAGCGACCACCGCCGAGGCGCTTGAGCGGAGCGTCGGCGTCGTCGGGAGCCGTCTTCCGGGGCGACATCGGCGGGCGATCCGGTAGGCCGTCAGGCGTCGAGGGGCAGGAACGACCCGTCGGCTGCTCGAGGGGCCGGGGCAACGGCGAGGATCGCGGCGCGGGCGATCGGTCCGAAGACGTGCGGGTAGATCCGGCCGGCGTCCTCAGTCCGCCACGGGCTGCCGACCCGGTCGAGATCGACCGTGAGGACCACGAACGTGCGCAGATCGCCGCGGTAGTGGCGGTTTGCCGTGTCGACGAGGTTCGCCGCCCCGTCGGTGCAGTGGATGAAGCCCTCGTCCGCGAGCGATGGCGCCGTCAGCGGCGCCGACGGGTCGGCGGCGTCCCACCAGTCACGGGGCGTGAGGTGGAAGGTCGTCGGCATGAGCCTCAGGCCTCCGCGAACGGCAGATCCGGCGCCACCCAGCCGCGATCAAGGGCAACCTGGATCACCGTCGCCCGATCGTTCGCGAGCGCCTGACGCACGGCCTGCTCGAACGCCGCGTCGGTCTCGACCCGGATCCCGCGCGCCCCGCAGGCGCGGGCGATCGCCGCGAAGTCCATCGGGCCGAGATCGGTGGCGATCGCGCCGCCCGCTGTGCCGCCCGCGGCGCCGTCCGCTTCTCGACCCCGCCGGTCCTGGTGCATCCGGATCGTGCCGTAGCGCTCGTTGTCGAACACGATGGCGATGACCTTTGCCTGCTCGCGGACCGCGGTCTCGAGCTCGGCCATCGTCATCGCGAACCCGCCGTCGCCGGCGAACGCGATCACGACGCGGTCGCGGTGGACGAGACCCGCTGCGATCGCTGCCGGGAGGGCATAGCCCATCGCGCCCGATGTCGGACCGAGGAACGTCCCGGGCCGGCGGAACCGGAAATGGCGAGCGATCCACAGCCCGAAGTTGCCGGCGTCGGTCGCGATGATCGCGTCGTCGGGGACGAGACGCCGCACCGTTTCGACGGCGTGTGCCGGATGAACGCCCGGGCCGGTCCAGGGCGTGGCATCCGGGGTCGTCGCCGTCTCCCATGCCGCCCGATCCGCGGCATTGCGCTCCGCCCGCGCATCGGCCGACGCCGCGTCGAGGACGGACTCCTGGAGGCGGGCGACCGACGCTCGCAGAAAAGCCCGCGCATCGGACCGGATCGATCGGGTCGCCGGCGGCAGGCCCGCCCGATCCGCGAGCGGCTCGACGTCCACGTGCATCCAGGCCTGGCCCTCTGCAGGCACGGCGTAGCCGAAAGAGGTGATCTCCGACAGGCGGCAGCCGATCACGAGGATCGCATCTGCCTGCTCGAGCCGCCCGCGGACCACGGCCGGGCTGCCATAGCCGGCCATCCCGAGGTACAGCGAGTGGTCGTTCGAGATGACGTCGCCGCGGCGCCAGCCGGCGATCACCGGAACGCGCAGCAACTCGGCGAGGCGAAGCAGGTCGCTCGAGGTCCGGGCGCGGAGGACCCCGCCACCGGCGAGGATGACGGGCCGCTCAGCCGAGGCGAGGAAATGGAGGACGGCGCGGACGTCGGTGGGCTCCGGCCGAATCGGAGCCGGCCGCGACGTGTCGAGCGGCGTTCCCGTCGGGAGGACCTCGTCGAGGATGTCCTCGGGCAGCGACAGGAGCACCGGCCCGGGCCGGCCGCCGATCGCGGCCCGGACTGCGTCGCCCACGAGCCCCGGGACGTCGGCGACGGCGGTGAGCTCGATGGCGTGGCTGGCAAGTCCGCCGATCGTCGTCGCGAGGTCGATCTCCTGAAATGCCTCCCGGCCGCGGAACGCGCGATCGACCTGGCCGACGAGGGCGAACATCGGCGACGAGTCCTGGCGGGCCGTGTGGATCCCGATGGCAAGATTCGATGCGCCGACGGCGCGGGTCCCGATCGCGGCGGCCGGACGACCGGTGAGCTGGCCGTGGGCCTCGGCCATGAACGCGGCGGCGCCCTCGTGGCGGGTCGCGACGACCCGGATACCGGCATCGCGGAGGCCCTCGAGGAGTCCGAGGAAGCTCTCGCCGGGAACCGTGAAGGCATAGCGGACGCCGGCGGCACGGAGAGCGTCGGCGATGAACCGGCCGACGGTGCGCGCGGCGGCTGGCTCGGGTTCGGGCTCGGGTTCGGGACCGGCTTCGGGTTCGGGCTGTGGCTCCGGCCCGGGAGCGGCTCTTGGATCGGGTTCGGGCAATGGCTCCGGTTCCGGCAATGGCTCGGGCTCGGGCTGCGACTCCGGCTCGCGCAATGGCTCGGGATCGGGTTCGGGCAACGGCTCCGGTTCCGGCAATGGCTCGGGATCGGGCTGCGACTCCGGCTCGGGCAACGGCCCGGGTTCGGGCGCGGCCGTGGGCTCTGGCAATGGCTGCGGCTCCGGCTCGGGCATCGCCGGCACGGCGTCTGGGGACGCCTCCGTGTGGCGCTCGTTCGTCGCGGAGCCTGCGGTCTCCGAATCGGTCGCCGTACCCGTCTCCGCCCGCTCGCCCTCCATCAGCGGACGGCCTGCGTCGTGGCCATGCCGACGACCAGCCCGATCGCCACGACGATCGCGACGATGATCATGATCGTCTTCGCGTACCGAGTGCCGGGCATCATCGGCGGGCTACCGGTAGTTCTCGAACTGGAGCGGGACCGGCAGCTCCTCGAGCTCGCGCAGTCGGGCGATGACCTTCTGCATGTCATCGCGGCTCTTGCCGGACACCCGGACTGCGTCGCCCTGGATCTGCGGCTTGACCTTCGGGAACTCCTCACGGATCAGCTTGCTGATCTTCTTCGCGAGCTCGTCGTTCAGCCCGCGCCGGAGGGTGATCACCTGGCGGACCTTGTTGCCCCCGGCCGGCTCGACCTTCCCCCAATCGAAGATCTTCAGCGACAGGTTCCGCTTGACGGCCTTGGACTCGATCAGGTCCTTGATCGCGGCCGCCCGGTGCTCGTCGTCGGTCACGAGCGTCAGCTCGTCCTTGGACTGCTCGAGCTCGACGGTCACGCCCTTGAAGTCGAACCGCTGGCCGACCTCACGTCGAACCTGGTCGAGCGCGTTGCGCAGCTCCTGCTCGTCGAAGTCGCTGACAACGTCGAAGGAAACGTCTCCGGCCATGGGCCTCCCTGCGAATGCGGCGGTCGGCGACGCGTCGAACGGGCGTCGCGCGCTGCGGATGACGGGCCCCAGTATGCCCTGAAACGGGTGGATCAGCGGTCCGCGAGCGCCTGGAGGAGAAGCTCGCCGATCCGGTAGCTCCGGCCACCGCCCATGACGAGGACGACGTCGCCACGACGAACCTCGCCCGCCAGCCATACCGCCGTCGCCTCGACCGAGCCGGGCGTCGCGACCGGGATCGACGGGTTGCGCACCGCGATCGCCTCGGCCAGCCCGCCTGCGCTCGCGATCGTCGTGTCCGGGTCGCGCCCGGCCCAGATGTCGGCGATGGCGACGCCGTCGGCCGCGCCCAGGACTGCCGCGAAGTCGTCGAGCAGCGCAGCGGTTCGATGAAAGGTCAGTGGCTCGTAGACAGCCCATAGCCGCCGACCCGGAGCGCGTTGGCGAACGGCGGCAATCGTCTCGCGGATCGCCGTTGGATGGTGGCCGTAATCGTCGTACACGGCGACCCCGCCGACCTCGCCCTTGCGCTCGAGGCGCCGGCCGACCCCGGCGAACGAGGCCAGGCCCGCGACGATCGCGTCAGGCGCGACGCCCGCGACGAGGGCCGCGGCCGCGACGCCGAGCGCGTTGGCGGCGTTGTGCCGGCCGGCCGTCGAGAGGCGCACGGTGAGCGGTCCGCGCAGCCCCTCCAAGCCGATCATCTCGAGAGTGGTCCCGGCGGGATCGCTCGCGACGATCCGGCCGAGGATCGGCCGTGCCGGGCCGCTGGCTGTCGCGTACTGCTCCGCCAGCCCGCGCGCAAAGCCCGTCCCGCGTGGGCTCGCGCCATCGATCAACGCCGTGGCGACGATCCGGCCCGGCCAGTCAGCAAGGCGGCCGGCGACCTCGGCCGCGCCGGAGTCGCCGACGTTGATCACCGTCGTCGGAGGCTCTGTGGATCCCTCGGCTGCTCGCATCCGGCGAATCCACGTCGCGAAGGCGTCGATCACCGCCGCCCGGTCGGCAAAGACATCGGGGTGGTCCCACTCCGCCGACGTCAGGATTGCGATCGCCGGGGTGTAGGAATCGAAGTTGCCGGCGTACTCGTCCGCCTCGACGACGAAGGCGGGGCCCGCCCCGCGGCGAGCCGTAGCCGGCAGGCCGCCGGTCAGGCTCTCCGACAACAGCGCCCCGACGAACGCCGCTGGATCGGCGCCCGCCGCGACGAGGACATGGACGAGCCAGCCGGCCGAGGTGCTCTTGCCATGCGTCCCCGCCACGCCGATCAGCGTCCGCCCGACGGCAGCGTCGGCGATGACCTGCTGCCACGGCTCGATCGGGATGCCGGCCCGTCGTGCCGCCTCCAGCTCGGGATTCCGCGGATCGATTGCCGTGAGCGCTTTGGTGACTGCCAGCCGATCGGGTGGCGGGGTCCTTGTCACGTGTTCGGCGGCATGCGAGGGCGCGATCACGATCCCAGCCGCCTCGAGCGCCGCCGTGTACGGCGATCGTCCACCCTGGTCGCAGCCGTCGGGCACCGCGCCGGCCCAGAGCGCATGGAGAACCGCGGCGCTCGCTCCGGCTCCGGCCGCGCCGACGACGTGGATCCGTTCGCCCGGAACGATCGCACGGGCGGGACGGGCAGGCAGCAGCCCGCCGCCGGGTGTCTCGCTCCCGGTCACCGGGCGGGCGCGTCCGACGAGGGGGCGGGGTCGGATGGCGCCCCCAGCCGGTCGAGCAGTGCATCGAGGACGGCGACGGCGCTGTCGAGCCGGTTCCCCGCGCGATCGCCGGGCCACGTGAACCGGCGGACGTCCGCGCCGCTCGCGTCCGCGACCCCGACATAGGTGAGCCCGACCGGCTTTGCGGTGGTGCCGCCATCCGGGCCGGCGACCCCGGTCACCGACGCTGCCATCGTCGAGCCGAACCGGTCGCGGGCGCCGATGGCCATCGCCCGCGCGACCTGGGCGCTGACCGCGCCGTGGGCGTCGAGGACGGCCGCATCGACGCCCAGCAGGTCGCGCTTCGAATCGTTCGAGTACGAGACGACCCCGCCGACGAAGTAGCCGCTCGAGCCCGGGATCGCCGTCAGCGCCGCCGCGACCATTCCGCCCGTGCACGATTCGGCAAGGGCGACCGTCGTCCCGGTTGCCAGGCAGGCGGCCTGGAGGCGCATCGCGAGCTCGTCGAGCGGGTCGCCGCCCATCTCTATTGGCGCTGGGTCTGGGTCGGTGGCGCCGGCGGCTTGAAGAGCCACGTCTCGGGGATGCCGCGCTTGCCGAGCGCCCCGAGCGCCTGGCCGTTCAGGCTGAACTGCGTCGCGCCGGACGATCCGGATCGGACCTCGACCGAGGTCTGGCCGGTGAACGTCAGGACCTGCCCGTCGCGGTAGACCCGGCCCGCCAGCCCCACCTTGTTATCGAGCACCCCGTCGACCCAGACCTTGATCCAGGCCGGCCCGCCCTTGATCGACACGACAAGGTTCACGCCCTTGTACGCGACCGACACGTGCCGGGTCTGGGTCTGGGTCGCAGGCGACGACGAGTTCGAGGCGACGATCGTGATCGTCCAGCGGCCAGTCGTGAGCTGGAGCGGGGTCGCGTCGGTGGTCCACTTCCCGTCGGTGCCGACCGTCACGGTGATCGGAGCGGGAGGTGGTGGCCCACCGTGTGCCCCGGCCGGACCGGGGCTCGCGGCCGGCGCCCCGGTGACCGGGCCGTCCCAGCTCGCCGAGACCCGGACCGACGTCGCGTCGGACGCGGTCCCCTGGACCGGAATCGCGCCGTTCTCGAACGTTGTGTTCTCGGCCGGTTGGTCGACCGTCAGCTTGGGTGGCACGACGGCACTCACCGGAACCGTGATCACGATCATCGCCGGTTGCTCGGCGTGCTTGCCCGTGTCGGGGTCGGTCGCGTCAATCTTGAACTCATTCCGGCCGCGGAGCAGGTCGATCGTCACGGTCCACCTGCCGGTCGAATCGGCCGAGGCCTGGCGCGAGCCGCCGGCCATCTCGATCGTGATCGACGCGCCCGGGATCGACGTGCCCTCGAAGGTGAAGGAGGTGGCGGTCTCGTCGAGCGCGACCGTCGCCTCACGGGGCGCGGTGACCGTCAGGGTCGGCGGCTTCGCAAAGCGCATCACCTGGAGACCGAGCCAGACGCCGACCCCCGCGATCAGGATGGTCAGCAACGCGGCAACGATGATCCCCGGCGAGAACTGGAGGCCCGGGCGGGCCTGGACAATCGGCCGCGGGATGGTGAGGACGGCCTTGCTTGGCGGCGCATCGCCGCGCTCGCGGCGCCACTGCGCGACGACCTCCTCGGGGTCCAGGCCGAGATACAGGGCGTAGTTGCGCAGGAAGCCCTTGGTGTAGACGTCGCCCGGCAGCTCGCGGTACTCGCCCCGTTCGAGAGCGGCCAGGTAGCGGGCCCGGATCTTCGTGTCGCGCTCGGCCCGGTAGAGGTCGACGCCCTTTCGCTCGCGGGCGGCGTAGAGCCGTTCCGCGAGCGGCGGCGGCGGACCACCGGCGGGCGGGTCCGCGGAGCGGTCGGCGCGATCCGGCCCCCGATTCGAACGGTCGGGATCGCCGCGACCCGTGAGCGGGCGACCCGGATCGAGGCGCGAGCCGTCGGCCCGCGCGTCGCCGCTCGCTCGTCGCACGTCGTCCCTGGTCGTCATCGGTCCCCGTCCACGTCGACCGCGACTGCGCGCGCACCTGCGGCCGATCTCGGCCCACACAATACTGCGTCCACGTTCGGCAGCAAGGTTTCAGGCATGAGAGCAATGGTCATTCGTCGGTCCCATCGCCCTCGTCGATCGCGCGGAGCCAGTTGTCCGGCCCATAGATCTGGCGCGGCGACGCGGGGTTGCGCGGATCTTGCGGCCCGATGATCCCGTAGCGCTCGAGCTCGTCCATCACCCGGCTGGCGCGGGCGAACCCGAGCTTGAGCTTGGTCTGGAGCATCGAGGTGCTCGCCCGGCTCAACGCAATCACGAGCTCGGCCGCGGGCACGGTCATCTCGTCGACGCCGTACTTGCGGAGCCAGGCGAACTGGCCGCCATCGCCGGCGCTGCCGTCCTCCGCGTCGCCGAAGGCGAGGATGTCCTCGTCGTAGAAGGTCCGGCCGCCGGTCTGCTCGAGCCAGTGCTTCGTGATCTCGCCGACTTCGCGGTCGCCGACGAAGACGCCCTGCATCCGGACCGGACGAGGCAGGTCGACCGGCTGATAGAGCATATCGCCGCGGCCGATCAGGTCCTCGGCGCCGGGGGCGTCGAGAACGGTCCGCGAGTCGATCATCGACGCCATTGCGAAGGCGATCCGCGACGGCACGTTCGCCTTGATCAGGCCGGTCACGACGTTGACTGACGGCCGCTGGGTGGCCAGGACGAGGTGGATTCCCACGGCGCGCGCCTTCTGGGCGATCTTGACGATCGGATCCTCGACCTTGCGGCCCTCGCGCATGATCAGGTCGGCGAGCTCGTCGATGATCAGGACGATGTACGGCATCCGCTCCTGGTCGCCTTCGTCACCGGCGATCTCCGGCCGGCTGTTGTACGCGGCGATGTTCCGGACGCTGTGGCCGGCGAGGACCTTGTAGCGCTCCTCCATCTCGCGGACCGCCCAGTTGAGGACCGCCTTCGCCTCGTTCGGCTCGGTGATCACGTGCTGGAGGAGGTGGGGCAACCCGTTATACGGGGCCAGCTCGACCCGCTTGAGGTCGACCAGGATCATCCGGACGTCGTCGGGCCGGGCGCGCATCAGGAGGCTCGTGATCAGGGCGTTCACGCAGACGCTCTTGCCCGAGCCGGTGGCGCCCGCGACGAGGAGGTGGGGCATCTTCGCGAGGTCCACCGCGTAGGCCGTGCCGGACACGTCGCGGCCGAGGGCGAAGGTCAGCGGGCCCGTCGCGTCGAGCATCTTGCTCTCCTCGACGAGCGGCCGGAAGCCGACGATCTCGCTGACCGAGTTCGGAATCTCGATCCCGACGACGTCCTTGCCGGGGATCGGCGCCTCGATCCGGATCGAGCGGGCCGACAGGGCCATCGCCAGGTCGTCGGCCACCGCCTCGATCCGCGAGACCTTGACGTGGTGCTCCGGCTTGACCTCGTACTGGGTGACGACGGGGCCGGAGTTGATCGCGACGACCTTGGCCGGGATCGCGAAGCTCAGGAGCTTCTCCTCGATCCGGCGCTTGTTCGAATCGTGGTCGAGCGTCGACCCGGACCGGATGGGCGGACGGGGGTCGAGGAGCTCGATCGGCGGCAGGGTCCAATCGATCGCCTGGAGCGACTCGAGCGCAGTCGGCGGCTCGGCGTCGATCCGCGATCGGGCGGCGAGCGCGGTCGCCGCTCCCCCGGTGCCGCGGGTCCGCAGTGCCAGGCCGTCGCCGGTGCCCGTCCAGACCGTCTGGCTCATCGGCGGCGGGCCGCCGCGCGGCGCCGGTTCATCGAGGATGCTCGACGCGGCCCGGTCGGCGAGCGGCTCGAGCTTCGAGGGAGCGATGGGCTTCGACGCGGGCGCTGGGGCCGGCGCGGCTTCCCGCGAGAAGGACGCCGCGACCGTCGAGTTCAGCCAATGTCCGAATGCGCCAAGCGATCGCGACGCCGGTCGGAGCAGCTCCCGAAGGTGGAGGTTGAACGCGATCATCAGCCCGATCGCGAGAATGGCCAAGCAGACCACGAAGGCGCCGGGACGCGTAAGGAGCGGCTCGAGGATGCCGGCCAGGAACCGGCCGATCTTCCCGCCGCCGCGGTCCGTGCCGAGGATCGTCAGGTGCAGGACGTCGAACGCCCCGAGGAACCCGACGAAGGCGATGGCAACGCCGACGATCGTGGATCCCCAGCCGGAGCCCGGGCGCTTGCCCGGTCCGACCTCGAGGTATGCCCCGGCTCCGAGGAGCAGGAAGGGCAGGAGCCAGCGGCCGGTCTCGAACCACGGCGCAATCCAGTCGCGCCAGATGTCGGTAAGGCGCCCCTGACCCGGCAAGGCCAAGGCGATCAGCGTGACCGCGCCGAGGACGAGGAAGATGATCCCGAGGATCGAGCGAGCGACCTCGGGCCCGACCGAGGGCAACGGGATCGTCGGCAGCGTCGGCGGTCCGGACCGGCGGCGCGGGCTCGCGCGACGGGTGGGCGTCCGGCGTTTCGTCGCCACCGGCTAGACCTCGACCACGACCGGGAAGACCATCGGCCGGCGTTTCGTCTGCTCGTAGAGGTAGCGCGAGACGCCGTCCTTGATCTGGCTCTTGAGCAGCGCGACCTCGCTGATGTGGTCGCCCGGGTTCTTGATCGAGGTCAGGATCCGCTCGATCGCCTCATGCATGATCGGGTCCTGCTCGTTGAGGTGGACGAAGCCGCGGGTGATGATCTCGGGCCGGCCGACCACGTTGCCGGTCTGCTTGTCGATCGTGACGACGACCATGAACATCCCGTCGTTGGCGAGCGACTTGCGGTCGCGCAGGACGACCTCGCCGACCTCGCCGACCGACAGCCCGTCGACGAAGACGTAGCCGGCGGTGACCGGCTGGGCGCGATGGGCGATGCCGTCGGTGTCGATCTCGATCGGCTGGCCGTTCTCGATGATGAAGACGTTCTCCGGCAGGACGCCGGTCTCGATCGCGAGACGGCCGTGCTGGACCTGCATCCGGAACTCGCCGTGGATCGGGATGAAGTACTTCGGCTTGGTCAGCCCGAGCATCAGCTTCAGCTCTTCCTGGCTGGCGTGGCCGGAGACATGGGCCCGCTTGATCGTGTGGTAGAAGACGTTGGCGCCGGCCTTGAACAGGTTATCGATCGTCCGGCTGACGTATTCCTCGTTGCCCGGGATCGGGCTGGCGCTGACGATGACCGTGTCGCCCTGCTGGATCTCGACGAAGCGGTGGTCGCGGTTGGCCATCCGGGCGAGGCCCGCCATGGGCTCCCCCTGGGCACCGGTCGTGCAGATCACGAGCTGATCGGCCGGGATCTCGTTGAGCTTGTCCTTGGCGACGATCATCGACGGGTCGTACTTCAGGTAGCCCAGGTCGCTCGCGATCCGGAAGTTCTGCTCCATCGAGCGGCCGATCACGACCGTCTTGCGCTTGAACGAGGCCGCCGCGTCGAGGACCTGCTGGACGCGAGCGATGTTGCTCGCGAACGTCGCGACGATCACCCGGCCGTCGAGCGGCTCCATGATCTCGCGGAATGCCTCGCCAACGGTCCGCTCCGACGGCGTGTAGCCGGGGTTCTCGGCCCGGGTCGAGTCGGACAGGAGACACACGACGCCCTCGGCGCCGAGCTTGGCGAGGATCGCGAAGTCCGACAGCTTGCCGTCGACGGGGGTGTGGTCGAACTTGAAGTCGCCGGTGTGGACGATGACGCCGGCCGGCGTCCGGAGCGCGATGCCCATCGCATCCGGGATCGAATGGCCGATCCGGAAGGCCACGACGCCGAACGGCCCGATTTGGATCTCGTCGCCGGGCTCCAAGGCGAGGATCGGATTGTTGTGGAGCTTGTGCTCCTTGACCTTGTTGCCGAGCAGTCCGCGGGCGAGGGTCGAGGCATAGACCGGGACGCCGGGGAATTCGGGCAGCACGTACGGCAGGGCGCCGACGTGGTCCTCGTGGGCGTGGGTGATGAGGAAGGCCCTGACCTTGGCCTTGTTCTCCTTGAGATAGGAGATGTCAGGGATGACGAGGTCGATCCCGAACATCTCCTCGTCCGGGAACATGAGCCCGCAGTCGATGACGACGATGTCGTCGCCGTACTCGAACACGTACATGTTCTTTCCGATTTCGCCGACGCCGCCGAGCGGGATGATCCGGAGCTGTTCGTTCGCAGTTGGCATGAGGAAAGCGTTTGTCCTTTGGGAGTTGGTTTCAGAAGATGGTGATGTCGGCCGTGGCGGGGATTGCCGGGGCCGGCGGGGTAATCCGGGCCGGCGGCGGCGGAGCCGTGGCCGCGCGACGAGCCCGGATGTCGAGGAGCACCTGCGGGACTTTCGCCACGTCGTCGTAGCTCTGGCGCTCGACCTCGGCACCGCGCAGGGCGGCGGCCGGGTGATACATCGCGAAGACCGTCGCGTCGCGTGCACCGCTGGCCGGATCGACGGGGGCGGTGGTGCCGTGGGCCTGGCTGATCCGGGCACCGGGCATGAACCGGCCCATCGAGTGCCGCCCGAGGGTCACGATCATGGCCGGATCGAGGACCTCGAGCTGGCGCTTCAGGTAGGGCGCGCAGGCGGCCACCTCGTCGGGCTCCGGGTCGCGGTTGTCCGGTGGCCGGCACTTCACGACGTTGGTGATGAAGACGTCCTGGCGGCGCCACTCGATCGAGCCGAGGAGCTTCGTCAGGAGATCGCCGGCCCGGCCGATGAACGGCCGCCCGAGGCGATCCTCGTTGAAGCCTGGCCCCTCGCCGATGACGACGACCTCGGTATCAGGGTTGCCCTCCCCCGGCACGGCGTTCGTCCGGCCGCCGGCAAGCCGGCAGCGAGTGCACGTCCGGACCTCGGTCGCGATCGTCTCGAGCGCCGCCTCGCGCTCGTCGTGGGTCACGCCGGGGCCCCGATTGCGATCTCCTCCGCGCGATAGGGCGCGGCGCCCCGTGCGGCTGCGGTGCGGACCCACCCGCGCTTGGCGAGGACCTCCGCGATCTGGACCGCGTTGGTCGCGGCGCCCTTGCGGAGGTTGTCGCTCACGACCCAGAACGCGAGCCCGCGGTCGTCCGCGATCGAGATGTCCTGGCGGACCCGGCCGACGAAGATGTCGTCCGAGCCGGCAGCGTTTGTGGCGAGCGGGTACGTCGAGGTGGCGGGATCGTCCTGGACGACGACACCGTCGACCGTGCCGAACAGCTCGCGGGCCCGGTCCGGAGTGAGCGGCGCGCGGGTCTCGACGTGGACCGCCTCTGAATGCGCGACGAACACCGGCACCCGGACGGCTGTGCACGAGACACGGAGGTCGGGCAGGTGGAGGATCTTGCGGCTCTCGCTGACGACCTTCCACTCTTCCTTGGTGTAGCCGTTGGGCAGGAATACATCGACCTGCGGAAGGGCGTTGAACGCGATCTGGTGGGGATAGACCGAGACGCCCTTCGGCCCGCCCGCGACATGGGCCCGGACCTGGGCCTCGAGCTCGCGGATGGCGGCGCCGCCGGTACCTGACACCGCCTGGTAGGTGTCGACGACGACCCGCTCGAGCCCGACCGAATCGCGGAGCGCCATGAGGACCGGAACGAGCTGCATCGTCGAGCAGTTCGGGTTCGCAACGATCCCGGGGTGGCCCTCGAGGTCATCGGGGTTGACTTGGCTGACGACGAGCGGGACCGCCGGGTCCATGCGCCATGCGGACGAGTTGTCGATGACGGTCGCGCCGGCGGCCACGGCCAGAGGCGCAAGATCGTGCGAGGCGTCTCCGCCGGCCGAGAACAGGGCGATGTCGACTCCCTCGAAGGCTTCCGCCGTCGCCTCGCGGACCTCGAGCGTCTGGCCCTCGACCGAGACCATCCGGCCGGCCGATCGCTCGGACGCGAGCAGGCGCAGCTCCTTGACGGGGAACTCCCGCTCGAGGAGGACCTGGATCATCGTCCGCCCGACGACGCCCGTGGCGCCGACGACCGCGACGGTGAAGTCTGGGCGTGTCATGTCGGGCATGGCTCCGCTGTCACTGTCGCTGGCAGGGCACCCGCGGAGTATAGCAGCGGGCCCATCCGGAGCGGCCCGCACCCAGGCCGGCGGGCCTGCAGATCGTCCATCGGGCCTCCCTCCGGATCATTGGGCTGTTCTCGTGCAGGGTTGCGCCACATACCACGGTCCGTGGTGGGTGTCCGCCGACCCGGGCCCGAATTGCCGCGGCCGCCACCAAATCGACTCGACTTCGTGACAGCCACCATCGGCGATGGCGATTGCGGGGTTCGCCTGTCAAACTCCACGGACTTCGACCACGGGGGATGGTGAACGGCAGAACCGCGCGTCCGACGTTGCGGAACGGCGCGTCCAAACGGAAGAGCCGCTGGCGGGGCCGGCGGCTCTTCCTGATTCGCGTCGTTTACAAGCCGATCAGCTCTCGACCGGCTCCTTGGCAAGGTGCCTCTGCATCGCCGCCTTCCGGGAGAGGTTGACGCGGCCCTGGCGGTCGACCTCCATGACGACGACCATCACCTCGTCGCCGACGGACACGACGTCCTCGACGGTCGGGACATGGTAGTCGGCCAGCTCGCCGATCCGGACGAGGCCTTCCTTGCCCGGCAGGATCTCGACGAACGCGCCGAAGCCCATGATCCGGGTGACCTTCCCGAGGTACAGCGCCCCGACCTCGACCTCGCGGGTGAGGCTCTCGATCCAGGTGATCGCCTTCCTGGCGTTGTCGCCCGAGACGGCCGCGATCTCGACTGTGCCGTCGTCCTCGACGTTGATCTCGGTCTGGGTCTCTTCCTGGATCTTGCGGATCATCGAGCCGCCCTTACCGATGATCTCCCGGATCTTCTCCGGGTTGATCTTGATCGTCGTGATGCGCGGCGCGAAGTCGCTCATCTCGCCGCGGGCCTCGGGCATGACCTCGGTCATCTTGTCGAGGATCTCGATCCGGGCCGCGAGGGCCTGCTTGAGGCCGTCGCGGATGATCGCCTCGTTGATGCCCTGGACCTTGATGTCCATCTGGAGAGCGGTGATCCCGTCACGCGTGCCGGTGACCTTGAAGTCCATGTCGCCGACCGAGTCCTCCTTGCCGAGGATGTCGGTCAGGACGACGAACCGGCCGTCGGGCTCGCTGATCAGGCCCATCGCCGCGCCGGCGACAGGAGCGCTGATCGGCACGCCGGCGTCCATCAGGGCGAGCGTCGAGCCGCAGGTCGAGGCCATCGAGGTCGAGCCGTTCGAGGACAGGCACTCGGAGACGACGCGGATGACGTACGGGAACTCGTCGTGCGGCGGAAGGACCGGGATCAGCGCCCGCTCGGCGAGGTTGCCGTGACCGATGTCGCGCCGGCTCGGGCCGCGCATCGGCTTGTTCTCGCCCGTGGAATAGGGCGGGAAGTTGTAGTGGTGGATGTAGCGCTTCTCGGTCTTCGGGCTGATCGTGTCAATCCGCTGCACGTCGGAGGACGCGCCGAGGGTCGCGATGGACAGCACCTGCGTCTCGCCGCGGGTGAATAGCCCCGAGCCGTGGGCACGCGGCAGGATGCCGACATCGACGGTGACCTGGCGCAGCTCGGTCGTCCCGCGGCCGTCCATCCGGATGCCCTCGTCGAGGGCCAGGGCGCGGCATGTCTTCTTGTAGATGAGGCCCCAGAGGCTCTTGCTCAGGCGAGCCTTGCGGCGGGCGTTCTCGAGCTTGGTCTTCGCGTCGTCCTTGGACGTCCGGTTGGCACGGACCGCATCGCCGATCTCGCTCTTGGCCATGGCGATCCGGGTGGGCAGATCTGCCGCGAAGCGGATCAGCAGGTTGGCGGTCGCCTCGGCGTCCGGAAGCGCCCGGTGATTCTGGGTCAGGTCGACCCCGAAGAACCCGGCGAGGGTGTCGAGCTTGTAGTTCTGGAGGTCCGGGAACCCTTCTCGGGCGAGGGTCAGGGTGTCGACGAGGCGGGTCTGGTCGATCCGGGCACCGCCGGCCTCCTCGAGGAACCCGAGGTCGAAGATCACGTTGTGACCGACCACGAGCGCGTCGCCGATGAAGTCGGTCGCCTGCTTCGCTGCATCGGCGGCCGACGGCGCCTTGGCGACGTCCTTGTCGGTGATCCCGTGCATCTGGTTGCCGAGGATCGGCTGAGACGGCTTGACGAAGGTCGACCAGCGGTCACTGATCTTGCCGTCCTTGACCTTGACGACCGCGACCTCGAGGAGGTCCGCCATCTTCGGGTCGGTGCCGGTCGTCTCGACGTCGACGACGGCGAACTCGCGCTTGGCGTCGATGGCGTTGACGAACTCGAGGACGGAGCTCGTGCCCGGCTCGATGTACGGCGTGCGCTTGGGCTTGCCGACGGCCTCGCGGAGCTGCTCCTGGATGTCGATGAGCGGCTGGAGGGCGCGGTGGCCGAAGAGGATGGCCTCGGCCATGACGTCCTCGGGCAGGAGCTTGGCGCCGGCCTCGACCATCATGATCGCGTCACGCGTGCCGGACACGATCAGGTCGAGCTCGGAGCCCTCGACCTCGCTGTACGTCGGGTTGACGACGAACTCACCGTTGATCCGGCCGATGCGGACCGCGCCGACGGGGCCGGCGAACGGGATCTCGCTGATCGACAGGGCCGCCGACGCGGCGATCGTGCCGAGGACGTCGGGCTCGTTCTCCTGGTCCGTCGAGAGGACCGTGATGACCAGCTGGATGTCGTCCTTGTAGCCCTCGGGGAAGAGGGGCCGGATCGGGCGGTCGGTCAGGCGGGCAGCAAGGGTCGCGGCCTCCGAGGCACGCGCCTCGCGCTTGATGAACCCGCCCGGGATCTTGCCCGCGGCGTACATCCGCTCCTCGAACTCGACCGTCAGCGGAAAGAAGTCGAGGCCGGGTCGCGGGTCGGACCGGTTGGCCGTCCCGAGGATGAGGGTGTCGCCGTAGCGGACGGTGACGGCGCCGCCGGCGAGCCGGGCGAGCTTGCCCGTCTCGATGGTCAGGGTACGACCACCGATCTGTGTCTCGAATGTCTGAGACAAGGGAATGTTCCTCCTTGGTCGTGGAGGAAGGATCGACCCTGTGGGCAGGTCGGCCCGCTGCGCGTGGCTGAGCGTCGAATGCGGTCGGACCCCGGATGTCCCGCGGTCCCGTGCGGTGACGCTAGCGGCGGAGCCCGAGCCGTCCGATGACGGTCCGGTAGCGCGTGTTGTCCTTCTTGATCAGATACGCAAGAAGGCGACGACGCTGGCCGACGAGCTTGAGGAGGCCGCGACGCGAATGGTTGTCCTTGGGGAAGCTGCGGAGATGGTCGGTCAGGCTCCGGATCCGCTCCGTCAGGAGCGCGATCTGGACCTCCGGCGACCCGGTGTCACCTTCCGTGGTGGCATACCCGGTCATGATCTCCTGCTTCTGTTCCCGCGCGAGCGGCACTCGTTCCTCCGAACACGAACTTCTGTCGTTGCTGCTTTCTTCTATGACCGGCGAACGGTAGCACGACCCGCGACGGGCAGGCAAACGCGCCGAGGGCGGTCGCGGAGGTGCCGCGGCTCCTCGGCCCCTGATTCCGGTGGGAATCGGATCTCTGGGGGTTGTGATGCCCGAGTCGGCCGGCGAGCCAGTTCGTGACGCGGGCGCAAGCGTGGCCGGCCAGGGACGGTCGGCCCCGGCGCCCCGCTTGCGCCCCTCCAGAGCAGGTCTTGCCGGTGGGCGCGGAATCTGCGTGGCGAGGGCAATGCCCCTCAAATGGTGGCCACGAACTCCAACCGGACGCGACCCCGGCCCGAACGGCTCTCCACGATCGCCTTCCGGCCGTCCACCCGGATCCACGCGCGCTCGCTCCCCCCGAGCGCAGCCTGATAGCGCCCGCTCGGCGGCAGGGCGACCGGCATCTCGAACGACAGACGGCCCTCGGCGTCAACCTCGCCCGTGATCGCGTACGGCCGGCCGAGCAGCCGCTCGGCGGCGGCCAGATCTCCAGCGGCGATCGCCGCCCGGATGTCGGACGAGCGAACCTCGCGGCTGCCGAGCGCGAACGGCGGGACGACCACGACCTCGAAGCCGTCATGGGCGCCGAGTGCGGCCAGCGTCGCCGGCGTACCGGTCCGCTCGTGGCCGAACGCGGCGTCGGGGGTCATCACAATCCCGCGCAGAACGCACCGAGCGCTGATCCCGCGGACGAAGGCGTCGTACGGAGTCTGGCGCAGGGCGTCGTCGAAATGCTCGACGACCACGACCTCGATGCTCGCGGCGGCGAGTCGCTCGAGCCGCTCCGCGGGATCCATGAGAAGCGGTGGCGCATGGCCGAGGAGGACGGCGTCCGGATGGGCGTCGAACGTGATCACCGCCGGCCGGGCGGCTCGGGCATATGCCTCGCGCACGAGCTGCTTGAGCAGGTACGCGTGCCCGAGATGGAGCCCGTCGAAGACGCCGACCACGACGAAGAGCGGGCCGTCGGACGCGTCAAGGCGGCCTCGCCCGGTGACCTGGCGCATCGGTCAGGTGGTCTCGCCGCTCGACGGGGCGTCGACGAGGACCTTGTCTGGCGCCAGCTTCGTCGCCACGAGCCGGGCGATCGCCAGAAGCCGGCCCGTCCCGTCGACGAGCCGGATCGGTTGATCCGCGTCGAGCGGTCCCGTGCCCGGCGGCACGCCGATCGCCTGTCCCCGCCCGATCGCGACGAGTGCGCTATCTGGCACGGTGACGGTCGGGAGGTCGAGCCCGGCGTCGATCGGCAGGAGCAGATCCGCGACCGCCTGCGGTCCGTCCGACGCGGCCGCGCGGACCGCGTCCAGCTCGATCGCCGAGTCGAGCTCGAACGGGCCGCTCGCCGTCCTGGTCAGGGCGCCGAGGTAGGCAGCGCTCCCGACGTCAGCGCCGAGGTCGCGGGCGAGCGAGCGGACGTACGTCCCGGCCGAGCACTCGACGTCGAGGATCGCGATCGGCTCGCCGGCCGTTACCTCATCCCAGGAGACGAGATCCAGCGCGTGGATCGTCACCGCCCGCGGCGCCAGCTCGACGGTCTCGCCGGCGCGGGCCATCGCGTAGGCCCGCCGGCCGGCGACCTTGATCGCGCTGTAGGCCGGCGGGCGCTGCTCGATCGGACCGCGGAACCCGACGAGCGCCGCCTCGACCGCGTCCCGCATCGGCGCGGCCCCGGACGACGGCGTCAGCGCACCCTCGAGGTCGTCGGTCGTCGACGTGGCTCCGAAGCACACCGTCGCCCGGTAGCGCTTGCGATCGCCGAGGTGGTACTCGACGAGGCGGGTCGCTCGGCCGAGAAAGACCGGGAGGACGCCACTCGCGAACGGGTCGAGCGTCCCGCCGTGGCCGACGCGCTTGGTCGCGGACAGGCGCCGGACCAGGCCGACCACGTCATGCGACGTCGGTCCGACGGGCTTGGCGACGACGAGGACGCCATCGAGGCTCACGACTCGGCCGCCATCAACGGGTGACCGCGGCGACCATCCGTTCGGCCTCCGCGAGCACCGCGCGGCGGGCATCGGCGACCGGCAGCGCGATCGTCGTTCCGGACGCGCGGGCATGTCCGCCGCCGCCGAAGACGCCGGTCAGGATGGTCGCGTCCACGCCGCCGGGCTTGGTCCGGACGCTGACCCGGGTCCCCTCCCCCGCTTGCTTGAAGACGATCGCGATCTCGGCGGTCTCGGACTGGGCGAGCAGGTCGATGATCCCCTCCGAATGGGCCGGGATCGCCCCGGTCGCGGCGAGATCGGCGTCGAACAGGCTCGAATGGATGATCAGTCCGTGCGCGGCGGTCTCGAGCCGGTCGAGCACCCGTCCGAACAGCCAGAGCTGGGCGTCCGGCTTGGAGCGATAGAGCCGCCGCGAGATGTCCGACAGCGGCGCTCCGGCCTCGACGAGGGCGGCCGACACGACGAGCGTCCGTGCGGTCGCGTTCGGGTGGGCGAAGGTGGCGGTGTCCATGACGATCCCGGCCATCAGGTCGGCGGCCAAGGCGCCGTCACCGGCATCGAGCGGCGCCCCGAGCCGGGCGGCCAGCAGCGTCACCATCTCGCATGTCGCCGCGCTGAACGGCTCGATCCAGTCGGCCTCGCCCGCGGCGTCGTTACTCGCGTGGTGGTCGAGGACGACCCGGGGCAGCCGTTCGAACAGTTCCGCATGGCGGCCCCGGACCGCGCCGATCCGGTCGAGCGAGCCGCAGTCCGACACGACGAGCAGGTCGTAATCGATCGCGGGATCCGGATCCGTCCGGGCCCGGCCCGCGTCGGCGAGAAAGTTGTAGATCGGCGGGATCGGATCGGCGAACACCGCGCTCGCGATTCCGCCGTTGCGCTCGACCAGCCGGCAGACGGCGAGCGTCGCCCCGAGCGTGTCGGCGTCGGGGTTCTCGTGGCCGACCGCCAGCACCCGCCGGGCATGCGTCAGCCGCTCGACGACCACGTCGGGGACGTCGCCCAGCCAAGGCGTGAGATCGATCATCGACGGCGCTTGCCGGGCACGGTCCGACTCGCCCGGTTCCCCGGCCGGAACGTCCGTCGCGGCTGGCCGGCGGCGCGCGCCTTCGACTCGCGATCGATGGCAGCCGCAAGATCCGCCGCGGCCGCCCCGAGCCCCTCAGTCTGGCTCTTCTCGATGTGCATGATCGGCGCCGGCGTCGGGAGCGTCTCGCCCGTGGCGTCGACGTTCTCGGGCTCCCGACCCGCCTCGATCTCATCGAGGATGTGGAGGACGCGGGTCCCGCGCTCGAGGGTCTCGTCGAGCTCGAGATGGAACTCCGGGATCCGCTTCATCCGGAGTCGCTTGCCGAGCTCGTGCCGGATGAACGGCATGTGTCGCCCCATCGCAACGATTGCGGCCTTCCGCGCCGCCGGCGGACCGATGACGCTGACCATCACCTTCGCGTGGCGGAGGTCCGGCTGCGTCTCGATGCTCGTGATCGTGGCGAATCCGATCTTCGGGTCGTCGACCTCCTTCGCCAGGATCGCGGTGATCTCCTGCCGAAACAGCTCGTCGATCCGATCGGTTCGGGCCGTCACGGGATCGCGCCGACGCCGTTCAGCCGTGCCACGGGTCCCCGATCAGTTCGGAAGGACGCGCGAGACAGACTGCGAACTGAAGCATTCGATGATGTCGCCCATCTCCAGGTCGTGGAAGTTGGCGAGCCCGATGCCGCATTCGTAGTTACGCTCGACCTCGCGGACGTCGTCGCGGAACCGGCGCAGCGACTCGATCCGGTCGGTCGCGATGATCTTGCCATTGCGCCAGACACGGGCGCCGCTCCGGATGATCCGGCCGTCGGTGACGAAGCAGCCGGCGATGACCGTGCTCTTGCCCACCCGGAAGATCTGGCGGACCTCCGCCCGACCCTCGATGACCTCGACGATCTCCGGCTCGAGCAGGCCCTGGAGGGCCGCCGAGATGTCGTCCGTCAGCTTGTAGATGATGTCGTACAGGCGGACGTCGACCCCTTCCGCGTCGGCGGCACGCCGGGCGGTCTCGGTGATCTTCGTGCTGAAGCCGACGATGATCGCGTCCGACGCGGACGCCAGCATGATGTCGTTGTCGGTGATGTCGCCGGCGCCCTCGTGGAGGACGTTGATCCGGATCTCGTCCTGGTTGAGCTGGTCGAGAGCGTGGGTGATCGCGCCGAGTGAGCCCGACACGTCGGCCTTGAGGATGATCCGCAGCTCCTTGGCCTGACCGGCCTGGATCTGGCGGTACAGGTCCTCGAGCGTCGCTCGGCCGCTGCCGTCGCCGCCCTTGGCGGCCGCCTCGGCGTGGTGGGCCTCGACCATCGTCCGGGCTTCCTTTTCGTCGGACACGACTCGGAGGATGTCGCCGGCCGCTGGAACGGCCGAGAGGCCAAGAATGACCACCGCCGAGGAGGGCCCGGCCTTGGTGATCCGCTTGCCCTGGTCATTCTCGAGCGCGCGGACCTTGCCGAACGTCTCGCCGACGACGATCACGTCGCCGACCTTGAGGGTGCCGGTCTGGACGATCGCGGTGGCGATCGCGCCGCGGTTCTTGTCGAGCTGGGCCTCGACGATCGTGCCGACGGCGCGGCGCTTCGGGTTGGCCTTGAGCTCCTGGAGGTCGGCGACGAGCAGGATCATGTCGAGCAGCTCGTCGAGGCCCATCCGGGTCCGGGCGGACACGGGCACGAGCGGGGTGTCACCGCCGTAGTCCTCGACGATGACGCCCGCCTCGGACAGCTCGGTCTTGACCCGGTCGGGATTGGCGTCCGGGCGGTCCATCTTGTTCAGGGCAATGATGATCGGCACCTTCGCCGCCTTGGCGTGGCTGATCGCCTCGACGGTCTGGGGCATGACGCCGTCGTCGGCCGCGACGACCACGACCGCGATGTCGGTCACCTTCGCGCCGCGGGCGCGCATGGCGGTAAACGCCTCGTGGCCCGGGGTGTCGAGGAAGACGACGCGCTTGCCGTCCTTCTCCACCTCGCTCGCGCCGATGTGCTGGGTGATGCCGCCGCGCTCGCCGGCCGCGACCTCGGTCGTCCGGATCGCGTCGAGAAGACTCGTCTTGCCGTGGTCGACGTGGCCCATCACGGTCACGATCGGCGCGCGCGGCACGAGGTCCGCCTCGTCGTCCGCGTCGAAGAGGACCTCCTTGGCGGCCGGGGCGGGGGTCTGGTCCTCCTCGCCTTCGACGGCTACGCCGGCGGTCGGGGCGACGGTCTCGGAGACTTCGTAGCCGAGCTCGCCCGCGACGAGCGACGCGGTGTCGCGGTCGATGAGCTGGTTGATCGTCGCGAAGATCCCGCTCTTGATCAACTCGCGGATCACGTCCGCCGGGTTGACCGCGAGCAGCTCCGCGAGCTCCTTGACGGTGATCGTCGTCGGCAGCTCGATCGCGCCACGCTCGCGTGGGTCGATCGTCTGCACCTGTGAATTGGCGTCGCCGGGACGACGCGGCGGTTTGCGCGGGCCGCGCCGGCCGCGGGTGCCGCTCCTACTCCTGGCCACTGGCTCCTCCTGTCGGTGTCATGTTCAGCGTTTCGGGTCCCGCCAGAAGCGCCTCGCGGAGCTCCGGGGGGACCGGTGCGGCGAGGGCGCGCCCGAGGGCGCCGCGCTCGGCGGCGAGGGTCCAGCAGCCGGCGTCGCGACAGAGGTAGGCACCCCTGCCAGCGACACGACCGGTTTCGTCAATGATCATTCGGGCTTCCGTCGTCCGGACGACGCGAACCAGGTCGCGCTTCGGACGCATTGTCCGGCAGGCGACGCAGGATCGGGTCGGGACGCGACGAGGCGCCTCCGGTCGCAGCGCGGCTACGACCCAACCTCCTCGGTGGCGGCCTTCTTCGTACGGCCCTTCGTTGCCGGCTTCACCGCGGATTCAGCGCCGTCGGATGCGTCGGCGGCAACTGCGGCGGGGGTCTTCTTGACCGCCTTGGCCGTCGCGGCCTTCTTCGTCACCGGCTTCGCTTTCGCGGCGGTCGGCTCGGCGTCGGTGGTTGCGGCGGCCGCGGCCTTCTTCGTCGCGGGCTTCGCCTTCGCGGCGGTCGGCGATGCATCGGTGGCTGCGGGGGCCGCAGCCTTCTTCGTCGCGGGCTTCGCCTTGGCCGGCTTGGCGACCTCGGGCTCGGCATCGGCGGCCGGCGCAGGCTCAGGCGACGGGACCGGCTCTGCCGCGATCGTCTCGGGGGCCGATGCGGCGGGCGCGGCAGCCGCAGCCTCGTCCTCGGCCACCTTGGCCGCGACCGACACGTCGCTCCGGATGTCGATCCGCCAGCCGGTCAGGCGCGCGGCGAGCCGGGCGTTCTGGCCCTCGCGGCCGATCGCCAGCGAGAGCATCCGCTCCGGCACCGTCACGTTGGCGATCCGCTTCTCCTCGTCAATGTCGACGCTGATCACCTGGGCCGGCGACAGGGCATTGGCCACGAAAACGCTCGCGTCGTCGTTCCACGGGATGATGTCGATCTTCTCGCCACCGAGCTCGGCAACGACGGCCTGGACGCGAGCGCCGCGCTGGCCGACGGTCGCGCCGACCGGATCGAGGCCCTCCTGGCGCGACGAGACCGCGACCTTCGAACGCGAGCCGGGCTCGCGGGCGATCGCCTTGATCTCGACTGTGCCGCTGTGGATCTCCGGAACCTCGAGCTCGAAGAGGCGCTTGAGGAAGCCCTTGTGGGTCCGGCTGACGAGGATCTGCGGCCCGCGGCTCGAGCGGCGGACCTCGAGCACGAACGCCTTGATGTTCTGGCCGATCCGGTAGTGCTCGACGGTCGACTGCTCCGACGTCGAGAGGATCGCCTCGACGTTGTTGCCGACGTCGAGGATGATCGCCCGCGGCTCCACCCGATTGACCGCCCCGGTGATCATCTCGCCCTCGCGGTTGGCGAACTTGTCGAAGACCTGGTCGCGCTCGACCTCGCGGATCCGCTGGAGCACGATCTGCTTCGCGGTCTGGGCGCCGATCCGGCCGAACACGTCGTCGGGCAGCTCTTCGGTCTCGACGAGCTCGCCGGCGGCGGCGTCGGCCTTGTGGCCACGGGCCTCCTCAAGCGTGAACTCGATGAGCGGGTCCTCGACCTCATCGACGGCGACCTTGGCTCGGAACACGCGGATCTTGCCGGTGTCGGCGTCGATCCGGACGTGGATATCCTCGTCGCCGGCGACGCGGCGATAGGCGGACTGGATGCCGTCCTCAACCGCGTGGATCAGCTGCTCCCGGGAGACCTGCTTCTCGGCGTTGAGCTGGAGGAGGGCACCGACGAAATCGCGACTCACGTTGCCTCCTCGCTGCGCACGCAATTGTCCGGTGGGCCACATAAAGAAACGTGGGGGTCACCCACGTCACGGAGCGGCCGTTCTGTTGGACGCGAAGTATAACCCGGATGGATGGAGGGCTCAAACCTTGGCCGTGCACGGGCGCGAGGTCACGCCGCGAGCCGAGCGCGCTGCGGCCCGGCCCTCCCGGCGTCGATTCCGTACCCAGACCTCTGGCCCCTCGTCCTTTGCTTCCGCTAATCGGCCGCCAATGCCAGAACTGCTGGTGGCGCCGGAATCCCGGAGCTGAGGTGGCGGTACGCGCGAGGTTGAGCACGCTTTTCGCAATTGACGTTCAAGCCGACCGTAGCCATCCCCGGACCGGGCCGAGGTCAGGATCGCGATACACGCCGTCGTGGCTGTCGTTTGATCAGGACCGGACCGATGAGTGAGGGCGATCAGCGCGCCGCCGCCGATTCCGTCTCCGCCGGATAGCGGCCCGCCACGTACTCCTCGAGGATCCCGATGAACTCTTCGACGAGGCCCTCGCCGCGGAGCGTCCGGTCGAGCTTGCCGTCGATGAACACCGGCGCCACGGGGTCCTCGAAGGTGCCTGGCAGCGAGATCCCGATGTCGGCGTGCTTGCTCTCGCCCGGGCCGTTGACGACGCAGCCCATGACCGCCACACGCATCTCCTCGACGCCGGGGTGTGTCTCCTGCCATTCCGGCATTCGTTCCTTGAGATGGGCCTGGATCTGCTGGGCCATCTCCTGGAAGAACACCGATGTGGTCCGGCCGCAGCCCGGGCAGGCGCTGACCTGGGGCAGGAACGAGCGGAGGCCCATCGACTGGAGCACCTGTTGGGCGATCTCCACCTCGCGTTCGCGCCCGGCGCCGGGCTCCGGCGTGAGCGACACCCGGATCGTGTCGCCGATTCCCTCGTTGAGCAGGATCGCGAGCCCGGCGGTCGAGGCGACGATCCCCTTGTCGCCCATCCCGGCCTCGGTCAGCCCGAGATGGAGCGGGTAGTCGGAGCGCGCCGCCAGCAGGCGGTACACGTCGACGAGGTCGCGCACCTGGGAAACCTTGGCGCTGATGATGATCTGGTCGTGCCGGAGGCCGGTCTTCTCCGCCAGCTCGGCCGAGCGCATCGCCGACTCGATCATCGCCTCGATCATCACGTCGCGCGCGTCGCGTGGCCGGGCGCTGCGGGCGTTCTCGTCCATCAGTTCGGTCAAGAGGGCCTGATCGAGCGAGCCCCAGTTCACGCCGATCCGGACCGGCTTGTCGTTGTCGACCGCGACCCGGACGATCGTCGCGAAATGCTCGTCGTGGCGCTTGGCGCCGACGTTGCCAGGGTTGATCCGGTACTTCGCGAGCGCACTGGCCATCTCCGGGTACTCGACCAGGAGCTTGTGACCGTTGTAGTGGAAGTCGCCGATGACGGGCACGTCGACGCCGAGGTTGTCGCGAAGCTTGGCCATCATCTCGGGCACCGCGGCCGCCGCCTGCTCGGTGTTGACCGTGATCCGGACGAGCTGCGAGCCGGCGTGAGCGAGCCGGGCGACCTGGATCGCGGTCGCGTCGGGGTCGGCGGTGTCCGTGTTGGTCATCGACTGGACGACGACCGGATGGGCGCTGCCGACGAGGACGCCGCCGACATCGACCGACACGGTCGGGCGGCGGCGCGGCCGGAGGGCGTCGGGGCTCGTGACGGGTGCGCGCCGGCCGAGCGGAATCGACGCCGCCGGCCCGGTCTGACCCGACGGGTCCTCGATCAGGGGCCGGTCGCCGGCGCCGGCGTCGATCGTCAACTGCCGCCCGACAGGATCCGGACGATGTCGAAGCCGCTCACCCAGATCAGGAATCCGAACAGGAACACGAACCCGACCATGTAGGTCGCCTGCTCGGCCCGGAGGCTGATCCGGGCGCCGAAGATCCGCTTGAGGACGATCATCACCATCCGCCCGCCGTCCAGCGGGGGAAACGGCAAAGCATTGACGAGCGCCAGGTTGGCGGACAGGATCCCGGCCACGTAGAGGGTCATCACGAACCCGGCCCCGAAGAAGATGTCGGAGATCTGGGTGGCGATGCCGATGGGGCCCGACACCGGCGGAGCGGCCGTCGGGTTGCTGGCGACCTGCCGGGCGAGATCGCCGAGGCCGCCGAGGATCACGCCGAACCAGTAGCGCGTCTGGTCGGCGCCGATCCCGATCGCGGTCGGCAGGTCATGGCTGTAGGAGCCGAAGAAGCGCGACTCGAACTTCGTGATCCCGAGCGGGCCCTTCTCCGGGAGCCCGGTCTTCGGGTCCTTCGAGGCGTCGATCTCGGCCTGGCCGCGAAGCATCACCGGGATCGTCACGACCGTGCTGTCGGAGTGCTCGATAGTCAGCGTCACGGTTCGCCCGACCTGTCCCCGAAGGTCGTCGAGGACCGTCGTATTGCCGAAGAACTCGCTTTGGCGGCCGTCGACCGCGAGGATCGCATCGCCGGGTTTAAGGCCGGCCGCGGCCGCGGGCGAGCTCGGCTGGACCTCCTGGAATCGGAGACCCACGAACGGCGTCGCCAGCCACGCGATCGACGTGAAGATCACGAACGAGAGCAGGAGGTTCATCCCGACGCCGGCGACGAGGACGATCAGCTTGACCGGCAGCGGCGCGCGGGCGAACGAACGCGGGTCGTCGGCCTCGTCGCCGTCCTCGCCCTCGAGCTTGACGAAGCCGCCGATCGGCAGCCAGTTCAGGGTGTAGAGCGTCTCGCCGTGGGCGCGCAGGACCTTGGCCCGGGGCGGGAAGCCGATCCCGAATTCGAGGACCCGGATCCCGGCGAGGCGGGCGGTGATGAAGTGGCCGAGCTCGTGGATCAGCACGAGGCTGCCGAGCACGATGATGAAGAGCAGGACCGTGACGAGGACGCCGAGCGGGCCTGTCATCGGGAACTCCCCTGCCGCGCTCCGCTCCAGGCCACGGCCCAGTCGCGAACCTCGCGGTCGAGCGCGATCAAGGTATCGAGATCAGGAACCTGATCGGCGGCCGAACCAGCTCCGAACCGTTTGACCGCCGCCTCGAGAAGGGCCGGGATCCCGGTGAATCCGAGCGAGCCGTCGAGGAACCGCCCGACGGCCACGTCGTCGGCCGCGATCAGCGCGGTGGTCGCCCGCTGGCCGGTCCGACCGGCAGTGCGGGCGATCCGGAGGGCCGGAAAGCGGCCCTCGTCGGGAGCGCGGAAGTCGAGGTGGCCGGCCGCGACCAGGTCCACGGCCGCGGATGGCGACGGGAGTCGATCGGGGTAGGTCAGGGCGTACTGAATCGGGGTTCGCATGTCCGGGGTGCCCAGCTGGGCCTTCAGGGAACCGTCCACGAAGCGGACCGCTGAGTGGACGACGCTCTGCGGATGGATGACGACCTCGATCGCGTCATCGGGAACATCGTACAGCCAGCGTGCCTCGACGACCTCCAGGCCTTTGTTCGCGAGCGTCGCCGAGTCGATCGTGATCTTCGCGCCCATCGTCCAGGTCGGGTGGCGCAGGGCCTGTTCGCGGGTCACCGTCGAGAGGTCTGCGGGGCCGTCGAGGAAGGGCCCGCCGGACGCGGTCAGGACGAGCGACGCGATCCGGGCCGGCGGCTCGCCGACCAGGCACTGCCAGATCGCCGAATGCTCCGAGTCGATCGGACGCAGCCACGCGAGAGGGCTCGCGAATGGGTCGCCGGGGTCGGCAGCGGCGCACTCGGCGGCGCGGGCGCGGGCGAGGGCCATGACGAGGTGGCCGCCGGCGACGAGGGTCTCCTTGTTGGCCGTCGCCACGATCTTGCCGGCGGCGAGCGCCGCGAGGACCGGGCGGAGGCTGACGATCCCGCCTGTGGCGACAACGACAAGGTCGACGTCGTCGCGGGTCGCGAGCGCGGCCAGCGCCTCGCCGTCGGCGCCGGTGATGGAGGTCTCGACACCGAACCGGGATGCCTGCTCATCGAGGAGCGCCCGGTTGGACCCCGCCGCCAGCACGACCACCCTGAACTGGTCGCGATGCGTCGCGAGGACGTCGAGCGTCTGGGTCCCGATCGAGCCGGTCGAGCCGAGGACCGCAACCCGGACCGGCCCCCCGGCCCCTCGGGCTCGCTCAGCGAAACGCAAAGAGGACATAGAGGGTCAGGACCGGCGCGGTGAACAGGAACGAGTCGACCCGATCGAGGATCCCGCCGTGGCCCGGGATCAGGGTGCCTGAGTCCTTTGCGCCGGCGGCCCGCTTGAGCATCGACTCGGCAAGATCGCCCGCCTGCGCCGCGAGCGAGATCAGCGGGCCGACGAACAGGCCCGTCGACGCCGGTTGGCCGAGCCCGACGAGGACGACCGCTGAGACGATCGTCGCCGCGACGATCCCGCCGACGAGCCCCTCGACCGTCTTGGACGGCGAGATGTGGGTCAGGAAGCGGTGTCGCCCGATCCGCTTGCCCACGAAGTAGGCACCGGTGTCGTACGACCACACCGCGAGGACGAGCAGGACGATCCAGCCTCGATCGGATCCGAGCGCCGCGAGGGGCGCGCCCGCGAGCAGGGCCGGGGCCTCGTGGCCCAGGCGCAGGATGAACCCGAGGAGCGACGCATAGAACGCGCCGAAGACGGTCGCGAACCAGGTCGGCAGGCCGTCGCGCGGGTCGGTCTTCGCGAAGGCGCCGACCGCCGCGAGGATCGCCCCGATCGCGACGAGGAGGACGCCGCCCGGTTCGATCGCCGGCACGACCGCGGCCTCGAGTGCGAGCGCGACGGCGAACGCGATCCCGAGCCAGGCCAGGGACGGGTAGCCTGCGCCGGTCAGGAGCTGGAAGGTCTCGCGGGCGGCGAGGGCCGTGGCGACCACCACGATCGCCACGATCCAGCCGCCGCCGAGAAGCAGCGCGATGGCCAGAGGCGGGACGAGGGCGGCGGCGCTCAGGGCACGCTGGCGCAGCATGTCGGTGCGGAGCGGCGGCGGCCCGCTCAGCGTCCGAACCGGCGGGTCCGGCTGGCGAACTCGAGAAGCGCCGCGTCGAACGCGTCCGCGCCGAAGTCGGGCCAGAGGACGTCGGTCGTGTACAGCTCGGCGTAGGCCGCCTGCCAGATGAGAAAGTTGGAGAGCCGCTGCTCGCCGCCGGTCCGGATCACGAGGTCAGGGTCGGGGAGTCCGGCGGTGTAGAGGGCGTTCGAGATCGCGGTCTCGTCGACCGACTCCGCCTCTATACCGCTCGCGACGATCCGTCGGACCGCGTCGACGAGCTCGGTCCGACCGGCGTAGTTGAAGGCGACGTTAAGGAGCAGCTGCGCGCCGCCGGCGGTCTCGGCGAGGGCCTCGCCGATCGAGCGGCGGGTGTCGTCGGGCAGCTCGTCGAGGCGGCCGAGGAGGCGGATCCTGACGCCTTGCTCCTTGAGCTCTGCGGTCTCGCTCCGGATCGCCTGCTCGAGGAGGCTGAAGAGGCCGCGCACCTCGTCGTCGGAGCGGGCCCAGTTCTCGCGGCTGAACGCGTACACCGTCACGACCGGGACCCGGCGCCGGACCGCGTGGCGAAGGAGGGTCCGGATCGCCTCGACCCCCGCCGCGTGGCCGTCGAGCTCGGCGAGACCACGCTGCCGGGCCCAGCGCCTGTTGCCGTCCATGATGATCGCGACGTGGCGCGGCAGGTCGCTGTCGGGCAGGAAGCGGTCCTCGTCGCCGGGAGTCGTTGCAGAGACTGGCGCGGGGATGGCAACGGCCTCGGCGTCGCTACGCTGCGCCGTCGGGGGCGCATCGGTCGGACGGGCGAGGGGCGTCCCGGCCACTAGACCTCCATGACCTCCTGCTCCTTCGCGGTGCCGACCCGGTCGACCTCGCCGATCCAGCGATCGGTCGCCTTCTGGAGCTGGTCCAGCTGCCGGTGCGACTCGTCGGTGCCGACGGTGCCCTCGCGCTCTTCCTTCTTCAGCTCGTCGGCAGCGTCGCGGCGCAGGTTGCGGATCTCGACCTTCGCTTCTTCCATCCGTCGGTGGACGCTCTTCACGAGGTCCTTGCGACGGTCCTCGGTCAACGGCGGGATGTTCAGCCGGACGACGGTGCCGTCAACGTTCGGCATCAGGCCGATGTCGCTCTTCTGGATGGCCTTCTCGATTGCGCCGAGGACGCCTCGGTCCCACGGCTGGATCACGATCTGGTGAGCCTCCGGGACGCTGATCCCGGCGAGTTGGTTGAGCGGGGTCTGGGTGCCGTAGTAGTCGATCATCAGGCGCTCGACGAGCGAGGTCGAGGCGCGGCCGGTCCGGAAGGCCTGGAAATCGCGCTCCATCGCATCCACGGCCCGACTCATCTTGTGGTCGGCGGACGAGAGCGTCTCGCTGGTCATCGGGCTCCTCCGGTGGCGCTCCGGGCGCCGGTGGCGCTCGCTGCGCCGGAGATCCGGGTCCCGACCGCCTCGCCGGCGGCCACCCGGGTGATGTTGTCGGGTCGGTTGAGGTCGAACACGACGATCGGGAGATCGTTCTCCATGCACAGGGACACGGCCGCCGCGTCGAGGACCTTGAGCTGGTCTCGGAGCAGGTCGGCGTACTCGAGCTCAGCGTAGCGCTGCGCGTCCGGATGGGTGGCGGGGTCGGCATCGTAGACGCCGTCGACCTTGGTCGCTTTCAGGAGAACCTCGGCCCCGATCTCGACGGCGCGGAGGGCGGCGGCGGTGTCGGTCGTGAAGTAGGGGTTGCCGGTGCCGGCGACGAACAATGCGACCCGGCCCTTCTCGAGGTGGCGCACGGCGCGTCGCCGGATGTAGGGCTCGGCGACCTCGTTCATCGCGATCGCGCTCATCACCCGGGTCGGCACGCCGGCCCGCTCGAGAGCGTCCTGGAGGGCAAGGCCGTTCATCACGGTCGCGAGCATCCCGATGTAGTCGCCGGTCGCGCGGTCCATCCCGGACGCAGCGGCGGCGAGGCCGCGAAAGATGTTCCCCCCACCGACCACGATCCCGACCTGGACCCCGAGGCGGTGGACCTCCGCGACCTGGCGGGCGATGAAGGCACAGAACTTGGGATCGACGCCGTAGGACCGGTCGCCGAGCAGGGCCTCGCCCGACAGCTTGAGGAGGATCCGCGAGTAACGGACCGCCTCGGGGCCGGTAGGGGCGGTGGCCGCCGGGGCGGTCGCTCGGGCGTCGCTCACAGCTCCTCCCCGAGGGCGTACCGGACGAAGCGGCGGACGCGGATGTTCTCGCCGATCGTCGCGATCTTCTCGGTGACGAGGTCGCGCACCGTGCGCTCCTCGTCACGAAACGGCTGGTCGTACAGGCAGACCTGGGAGAACCACTTCTTGAGCTGGCCCTCGACGATCTGGGACCGGATGTTCTCGGGCTTCTTCTGGGTCGCCTCATCGGCGAGGAGCTCGGCCTTCCTCGCCGCGAGGACGTCGATCGGGATGCCGTCGGCGTCGACCCACAGCGGGGCCATGCCGGCGACCTGGACCGCGAGGTCGCGGACCAGCTTCTGGAACTCGTCGGTGCGAGCGACGAAGTCGGTCTCGCAGTTGACCTCGATCAGGACGCCGACGCGGCCGCCAGTGTGGATGTAGCTGGACACGAGGCCCTCGCGGGCGTCACGGCCGGCCTTCTTCGCGGCGGCGGCGAGGCCCTTCTCGCGGAGGAGGGCGACGGCCTTCTCGACGTCCCCGTCGGCCTCGACGAGGGCGTTCTTGCAATCCATGAAGCCGGCCCCGGTTCGCTCCCGGAGGTCCTTGACCGCTGCCGCGGTGATCTCTGCCATGTGGTGGGTTCGCTCCTGTTGTGTGTCGGCGGGCGGGGGCCCGCGGTCGGGTGCGGGTTTCGGGTTGTCGGCTCGGCGGCGCGGGTTCCGCGCGAGCCCGGCTGGGCCGGTGCCTGGCGGCGGCGCCGATCCCCCGGGAGATCGACGCGATGTCGGTCCGAGGTCCCGCCGGCGGCTCAGCCGGCGGTGGCCGGCTCTTCCTTCTCGGCGGCTTCGCGCGCCAGCTCGGCGGCGATCTCCTCGGGTGTCGCCTCGGCGGCGGGGGCTGCCTCGGCGACGACCGGTGCCGAGCGCGCGCCGGGCAGCAGGTCGTCCTCGTCGGCGTCCGGCTCGAATGTCAGCGCGGCGCCACCGGCGAGGGCGGCCACGAGCTCGTCGGACGCGGACTCGTCGAACTCCGGCTCGGCCGTCTGGACGACTTCCGGCTCCGGCTCGCTGGCCCGCGCGGCGCGCTCCTGCTGGCCCTCGATGCACGCGTCGGCGATCAGGGTGCAGAGCAACCGGATCGAGCGGATCGCGTCGTCGTTTGCGGGAATGATGTAGTCGATCTCGTCGGGGTCGACGTTCGTATCGCCGGTCGCCACGACCGGCAGCTCGAGCTTATTCGCCTCGGTCACCGCGATCCGTTCCCGGTGTGGGTCAATGATGAAGATCGCACCCGGGACGCGCTTCATCTTGCGCATCCCGCCGACCGTCAGGCTCAGCTTGGTCATCTCGTCGGTCAACTTGGCGGCTTCTTTCTTCGTCATCCGCTCGAAGTCGCCGGCCTGCTGGCGAGCCTCCAGCTGCTCGAGCAGCGAGATCCGCTTCTTGATCGTCGTGAAGTTCGTCAGCATGCCACCGAGCCAGCGCTTGTTGACGAACGGCTGGCCGGCCCGGGTCGCCTCCTGGGCGATCGGCTCCTGGGCCTGCTTCTTCGTCCCAACGAACAGGACGTACTCGCCGTGCGCCACGGTCTCGCGGGCGAAGGCAAGCGCCTCCTCGAGGTGCTTGACCGTCTGGGCGAGGTCGATGATGTGGATGCCGTTGCGCTCGGCGAAGATGAAGGGCTTCATCTTCGGGTTCCAGCGCCGGGTCTGGTGTCCGAAGTGGACGCCGGCTTCGAGCAGCTGCCGCATGGAAACGTTCGGCACGGGGAGAGGCCTCCTGTCGGTCTGAATCCGCCGCGGACCTCGTCGCCGGGTTTCCGGTCCTGGCCGCCGCCGCGTCTCCGCTGGTGGGGTCCTGGTCCGGCACCGTCCCGGTCGGAACGGTCCGCGTGTGATCTCCGTCGCCTCGGCCCGAGGGCCGTGGTGCGGGTGTTGCGTGGTCGGTCCCGGGCGCACCCGGAGCCGGCGCGGAGTGTAGCACGAGGTCCGCTCGGAGCTGGGCGAGGCTCGCCCAGCTGTGCGCGCGGCTGCCGTCGTGAGTCTGCCCGGACTCATTTCGGCGGACAGCCAGCGTGGTTGCCCGAGAATTCCGCCGGATTCGGGCCGACGCCACGCTCGCCGGACTCGGATTGGAGTCCGGTGGCACTTGCGAGCCCATTCGAACGCGACACATCCCTCAGAGCGAGATCGCGCGGTGATGGCGAATCCGGAACGGGCCGCCGCGGCGGAGCGCCGGCTCGACGACCACAAGGTCCACCCGGATCGGCACCAACGGCAACGCCACTCCGTTTGGCAAGCCCTCCTCGACCAGTCGGCCGAGCGAACTCCGGAGGTGTGCCCGCTTCCGATGGTCGACCGTCTCCTCGGCCAGGCCGAAGGCCCGCGACCGACGCCAGCGGACCTCGACGATCACCAGGAATGGCGGCGGTCCCGGGTCGACGGCCACGATGTCGAGCTCGCCCCGGCCGACCCGGATGTTCCGGGCGAGGATGGTCCATCCCTGGTCGGCCAGCCCAGCCGCGACGGCGTCCTCGGCGGCGCCGCCGATCCGCTGCGCCGGCGTTCGCGAGCCGTGCTCATGCTCGTCGGTCATCGAGGCGCACGATGGCACCCAACGCTCACCCCGGACTAAACGGCAGCTTGTCGCGGGTCGAGGCGAGAGGCGATGATGGTTCCTGGACAGCATCGCGTACGTCGAGGACCACCTCCATGAGACTTCGCGGCTCGGCCCCGCTCGCGTTCCTCACGACGCTCGCCCTGCTTGGTGGGCCGCTCGCACCGACCGGGGCGACGGCCGCCGCGTTGCCCCTGGCCGGGATCGTCATCGCGGTCGACCCGGGCCACGACGGCGGCAACGCCAGCCACTCCGCGTACATCAACCACCTCGTCTGGATCGGGAACCGCTGGAAGGCCTGCGACACCGTCGGGACGACGACCCGCTACGGGTACCCCGAGCACCGATTCACGTTCCTGCTCGCCCTCCGCGTCAAGGTCCGTCTCCAGGCTCTCGGGGCGATCGTCTACCTGACCCGTCCAACGGACACGGGCGTTGGACCGTGCATTGACGCCCGCGGCAAGTTCGGCGCCAAGGTCCACGCGGTCCTCACGCTCAGCATCCACGGCGATGGCGCGCCGATCGCCGACCACGGCTTCTTCGTGATGAAGCCCGGACTGGTCCCGGGCTACACCAACGACATCCAGGCCCGCTCCGCGACCCTCGCCCTGGCCATCAGGTCCGGGTTGCTGGCGAGCGGCCTGACCGTCGCCAACTACTACGCGACGAACGGGATCAAGACCCGGACCGACCTCGGCACCTTGAACATGTCGAACGTGCCGACGGTCATGGTCGAGCTCGGGAACATGAAGAACACCACCGACGCGAACCGGATGACGAGCTACCTCGGTCGGGATCGCTACGCTGCCGGGCTCGTTTCGGGGATCCGCCGCTTCCTCGGTCGCTAGCCGAGCGCCGGCGCGGCCACTTCGGCCAGATCGAGGCCGTCGACGCCCTCGACGTCCGCGAACTCCGCCAGATCGTCCTCCGGGTCGAACGGCTCCAGCCTGGCGAGGTCGGCCCGGTCGAGCATCGCATCGTCGGCCATGACCGGGACGGCCTCGCGCTCGAGCAGCTCGTGGGTCGCCGGCGACGCCCCCGGATCGCCGAGCAGGTCGAAGTCGAGTTGGTCGCCCGCCAGCGTCCGCTGGAGGGCGAGGAACGAACGGCGATGGAACGGGGTCAGGCCGAGCCGCCGGATCGCGTCGCGATGGTCGCGGGTCGCATAGCCCTGGTTGTGCTCCCAGCCGTAGCCCGGGTAGCGCGCCGCGAGCAGGCTCATCATCCGGTCGCGGACGACCTTGGCGACCACCGACGCGCAGGCGATCGAGTAGACCCGGGCGTCGCCGTCGACGATGTTCGTGTACGGCCCGACGTGCGCCTCGAAGCCCGTGATCCGATTGCCGTCGACCATGACGTGCTCGTGGCCCCCGAGGCGGGCGATCGCCCGACGCATCGCGAGATGCGTGGCGTGGTAGATGTTGAGCTGGTCGATCTCGCGGACCGACGCGGCACCGACGCCGACCGCGACCGCGCGGGACCGGATGATCGGGGAGAGTCGCTCGCGCTGGACCATCGACAGGGTCTTCGAGTCGCGAACGCCGGGGATCCGGTGGCAGCCGGGCCGCATGATGACCGCGGCCGCGACCACCGCTCCACAGGTCGGGGCGACGCCAACCTCGTCGACCCCGGCGATCCGCGTGAGGCCGTCGTTCCAGAGGCGGCGCTCGTGGCGGAGGGTCGGGACGATGGCGGCCATCGACGGTCAGGGTAGCCGGAATCGAGCGACCCCGGCCGGGCCGGGGTCGACGGGTGGATCGTGGGTTGGGGGCCGGCCCGGAGGCCGACGGACTAGCGGGCGGAGCGCCGCTCGCGGAGGGTCGCGGCCTTGCCGACACGGTCGCGCAGGAAGTACAGCTGGGCGCGCCGGACCTGACCGTGGCGGAGGACCTCGATCTTCTCGATCCGCGGGCTGTGGATCTTGAACGTTCGCTCGACACCGACGCCGCTCGCGATCCGGCGGACCGTGATTGAGCGGGTGATCCCACCGCCGCGGAGGCGCATCACGATGCCCTCGAAGACCTGGATCCGCTCGCGGTTACCCTCGACGACCTTGGCGGACACCTTGACGGTGTCGCCGGAGGCGAGCTCGGGAAGGTCGGTGCGAAGCTGGTCGGAGACGATCTCGTCGAGGACGGTCATGGTCGGCGTTCCTTGATACGTTCAACGGCAGCCGGAAGCTGCGGGTGGCACACGAGGGAAGGCCGAACGGATCGACCGGCGGCGGAGTATACCATGGTGACCGCGCGCGCCCGGATGCCCAGGGAGGAGATGTCCTGTGGCGCCGCGGTCACCGATCCGACCGTTTCGAGCGTCCTTTCGCCGGCTCCAGAGGGAGCGGAAGGTCCGGCCGGCGGGCCGCCGTCCGGGCGCGAGCTTGCTCTTCGCGCCAGCGCGCGACGGCGCCGTGGTCGCCCGAGGTCAGGATCGCCGGCACGTCCATGCCCCGGAACGTCGGCGGCCGGGTGTATTGCGGGTATTCGAGGAGCCCGGCCGCGAACGACTCCTCGGTGGTCGACAGATCGTCGATCGCGCCCGGGAGCAGCCGAATGACCGCGTCGATCGCGACGAGGGCCGGCAGCTCGCCGCCGGTCAGGACGTAGTCGCCGATCGAGAGTTCGAGATCGACGAGCGAGCGGATCCGTTCGTCCACGCCCTCGTAGCGGGCGCACACGAGGACGAGATGGGGACGGAGGGACAAATCGGCGGCGCGCGCCTGGGTGAAGACCTCGCCGGCCGGGTCGAGGAGGATCACGAGCGAGTCCGGCCGGCGGACCGACTCGATCCCGTCGGCGATCGGCTCGGGTCGCATGACCATCCCGGCCCCGCCGCCGTACGGCGCGTCGTCCACGCTGCGGTGCCGGCCGATCCCCCACTGGCGCAGGTCGTGGGTCCGGATCGTGGCGATCCCGCGCTCCTGGATCCGCCCGGGGATGCTCGCCGCGAGCGGCCCGCTGACCATCTCCGGAAAGAGGGTGAGGACATCGACCTCGAGGGTCACGAGTCGGCGAGGACGTCGAAGGGGTTGGGGCGCTCCGTCACCTCGGCGGGAGCCTCGCCGGCTCCCGCGTCGGCGGCCCCGGACGCCGTCGGCGACCCGGCCGACTTCGCGCGGCGGGACCCGGCGCGTCGGCGCGGCGCCTGTGGCCGTTCAGGATCGCCGGGCGCGCGGCGGCGCTTCGGCGGGCGGAGGTCGAGCGCCTCAGTGTCGACCACGATCTCGCCGCGGCGCGGCGCGAAGATCCGGATGAAGTCGCGGACAGCCGGCACGTCGAACTCGCCGTAGTCGCCACCGTCGACGATGTAGATCTCCGCGCCGCCAGAGCGGTAGACGTCGCGGATCGCCCCGAGGACCTCGCCCGTCGTCGACGTGACCGACGTTCCGACGACCTCGTGCCAGAAGTAGGCGCCGCGCGGCAGTGCGGCGTCGGGTCCGACGGGCACCTCGAGATACATGCCCTTCAGGTCCTCCGCCGCCGACCGGTCGCGGACCTCGGCGAACTGGAGTCGCCAACCGGGGCCGTCGGCGACGGCCGACGACCAGGTGACGGTGAGGGTGCCGTCGGATCCCTCGCGGCGGAGGACCGAGCCGACCGCGTAGCGCTGCTCGGGCTTGTCGGTCAGGATCTCGACCCGGACCGCGCCACGCAAGCCATGAGCGCCCCGGACGAGGGCGACAGCAAGCCGGTCGTCACGGGCCACGGCCACCGGACCGGGCGTCTGGCCGTCAGTCGCGGGTTCGCCGGTCGCGGGTTCGCCGGTCGCGGGTTCGCCGGTCGCGGGTTCGCCGGTCGCGGGGACCGCCCGATCGGTCACCCGTTCTGGTCGAGGATCTCGAGCGAGACCGGCTCACCGTCGCGGGCCGACGTCACCTTGAGGAGGGTCCTGAGGGCCTTGGCGACACTGCCATTTCGGCCGATGACCTTGCCCATGTCGTCCTCGGCGACACGGAGCTCGATGACCGTTCCGCCCTGGTCCTGGACGACCTCGACCTTGACGGCCGCGGGGTCGTCGACGAGGGACTTGGCGACGTATTCGACGAGATCGGCTGCTGCCATCGGGATCCCTACTTCTTCTCGGCGGGCACGATGCCGGCCGTGCGGAGGAGGCGAAGGACGGTGTCGGACGGCTGGGCGCCCTTGGCGAGCCAGGCGGTTGCCTTCTCGGCGTCGATGCTGAGCTCGATCGGCTCGGTTCGCGGGTTGTAGTGGCCGATGATCTCGATCGCCCGGCTGTCCCGTGCGGAGCGGGCGTCGGCGACGACGACGCGATAGGTCGGCTGCTTCGTCGCGCCCACGCGCGTCAGCCGGATTCGAACTGCCATGTGATTTCTGGCTCCTCCTGGTGACCGTCGGCCGCTGGGGACCGACCGGTTGGGCTTGGTCGCCGACGTCAGTGCGTCGTGAGGGCCCCGGTGCCGCGATCCAGAGCGCCATCCTTGCGGAGGGCGGACACGATCGCGTCGAAGGGCTTGAGATAGGGCCGGACTTCGGTTGCGTAGAACGACCACTTGTCGGCGGGCAGCAGCCGCTGCGCGAGGGGCTCCGCGAGAGCGCGGATCCCGGCGAGATCGACATAGCCCTGACCGATGTTCTCGGCCCCGACCCGGCCAAGCAGGCCGCCGAACCGGACGTCCGAACCGAGGGAGTTGCCGGGGCCCGCGTCGAGCACCGCAGCGACGAAATCGCGGCCGGAGCCGAGCACGGCAATGTCGGCGTTGGTGGCCCACGCGAGCTCCGGCTTGGCGCCGGCCGGCAGCTTGGCGGCACCGATGCTCGGGACGCCGCTGAGGTCGATGGTCGTGATCTTCGTCCCGTTGTGGTCCTCGGTCCGGGCGGTGATGCCGGTGCTCCCGCCGGCGAGCGTCACGAAACCGCCCAGCGTCGTGAACAGGCGATCCGCGGCCGCGGCGTCGGTCGGCTTGATGACGAGCCCGGCTCCGATCGAGCCGTTTGCGACCGGGCTGACCACGAGCGCCGTGTCACTCCACCAGCCGACCGTGGCGTCGTAACCGCCGAAGAGGCTCAGGGCCTGGTCGAGCTGGGCAAAGGCGGCCTTGGCCTCGGGCAGGGCCCGGAACTTGTCGAGGATCGCCTTGAGCGTCGGGCCCGCGTCATGGACATCGACGTACAGCAGCGTGTTGGCAGGCACGTGGCCGACCACCGTGCTGGCGCGGTTGGCCGCGTCATGGCCGATCGCCCACGACGGGCCGGCGGTCGAGGTGACGAGAGAATCGTTCTCGAACCGTGCCGACGTGACGTTCCAGGCCGGGATCAGCGCGAGGATCGTGTCGTCGATCTGCGTGGCGTCGAGGAGGCCGGGGCGCGTCGCGGCGATCCCCTTGACGACGGCGTCGGCGTAGGCGCGGGTCCGGGTGACGCCGAGGACCACGTAGTCCTTGTCGATCGTGGCGAGGGCGGCTTTGACCTCGTCGGTCTGGGCGAACGTTCCCTTGCCGCCGCTGTCGACCGCGGCCTTCACCGCGTCGGTCGTCCCGAGCAGCATGACCTTGTCGGTCAGCGCGACCCCGCCCGACCCCCCCGAGCCGACGATCAGGTCGGCCCCGCCGTAGCTCGATTGCGTCAGCTTGTCGACCCCCGGGATCGAGTTCAGCCATGCGAGGGCCTTCGCCCGGTCGCTGATCGTCAGGACGACGACGCTGTTCCCGCCCGCCCGCCCGATGGCGGAGGTGCTGGCCCCCACTGCCGGCGCCGCGGTCCCGACCGCGATCTGGCCCGCGAACCACGGCTGGATGTCCCGGGTCCACGTCTGCTTGCCGTCGGTTGCCGCCGACAGGAACCGGTCAAGGGCCTCGTTGAGCTTCACGTCGAACTGGCTCGCGTCGTCGAATCCGGGGATCGGTTTCAGGAACGAGGCGAGCTTCTGGCGCTGGTCCCCCGGCAGGTCGAGACGGACCTCCGCGTACATCACCGTGTCCGTGGGCATGTAGCCCATCGCGGCCGATGTCGCCGGGCGGCCCCCGACGAGGGACACGATGGCGAACGACGCCGCGGCGACGATCGCGACGCCGATGAGCGCGATCGCCCAGCGCAGGCCCGCTCGACGACGACCGGGCGAGGTCGCCGAAACCTCACCCGCGACCGAGCCGACCCGCGCGGCAGGCAGGCTCGGAGCGGGCTCGTACGGCGAGTCGGCCGGGTCGGACCCAATGGCAGCCGGGACGTCCTGCGGGACGTCGGCCGGGACCGGCTCCCCCGTCATGTTCTGCTCGGTCATCGTGATATCCCCCTTACCGCCGGCCCATCAGGCCGGCCATCGCGGCCTTCCGGCTGCCGCCCCCCGCGAGCTGCTTCATCAGCTTCGAGAGCTCCGCATGCTGCTTGATCAGGCGATTGACCTCGGTCAGGTCGGAGCCCGCTCCGGCGGCGATCCGCCGCCGCCGCGAGCCGTTGAGAATCTGGGGGTCGCGCCGCTCGCGCGACGTCATCGACCGGATGATCGCCTCGACCCGCTTGAGATCGCCCCGGTCGACCGCATCCTGGGCCTGCTTGGCCATTCCACCCATGCCCGGGATCATCCCCATCAGCTGGCCCATCGGGCCCATCTTCTGGACCTGCTGGATTTGCTCGAGGAAGTCCTCGAGGGTGAATTGCGACTTGCGCAGCTTCTCCTCGAGCTTCGCGGCCTGGCCCGCGTCGACGTGCTCCTGGGCGCGCTCGACGAGCGTCATCACGTCGCCCATGCCGAGGATCCTGCCGGCGAGCCGGTCGGCGTGGAAGACCTCGAGCGCGTCGGTCTTCTCGCCGGTGCCCATGAACTTGACCGCGAGCCCGGTGACCGCGCTGATCGAGAGGGCCGCGCCGCCGCGGGCGTCGCCGTCGATCTTGGTCAGGATCAGGCCGGTCAACGGGACCGCCGCCTTGAACGCGGTGGCGACCGCGACGGCCTCCTGGCCGGTCATCGCGTCGACCACGAGGAGCGTCTCGACGGGCTTGACCGCGGCATTGACCGCGGCGATCTCGTCCATGAGCTCCTGGTCCACGCTCAACCGGCCGGCGGTGTCGAGGATCACCACGTCGCGGGCGAGCCGCCGCGCGGTCTCCAGGCCGCCTCGGGCGATGTCGACGACGGGCGTCCCGACCGGCGACCGGTGGACCGGGATATCGAGGGCCTTGCCGAGTGTCTCGAGCTGGTCCGCCGCGGCGGGCCGGTACGGGTCCGCGGCGACGAGGAGCGGACGCCGGCCCTGGCGGACGAGGTATCGGGCGAGCTTGGCGGAGGAGGTCGTCTTGCCCGAGCCCTGGAGCCCGACCATGGCGACGACGGCGGGGTTGCCGGTCAGGCGAAACGTCCGGTCGCCGGCACCAAGCAGGGCGGTCAGCTCGTCGTTGACGATCTTCACGATCTGCTGGCCGGCGGTCAGGCTCTGGAGGATCTCCGCTCCGACGGCCTGTTCGCGGACGCGGCCGATGAAATCCTTGACGACCTTGAAGTTGACGTCCGCCTCGAGGAGACTCAGGCGAATCTCACGCATGGCGGCGTCGACGTCGGCCTCGCTGATCCGGCCGCGGCCGGTCAGGTCGGAAAGCGTCTTGCGCAGGCGTTCGGACAGGCTGTCGAACACGGTTCGGGTAGGACTCCGGCGTGGAAGTGGACCGGGCGGCGTCGCGCGGATGCGGCGCCGGACGGGTGGTGCGCGGGTTCTGACGCACCGAGGCCCGGAAAGTGTAGCGCATGGGTTCGCACGATCGGCTCGACGCCCGTCCCATCACGCCACGTTTCTCTGCCGTTCACCAGCCGCCGTGGTGAGAGTCGGGGCTCCATCGATACCGCGGCAGATCTTCGGGCCCAATCAACCGCTGACGGCTAACTCCCGCCATGATCGCGTGCTGTAGCGGGTCGAAGTCGTGACGCGCACCACGGCGCGTGGTATCTGGCGAGTTCACCCGCTTGGGCGACCGAAGCTCAGCCGAAGAGCGCCGCCACGAAGGCCTCGGGATCGAACGGGAGCAGGTCGCCGGCCTGCTCCCCCACCCCGACGTACCGGACGGGGATGCCGAGGTCGTGCTCGATTGCGAACACGATCCCGCCCTTGGCCGTCGAATCGAGCTTGGTCACGACGATCCCGGTCAGCCCGACCGCCTCGTGGAATGCCTTCGCCTGGTGAAGCCCGTTCTGGCCGGTCGTCGCGTCGAGGACGAAGAGGGTCTCCGGAACTGCGCCGGGCAGCCGCTTGTCGATGATCCGGCGGATCTTCGTCAGCTCGTCCATCAGGTTCGACTTCGTGTGGAGCCTGCCCGCCGTGTCGGCGATCACGATGTCCGCGCCACGCGCGATGGCCGCGTCGAGGGCGTCGTAGACGACGGCCCCCGGGTCCGCGCCGGGCGCGTGCGATACGACCTGGACGCCCGCGCGGTCGGCCCAGATCATCAGCTGGTCGATGGCGGCCGCGCGGAACGTGTCGGCGGCGGCGAGGAGCACGTGGCGACCCTCGGCGGCGTAGCGGCTGGCGAGCTTCCCGATCGTGGTGGTCTTGCCCGTGCCGTTGACCCCGACGATCAGGAGGATCGCGGGCGCGCCCTCGACCGCGGGCTGTGGCTGCCAAGCGGGATCTCGCGGGACGAGCAGAGAGGCGAGCTCCGCTCGGACGGCGGCCTCGGCGCCGCCCGGATCGCGTCGCCGCCGGGCGGTCTCGACGATGTCCATGGCGAGCGCCGCCCCGACGTCGCCGCCGATGAGCGTCTCCTCGACATCATCCCATGACGGACCGCCGTCGTCGGCGCCGAGAAAGCCGCGGAGGCGCGACATGAAGCCGCCGCGCGTCCGCTGGAGGCCGGCGTCGAGCGAGCCGCCCGGCTCAACGGTCGGAATGGCGGGCGCCGGCTCGGGCGCCTCGAAGAAGATCGGTTCAGCCGTCGGCTCGGGTTCCGCGTCGGTCGGCGGCACGCCGCCCGCGCCCCATGCCTTGTCGGGCTCGAAGTCGGCGGGATCGGGTTCCCAGGGTCCGTCGTTCGCGAGCGCATCGTCGTCCGGCTGACGGGTCGCGTACGGCAGCGGCGTCTCGTCGGCGGCGGGTGCAGCGTCGTCCCGCCGTGGTTCGGGGACCAGTTCCTCGCCCTTTCGCCGCCAGAACATCAGCCGACCTCGGCAAGCTCGCCGGCGGGCTCGAGCGGCTCGTCGCCGAGCCGGGCGTCACGCTGGCGATCGGCGATCGCCTGGGCCTCGTCGAGCCGGAGGCTGATCACGCGGCTGACCGAGTCGTCACCGACGGTGACGCCATAGAGCGCGTCGGCCGCTTCAATCGTGCCCCGGTTGTGGGTGATCACGATGAACTGGGTCCGATCTGCGAGGCTGCGCAGCGCGTCCGAGAACCGCCCGACGTTCGCCTCGTCGAGCGCGGCGTCGACCTCGTCGAGGACGCAGAACGGGACCGGCCGGACCTCGAGCATGGCGAACAGCAGCGCCACAGCGGTCAGCGCTCGCTCCCCGCCCGACAGCATCGCGAGGGCCTGGACCTTCTTACCGGGCGGGCGGGCGACGATCTCGATGCCGGTCGCGGCGAGGTCCGTCGGGTCGGTCAAGGAGAGCCGGGCGAAGCCGCCGCCGAAGAGCTGCTGGAACCGGGCGTCGAACGCGGTCTCGAGCGCGGCGAAGGTCGTCCGGAACTGGTCCGCGATCATGGTGTTCAGTTCGTGGATCAACTGGCGCGTCCGATCGATTGCCGAGCGCAGGTCGTCCTGCTGGGTCTGGAGAGTGTCGAGCCGCTGGCGCAGGGCGTCGTATTCCTCGACCGCGAACGGGTTGGCCGCGCCGAGCTCGTGGAACCGGCGGCGGAGACTGGCGAGGCGGCCTGGCGACGGCATCTCGCTCGACGGGGCCTCGGCGGCCCAGCGCACCGCGACCACGGCGAGCGCCGCCTCGAGGGCCGCCCCGTCGTCGACGTCTCGGGTCCCGTCGGCCGCCGCGTCGTAGGCGTCGGCTTCGTCCGGCGGCTGGGCGTCGCGCGCGGCCACGTCCGTCAAGCCCGGGCCCACTGCGATTGGAACGACCCCGGCCTCCGCCTCGAGGCGCTGGAGTCCGAGCTCGCCGAGGCCGGCCAGCTCGACGAGCAGCTGCTCGCGCAGGGAGTCGCGACCGAGACGAGCCTCGAGGTCCACCCGGTCGGCGGTTCGCAGGCGATCGTCGGCGAGGCGCAGACGATCGCGCGCGGCGGTGGCGTCTCGCTCGGCCGTTGCAAGCCGGTCGCGGGCCGCCGCTTCGGCCGCTCGGATCTCCGCGAGGGCCGCCGCCGCTCGCTCCTCGCGCTCGGCAGCGGCGCTGAGATCGGCCGCCAGCACGCGCCGCTCCGCAGCGATCCGTTCCTCGCGCTCGGCCAGGGCAACCGCGTCGCGCTCAGCCCGGACGATCCGCTCCTCGTCCATCGCAACGGTGGCCTCGGCCCGCGCCCGCCGCCCCTCGATCTCGCGCCGGGCTGCGTCCGCGCCCGCCTGGTCGACCGCGAGCCGGTCGCGCCGCTCGCGCAGCTCGGCTGACCGCCGCTCCCAGGCATCGACCGCCGCGGCGTCCGTGTCCAGAGCCGACCCCGTGGCCCGTTCGTCAGGCTCACCGCCCTCGGCGCCCCACAGGCCCGCCGATTCCAGGGCGACGACAGCTGCCCGGGCACGCTCGACGTCGGCGCCCAGACGCTCGACCTGGGCAAGGTGCCAGCCAGCCTCGCGGACGACAGCCTCGAGCTCACGCGCGGCCGCCCGCTCGGCTTCTTCAGCCCTGCGTTGGTCGACCCCGATCGCCGATTCGGCTGCCGTCGCCGCGTCGAGGGCCGTCCGTGCCGTTGCGGCGGCCCGCTCGGCCCCGGCTGCCTCCGCTGCGGTCACCTCGGAGTCGCGTCGCAGGTGGCCGACCTCGCTCCGGAGCCGCTCGGCCTCGGCCTTCCGCTCGAGCGGTGCGTCGCCTCGGCCGAGGCGCACCGTGAGCTCGTCGACGACCGCATCGCCGTCGGCGGTCGTCACGATCCAGCCCGCTGGGAGCTCCGGCTGGAGGGTCAGCGCCGTCGCGAGATCTGCGACGACGACCGTCCGGGCGAGGATCCGGGTCGCGGCGCCCGCGGGATCGCGCCGGATCGCCTCGGCGAGGGGCCGGCCGCCGGCAGCCGCCACGGACTCGAGGAACCTGCGCATCCGCGCGTCCGGTCCGGCGGCGCCGCGGGTCGCGGGTCCCTCGGACGGGGTTGCTGCCCGCTCGCGGACGACGAGCATCCCGCGCTCGGCACCGAGCGCTCCGGCCTCGACCGCGTCGACCACGTAGGCCCGTGCCAGCTCATCGAGGGCCGCCTCGACCGCCGCCCGAAGGCGGGGCTCGACGACCAGCTCGTCGTCGAGCCGGCGGCCGCCACGGCGCTTCGCCGCGCGTGCGATCCCGCGCTCGTCGTCCTCGCGGATCCGTGAGTCCACGCTCGCGAGGCGCGCTTCCTGTGCGGCAAGCGACGCCCCGGCACCGGCCGCCCGCTCGGCCGCGGATCGCCGGCGGGCGTCGGCCTCCGCGCCATCGGCACGGGCACGCTCCCGCGCGGCGGCGGCCGTCGCGGTCGCGGTGGCAGCGCCTTCGAGCGAGGCACGCGCACCGGCCAGCCGGGCCTCGAGGCCGGTCCGCCGCTCCGCCACGTCGGCCGCCGCTGCCTGCTCGGCGTCGAGGCGGTGGCTGGAGTCGGCGAGCCGGCGACGGGCCGTCTCCGCCTCCGCCTGGCGGGCTGCCTCGGCGCGGCGGATCGCGGCCGCCTCCTCGCCCCGTGCGCGGGTCGCGGCGCGCAACGAAGCAAGCTCCGCGGTCGCATCGGCGAGGAGCCGTTCGGCCTCGACGAGGGCGGCGTCCAGCTCGTGGTCGCGCGGCGGAACCGGCATGGCGAGGCTGCGCCGCTGGATCGCGAGCGAGGATTCGGCGGCCTCCCGCTCGATCCGCAGGCGATCCCGGTCGCGAGCAATTGCTCCCTGGTCGCCGCCGAGGCGGGCCTCGCGAAGTCGGAGCTCGGTGACGGCGGCGCGCGCGGTCTCATGGCCGCCGCGACCCTCCTGCTCCGTGGCCGCGCGCGCCCCGATTTCGGCCGCGATTGTGGTCGCCTGCTGCTCGGCCTGCTGGAGCTCCGCCATCGCCGCGTCCGCAGCCGTCCGCTCGCGCTCGACCCGGGCGGCGGCGATCGTCGCGAGGCCCGCCGCCTCGTGCCAGCGGCGATGGGCCGCCGCAAGCAGCGCGGCGGCCAGCTCCTCGCCGGCCGAGAGCCGGGTTGACTGCTGCTCGGCCTGGGCGGCGAGGCGGCGGGCCTGCGGCCGGAGCTCGGCGAGGATGTCCTCGACTCGGGCGAGGTTCGTCTCGGATTCGGTCAGCTGCTCCTCGGCCTTGCGCCGGCGTCGCTCATGGCGCCGGACACCCGCAACCTCCTCGAAGAGCGGCCGCCGCTCCTCGGGCCGGAGGGCGAGCGCCTGGTCGACCATCCCCTGGCCGATGAACAGGAACGCGTTGTCCGCCAGATGGGCGCCGTCGAGCAGGTCGACGAGGTCGCGCAGGCGGATCCGCTGCTTGTTGAGCAGGTAATCGTTCTCGCCGCTCCGGTACAGGCGGCGGCCGAGCTCGAGGACGCTGAAATCGACCGGCAGGAGCCCGTCCGCGTTGTCGAGGACCAGCGTCACGTCCGCCATGCCGAGGGCCTTGCGCTTCTCGGAGCCAGCGAAGATCACGTCTTCGGACCTGCGGCTGCGAAGCGCCCGGCCCTGCTCGCCGAGCGACCAGCGCAAGGCGTCGGCGAGGTTGCTCTTGCCCGACCCGTTGGGGCCGACGACGGCGCTGATCCCGGGGCCGAACTCGACGATCGTGCGCTCGGCGAACGACTTGAAGCCCTGGAGGCGGAGGGCGAGGAGGCGAGCGGGCGGGCTCATGAGCGCTCCTCGGCCAAGGCGTGGCGGCGATGGGCGATCACGAGCCGGCCTCCAGCTGCGACATCGGCAGCGACACCGGATCGGGCGGGCCAGACCGGTCCGCGGCCTCGGCCCGGATCGTCTCGATGGCCCGCTGGGCAGCGTCCGTTTCGGCGATCCTCCGCGACGAGCCGGAACCAACGCCGAGTGCCCGGCCGTCGACCCGGACCTCGACCTGGAACAGCTTCTCGTGGTCGGGCCCGGTCGCGTCGACGACGTGGTACTCGGGTCGCAAGCCGGACGTTCGCTGGGTGTACTCCTGGAGCCGGCTCTTCGGGCTCTTCAGGCTCGACAACGGAGCGTCGAGGCTGAGCTCCGGCGCCGCGAGTACCATCAGCCACTCCCGGGTCCGGTCGAAGCCGAGATCGAGATAGAGGGCGCCGGCAAGTGCCTCGAGGGCCGAGGCGAGGATCGACGGCCGGCGCCGGCCGCCACGCTGGGACTCGCCCTCACCGAGATACAGCCACGCGCCGAGGTCGATCCGGCTCGCCAGCCGGGCAAGGCCCACCGTCGAGACGATCGAGGCTCGACGGGCGCTCAGCATGCCCTCGTCGTCTGACGGATGGGCCGCGAAGAGCGCCTCGGAGATCGCGAGGTTGACGACTGCGTCCCCGAGGAACTCGAGCCGCTCGTTGTGGCCGGTCGTCGCCTCGGGGTGCTCGTGCAGCCAGCTCGTATGGACGAGGGCCTGCTCGAGGAGGTCGGATTCGCCGACCGGGAGGCCCAGCCGTTCCGCGAGCGCGGCGGCGGGTCGCACGGCTCCCGGGTCGGCAGCGCGGTCTAGGAGGACCGCTCGTCGATGTAGTCGACCGCGTCCTGGACGGTCCGGATCTTCTCGGCGTCCTCGTCGGAGATCTCGGTCCCGAACTCCTCCTCGAGGCTCATGATCAGCTCGACGAGGTCGAGGGAGTCCGCGTTCAGGTCGTCGACGAACGACGCTTCGGGCTTGACCTCGTCTTCCTCGACGCCAAGCTGCTCGACCACGAGCTTCTTCAGCCGTTCGTACGTGGTGGACACTGGGAACTCCCTCCTCGGAGCTGGAAGCCGACTACCGGCCGACCGTGCTGGCGATCCGCCCGAGAACGCCATTCATCAGGCGCCGCATCGGGTCTCCACTGTAGGTGCGGGCGAGCTCGACCCATTCGGCGATCGCCACCCGGGCCGGCGTCGGCGAGTGTAGCACCTCACCGATGGCGCAACGGAGCAGCGCGCGGTCCATCCGGGCCAGTCCGCCGACCGGGTATTGCGGCGCGGTCGCGACGATCCTTGCGTCGATCGTGTCGCGGTGGGCGACGACGTTGGCGACGAGGCTGCGGGCCAGCTCGGCCGCCCGCGGGTCGCCCTCGGCCTCGGCGATGTGGCGCTCGAGGATCGCGTCGGCGGTGTGCTGGCCGAACTCGGCCTCGAAGACGGCGGCGAGCGCGAGCCGGCGGCCGGCACGCAGGGCCCGGACCTGGTCCGAGCGCGATTCAGCCTCCGACACCGTCGACGGTCACGATGACCGACTCCAGGCGCAGGTCGAGGAGGCGCTCGACGGCGGCGCCGATCGAGGCGCGGACGTCACGGACGAGGGCGACGATGTCCTGGCCAGGCCGGGCGACGATCCAGATCCGGACGCTGACGCCGCCGTCGGCAACGCGGGTGACGATGGCCGGACCGGCCAGCGCTGCCCGCCACGCCGGGCCGCGCCGGCCGACGCGGGCGACGCCCGGGTTGCCGAGCGCCGCAAGCCGGACCATCTCGTCGATGACGCCGCGGCCGACCGACAGCTCGGGTCCGCTCACGAGGCCGGATCCAGGGCGGCGCGATCGGACCCGTCGGGAGTTCCGCGGTCGGTGGCCTGCGCGCTCGGCGGATCCGACGCCGCGGTGTCGGCCGGGCGCAGCGCCTCGGCGATCAGCTCCGGGACCCGCGTCCGGGCCATCGTCGCGGCGACGCCGACGCCGTAGCCGATCATCCGGCGCCGGGCCCGGCCGTGGGTGATGATCACGGTCCCCCTGACCCCAAGGAGGGGCGAGCCGCCGACCCGCTCGTAGTCGAAGACCTGGCGGATCCGCTCGATCCCCGGCCGCAGCAGCAGGTACGCCAACCTGCCCCGGAGCGAGCGCCGGAACTCGGCCCGGAACAGGTCGAAGATGTAGGTCGACAGCCCTTCGAAGAACTTGATCACGACGTTACCGGCGACCGCATCGGTCACGACGACGTCCGCCTGGTTGCGGGTCAGGTCCTTGCCCTCGACGTTGCCGACGAAGTTGAGATCGGTCAGGTCGAGCAGCTCGGTCGCCTGCTGGATCCGGAGATCGCCCTTGCCCTTCTCCTCGCCGATCGAGAGGAGCGCGACCCGCGGCCGGTCGATGCCGAGCACCCGCTCGGAGAAGATCGAGCCCATCCGCGCGTACTGGGCGAGGTTCTCCGCGCTCGAGTCGGTGTTCGCGCCGATGTCGAGCAGGAGGAGCGTGCCGGCATCGGTCGTGAGCGGGACAGCCAGGGCCGGCCGGTCGACTCCGCGGAGACGGCCCAGGCGGAGGACCGCCGCGCCCATGCCGGCGCCCGAATGACCCGCGGTGACGAGCGCGTCGGCCTCGCCACGCTTGACCAGGTCCATCGCGACGAGGATCGAGGAATCCTTCTTCTCGCGGAGGGCGAGGACCGGGTGCTCGTTCATCCCGACGACCTCGGAGGCGTGGACGATCGAGACGTTGACGGGCAGCGGATCGCCCGCAATCGAGCGGAGCGTGGCCGCGTCGCCGACGAGGAGGACGCGATCCTCGCGGTGGGCGCGAGCGTGGTCGAGGGCGCCCGGAACGACCTCGGAGGGGCCGTGATCGCCGCCCATCGCATCGACCGCGATCGTCACCCCACGGCCATCGTCGTGGGCCGGCCCGGCGGGCGACGGGATCGGGCGGTCGGTCGCGGCGACCACCTCAGGAGGCGGTGTCGGTCGCGGTCTGCTTGAGCTCGACTGCCTGGCGGCCCTGGTACCAGCCGCAGTTCGGGCAGACGTGATGGGGCAGCTTCTTCTCGTGGCAGTGATCGCACTCCACGAGCTCCGGCACGCTCAGTGCCAGGTGCGCGCGGCGCTCGCCCTGGCGGGCATGCGAGACGCGTCGCTTGGGAACTCCCACGGTCCGTGGTCTCCTTCGATGTCAGGCTCGGGCGACGGTCGGGGCTGTCTGGCCACAGGACGCGCCGGGATGCCCAACCGGGCTGGCAGGGCCGATGGCGGAGTGTACCGGAAGCGCCGCCCCGGCGCGAGCGACCGACGGTGGCGCAGCGAGCCCGCCCGAGCGGCCCCAGCCCGTCATTCATTACCCCGGGTGATGGGAGTCGGCGTCTTGGCACCTGGTTTCCCCGAAGGCGCCTTTGGTTTGCCCTTGAACGCTAGCCGCGCGCCAAATTCCGACCCGACCTCGGATTCACACCACCGGGCATCGTAGGTGGCACGATCCGTCCGTCGACGCCGTGAGCTCGCGCCGGCGCTCGCGATGTGCGTCCGGCGCGGCAAACGGCGAAGGAGAGGCCGAAGAGCGCCCGCTCACGCACGTTCTGCCGCCAGTTGATGCGCCGCACGCACGGATTGACGAAGGAGGCCATCCCCGGCCGTTGTTTGCGGCATCCGGCGCACAGACGACGCCGCGAGGCGACCGTCAGTCGGCGACGAAACCGCGCAGCGCCTCGAGGCGGGGGTCGATGTCGTCGTCCGGGTGATCGTGGCTGCCCTCGTCGAGGGGCAGCCCGCAGACCACGCACAGTCCGGGGCAATCCTCGCGATCGAGCGGTGCGATCGGCTCGTTGAGCAGGATCGCCTCGCGGACGGCCTGCTCCAGGTCGAGCTCGTGATGATCGGTGAGACGGATGACGCCCGTCTCCTCGTCCTCCGTGCTGGGCGCGAGCGCCTTGCCGGTCTTCACGTCGATCGACGGCAGCGCCTCGTCGTGAAGCTCGAGCTCCAGCGGCGCGGTCATCTCGCGCAGGCAGCGGGCGCACTCGGTTGCGAGGACCGTCGAGAAATCGGCGTCGACCAGGAGGCCCCGGTTCGTCCGCGAGAGATGGACCCGGCCATCGATGGGTGTGGCCAGGGTGAAACCTTCGCCGGGGTCGATCACGGCCCCCATGACCACATAGTCACGGATCGAGCCGACGCTCTCGCCGAGCAGCCCCGAGACGTTCCAGGCAAGCGGCCCGCTCGCGACGTCGCGCCGGTTGCGGGGATCGCCGCCGGTCATCGCCGGGCGGGCTGGGGCAGGCCCTCCTCGTCGGTGACGTCCTCGAACGAGCCCTCGTCGAGCTCGTCCGGACCGGTCCCGTCGTCCTCGCCTTCGCGCAGCTCGGCCCGCCGCGAATCGAGCAGCTCGATGCCCTTCTTGATGCTCTGGAGGGTCCGCACGACGTCGCCCTCGAGCCCGACGAGGACGCTGACCGCGTACTCGTCGGCGCCGCGCCGAACCTCTTCCGCGTCGGCGTCGGCCTCGCCGACGATCCGTCGGCTCTCGGCCTCGGCCTGCTGAGTCAGGCCGCGCTCGTCGATCAGGAACGCCGCCTGCTCCTGCGCCTTGGCCACGATCCGCTCAGCCTCTTCCTGGGCCTTCTCGATGATCCGCTCACCCTCGGAGTTGATCCGCTTGGCGGCGCGGACCTCCTCGGGCACGGCAACTCGCAGCTCGTCGATCAGTCCGAGGGCGGCCGCCTGGTCGATGACGACGTTGTTCGTCAGTGGCAGGCGCTTGCCGTTGGCGATGATCGATTCGAGGCGCTCAACGAGGAAGATGATGTCGATCGGAGTGCCCTCCACAGGGTCGATCGCGGACCGAGCCGACGACGCGGTCCCGGCGCGCGCCGTGCTCCGGCGGATTATCGCACGGCGCGACGTCGCCGAACCGCCGGCGTGATCGTGCATTCCGGAGCGAGCCGGGCAGGATGTTGCCGTGGCCGCCACAAGTGACGAACGTCATCGGCCGGTGGCGGCCGATTCGGTCCTCCGGCCGCTGGGTGTTGCGGGTCCGGCCACGTCCGGCACCGGAATCGGCCGGCGCGCCGGTCCGTCCCTGCTCTGCTTTCACTTGTGGCGCCGACCGCAACAGGACGTCGCGAGCGCTGCCTCGCGTCCTGGTCCGCCGCTATTCGACCACGTCCATCCGCCGGATGCGGCGATCGGCGAGCACCACGAACAGGACGCCCCAGGCGACGATCACCGCAATCTCGAACGCCGGACCGATCGAGTCGGTTGGGCCAGGCGGCGTCGCCGACGACAGGCTGATCGCGTGGCTGGCAGCGGCGAGCCTCGATAGCAGCAGTCGGACCTCCGACGTGAGGAAGACCTGGCGCGCCAGGTCGAGCGGCTGGCCGGGAAGGAAGACCGGCAGCGCCGTGATGGCCACTTCGATCCCGATGCCGATCCCGATCAGCAGGAAGGACAGTGCGTTCCGCGTCACAACGGTCACCAGCGCGGCCAGGACGAGGCCGACCAGGAGCACCCCGAGCTCCGCCGCGATCAGGGCGGCCGTCGAGCCGATGTCGAGCCCGATGGTCGCCGGTGCGAGCTCCGCGCCGGTCACGACGAGCCCAAGCGAGAGGACCGTCGCGAGGCCCACAAGGCCCAGGTAGACCGCGCCGGCGAGGATCGCGAACAGGAGCAGCCGAGTCGCCAGGAACCGGCGCCGGTCGCCGGCCGCGAGGAGCGAAGTGCGGATCGTTCCGAAGCGGAACTCGTCGCCAAGCAGGATCGACATCATCAGGATCAGGACGATCACGGGCACGATCCCGAGCCCGATCACGGTCGCGATGCTCTGAGGGAAGACGTATTTCTGGAGGTCAGTGAGCTGCTGCAGGTTGCGATCGGCAAGCTGCTGTTGTGAGGACGCCCGCGCCTCGTCGATCATCTGCTGACGCATCTGGGCGAGGTCACCTGGAGCCACGCCGTCGATCGTGAACCCGCCCGAATCGAGCATCTGCTCGAACTGCGCCTGGTCGAACGGCGGCGGATCCGCGACGTCGCTGCGGTAGCCCGAGATGAACCCGAACGCGGCGACGAGGCCGACCCCGATCACCATGATCCAGAGGTCCTTGCGGCGCCGGAGCCGGAACCAGTCGGCGCGGAGGAGCGCCCTCATCGATCGGACCCGGACACCGCCGCGGTGGGCGCGACGGGCGCGGCCGGCGCGGAGGTTGACGCCCCGACCCCGGTCTCCGGGTCGGCGGTGAGCTCGCGGAATACCGCCTCCAGCGACTCGCGGCGGGTGGTCAGCTCCGCGGGATAGAGGCCCGCGCCGCCCAGCCGGCGATTCAGCGACGAGGCCTCGCTCGCGGCCTGCTCGACGACGAGCGTGGTCGCGGGCTTGCCGGGCGTCGCCTCGCCTGTGGTCGCGAGCGGGCCGAGGAGCGCGAGAGCGGCAGTGGCCTCGGCCTCGGTGTCGAACCGGACCACGAGTCGCTCGCCACCGCCGAGCAGGGCGTGGGTCGGGCCCTCGGCGACGACCCGTCCTTCGCGCAGGATCGCGACGCGGTCGCAGAGCTGCTCGACCTCGGGCAACACGTGGCTCGAAAGGAAGACCGTCGTCCCGTCCGCGGCGAGCGACGCGATCAGCTCGCGGACGTCGACGACACCGTTGGGGTCGAGGCCGTTCGTCGGCTCGTCGAGGATCACGAGCTCCGGCCGGCCGATCAGGGCCGTCGCGAGCGCCAGCCGCTGACGCATCCCGGTCGAGAAGCCGCCGGCCTTGCGCCTGGCGACGGCGGTCAGCCCGACCCGTTCCAGCGCCTCGGCCGCCCTGGGTCGGAGGACGTCGATCGGGATCCCCGCCGCCGTCCCGAATACGAGCAGGTTCTCCGTTGCCGAGAGGTAGGGGTAGATCGCCGGCCGCTCGATCAGCGAGCCGACCCTCGCGAGCACCCTCGCTCCCGGGATGACCGGCTCACCGAGGATCGTCGCCCCGCCGCGGCTCGGCCAGAGAAGGCCGACGAGGATCCGGATCGTCGTCGTCTTGCCGGCGCCATTGGGCCCGAGGAATCCGTAGACACCGCCGGCCGGGACTGACAGGTCGATGCCGTCCACTGCGTTCGCCTCGGCGAAGCGCTTGACGAGGCCGCGGGTCTCGATGACCGGCCCGGCTGTCTCCATCCCGTTCCCCCCTCGGCCTGCGGTCAGCCGGTTGCGATCGCGCGGCGCAGTGCCGCGAGGGCTGAGGGCGGGATCATCGCGGACACGTCGCCGCCGAACGTCGCGATCTCCTTGACCAGCGACGACGCGACATAGCTGTGCTCGATCGAGGTCATGAAGAACACCGTGTCGACGGTGGGGGCCAGGCGGCGGTTGTTGTGGGCGAGCAGCATCTCGGTCTCGAAGTCGCTGATCGCGCGCAGGCCGCGGACGATGAACCCGGCCCCGACCCGTCCGCATAGATCGACCGTCAGGCCGTCGAACGACTCGACATCGATCCGGTCGGCCGGGATCGCGTCGCCGCACTCGGCCAGCGCCGCCCGGATCACCGCGACCCGCTCGTCGGCGGCGAGCAGCGGCTGCTTGCGTGGATTGGCGAGGACGGCCACGACGACCCGGTCGAAGACCGCGGCAGTCCGCGCGATCACGTCGAGGTGGCCGTTTGTGATCGGGTCGAACGAGCCGGGATAGACCGCGACCGTCATCCGCTCTCCTCGCTGCCGCTCCGCCGGAAGAACGTCAGGGCGGTCTCCCCGAACCGACGCTCGCGCTCGACCGCCAGTCTACCGACCCGCTCGGGCGGCTTGTCGCGCCAGAAATGCTTGGCGATGACCCGCGCGTCCGGAGCCAGCGGCGCGCGGGCATCGCCGAGCATCTCGAGGACGCGCGTCAGCAGCTCGGTCTCGGCATACGGCGGGTCGACGAGGACGAGGTCGAACCGATCGTCGGTCGGCGCTTCGCCGAGCCAGCGGACGACGTCCCAGCGGATGACTGCGGTCTGCGGGCCACCCAGACCGGTTGCTTTCAGGTTCGCGTCGATGATCGCCGCCGCGCCCTGGTCCTTCTCGACGAAGATCGCGGCGGCCGCGCCGCGTGACAGCGCCTCGATCCCGCCGGCGCCACTGCCGGCAAAGAGGTCGAGCACGCGGGCGCCGTCGAGCTCCGGCTCGAGGATCGCGAACAGGGTCTGCTTGACCCGATCGGCGAACGGCCGCGTCCCGGCACCGGGTGCGCGGAGCCGGATTCCCTTCGCAGTTCCGGCGATCACCCGGCCGGCTTCAGGCACGGGCGGTCCTCATGCGCCGCTCGCGGGGTCGCCCTGCCAGACGCGCTCGAGCCAGCCGCGCTCGAGCTCGCGCAGGAGCGGGGTGGCGTCCGGCCCGAGCCGGCCGGCCGGGTCGAGGAGGGCCTCGGCGTGTTCCCGTGCGCGCTTGGCGAGGGCGACGTGCTCGCGGTTCTGGAGCGATGCCACGCGGAGTCGCGGCAGGCCGCTCTGGACCAGGCCCAGGACGTCGCCCTCGCGGCGGAGCTCGAAGTCCTTCTCGGCGAGCTCGAACCCGTCGCGAATCTCGGCCACGGCCTTGAGCCGGGCCTGCGCCGTCTCATCAATCGTGTCGGACGCGAGGACGCAGAAGCTCTCCGCGGTGCCGCGCCCGACCCGGCCGCGGAGCTGGTGGAGCTGGGCGAGGCCGAACCGGTCGGCGCCCTCGATGACCATCATCGTCGCCTCCGGGACGTCCACCCCGACCTCGATCACCGTCGTCCCGACGAGGACGTCGAGCTCGCCATCGCGGAACCGGCTCATCTCGGCGTCGCGATCGGCGGGCTTCATCCGGCCGTGGACCATCCCGACCCGGAGCGGGGCGAGGAGCTCGCGGAGGCGGACCGACTCGGCCTCGGCGGCCGGCGCTGACGAGTCGAAGATCGTCGGGGCGGCGGCGCCGCCATCGTCGTCGGCCGGCTCGGCCTCGTCGATCAGCGGCACGACGACGAACGTCCGGTGGCCGGCCGCCGCCTCAATCCGGACGCGCTCCCACGTCGAGCCGAGCTGGTCCGGGTGGCGGATCCCGGTCCGGATCGCGATCCGACCCTCGGGCGGGGTCCGCAGGTCCGACACGTCGAGGTCGGCGTAGAGGACCTGGCCGAGGGTCCGCGGGATCGGCGTCGCGGTCATCAGCAGGACGTGCGGCGCCTGACCGCCGGATTTGGCCTCGAGCTGGCCACGCTGCTCGACGCCGAAGCGGTGCTGCTCGTCGATGACGACGAGGCCCAGCGCCGCGAACTCGACTCGGTCCTGGATCAGGGCATGGGTCCCCACGACGACCGGCGCCTGGCCCGACTTCACGAGCTCGAGGGTTCGCTTGGCCTGGGCCGCGGTCTGCGATCCCGTGAGCAGCTCGACAGGTATGCCCGCGTCGGCGAGCAGGCCCGCAACCGTCGCGTGGTGCTGCCGGGCGAGGAGATCGGTGGGCGCCAGGAGGGCGCCCTGGAGGCCGTTCCGGGCGGTGGCCGCGAGCGCCCATGCGGCGACCGCGGTCTTGCCGCTGCCCACGTCGCCCTGGAGGAGCCGGAGCATCGGCGTCGCGCGCGCCAGGTCGTCGCGGATGGCGCCGATTGCCGTGTCCTGGTCGGCGGTCAGAGTCACCGCGTGGCCGAGCTTCCGGCCGATCGCCGCGGTCAACGACTCCCGTAGGCCCGCGTCCGTCGCGTCCTCCACCGCGATCGCCCGCGCCGCGTCCAGCCCACGCTGCCGGCGCCGCCCGACCATCCCGAGCTGGAGCGCGAGCAGCTCGTCGAACGCGAGCCGGAGAAGCGCGGCGTCGCGACCCTCGAATGTCGACGGGTAGTGAGCGTCCTCCAGCGCCCGGGCGATCCCGACCAGGCGTTCCTCGCCCAGAATCGGCGCGGACAGATACTCGTCGTAGTGGACCCCGGCCCGGTCGAGCGACTCGCGCATCGCGATCCGCAGGCGCGCCGCCGTGAGGCCGGCCGTCAGGCGGTAGATCGGCACGATTCGTCCGACGTGGAGCATCTCGCCCTCGGCCCCGACCGGCTGGAAGTCGGGGTTGTCGAGGGTCAGCTTCCGGCCGAAATGCTTGAGCTTGCCCGACACGATGATGTCGGCGCCGGGGAACAGGCGACGCTCGATGAACCGCCGCCCGAACCACGTCGCCTCGACCGAGCCTGTCTCGTCCTCGAACTCCGCGATCGTCCGCTGGATCCGGCGCCGGAATGACGGCTCGACCCGGACGTCGACGACCTTGACCCGAGCGCTGACGACCGTGCCCTCCTCAATCCCGCGCATGTCGCCGAGCTTGCGCATCTCGCGCAGGTCGTCATACCGGCGGGGCAGATGGAAGAGCAGCTCGCGAACGGTCAGGAAGCCGAGCCGGCGTCCGGCCCGCTGGAGGAGGTTGGCAGCGCCGAGCCCCGACTCGCGGAGCATCGTGTCGAGGAGCGCCGCGGGGTCGGTCGGGGGCGGCGGCGCGGGCGGCGCCTTCACCTTTCGAGCAGGACCCGGTCCCGGTCGACCCGGAGAAAGGCGCAATGCGTCGCGCGTTCCGGCCACTCCCCTACTCGGCCGAGATCAGGTAGCGGTAGTGTGGCTGCCCGCCGTGGATGACTTCGACCTCCGCCCGGAGCGCCGACCCGATCCGGGATGCGGTCGCCTCGGCCTCGACGAGCGTGGCGTCCTCGCCGTAGTAGACCGTGACGAGCTCGACGCCGGGGGCGAAGGTCGCCACGGCCTTGAGGACCGCTCTGTCGCGATCGCCATCGACGGCGACGAGGCCGTCGTCCGGGTCGAGCGCGATCGTCTGGCCCTTGCGGACCTTCTTTCCGCCGATCTTCGCGTCACGCACGGCTTCGGTGACGTGGAGTGTCGCAAGCCCGCGGCCGGCGGCCGTCATCGGACCGGCGTTGGCGGCCGCGTCGAGGTCCGGGTCATAGGCAAGCACGGCCGCCACGCCCTCGGCGGCATTCCGGGTCGGCACGACGACGAGGCGGCGATCCTCGCAGATCCGGGCGGCCTGCTCGGCGGCCAGTCGGACGTTCGGGTTGTTCGGCAGGACGAGGACCTCGCGCGAGCGCGCGAGACCGGCGACCCGGAGCAGCTCGCCGGTGCTCGGGTTGGCGGTCTGACCGCCGCGCACGATGTGCGTGACGCCGAAGTCCCGAAAGAGCTTTTCGAGGCCGTCGCCGGCGACGACCGCGACGATCGCCGGGCCAAGCGCCGGATCGACCTCGACCGGGGCGTCGGCGGGGGGCAGAGCGGCGGGGGGCAGAGCGGCGGGGGGCGGAGCGGCCGCCGACTCGCGTTCAGCCGAGGAGCTCGAGCCATTCCGGCCCGCCGAAGCGATGGCCGTCGCCGTCGCCACCTCGGTCGCCGGGGCGACAGCCTTGGACCCCACGCCACGCCTGGTCGGCTTGGTCGCCGTCGGGGTCGCCGTCGGGGTCGCCGCCGCGATCGGCTCCGATTTCGCGCCGTTGTCACCGCCCACCCACTCGGTTGCTCGCGCCTCCCGGACGTCGTCGGCCATCGTGTCGAGGTTCTCGACGGTGATCCGCGTCAGGGTCCCGAGCGACAGCCCATAGGCCAGGAGCTCGTCGGGTCGCTCGTTGTGGACGTGAACCTTGACCATCCGCTCGTCGCCGCCGACGAGGACCGAGTTACCGAGCTCCTCGAGCCGTGCCTGGATTGCAGGCACATCGAGGACCTTCCCTTCCGCCGCGCTCAGGATGAACACCGTCTCGTAGCCGAACGCGTCTTCCTCAAGCGCTGCCACTCCCGCCCGGAACGCGGGCGCGACCACGGCGCGCTCCTCGCCGTGCGCCCCGGCACTCGCGAGGCCGGCGACGCGCACCGGCGTGCCACGGACGCTCAGGAGCGCGCCTTCGAACAGGCGAAACAGGCCCTGCCCGCCGGAATCGACGACGCCGGCCTCGCGCAGGATCGGCAGCAGCGACGGCGTCCGCGCGACGGATCGCTGCGCCGCCGCGACCGTCGCGGCGAGGACGGACTCCATGGCATCGTCAAACTCGGCGGCCTCGACCGCGGCGGCCGACGACTCGCGGATGACGGTCAGGATCGTTCCCTCGACGGGCTTGCCGACCGCGCCGTAGGCCGTCTTGGCCCCGAGGGCGAGGGCGTTCGCGAGGTCGAGCCCGTTGAACCGACGGCGACCAGCCAGCGCCTGGGCGATCCCGCGCAGGATCTGGCTCGTGATCACCCCGGAGTTGCCGCGGGCACCCATGAGCGCCCCGTGGCTGACCGCCGCGGCGACCCGGCCGGCCGGTGCGTCGCGGCCGCCGGTCTCGGCCTCGTCGAGCGCCGCCTTGACGGTCGCCAGCATGTTGGTGCCCGTGTCGCCGTCCGGGACCGGGAAGACATTCAGGGCGTTGATCTCGTCGACGTGCCGCTCGAGGTTGGCAACGGCGCTCCGGATCGCGTCGAGGAGGCCCGCCCCCGTACAGTGCTGACGGACCATTCAGGCCACGTCCGTGCCGCTGGCCGCGAGATCGTCGGGCGCGACATCGTTCGGAGAACGAGTTCGGCCATTCGGTCCGAGCACGTCGAATGTCGCGACTCGCAGCCCGTCGACGTGAATGGTCAGTCGATCCACCTCGCGCTCGAGGCCGCGCCGGATCGCGTAGTGAATGGCCGAATCGACCTGGCGGGCGACCTCGGCGATCGGGACGCCATGGGCGACGACGAGATCGAGCTCGATCGCGAGCCCGGCGTCGATCCGGACGCGCAGCCCGCGGGGCGGAAGGCCGAGCCGCTCGGCCAGGCGGCCGAGGGGGCCGCCGCCGGCGAAGCCGATCACGCCGTACGATCCGAGCGTGGCACTGCGCACGATGTCGACGATCGCACGCCGGCTGACGAGCGAGCGACCAGGGGTCGAGGTCGTCGGATCGGTGGGCACGCCGGGGGCATCCTCCGTCAGGGCTGGATCCGCCGGGCTCGACTCTGGCGAGGCGCGCGACGCGGGTGCTATCATACCGCCCCTCCCGGGCCTTCCAGCCGGGGATGCTCGTGCGTCGGCGCCGAGCTTCAGCACGACATCACCACCCGACCCGAACTCCGAGGACAACATGGCCCGCTCCTGTGCGATCTGCGGCAAGGTCTCGATGGGCGGCTTCAACCCGCAGTCGTCGGGGATGAACCGCGTCCGAGCCCACCGTCGCTATCAGCCGAACCTCCAGCCGTTCACGACCCGCGACGCCAAGGGCACCGAGACGAAGGCGCTCGTCTGCACCCGCTGTCGGCGGACCTCGCTGAAGGCGGCCAAGTAGCCTTCACCTGAAGGCGGCGCCATCGAACGGCGCCCCGAGACGGACACGACGCCCGGCCTGAGCCGGGCGTTCCCCTGTTCGGAGCGCCCGGATCGATTGCGCGAAGGGACCCGCTGCGCTCCGCCTACGTCGAATGATCCACTCGCGTTCGGCCGTCGGTGTCGCCGAATCGCCCCGATTCCGCACCGTTCAGCCGTTCCGGCGCGGCCCCGGCCTGGCCGGCATGGCCCCGCCTCACCGGTCGGCGGTATCGAGCCAGATCGTGAACGGTCCGTCGTTGACCAGCTCGACCGCCATCGTTGCCCCGAACCGGCCGGTCGCGACGGTCGCACCGAGTTCCCGCAGGGCAGCGCCCACCCGCAGGTAGAGCCGCTCGGCGAGGTCGGGTGGAGCGGCGCCGGTGAAGCCCGGCCGCCGCCCTCGCCGGGTGTCCGCATAGAGCGTGAACTGGCTGACGAGCAGGACCGCCCCGCCGACGTCGGCGAGCGACAGGTTCGTCCTGCCGTCGGCATCGTCGAAGATCCGGAGCTGCGTCACCCGCCGGGCGAGGGCGTCGGCGACGGCCTCGGTGTCGTCCGGACCGACTCCGAGCAGCACGACCAGCCCGGAGCCGACCTCGCCCACGATCTCGTCCGCGACCCGCACCCGCGCCCCCGAGGTCCGTTGGAGGAGCGCCCTCACGCCGGCTCGGGGCCCGGGCCGGGATGGGACCCGGACGCGGGCGCGGGCGCGGGCGGGCGGCCACGTTTGGTGGAAGCCGGGATCGGCCGGCTCGTCTCGGGCGGCTTGACCCCGAACTCGGCGATGTACCGCTCGCGCCAGGCTGCGGCGTCCGCCAGGTAGCGCTCGCGGGCGGTGGCATGACGCTCGGTCGCGAGCACTTCCGCGGAGGCCGGGACGAGCAGGTCGTAGTCGCGCACGCCGTCGGGGTTGAACTCGCCAGACCCCCGGAGTGGGATGACCGGGATCCCGCCCCGCTCGATCTCCGCCATGAACTCCCACGCGAAGTCCTTCGGGAGCTGGGCGAACATGACCATCGCGTCGCGCGGGATCGGCGGCTTGCCGTGGTTGAGCCGGTACTGGTAGCCCTCGTCGGCCAGGGCCCGCACGAGCCGGATCTCGCGACCCATGTCGCGGCCCTTGATCCACAGGACCGAGCCGACCACGAGGATGTCGACGCCGAGCCCGCCGACGAACTCGGCGGACTCGCGGTTGATCCCGCCATCGACGTGGACCTCGCCCTCGACTGGCTTGTGGCCGAGGTATTGGCGGGCTGCAAGGAGCTTCTCGGCGGCGACGTCCTTCATGAAGGACTGGCCGCCGAAGCCCGGCTCGACGGTCATGACCAGGACGATGTCGAAGAGGCCGCGGTATGGCTCGAGGGCCGTGAGCGGGGTCTTCGGCTTGACCGCCAGACCGGCTGCCCGGCCGGCCGCGGTGATCTTGCGGAGCGTCGGCTCGATCTGGGCCGGCTCGACCTCGACGTGGAACGTCACCGAATCGCAGCCCGCGTCGAGGTACTCGTCGATGTACGGCAGCGGGTCGGTGATCATCAGGTGGGCATCGATCGGCAGCTTCGTCCGCGGCCGGATTCCCTTGATCATCTGCGGGCCGAAGGTCAGGTTCGGGACGAAATGCCCGTCCATCACATCGACGTGGAAGCGGTCGGCGCCGGCGCGCTCGGCGCGGTGGATCGCGTAGGCCATGTTCGAGTGATCGGCGTCGAGGATGCTGACCGCGACGCGCGCCCGACCGCCGGCCACCGCTACTCCCCTGCCCCGACCGGGGACGGCTCGTCGCTGCGCTCGCCACGGAGGGCCTGGGCGCTCTCGCTGACGAGCCGGGCCCGCCGCCGAGCGACCACCGCGGGTGCCGGCTCGCCGGCCCGCTCCGCCGCCAGCTGGCCGCAGGCGGCTCCGATCTCCTGGCCGCGATTGCGCCGGATCGTGGCGGTGACGCCGGCCTCGGCGAGGATCGCGGCGAACCGCTCGATGACGACGTCGGGCGAAGCCGACCACGGCGTGTGGGCGACCGGGTTCATTGGAATCAGGTTGACGTGGGCGTGGTCGCCGCGCAGGAGCTCGGCCATCGCCCGGGCGTCGAGCTCGGTGTCGTTGATCCCGCCGATCATCGTCGCCTCGTAGGTGACGCGACGGCCGGTGGCGGCGGCATGCTCGCGGGCGGCCTCGACGACCTCGGCGACCGGCCAGCGCCGGTTCAGCGGAACGAGGACGTCGCGGAGCGGGTCGCGGGCCGCGTGGAGCGAGACGGCAAGCGTGAACTGCGGCCCGAGCGCGGTGAGCCGCCGGATGCCGGGCACGACGCCGGACGTCGACACCGTGATGTGGCGCGCGCCGAGCCCGAACCGGCGCGGGTCGTTCAGCGCATCGACCGCGGCGAGGACCCGATCGAGGTTGAGGAGCGGCTCGCCCATGCCCATGAAGACGACGTTGGTGAGGCGCCTGTCGTCGGCATCCAGGCGACGGGCCGCGTGGCGCACCTGGTCGACGATCTCGGCGGTCTCCAGGTCGCGCCCGAAACCGAGCTCCCCGGTGGCGCAGAACGGGCAGCCGACCGCGCAGCCGCCCTGGCTCGAGATGCACAGCGTGTGCCGCTCGCGTTGTCCGGGCCGAGCCGGATAGTGCATCAGGACCGACTCGATGAGGGTCCCGTCGGACAGCCGGTGGAGGCCCTTCTCGGTCAGTCCACCGTCCGACAGGCGGAGCTCGGTGTCGCCGACCGTGTCGAACCGGAATACGGCGTCGACCGCCTCGCGCAGGGCTGCGGGCAGCGTCCGGATCTCCTCGACGGCGGTGACCGACCGTCCCCAGACGGCGTCCGCGAGCTGACGGGCGCGATAGGCCGGCTCGCCGCGCTCCGTGAACCACGCGGCGACCTCGGCGGCGGTCAGGCCGGACAGCCCGGGCCGCGCGTCGCGGGCGGGCGCGGCGGGATCTGGGGCGATCGGGATTCCGGGCACGGGCCTGAGTCTACGCGCGGACGGTCCGACCGAGGATCGACGGCCGGCCGCGGAGGAACTCCTCGCCGCTCATCGGCCGGCCACCGGCGGGGTGGACCTCATCGAGGACCAGGCGTCCGTCGCCGGTCGCCATTGCGAGGCCCGCACGGTCCGGCACGATCCGGCCGGGCTCGTCGTCGGTCTCGCCAGCGGCCACGAAGGCGCCGAGGATCACCAGGCGGTCCCCGTCCACGTCGACGAACGAGCCGGGCCAGGGCAGATAGGCCCGGACCTGGCGCTCGAGGGCGACCGCCGGCGCCGTCGGATCGAGCCGGCCGTCCTCGCGCCGGAGCGGCCGGGTGAGCGTCGCGCCGGCGGCCGGTTGCGGCACCGGCTCGAGCTCTCCGGCGAGCCACGGGCCGAGCGACCGGGCGAGCAGGCCGGCGGCGATGATCGCGAGCCGCGCCTCGAGCGCCGGCGCGGTGTCGTACGGGGCGAGCTGGGAGCGCTCGACCGCCACGATCGGCCCCGTGTCAAGCCCGGCGTCCATGCGCATCAGGGAGACACCAGTTTCGGGGTCGTCGGCGAGGATGGCGGCAGGGATCGGGGTCGCCCCGCGGTGGCGCGGCAGCAGCGACGGGTGGAGGTTCAGCGCACCGTGGCGCAGGTCGAGCAGCTCGGTCGGGACGATCTGGCCATAGTCGGCGAGGACGACGAGCTCCGGGTCGAGGCCGAGAATGTCGGCGAGCGCGGCCGGATCCCGGAGCCGCGCGGGCGCCTGGACCGGGATACCGAGCTCACTGGCGGTTGCATGGGTCGGGGTCGGCGCCTCGATCCCGCGCCGGCCGGCTGGCCGCGACGGGGCGGTGACGACGGCCACGACCTCGACGTTCGGGTCCGCGGCGAGCCGACCGAGGATCGGCAGAGCGAACCGGCCGCTGCCGAGGAAGACCGTGCGGACGCGGTCGACGGGCCGGGTCGGATCGGCGCCGCGGGCTTCCGTGCGTCCGGGGTCGGACGGCACGGGCGACGGCGCGGCCGGCTCGGTCGGCGGCGGGTCGTCCGCGGTCGTTGGGACGACCGGAGCGCCGTCCATCACGCGAGGACCCTTGCGGCCTCCCGGGTGTGGGTCGGGTGCTCGTCGTCGGCCGGCCCGTCATCTTCGTCGTCGTCATCCGCGCCGACCGGGATCAGTTCATCCATCGAGCCGAGGTAGTCGATGAAGAGCTTGCCGTCGAGATGGTCCAGCTCGTGCTGGAGCGCCCGGCCGAGCAGGCCCGAGCCCGCGACCTTGATCTTCTTGCCGTTCCGATTCTGGGCCACGACCCAGACCTTCTCGCGGCGGGTGACATAGGCGTAGTAGCCGGGCAGCGACAGGCAGCCCTCGAGGTCGCGGTCATCGCCGCTGGTCCGCACGATCTCCGGGTTGACCAGCTCGTAGAGGGTGTCCTTGACCTCGATCACGCAGACCTGGAGGGCCTCGCCGAGCTGCGGTGCGGCAAGGCCGACGCCGGGGGCGTGACGCATCGTGTCGGCGAGGTCGTCGAGGAGCTCGTGGAGTGGCCTGCCGAAGCTGTCCACCGGCAACCCCTTGAGGCGCAGGCGCGGGTCACCGAGGAGGACGATGGGGCGGACGCTCATGGCCGGCAGTATACCGATGGCCCTGCCCGCGACGGCCGAGTTACGCGAGTGTGGCGGTCAGCCCGTTTCCTGCGCGTCGGAGCAGTTCTCGCCCGTGGGTGCCGTCTGCCAGGTGTCGCCCCGGCGCCCGTCGATTTCTTGCGCGTAGGAACCTGTCGCCTGTTGCGGGTGGATCCTCGCCGAATCCTCCGCCCCGTAGGAGCCACCCGCCTGAGCGCAAATTCCTCAGGCGCCGGCCGAGCGCGACCGGCCGCCGTGGGGCCGGCAGCCCTTCTGCAACAGGCGGGTGCCGCCTGAGCGGCAGAAATATGGCGGGGAAACCGAACGTGGCGGGGAAACCGAACGTGGCGCCGGGAGGGGTCGTCGGGATCAGCGGGCGCCCTCGACCGGGTCGTCCTTGGCGGCTTCCTCGCCCCGATCGTCGGCGCCGTCGATCGCGGCACTCGTGCTGCTGGCGGCGTCGGCGTCGGACCCATCGCCCTTGGCCGACTCGCCGGTCCGGCTGCGGAGGTCGGCGGCCCACGTCCGCGACTTCTCGGCCAGGCGTCCGCCCGCGTCGGCCGTCGCGTCGGCGGCCTTGTGGGCAAGCGGTCCGGCCCGCTCGGCGGCGACGGCTGCGAGTTCGGCGGCCTTGGCCCCGATCTGGCGGACGACCGGCGCGGCCTGGGTGGCGAGGCTGTCGATCATCGACTGAAGCTGGCCGAGCATGCCCTCAGCGGCCGAGCGCGCGTCGCCGCCGGTCCGGTTCGTCTCGTCGTCCGCGGTCCAGCCGAAGGTCTCATCCTGGCTGCCGGTCGCGTTTGTGGCGGGAGCGTGGTCGTGGTCGCCCGCCGCGTGATCGTGGTCGTGGTCGCCCATGGGGTGGTCGTGCTGCTCGGTCATCGCATCCTCCAAGGTTCCTGAGCCGTCATTGTCGCCCGGATCGGTTGAGACCGCCCCGCCCGGCCGGGCGCCCTCTCGGGGGCGCGCCCGCGACCCGCACGGTCACGGCCATCGCCCGCGCTTCGGTGCGCACGACCAACAAGGATCGGCGCGAAGATCGGGGCTCACAGGAGCGACTCCGGATCGACGTCGACCGTCCAGGGCGGCTCGAGGCCACCGTCGAGCAATGCGGCGGGCTCGGGCCCGCGGAGGACCACGTTCCACCGCCAGCGATCGGCCCGCCGGGCGATGTAGGCGGGCGCCGGCCCGAGGACGGTGACCGCGACGTCGCGCTCACGCGCCCGCTCGCGAAGCCGGCCGGCCATCGCCTCCGCCTCGCGCTCGGCGGCCTCGCGGTCGACGATCCCGACGGTGAGCTTGACGAGGCGGCCGAAGGGCGGCGAGCCGAACCGCCGGCGGAGCGCCAGCTCGGCATTGTAGAAGGCCGCCCCGTCGTCGGTGGCCACGGCCTGGATCGCCGGGTGGTCCGGCTGGTAGCTCTGGATGATCGCGCTGCCCGGCCGATCGCCGCGGCCCGCCCGGCCGGCCGCCTGGGCAAGGAGCTGGTACGTTCGCTCCGCCGCCCGCTCGTCGGGCAGGTTCAGGGCGACGTCGGCCGACACGACCCCGACGAGGGTCACGTTCGGGATGTCGAGTCCCTTCGTGACGAGGCTCGTCCCGACCAGGACATCGATCCGGCCGGCCGCGAACGCGTCGATCACGCGTTCGGCGGCACCCCGCCGCTCCACGATGTCGCGGTCGAGCCGGCCGACGCGAAGGTCCGGAAACCGCCGTCGGGTCTCCTCCTCGATCCGCTGGGTGCCGCCGCCGAGGTACCGGATCCGGGGCGACAGGCAGTTCGGGCAGCGTGTCGCGAGTGGCGTCGCCCGGCCGCAGTGGTGGCAGCGGAGCGTCGTCCCGGCCTGGTGGTAGACGAGCGGCCGCTCGCACTCGGGGCAGGCCTGGACGTGACCGCAGTCGCGGCACAGGACCACCGAGGCCGTGCCGCGACGGTTGATCGTGAGGATCGCCTGCTCGCCCGCCGAGCGGTCGAGGCCCTCGATCGCCTCGACGAGACGCGCCGACAGCAGGCCGCGATTGCCGGCCCGGAGCTCCTCGCGGAGATCGACCACCTCGACGACCGGGCGCACCCCGGACGGTCGCGACGGCAGCACGACTCGGCGGTACGCACCAGAACGTGCGTGGCCGACGGTATCGACCGCGGGCGTCGCGCTCCCGAGGACGAGGGCGGCGCCGGCCAGCCGGGCGAGGGCGATCGCGACGTCGCGCGCCTGGATCCGGGGCGTTCGATCGCTCTTGTAGGCACCGTCGTGTTCCTCGTCGACAACGATCAGCCCGACGTCGGCCAGCGGGGCGAGGACGGCGAGGCGAGTGCCGACAACGATGTCGACGTCGCCCGCCCGGATCCGGCGCCACTCGTCGGCCCGCTCGCCATCGCCGAGCGCTGAGTGGAGGATCGCCACGCGCGCCGCGAGATCGGCCCGGAGGCGATCCACGAGGGGTATCGCGAGGGCGATCTCCGGTACGAGGACGAGGGCCGGCCGGCCGCGCTCGAGGCTCGCGACGATCGCCTCGATGTAGATCGCGGTCTTGCCACCGCCAGTCACCCCGTCGAGGAGGAGAGGCGTCGGGTCCCCCGCCGCGATCGCGGTCTCGACGAGGGCGACCGCATCCGCCTGCGGTGGGGTCAGCGCCGCGCCAGCGGGTCGGCCACCGCGCAGCCCGACCGGTCGCTCCGCGAGCGGGCGACGCGGCCGCTCTCGAACGTCGACCGCGACGAGACCGCGCCGGTCGAGGCTCGCAATCGCGGCGGTCCCGTGGCGCTCGCCGAGGCCGGCGCCGCGCAGGCCGGCGGCGGGATCGGCGGCCGCGTGGAGCTCCGCGAGCGCGGCCGCCTGGCGCGCACCGAGCTGGCGCCCGTCCAGGCGTCCGCCGTCGTCCAGCGTTGTCGCCGCCGCAGCGCCCTCGGTCGTGAGCCGGATCCAGCGCTCGTACCGCGGCCCCGCGCCCGCGGCGAGGAGTGTCCAGTCGAGCGTCACGAGACCCGACTCCGCCAACCCACGAAGGCGCCGGACCAGGCTGGCCCGGCCGTCGGCGGCGACGAGGTCTCGAATCGGTCGCGGCCCCCGCTCGAGTTGGTCCAGGACGTCACGATCCGGAGGGGAGAGGTCGGGCGGAAGCGGGCTGGTCGTCCGCTCCGCGAGCAGCTCGAGCCGCTCGAGGAGGTTCGGCGGGAGCATCGCCCGAAGGACCAGCGCCGGCGGCGCGAGATAGTGGTCGGCGATCCAGCTCGCGAGTCGGACCGCGAGCGGGGGGAGGAGCGGGCCGTCCGCCCGGACCCGGGCGACGATTGGCTTGGCGACGATCCCGTCGGGCGGCGGAGCGCCGCCGAGGACGATTGCGAGGGCCTGGCGCCGCCCGAACTCGACCAGGACCGCCTCCCCCGCCACGAGGTCGGCCAGGTCCGGCGGCACTGCATACGTGTAGCGGCGGGCGCCGCCGCCACCGGCCGCGTCGATCGCGACCGCCACGTAGCGCGCCCCATCAGCGACCTCGGCGGCGCCCGCATCGAGCGCGGATCCGGCCGCTGGCCCGGTCCGGGGCGGGGTCTCGTCGATCAGCACGCGATCATCGTCGGCTCGGAGACGGCCGCTGTCGAGGGCCGGCCGCGCCGACGTCAGACGCGGACCCGGCGGGTCGAGTGGCGGGCGTGCTCGCGGGCGATGATCCGGTCGATCTCGGCCGCCGTCTGCTCGACCCGGTCGGTCTCGTTCGTGACGATCTCGTCGTAGTCGTTCTGGCGGGCGAGCTCGAGCGCGGCGTTGCGCTGGCGGAGCTCGAGTTCGTCGGCCGTCTCGGTCGCCCGCGCCCGGAGACGCTGGAAGAGCGCCTCCATGTCCGGCGGGATCACGAAGATCAGAAGCGCTTGGCTGACCTGCTCCTTGACGACCTGGGCGCCCTGGACGTCGATCTTGAGGATGACGTCCCTGCCGACCGCAAGCGCGGCCCGGACCTGGTTCCGGGGCGATCCGTACCAATTGCCGTGGACCTCATTCGCCTCGAGGAAGCCGCGCTGCTCGCGGATCCGGAGGAACTCCTCACGACTGACGAAGTGATAGTCGACGCCGTCGACCTCGCCGGCCCGCGGGGCCCGGGTCGTGACGGTGACGACGTAATGGCGCTCGTCCTCTCGACCGGTCTCCCGCTCGTGGCGGCGAAGGGCGTCGATGATCGTGTCCTTCCCGACGCCGGACGGCCCCGAGATGATGATCAGCATCGCCCCTGGCGCGCCGTCGATCGTGTAGTCGGGCCGGCCCGGGTCGTCGGAGACCTGGATGTCGGACTCGGGGGCTCGCACTCCGTTCGGCGGCAGGGCGGCCGTCCTCACCGGCTCGAGCTCGTCACTCATCGCCGCCCCTCCGGGCTCGACAGGGCCGCCGTGCCGTCCGCGCGGAGGCCTTGGAGGACAGCCTCCAGCTCCGCCGGTAGCGACGCCTCGGCGCGGATGAGGTTGCCGTCGCTCGGCGAGGTGAGCTGGAGGCGCCAGGCGTGGAGGAACAGGCGCTCGAGCGGAACCGTCCCGCCGACCGCCCGCGGGCCCTTCCGCGAGGTGCCCGTCCCGTAGACCGGGTCGCCCGCGACGGGATGTCCGATCGCCTCGAGGTGGACCCGGATCTGGTGGGTTCGGCCGGTCACGAGGTCGAGCTCCAGGAGCGTCCAGCCCCGGAACCGCTCCTTGACCCGATAGCCGGTCGTCGACTCCCGGCCGTCGGCCACCACCGCCATCTTCGTCCGGTGCTTCGGATCGCGCCCGATCGGCGCCTCGATTCGGCCGACCTCCGCGGAGACCTCGCCGATCACGAGGGCGAGGTACGTCTTCTTCACCCTGCGAGCCTTGAGCTGGGCCATCAGCGAGTGCTGTGCGGCGTCCGTTCGGGCGACCATCAGCAGGCCGCTCGTGTCGCGATCCAGACGGTGGACGATGCCAGGGCGCTGGACGCCGGCGATTCCGCCGAACCCGCCGCCACCCTCGAGCCCGAGCAGGGCGTTGACGAGCGTGCCGCCACGATGACCGGGCGACGGATGGACGACGAGCCCGGCCGGCTTGTCGATGATCAGGAGGTCGGGATCCTCGTACACGATCCGGACCGGGATGTCGGGCTCGGCCGCAAGGTCGAGCGGCTCGGGCTCCGGGACGATGAACTGGAGCTCCGTCCCCGGCGCGACGACCGTGTTCGCCTTCAGCGCGACGCCGTCGGCGGTCAGGTTGCCTGCCGTGATCAGCTTCTGCACATGGCTTCGGGACAGGCCCGTCACATCGGCGACGTAACGGTCCACGCGCTGGGCGATGGCGTCCGCCGGAACTTGCAGCGCGTGGGTGCCGGGCGGGGTCATCCGGCGCCGTCCACCGGGCCGGCCGGCTCGTCGACAGCGGAGGCGGCCGGAGCGTCGGCGGCCCAGAACGCGTCGTCGGCGGCGGCCTCATCGTCGCGACCGCGGGCGGTGGCGCTGTCGTCGCCCGCCGCGCTCGCAGGCGATCCGCCCGGCCGGCCCTCGACGAGGGACGGCCGGATCGCGGCGATGAACAGCAACAGGATCGCGAGGCTGATCGCACTGTCGGCGACGTTGAAGGTGTAGAAGCGCGTCGGCCCGATCCCGACGTCGACGAAGTCCACGACGTAACCGAGCCGGAGCCGGTCGAGCATGTTGCCGATCGCGCCGCCCAGCAGCAGTCCGAGGGTCACGGTCAGGTACGGGCTCGCGGCGGCCCGGGCGTGATAGGCCACGATCAGCCCGATCACGATCAGCGACACGATCCCGAACGCGATCGCGTTGTCCTGGAACAGCCCGAACAGTGCGCCGCTGTTCTGGACGAAGACGATCCGGACGAGGTCGCCGACGACGTCGACCGACTCGCGCGGCGCAAGCGAGCTCGTGACGATGGCCTTCGCGACCTGGTCCACCGCGACGATCGTCGCTGCCAAGGCCACGAACAGCGGCCAGCGGCGAGCCGCGGCCCGTGGCCCCGTGTCTGCCACTGGCGCCGGATCGACCAGGAGATCGCCCGTCGGCGCCACCCGGCTGTCCTCGGTCACGACGCTCCCCCACCCATCCGTCGAATCGCGATCCGGACCGGAGCCCCCGCCAGCTCGACCGAGCCGGCCGTGACATCAGGCCCCGTCGGCGCGGAGTCCAGGTGGACCCGGTCGGCGAGCGTTTCCTCGGCCACGCCGTCGAGATGGGCGCCGACCGGCTCCGCCAGATTCTTGACCCACAGCTCGATCCGGTCGTCGAGGGCCAGCCCAGCGTCCTTGCGGAGGTCCTGGATCGCCCGCTGGAGCTCGCGGGCATCGCCCTCGGCCCGGAGCTCGTCGGTGAGCTCGGTGTCGATGACGACGACCAGCCCCTCGTCGTGGGCCACCGCGGTGCCTGGCCGTGGGCTTGCCAGGATCTCGACTTCGTCGGGCGCGAGCGTCACGCCGCCGAGCGTCACCGAGCCGTCGGGGTGGTACTCGACCGCGTTCGCACGGGCGGCGGCCATGATCGCGGGGATCGCGGCGCCGTGCTTCCTGCCGATCTGCGGCAGGAGCGGCTTGACCCGGCGCTCGACGAGGTCGGATTCGTCGCCGATCAGGATCACCTCGCGGACGTTGACCTCGTCCCTGAGCAGCGCGATGAGCGCCTCGCGGTTCGGGAGGTCACCGCCCGGCAGGGCGAGCCAGAGCCGGGCGAGCGGCTGGCGGGTCCGGATCCCGGCCTGCGAGCGCAGGACACGGGCGAGCTCGACAGCCTGGCGCGCGGTGGCCATCGCCGACTCGAGCGGCTCGTCGCGGAACGGCGCCAGCGGCTCCGCGGGCCACGGGGCGAGGTGGACGCTGTCGGGCAGTTCGGGGAGAACGGCCGCGATGAGGTTCTGGTACAGCTCCTCGGTCACGAACGGCAGGATCGGGGCCATCGTCTCGACGAGTCCGACGAGGGCCGCGTGGAGGGTCGCGAAAGCGGCACCGCGATCGGTGGCATCGCCACCCGGCCGCATCCGGCCGCGCGAACGGCGGAGGTACCAGGTCGAGAGATCGTCGATGAACGTGCCGATCGCGCGCGCCGCCGCGACCGCGTCGACGTCGCCGAGATGCGCTCCGACCTCGGCTGCCAGGCCGGCCGCGCGCGACAGGATCCAGCGATCGAGGACCGGCCACGACCCCGCGGCCGCGATCTCGTCGTCGATGGCCCGGCGCGGCGTCCAGCCGTCGAGCCGGGCGTACGTCACGAAGAAGGCGTAGACGTTCCACAGCACCAGCAGCTCGCGGCGGGCCTCGTCGGCGGCGTGCCAGCCGAAGGGGATGTTCTCCTCGGGCCGGGCCTTGGCGAAGAGCCAGCGCATGACGTCGACGCCCATCCGCTCGGCGGCCTCGTCGAAGTCGATCGCGTTGCCCGAGCTCTTGTGCATCGGCCGGCCGTCCTCGCCAAAGACGAGGGCGTAGCCAAAGATCGTCTTGAACGGCGGCTCGCGGCGGAGGACCGTCGACATCGCGAGCATCGAGTAGAACCAGTTCCGGAACTGGCCGGGAAAGCTCTCGGTGATGAAGTCGGCCGGAAACCACTGCGCCCAGTACCCGGGATCCTCGCGCTGATGGAGGGTCGAGAACGGCACGATTCCGGCGTCCAGCCACGGGTTGCCAACATCGCGGATGCGCTCGACCGGTCCCCCGCACGACGGGCAGGCGATCGTGACGGCGTCGATGTACGGCCGGTGCGGCGTGTGCCCCGACAGGACGTCGAGCCCGCCCACCGCCCGCTCCTCGAGCTCGGCCCGGCCGCCGACGACATCAAACGTGCCGCACGACTTGCAGTCATAGATCGGCAGCGCCAGCCCCCAGTAGCGCTTCTTGCTGATCATCCAGTCGTGCATGTTCAGGAGCCAGTCGAGCTCCCGTTCGTAGCCGAAGTCCGGGATCCACCGGATCTGGTCGACGACCTCCATGATCTGGTAGCGGAGGCTGGCGTCGACCTCGGCGGCTGTGAGCTCGGAGCGCGGCTTGTCGTAGACCGGGCCCATCGAGATGTACCACTCGTCGACCAGCCGGAATACGAGCGGCGTCCCGCACCGCCAGCAGTGCGGGTAGCGGTGGGTGATCGTCTCGAGGCGCTGGAACCGGCCCTCCCGCTTGAGGTGCTCGACGATCGGCTCGGTCAAGTCGCGGACGTCCCGCCCGGTCAGCGAGCCGAACCCGTCGATGACGATGCCGCTGTCGTCGAGCGGCGCGATCATCGGAAGCCCGAGCTTGTTGCCCAGGGCGTGGTCCTCGGCGCCGCAGCCGGGAGCGATGTGGACGATCCCGGTTCCCTCGTCCTCGCCGACCTCGTCCCACGCGACCACGTGATGCTCGTACGGCGCGTCGGCCGCGATGGGCGAAGCGCCGGCCGCGAATGCCTTGCGGACCGCCGGCAGGTCGTCGAAGGGTCCCGCATAGCGCCAGCCGACGAGCTCAGACCCGGGTCGCTCCTCGACGACCTCGAACGGACCGTCGAGGGCCTGCCTCAGCGTGCCCTTGGCAAGCCAATGCAGCGCGCCGCCCTGGCGGACCTTGACGTAGCGCAGGTCCGGACCCACCGCCGCGGCGACGTTTGAGGTCAGCGTCCACGGCGTCGTCGTCCAGACGAGGAGGTCCTCGCGGGGCCGGTCGACGAGCGGGAGGCGAACCGTCAGCCCGGGATCCTCGCGGTCGGCGTAGCCCTCGTTCATCTCCATCTGCGAGATGCCGGTCCCGCAGCGGGCACACCACGGCATCGTGTCGTGGCCCTTGTACAGCCAGCCGCGGCGGTGGACCTCCTTGAGGAAGCCCCAGATCAGGTCGTTGTTCTCGTTGCTGAACGTGAAGTAGCTGCCGCCGGTCTCGGGCATGCCCAGCCGGCCGATCAGCATCTCGACCGTGTCGGTCACGGGGCCGTCGGGACCCTCGACCGTGGCGATGGCAGCCGGGTCGGCGGCGAGCAGGTCGCGCAACCGGCGGAGCTCGTCGGGATCGTTCCAGTCCATCCACATTCCGAGGCGGATGCTCTGTTCGGTCTGGCGCGCGGCGTAGGTCAGGACGCGCTGCTTGCAGAGCGACACGAACTCGGCGATGCCGTATTCCTCGATGTCGCGCTTGTTCGTGAAACCGAGATCGCGCTCGACGTTGACCTCGACCCACAGGCCCTGGCAGTCGAATCCGTTCTGGTAGCGCTCGTCCTCTCCGAGCATCGCGTGGAAGCGCTGGTAGAGGTCCTTGTAGGTCCGGCCCCAGGCGTGATGGACGCCCATTGGATTGTTGGCGGTGATCGGCCCGTCGAGGAAGCTCCAGCGCGGGCCACCGACATTCCGGGCACGGAGGCGCTCGAACGTCCGACGCTCGCGCCATTGGGCCAGGATCTCGTGCTCTTGGGCGACGAGGTCGGGTTTCGAGCTGACGGGTCGGAACATCGGGCCTCGGCTTGGATCGGTCCGGGAACGGGCACCATCGATCCGATCCGCCGCGGCGGGCAGGCCTCGACGACGGTCGCCGGGTGTCCGGGTATCCTACCCTGCGATGCAGCGCGAGCAGGAGCCACGACCGCGGGCAAGGTCGCCCTTCGTGGCTGCCGTCCTTTCCCTTCTGTTCCCCGGGCTGGGCCATGCCTACGCCGGGGCGTGGCAGCGCGCCCTGGGGTTCGCCGCGCCGCCGCTCCTCGTCGGCGCCCTTGTCGCGGGCATCGTCCTCCGAATGGACCTGCCGAAGCTGCTCGGGTTCGTCCTCACGCCGTGGGTCCTGCCCGGCTTCTTCGTCCTGAACCTGATCATCCTGATCTACCGCCTCGTCGCGATCGTCGACGCCTATCGCGTGACCGCGTACCTCAACGCCTTCGCCTCGAGCGGTGGCGGTCGTCTCGGCCGGCCCCGGCTCGTCTTCAACCCGCTCTCCGTCGGCGGCCTCCTGGCGGTCATCCTGGTGATGTCGGGCGGCCACGTCGTCGTGGCCCGCTACGACCTGCTGGCGATGGGCGTCCTCGACGATCCGTGCGTCTTCGTCTCCGACACCCAGGCCGACACGAGCCAATGCGACGCCACGAGCTCGCCGTCCGGATCGACCGGCCCGACCGATCAGCCGATCGACAGCCCGACGCCGACCGCGTCCCAGCCGCCTGTCCTGAACTCCGCCCTGCCGAACGTCACGATCCCGCCGTGGAACGGCACCGAGCGGTTGAACATCCTCCTGATCGGCTCCGACCAGCGCCCGGCAGACAGCACCTACAACACCGACACCCTGATCGTCGTCTCGATCGACCCGACGACCAGGCAGGTCGCGATGTTCAGCCTGCCGCGCGACTCGAGCAACGTGCCCCTGCCGCCGGGCCCGCTCAGCAACGCGTACGGCGGCTTCTACCCGAACAAGATCAACTCGCTGTTCACGACGGTCCGCAACCGCGCCGACCTCGTGCCCGGCACGAACCGGACGCGCGGCTACAACGCCCTGAAGATGGTCCTCGGCAACCTCTACCAGCTCGACATCAAGTACTTCGTCGAGGTCAACTTCGAGGGGTTCAGGAAGGTCGTCGACGCGATGGGCGGGGTCACGATCAACGTCCAGGTGCCGGTCCTCGACGAGAGCTACCCGAGCGACACGGGTCGGCTGTCACGGGTCTACATCCCAGCCGGGATCGAGCACATGACTGGCGCCCAGGCCCTCGTCTACGCCCGCTCGCGCCACGGTTCTGACGACTTCGACCGGGGCTACCGCCAGCAGCGCGTCCTCACGTCGCTCCGCGAGCAGGCGAACGTCGCCGACCTCATCCCGCGGATCCCGGACCTCATCGCGGCGTTCCAGGCGACCGTCAAGACCGACATTCCGCAGGGCGAATTCGCCAAGCTCGCGGGCCTGGCTGGCTCGGTCGACACGAAGAACATCCGCTCCTACGTGTTCTCCCTGCCGCGCTACGGCAGCGAGACGCCCCCAGGCGCTCCCGTCTACAAGTACTTCCCGAACGTCGCCAAGATCCGGGCGGCCGTGGCGAGCGCGTTCAAGGTCGATCCCAAGCTCGAGGACACCCGCGCGGGACTCGCCCAGGAGAATGCCTCGATCTGGGTCCTCAATGGCGCCGGCAACGCGAGCCAGGCAGCGTCGCTCGCGGCGTATCTCGAATACTACGGACTCACGGCGTCGGCTCCGGCCAGGCCGCCCACGAGCCGGCCGTCCAACACGGTGATCACCGTCTACAACGGGGCCGAGACACGACTGCCCCAGACGATCGCGTTCCTCGAATCGACGTTCAAGGTGCAGGCCACCGCGAAGAACGATCCGACGGTCTCGGTCGACGTGACGGTCACGACCGGCAGCGGCACGCCGAACAGGACGCCGCCGCCCGCCAACTGACCCGGGTCGTGCTCAGGCTCGGGGCTCGGCGGGATCGCCCGGGCCCGGACCAGCCGCGCGACCGGATTTCCGCCGCATCGGCGGGTGTCGCCTGTAACGGACGTCGCAGCCGGCCCTCGCCGCACCGCCACGCACGACCGAGCGTCCCGCCGTCGCCGCCGTAGGCGGCTCTCGCCTGATGGCCAAGGATTCCGCCAATCGGCCGCCCTAATAGGCGAGAGTCGCCTGAGCGCCAGGAATTCGGCCGCTCGGATTGAATACCAGGCGAGTGTCGCCTGAGCGCCAAGAATTCGGCTGCTCGGCCCGGACTACCAAGAGACCCTCGCCCGGGCGCCAGGAAGCTCGGGCGCTCAGCTCGGAACGCCGGCTCCGGCACAGCGGCGCGGCCGTCAGTCGGCGGGGATCTCCGTCAGCCAGTGCCTGTACTCCGGCAAACGGCCGCGGACCGCGTCGAAGTAGCGCTCCTTCACGAGCGACGTGATCGGGCCGACCTCGCCGCTGCCGATCGGGCGGTGGTCGATCTCGGTGACCGGCGAGATCTGGACACCCGTCCCGCACAGGAACATCTCGTCGGCGACGTACAGCTCGGAGCGATCGATCGAGCGCTCGAGGACCGGGATCTTCTCGTTCCGGAGGAGCTCCATCATCGCGAGCCGGGTGACGCCCTCGAGCAGGTCGTCGTTGACCGGCGGGGTCAGAGCAACACCGTCGCGGACGACGAACAGGTTCGCGGCCGATGCCTCGTTCACGTGGCCGTCGGCAGTGAGCACGACCGCCTCGTCGTAGCCGTTCATCTCGGCCTCCGACTTCTGGAAGGCCATGTTCACGTAACCGCCGACGATCTTGCCGCGGGCCGGCAGCGCTTCGTCGGCGTTGCGCCGCCAGGATGACGTCATCACCCGGATTCCGGACTCGGTGTCAACGTAGTTCCCGAACGGGATGGCGATGATGTAGAGCTCGTTCTCGAGATGATGGAGGCGGACCCCGATCGCCTTCGTCGACTTGTAGAACGACGGCCGGATGTAGGCGTCCTCGCGGAAGTGGTTCCGGCGGACGGTCTCGACGATCAGGCCAGACAGCTCGTCGACCGACGGGACGTTCTCCATCAGCAGGATCCGGCACGATTGGCGGATCCGCTCGACGTGGTCGCGGATCTTCAGGCCGTAGAGCTTGCCCTGCTCCTCGTTCCAGTAGGCCCGGATGCCCTCGAACGTGGCCGTGCCGTACATGAACGCGTGGGTCATGATGCTGACCTTGGCGTCGCGCATCGGTACGAAGTCGCCCTCGAAGTAGGCGATGGCGTCGCCCAGGTCGCGAGGGGCCGCACCGGCGTGAGGTTCGGTCGCCGATGAAGTTGGCGGCGGGGCCGCGGCCTCGGCCGGGCTCGCCTTCTGGCTCAGCATGCGGACGCTCCTGCGAGTCGGCGGCGCGGGCGCCGCGGGGACGTCTGACGGTGGTCGAGAATAGCACGGGTGGCTACGCGCACCCCTCGCGACGGTTCTCCCCGGCGGTCAGAACGCCCCCAGCAGCGAGGCGGCGACGATGCCGAGATATGCGACGTAGAGCAGGCCGCCGACGAGCAGTCGGCGCCCGAGCAGGCGGCCGGAGCGAGCCATCGGGATGAAGATCACGGCGGACGCGAGGAACGCGATCCCGGCCGATGCGAAGGCCACCCGGGTATCGGCGCTGAAGTGCCAGGCGTCGGCAGCGAACAGGAGCGCGACGACCGTCGGGATCGTCGACTGGAAGACCATCGCGCCGGTGATGTTGCCCATCGCGAGCGTGTCCTTGCCGGCCCGGACCCAGATGACCGAGTTGAACTTCTCGGGCAGCTCGGTTGCGATCGGAGCGATGACGAGGGCCACAATCAGGGGCGAGAGCCCGAGCGACGTGGACAGGTGCTCGACGGCGTCGACGAAGAAGAACGCGCCGACCACGATGAGCGCGACGGCGGCAAGCACCTGGAGGTTGACGACCCGCAGCCGCGGGACGACGCCTTCGCCGTTCGGGGTCGCCGGGTCGAAGCGGTTGAAGCGGAGCGGTGCGAGGTCCTCGGCGTCAACGTCGGGGTCGTCCTCGAAGTGGCCCTTCACGTACCAGCCGTAGATGCCGATCAGGACGAGGGCGACGATCCACTTCGGCCAGGCGGGCTCGATCGGGAGAAAGGCGGCTCCGATCGCGATGGCGTACGCGATCCCGAAGTAGCGCATGTCGTGACCGAGGACCACCGTGTCGACGGGCATGTCGTCGCCACGGGCGCGGTTGCGGGCCGCTGCGAGGACGGCCACACCGGTCACGAACATCGCCAGCGTGGAGAGCATGAACGGGGCGCCGAGGATCGCCCCGACCCCGATCCCGTGCGACGACGAGGAGCCGCCACCGGTCACGATGGCGATGATCGGGATCGTCGTCTCCGGCAGGGCCGTCCCGACAGCCGCGAGCACCGAGCCGACAGCACCCTCGGCGAGCTCGAGCTTCCGCCCGAACCACTCGATGCCGTTCGTGAAGAGCTCGGCGCCCATGAGGATGACGAAGAAGGCACCGACGAGGATGAGGACGTCCACGTCAGCCTTCCAGGGCGCGAGCAGCAACGACGCTGACGGCGATGACGAGCAGGATCAACGTCGCGACGACGGCCATCTCCCGCTCGCCGCGGTGGGCGTAGCCGACCAGCGACGCGGCCACCCGCGCGGCCGGCGTCGCGACGACGGCGACGAGCCCGAGCCACAGGAAGCCTTCGGGACGGAGCGCGGCGAGATCACCGGGCAGTCTTGCCAGGTCGAAAGCGGGTCCACCGGACAGCGGTCCGACGCCTTGCGCGAGCATCAGGCCGAAGCCGATCGCGAGGAGCCCGATCGAGAGATACGTCCCGATCGTCAGGAGGCGCGCGATCGACTGCTCGAGGCCGGGCGGCTCCGGCGCCGGAGGGATGGTGGATGTGGGTCCGGCGCCCGTCGCCGAGTTCAACAGACCGCCCGGGGTCGAGGCAGTCATGCGATCGCTCGCAGCAGCATCTGCAAGGCAGTGTAGAGCAGGATCGCGACGAACAGCCCGCGCAGCAGCCCCAGGTGGACCCGGGCCGCGATCCGCGAGCCGACGCTGGCGCCGATGAAGACGCCGATCGCGGTCGGAGCCGCGGCGTATGGGTCGATGCCGCCGCGGAGCAGGTAGATGATCGCGCTGGCGGACGCGGTGATCCCGATCATCAGGTTGCTGGTGGCGGTCGCGACCCGGAGGGGCACGCCCATGACGACGTGCAGGACCGGCACCTTGATCAACCCGCCGCCGATTCCGAGGAGGGCCGACGCGACTCCGGCCCCGAGGCTGCCGATGACCCCCCAGCCCAAGTTCCGGATCCGGTAACCCGGGCCGGACAGGCGGTCGAGGAAGTCGCGGACGCGGGAGCGCCCGACGACGAGCTGCGGTGCGGGTGAGGCCGGCGCGGCGGGTCCGGCTGCGCCCGCAGCGTCAGGGACCGGCGATGCAGCCGGAGGCGCGTCGCGGCGCCGGATCATCGTGGCCGCGACGTACACGAGGAGGATCGTGAAGGCGAGCTCGAGGATGCGCTCCGGGAGGAGGAACGCGATCAGGCCGCCGACGAGCGCCCCGCACGCGGTGAACAGCTCCAGGGTCATCCCGAGGCGGAGATTGGCGACCCGCCGCTCGAGGTAGACGCCGGCCGCCGCGCCGCTCGTCACGATCACGCAGATCAGGCTGACGCCGACCGACTCGAGCAGCGGCAGCCCGAAGGCGAGGGTGAGGAGCGGGACGATCAGGATCCCCCCGCCCAGCCCGAGGAGCGACCCGAACAGGCCGGCCCCGATCCCGCTGCCGACGAGCAGCAGCGATTCGATCATCGAGTCATCCGGACCGCACGTGCGTGGCTGGGCCTTCGGCGCACGTGCCGGCTCCCCGCTACGTGGCGCGGACTACGGGCGGAGGTGCTGCGGCGCGTACGGCAGGAGAGCGACGATCCGGGCTCGCTTCAGCGCGACCGCCAGCTCGCGCTGGTGCTCGGCGCAGGTCCCGGTCTTCCGCCGCGGCTCGATCTTCGCCCGCTCGGAAAGGTAGCGGCGGAGGCGGTTGACCTCCTTGTAGTCGATCGAGACGGTCTTGTCCGCGCAGAATGCGCAGACCTTCCGGCGGCGTCGGTCGCGGTAGTAGTCGTCGCGCTTCTTGGCTCTGGCGGGGGGTGGCATTCGTGTCTCCTGGAGGCGCGGCCCGGAGGTCGCGCGGGTTCGGTCGGGTTCAGGTCGGGCGGCCGTCGCGGGCCGCGATGATCAGATCGCTAGAACGGCAGGTCGTCGAGGTCGCTCGGCTCGTCGAAGCCTCCCCCGCGCGGAGCCGCCGCCGGAGCATTCCCGCCAGCACCGGAGCCGGACGGAGCGCCAGCCGAAGCACCGGCCGGACGGGCCGGCGGCGTCGAGGTGAACTCGCCGTCACCGTCCTCGCGATTGCGCTTCTCGAGGTTGACGAGGCTGTCCGCGGTGATCTCGAGCGAGGTCCGCTTCTGGCCGTCGCGGCCCTCGAACTCGCGGGTCTTGAAGCGGCCCTCGACGAAGACCTTGTTGCCCTTGCGGAATGTCTCGGCGGCGCGCTCGGCGCGGTCGCCCCAGACGCTGACCCGGAACCAGTCGGTCGCCTCGACCCACTCGTTGGTCTGCTGGTTCTTCGTGCTCTGGTTGACCGCGACGTTGAACTGGGTCACGGGTCGGCCGCTCGGCGTGTACCGCATCTCTGGATCCGCGCCGAGGTTGCCGATGATCATCACCTTGCACAGGGCCATCGTGTCGCTCCCTCAGTCGATGGCGGCCGGGGCCGCCTCGGTCTCGGATTCGTCGATCCGCTCGGTTCCATCGTCGTCTTCGACATCCTCCGCGGACGGCAGGTCGGCGTCGTCCACGTCGACGTCCTCGCCGTCCTCACCGTCGCGGCGGGGCGGGCGGGCGGGGCGCTCGTCGCGGGTCACGAGGTGTCGGATGACCTCCTCGGTGATCTGGAGCGTCCGCTCCATCTCGACGAGGGCCTCCGGCGGCGACTCGAAGAGGACGATGTGGTATGAGCCCTCGCGGAAGCTGTCGATCTGGTAGGCCAGCCGACGACGGCCCCACGGGGCGACCTTCACGATCTGGCCGCCGGCGGCCACGATCTGGCGGGTGGTGCGGTCGATGACCGCCTGGGCCTTGTCGTCCGCGACATCGGGACGCAGAACCAGCATGAGTTCGTATCGGCGCATGCGCCAGCTCACTCCTTCCAATGGGAATCGTCCCGGTGACGGCGAACACGCCGGTGCGGAACCGAAAGGAAACGGTGCGGAGTCTAGCACGGGGTGCTGTACCGGCCATTCACCGGTGACCGGCCGGCCAGACCGACAGCCGTTCGACCGGCCGACGGCCTGCGGTCGGCCGCCCGTTGTATCCTCACGACCGTCGATCCCGGTCGGCCCCAGCCCGATCATCCGTCCCATTCTGCCTGCGGAGGATCCGTGCCCGCCGCCACCGTCCTGCTCATCGAGGCCGACCCGAAGTCCGGCGAGACGATCTCGACCGTGCTCACGGGCGTCGGCTACACCGTCACGACCGAGGTCAAGCCGGACGACGCCTTCGCCAGGGTCGCCGCCAACCAGCTCGTCATCATCGACGTCGTCACCGGCGACAAGAGCGCGGCCGACGTCTGTCGCGAGATCCGGGCGACGCCGTCGATGGCGGCGATCCCGGTGCTCTGCGTCAGTCAGTCCGATCAGGTCGAGGAACGCATCCGCTTCCTGGAGGCCGGTGCCGACGACGTCATGGCCAAGCCCTTCGACGCCCGCGAGCTCGAGGCTCGGGTGGAGGCGCTGCTTCTCCGGTTCCAGCGGTCCAAGGACCTGAGCTCGGTCGTCTCGAACGACGGCATCACGGTCCTCCGCGCCAAGCGGGTCGTCGCCGTACACAGCCCGAAGGGCGGCGTGGGCACGACCACGGTCGCGACGAACATCGCGATGGCCGCCGCCCAGCGCAAGCCGGACCGGGTCGTCATCGTCGATCTGGATCTCCAGTTCGGCCAGGTCGCGACGCACCTGAACATCACGCCGCGCCAGACACTCGCCGACGTGGTCCGCGAGGAGGCCGCTCTGCGCGAGCCCGAGCTTCTTCGGACCTACGCGACCAGGCACGACAGCGGCCTCCACGTCCTCGCCGGGCCGACCGGCCCGGAGGCAGCCGAGTTGATCACTGCCGAGCACGTCGATCGGATCCTCACGACCCTGCTCGACTCCTACGATCAGGTCGTCGTCGACACGAGCGCCTGGCTCGACGAGCGGACGCTCCGGGCGTTCGAACATGCCGAGAACGTGTTGTTCGTCGTCACCCCGGAGATCGCCGCCCTCAAGGCGATGACGGCGCTGATCGAATACCTCAACGAGGCCGGAACGGTGGCCCAGAAGATGTCGTTCGTGCTGAACAACAAGTTCGAACGCGAGATCCTCAAGCTGCGCGATGTCGAGCAGGCGCTCGGCACGAAGGTCGGGGCGGAGCTTCTCTACGACCCGTTCCTGTACCTCAAGGCCGTCAACGAGGGCGTCCCGATCGTCCTCGGGGCTCCGCGATCGCCGGCGGCCGAGCGGCTGGTGCGCCTGTCGTCGAGCGCGTTCGGGGCCGACGGGATCGTCGTGCCGCCCCAGGACACCGACGACCGCAAGTCGGGCGGCCGCTTCTCGTTCCGGCGCCGCTGAGGATTTCGGCCCGCGGCTCCGGCCCCGGGAATTGTCAAGACGAATCCCAGGCGGTCTCTGGTCACGGATGCGCGCACTGGATCGCGTGAGGTTCAGTTGTCAAGATCCCGCGCCGGCGCATGCCGCCGTGGCCAGCCGGGGGATCGTGGTGCCGGAGCCGGGGTTCGAACCCGGACGATCTTGCGATCAGCGGTGTTTAAGACCGCCGCGTCTGCCTGTTCCGCCACTCCGGCACGATGGCCATCGTAGCGAGCGGCATGGCATCCTGACCGGGTGTATATCCCCGACCACTTCCGCCCGACCGACGAAGACGTCGCGAAGCTCCTTGCCAACCTCGGCGCCGCGGACCTGATCACCGCGACGGCCGAGGGCCTCCTCGCGACGATGCTGCCGCTCATCTTCGAGCCGCCCGGCACGACCGCGGCCGCCGGCGAGCTCGGCCGGCTCCTCGGCCATGTCGCTCGCAACAATCGCCAGTGGAAGGCCGCGCCGACCGACGAGGCGCTCGTGATTGCCCGCGGGCCGGACGCCTACATCTCCCCGGCGTGGTACGCGACGAAGCGCGAGCACGGCCGGGTCGTCCCGACGTGGAATTACATCACCGCCCACATCCACGGCCAGTTGATCGTCCACGACGATCGTGCGTGGGTCGAGGCCAACGTCCGGGCGCTGACCGGACGTCATGAGGGCCCCCGCCCGAAGCCGTGGTCGGTCGACGACGCGCCCCTCCCCTACCTCGAGGGCCAGCTCAAGGCGATCGTCGGCGTCGAGATCGCGATCAGCCGGATCGAGGCCAAGTTCAAGCTCGGCCAGAACCGCTCGTCGGCCGACGTCGAGGGCGCGATCGCCGGGCTCGAGGCGACCGGCGCGGCCTCCTCCGAGGCGACCGCTGCCGCGATGCGCTCGACCGAGGACGCCCGCAGCCGCTAGCTCCGCCGGCGCCAGGGAGCTGTTCGCGCCCGCTGTGGCCCGACGGCGCTACTCATCCTGCGACAGGATCACGACCGAGTACGACCCGAGTCCGACGGCAATCCGCTGCGCCATGCCGTCCTGGGTCTTCGGCTCACTCTCGGCGTCGAGCGAATCGAAGGTCTCGAAGTCCGGGTCGTAGCCGTCCCAGTCGCTGTTGAAGCGAACCCGCCAGCGGCCGGCCCGGGGCACGCCGAGGTGGTAGTCGGGATAGGCTTTCGCCGAGAAGTTGGCGAGCACGACGACGTCGTCGTGCGGCCCGCCGTCGAGCCAGCGATGCCACCCGACGACCCTCGCCTCCTTGTTCAGGTGATGGACCTGGACGCCCTCGCCGCGGAGACCGCGCGAGACGTCGTCGGCGTTGCGCCGGAGCGAGATCAGGTCGCGGTGGAGCCGAAGCAGCCCTGCGTGGCGGTGGCGGAGGGTCCAGTCGAGGCCGTCCTCGTCGCTGAACCACGAGCCCTCGACGAGCTCCTGGCCCTGGAACAGCATCGGGATCCCGGGACTGGTCAGGACAACCGCGCTGCCGAGTGTCGCGCGCTTCTTCGAGGCCCAGCTGTCGGCGTAGCCGGGCCAGATCTCCTCCGGCACACGAGCAGATCCGTTGGCATCCTCGTCGTGGGACTCGGTGTAGATGACCCGGCGGAAGGCCTCGCCGGCGGAGTCGCCGATGACCTCCGCGACGGACACGACGTCGCGATCCTCGTCGTTGCTCGCGACGAGCGCGGTCCGGACGAGGTGCACGAAGAGGCCGTCCCACTGCGAGCCGAAGGCGGCCCCGCCCTCGTCCGCCGGGCGGGTGATCGCGAGGTCCGACCGGAGATCCTCGGCGATCGTCAGCCGGCCCGGAAACCGCTCGGCGATCTCCGTGTTGATCGCAGCCATCAGCCGCCAGCCGTCTTCGATCCGGTCGGGCCCGTTGTTGCCCGCACCGAAGATGCTCGAGATCCATGCCGTCGCATCCCAGCGCAGCCCGTCGATCCGGAATTCCTCCAGCCACTGGATCGCACTGTCGCGAAGGAAGGCCCGGACCTCCGAGCGACCGTAGTCGGGCCGGGTGTTGCCCCACGGCGTCGTCGAGCGGTCGTCCTCGTAGAAGTAGATGCCGCCCTTGCCCTGCTCGGACCAGCCGTCGAACTGCCAGATGTCGAGATCGGACGGGCCCAGGTGGTTGTAGACGACGTCGAGGATCACCGCGATCCCCGCGGCATGGGCCTCGCGCACGAGCAACTTGAGATCGTCGGGCGAGCCGTACGTGCTCTCGACCGCGAACGGGTACGCGGTGTTATAGCCCCATGACCGATCCCCGGCGAACTCGAACGGTGGCATCAGCTGGATCGCGCCGATCCCGAGCTCGCGCAGGTAGCGGAGGCGGCGGCGAACGCCGTCGAGCGTGCCCGGCTGCCCGCGCACGCCTTCACCGAACGTGCCGACGTGGAGCTCGTAGATCACGAGGTCGTTCCAGGGCGGCTGGTGGAACTCCGCGTCGCCCCAGTCGAATGCCGCCGCGTCGTAGACCATCGCGTTGCCGACCGAGTTCGTCAGCCGCCGGGCACGCGGATCGAGCTTGTTGAATGTCCCGGCGGGTGTCTCGAGGACGAAGCGGTACTCGTCGCCGGGATGGGCCGTCGAGACGTCGGCCGACCAGGTCTCGGCCGCCCCGCCGTCGTCCCGACCGAGCGGGTCACGGGTCGCGTCCCAATCGTTGAACGCGCCGACCACCGCGACCGAAGTGGCGTGCGGGGCCCAGACGCGGAATGTCGTACCGGGCGGCGACCCCGATCCGGGATCCCGGATCGGAACGGCGCCCATCCCCGGGCGCGGCGATGGGCGGGGCATTTCGGGCACGTGGCTGCTTTCGGTGAACGTGGTGGACGTGAATGGGCGGCGCCGGCTGGGGCGAACGCGCCGGGCGGGCCAAGGATACGGTGCCCGCGATCGGACGCGGGTCGATGCGGACGCGTCGACCCGGCGAGCTCGTCGCGTTGGCGCTCGGGGCTCCGAACCTGGCGAGATCCTCGGACGACGGGATCGTGTGGCATGACCCGGTGATCGCGCTCGTGGACTGGGTCAGCTAGTCGCGGACGCCGTCGTCCGCTCCGATCGTGCTCCCGAGCATGCGATCCGCAAGCCGTTTCGTGAAGAAGGTCCGCCGGCACCGGACGCGGGCGCTCCTGCTGAGCCTCATGGCGACACGTATCCCGCCAGCGTCTGTCCGAGCGCGAGGCTGATCGCAAAGACCGCGAACCGGACGAGCCAGGTCCGCGGCGATCCCTCCCGGTCGGCCACCTGGCGCGGCGCGAAGACGAGCATCGCGTAAAAGACGGCCACGCCGGCGATCGCGAACCCCAGCACGAGGGCCGTCAGGCCGGGTCCGGCCGTCGACGACGACGCGGATGCCGCGAGCTGGCGGAGGTCGAAGAAGTCGGCGAGCCCGGACAGGAAACGGCCGAAGAACCCGCTCGTGACGACCACGAACGGCGTGACGAGTGCCCGCCGCTGTTCGGTCGACAGCGGCGGCATGAGCCAGCGGGCAGCGATCGCCGCGCCGATGGCGAGGGCGACCGGAAGCAGGGCTGCATCGGAGCCGAGCCCGAGGTTCGTGCTCGTGTCGTCGATCGCAAGAACCACCGCTCCGCACAGCGGCCCGACGGCGCCGAGCACGGTCCCGTTCGCGACGATGCCGCTGACCAGCCCGGGCCGGCTGCGCGCGGCGACGCAGGCGGCCAGCCCGACGAGGGCGACGATGTCGGCCAGGCCGAAGAAGAGGTTCGGTTGCGCCGCGGAGGTGGACGACGGCCGGAACAGGACCGGCTGGACGATCAGCCAGACGAGGAGGAGAACGTCCTCGACGCGGAGATGGCGCCGCAGCCCGACCAGGATCGACCCCGACCTTGAGCCGTCGTCTCCTTCGCCGGCCTGGACAGCGGCACGACGGTCGCGCACCGTCGCCGGATCGGGCTGGCCCTGCGTGGTCACCGATCCATTCTCATCTCTCGGTGGGGTCCGAGAACCGCCTCGTCCAGACAGGTGGCCCGCGGATCACGCGGCGAGCTGTCAAGTCCAAGGCGGACGCTGGAGATCACCGATTCCGATCAGTCGAGGGCGCGGATGAATCGTGCCGGGTTCCCGGCGTAGATGGAGTGGTCGGGAACGTCCTTGACCACGACACTCCCGGAACCGATCACGCATCGACTGCCGATGTCGGCGCTGATCACGCAATTGCTGCCGATCCAGACATCGGACCCGATGCTGACGACGTCGGCCCGTCCGGGCTGCTGGTTGATGCGCAGCGAGGGATCGTCGATCCCGTGCTGGCGGCGCCCGGACGTGACATTCACGAAACCACCGAACGACACGTCATCGCCGATCGACACCAGACCAAGGGCGTTGAAGTAGCCGATCACCACCCTGTTACCGATGGACACCTCCCGATATTGGCAGAAGCTGCCGTATTTGAATGTGACGCGATTGCCCAGCTGCTTCAAGGTGACCCGGTAATAGATGTATCTGACCTGCTCGCCAACGTAGAACGGGATATGCGCGACGACCACCGACGTTTCGGCGAACCGATCGACCAGGATCGCAAGCCAGCCGAGGATCACGAAGGGCACGGAGAGCGGTACGGCGACGACCAACTCGATCGCGTACACGAAGATCCGGAGGGATCGGCGGAACTTGCGCGTTGCCATCGCCTGGACCTCCAGCTCGGACCGTGCTTGCTCGCCCGCGCCTCGGCACTGCGTCCGATTCGTCAGGGCCACGTCCGCGCTGCTTGAGACGATGATCCGGCGCGCACAATCGACGAGAGACACCAACGGCCGGGATCAAGCACGCCCGCGGATAGATCGTGTCGACGACCGGCAACATGAACTAGCAGGGAGATGGAGGCGACGACCGGATTCGAACCGGTGAATAGAGGTTTTGCAGACCTCCGTGTTGAACCACTTCACCACGTCGCCCTCATCGATGAGGGTACCTGAGGCCGCTTGCGTCTGTCTCAACCGCGCCGACCCGACCGAAACTGGCGGTCAGTTGGTCGCGACGACGAGCTGCGGCGGGTGGACCGGGTCCTCGCGGCTCGACAGGGCGAGCGCCGTCGCGCTCGTGGTTCTCAGCTCGAGGCTTCCGACCCCAGCCGCCGCGAAGGCGGCCGTGACGTCGACCGTTGTCCAGGTGCCGCTGGCGACTGGTCCGGAGGACCCGAGCTTCGTCGGCGACACGGAGCCGGATGGCCGGTTCGCGTACGTGATCCCGGTCTCGGTCCAGCTCGAGTCGCCGACCGCATAGACGTCGTACCCGACCACTTGTGCGCTCGTCGCCCAGACGCGGAGGGTCGCGCTCTGGACGTTCCCGGCGATCGCCGACGTGTCGAACTTCAGGTAGCTCCGGACGTCGGGCGACCCATCGACCCGGAGAGCGGACGTCGCGAAGTTCGTCCCGGGGGTGGACGAGTCGACCTTCGCATCCGCGATCGGGTTCACCGTCGTGGTCCCCCCGGCGCCGGGCAGCGTGGTGACCGTCCCGGGACCGGACGCCGTCGAGTTGCCCGCGGCATCGACGGCCGTCACGGTGTAGGTGTAGGTGGTCGCAGGCGACAGCCCGCTGTCCGCGAAGCTCGGATCGCCCGAGGAGGGCTGCGGTGCACTGCCGATGACCGAGCCGTCACGCCGAACGTCGTAGCGCACGACCCCGACGTCATCGGACGAGCGCGTCCAGGCGACCGTGGCCGTCGTCGTGCCGATGCTCGTCGCGACCGGCGTGCCCGGGATCGTGGGCGGCGTCACGTCCCCGCCGGAGGTCCCGAACAAGACGACCATCGTGTCGCTGCCGGCCTCGGCGATCGCCTTCAGGTAGGCGGTCTGTCCGTCGTAGAACCAGGCCGGCCCGGTCGAAGCGTCGAACGCCGCCATTGACGTTGCCTGCGAGACGGTGGTCCCGTCCGCCGTCATTGAGGTGGGTCCGGTCGAGCTCGCGACCCGCACCTCCGCCAAGGAGCCGACGCGATCGGTCAGGGTCAACGACAGCGCCTGCGCCGAGCCGTTCCAGGAGGACGCGGTGATTCCCCTGGTCATCCCCTTCGTGAACGCGGGCTGACCAGCCGGGGGAGTCACCCGCTCGACGTGGTAGCTCATGCCGGACGGCAGGCCCGTAGCGGCTGGCTTGAGGATGATCGCCTGGCTCGTGCCGTCGGCATCCGAGGTCCCGCTGGTCCCGACTTCGACACGCGCGTACACGGACGAGCCGGACAGCGCCAACGTTCGGTGGCCATCGAATGTCGTGCCACTCGTCGGCGCGAGATTCGCGCCCATGGCGCCGTTCTGGACCCATCGAACGTAGGTGCCGGCTTTGACGCTCGTCACGGTCGCATGGAGATCGACCGAGTCGCCGGTCGGGAGGTAGAGCGGGTAGCGGGCCGGGTATGGCTCGGACGAGGAGCCGAGGGCGAGGAGGATCCGGATGCGCGCGGCCGATGTCCCGAGCTTCGCGTCGTACGCACGACCTTCGTATAGCGCCTGCATGAGGTCGTCGAAGCTGTTGGATCTCGCGTAAAGGAAGGTCGTCAGGCTCGACCCGCTCCAGGAGCCGATGTGGTTGTCCGATCCCCACGACCCCACGAGTGGAGTGCCGGTCTTCAGGATCGTGTCCCAGTCGTTCGACATGTTGCGCTTGCGGACTTCCATGACGTCTGCGCCACAGGCGGGAGTCAACCCGTTGGAGCACACCCCGGTCGCGGCCGAATCGCTGACGCCGCCGGACACCCCGGGATGGTTGAGCTGGGCTGGATAACCGCTCAGCTGCGTCGGCGCGATGCCGGACGTGCCCTTCGGGTAGTTGCAGCTGCCGTTGCAGTCCGTCGTGTACTGGCCCGCATTCGTGATCCCGAAGTTGAAGCGCTGGGCGTGCTCACCCGTTCCTTCCTCGAGGGACGGGAAGACGCGGAAGTTGCCGGCGGGATCGTCGAACTGTGGGATCAGCGCGTTGCGCGCAGCAAACTCCGCGCCAGCACGGGTATCCACCGTGCTGCCGGCCGGAACGGTCTTCCTGGTCGAATAGTCGTCGACATAGGCCGTGACGGTCCCTTTGGCGGCGACCTTCAGGTCCTCGATCCCGAGGTAGTCGAGGGGCATGTCCGCGGCTGAGAGTGTGGCCATCGCGGCGTCGATGTCCAGCGTGCAGGTGTTCCACGTGTTCATCGTGAAGGCCTTGTCGCACTGCGCGGCCGTGATCGGGAAGAGCTTCACGATGGCCGTCGGGATCGGCGAGGCCTTGTTGCAGACGGCCGACGTCGGTTGATACCGCGACGCGTCGGGCGCCGATCCGAAGTACCAGACGAAGACCACGCTCTTGCACGGGGCGGGGACCCCGCTCTGCTGGGGCGTGTACCCGGGTGGACCGGGCGCCGAGCTCTCCACGGTGACGTCTCCGCCGATCGATGCCGAGACGTACAGGGTCGATCCCGTTCCGAGCGCGGTCGGGTAGACGGAGAACGTCGTGGTGACCGCCCCCGTCCCCACACGGAAGTTCGGACCGCGCACGGTCGTCAGGTACTGCTCGTTCGCACCGGTCGAAGCGAGCCTGGTCGAAGCGCTCCCGGAGTGCACCGGCGAGCTGACCTGGGACACGCCCGAGCCGGCCTTCGTCCAGTGGTTGATGTCGTCGTGCGTCGGGACGTCGAAGAACGCGTTGTTGGCCGTGCGAGCCGAGATCTCGAAGTCCGACGCCTGGTTGTGGTCGGTCAGGAAGACCGCGTTGAGACCCGCCGCGCGCGCGTTCTGCGCCAGGAGGGGGAGGTCCGGCCGCGCATCCGCGCTGACCGCGCTGTGGACGTGGAGATCGGCGGCATACCACTGGGAGGTCGGCGCGGCGGCCGCGACGGGGCGAGGTTTCCCGCCTGGCAGGGCGCCGACCACGACGGCCAAGGCAACGGCGACGGCAAGGCTGCGACGGGAGACTGGCACGCGCATGCGTCTCACGATGAGCTCCGTTGAAGTCGGCTGCGGTCCGGGAACGTCGGGGGCACCGCCCCGGACCAGCTGCGAGCCCGCGGACCGTTGTCCCGAGCTCAACGCACCCAGAGAGTACGGGATCTCGACGGCAAGGTCCAGTAGCTGGCGGCTCGAGGACGAGCGTTGCGTCTTCTCTAGACGTCCGCGCCGAACGAGGTCAGCTCGTGGCGGGAGTGGCTGCCCCTCGAGGATTCGAACCTCGGTTCACGGATCCAAAGTCCGCTGTCCTACCACTAGACGAAGGGGCAGCGGGCGGTGACCTCGAGAAGCTCCCGGCCACTGCCGGGCAGAAAAATGGAGCGGAAGACGGGACTCGAACCCGCGACCCTCACCTTGGCAAGGTGATGCTCTACCAACTGAGCCACTTCCGCTCGAATGAACACGACCATCGTACCGGCGATGGTGCCGAGAGCCAGGATCGAACTGGCGACACCGCGATTTTCAGTCGCGTGCTCTACCAACTGAGCTATCTCGGCCCGATGGCCAACCAGGCTCGGTCACCCGTCGGCGGTGGCGAGGATACCACGGCCCGAGGACGCCCCTCAAACCCGAAAGCAGGGTCATCGGGTGATCAGCGTGGCTGATCGACCGACAGCCCAACGAGCATGACCGGGCGTTTCAAACCGACGACGTTTCGACGGAATCCGTGGCTCGCCAAGCGCGCCGGCGACCGAGTTGATCAACGACGCCGATCGGGCGCGTGACTGACCGGGCGCCGCGGATCGCGCCTCACCGACCGCTTCCCGCCTCCTTCGTCCAGGTCATGGGCTTGATCGGCCGGCCGTTCGCGGAATCCTCGATCAGGGTCGCGAGCCGGCGTTCTCGCGTCTCGGCCGCCTTGGCCGAGATCACCCAGTGGAGCGCCTGCTTGCGGAACGACGGCGACTTCGCCGAGAACCATGCCCAGGCGGCCGGGTCCGCCCGGAATCGGGCCTCCTCGTCGGCGGTCAGCTCCGGGTCGCGGGCCTGCTCGAATGAGTAGATCGCCGTCCGGTCCGCCCGTCGCGCGGCATAGGCCAGCTCGCCGGCCGGCCGGAGCCGGCCTGCCGTCCGCAGCTCGCCGATCTTCGCGACATTCACCGCGCTCCAGATGCTGACCTTCCGGCGCGGCGTCAGCCGGATGACCCAGCCGTCGCCGGGCACACTCCGTCGGACGCTGTCGATCCAGCCGACGCAGAGCGCCTCCTCGACGATCTCCGGCCACGTCAGCGTCGGCTTGCCGGTCGCCTTCTTCCACGCCCCGACGAACAGCTCCGGCGCGGCTTCATGGTTCGCGTCGAGCCAGTCGCGCAGCTCGGCCGGCGTCTCGAAGAAGATCGCCTCGCCCAGGGTCAGCCCGGGCGAGCTCAATCGAGGCCGCTCAGCTGCGCCGCCTCCGGCCCTTCGAGCGGCTTGTCGCCGGTCAGCTCGCGCAGGCGGTTGATCCGGTCGAGGGTCGCCGGATGGGTCGAGAACAGGCCCGACGCGCGCGCCTCGAACTTCTTGATCGGGTTGGTGAAGTACATGTGCTGGGTCGCTCGGTTGGCAACCTCGAGGACCTCGGGATCGGCTGAGATCTTGGCGAGCGCTCGCTCGATGCCGTACGGGTTCCGGGTGAGCTGGACCGACGAGGCGTCCGCGAGATACTCGCGCTGGCGGTTGACCGCGAGCTGGACGAGGCGCGACGCGATCGGCGCGAGCACGGACAACACGATCGCGACCACGAAGAAGATCGCCTGGAGGCCTCCCCCACCCGAATCGCGGTCGTTCGACGAGCGCCGGCCGCCACCCCAGAACGTGAACCGCAGGAAGAAGTCCGAGATCAGTGCGATCGATCCGACGAGGACGCCGACGATCGTCGCGAACCGGATGTCGAAGTTCCGGACGTGGGAGAGCTCGTGGCCGATGACGCCCTGAAGCTCCTCGCGATCGAGCTTTTCGAGGAGCCCGGTCGTGATCGCGACTGACGCGTGCTGCGGGTCCCGCCCGGTCGCGAACGCATTCGGGGCGGTGTCGTCGATCGTGTAGACCTTCGGCATCGGGACGTTGGCCGCGATCGCCAGCTCCCGGACGACGTTGAGGAGCTGTGGGGCTGAGGTCTCGTCGACCTCCTTCGCCCCGGACACGGACAGCACGACCGAATCCCCGGCGAAGTACGAGCCGACCGCGGCGATACTGCCGAACGCGAGCGCGATCGCCATGACCGCGACCGCCCCGGACGGGCTGCCGGCGATGGCGTAGCCGATCGCGAAGCCGAGCGCGCCGAACAGGGCGATCACGAACAGGGCGAGCAGGAGCGAGTTCCGGCGGTTCGCGCCAATCTGGTCGTAGAAGGTTTCAGCCATGGTCGTCCGGATCCGTCAGGCGGCACGGCCGCCCGGCGGCCGCCACCCGGGCGGCTGCCCGGCTCCGCCTCAGGACAGGTTCAGGTCGACGGTCGGGACGGCGCTCGCCTCAGGCTCGGCGTCGAAGAAGTCGCGCTTCGTGAAGCCGAACACTCCGGCGATCAGGACGGCGGGGAAGACCTGGATCGCGGTGTTGTAGTCGAGGACGCTCGCGTTGTAGTGCTGCCTGCTGAACGCGATCTGGTTCTCGGTGGTGGTCAGCTGCTCCTGGAGCGAGAGGACGTTCTGGTTGGCCTTGAGCTCAGGATAGTTCTCGACGACCGCGAACAGCGACCGAAGGGTCCCGGTCAGGGCGTTCTCGGCCTGGGCCTGGGCGGCGGGACCCTGGGCGCCTGCGGCGACCGCGTTGGCACGGGCGTTCGTGACGTCGGTGAGGACCTTCTGCTCGAAGCCCATGTAGCCCTTGACCGCGTTCACGAGGTTCGGGATCAGGTCGTGACGGCGCTTGAGTTGGACCTCGATCTGGGCGAACGCCTCATCGATCCGGAGCCGCCGCTGGACGAGGCCGTTGTACAGTCCGATCACGAAGATCACCGCGATGACGATGATCGCGATGACGATGAGCACTGCTACGTTCATTCGTTCCCTCTTCGGCGCGACATGGGCAGGCGCGTGTTCGGCACCTGAGGATTCAGTCTAGCAGTCGGGTCGCGACCTTCTCAGAGCCAGTTCCTTCGTCGAAGTGTTGCCGTGGTGGGCGGTACTGGACTCGAACCAGTGACCTTCTCGGTGTAAACGAGGCGCTCTGACCAACTGAGCTAACCGCCCGACCAAGAGCGTACGCGAGCCGCGGGCCCACCGCAGGGCGGCGATCAGAGACCGTGACCGGATGGGCCGTTACTTTCGCTGTCGGCGTCGATGCAGAGCGAGAAAGAGCAGGCCGAAGCCGAGTGCGGCCACGAGCCCAGCCGCAATCCCGGCGACGAGGATGAGCAGCCCCTGCTGCGGGCCGCCGCTGCCGCCTTGGTTCACGCCCGTCAGGCCGGGGCCGGCGGCGCCGGTTATCGCGGGCGGAACCGAGAGTGCGGCGATCACCAGCGGGATGACGTCGTTCGAGGCTCGGGCACCCGCGGTGGCGTCGTCGAGCCCGAGCCGAACCGTGTACCTGCCCGGCATGAGGACCGTCGTCAACGGCACTTCGATGAAGGTGTCCGTGTGGGCGTAGAAGGCGCCCATCTGGAAGCTGGTCCGGCCGACCTGGATCCCCGTCGCGTCGAGGACCGCGAAGGACACCCTCGGGTCCAGTCGCTGGTTCCCCGTGTTCGCGACCGCGACCGACACGACCGAGACGCCTGTGACGATCTTGTGGGTCGCGGCGCCGATCGACAGGCTCGGCTCGAGGGGTCCCGGCACCGTGATCCGAACGGTCATCGCGAGGCGAACGACCTGGTCGAGCTGGAGCGCGCCACTCCCCGTGATCGGGACATCGTTCTCGGCGATGACGCTGCTGATGTACTGGCCAGGCGGGGCTCCGTCAGCCACCGTGACCGAGAGCGGTCGCACGGTGGTCCTGCCGACCGCGAGCGTGAAGACGTCCGTCGGGTACGTGAGCCAGGTCGTGGCGCCGGAGCCGGGGTCCGAGCGGAGCCGTGCTCCAAAGCCGCCGTTGATGATCGTATACACGTCGGCGGTGCCCGTCCGGACGGTGACGTCCGCGGCTCCATGATTTCCGATCTCGACCCCGAGGTCGCGCGTTTCGCCGGGCCGCAGGTTGAGGTCGAAGAAGGCGCCGGCCGAACCGACCGGGCGCAGGCTGAGATCGATTGGCGACTCCGCCGCGATCGCAGGGACGACCGGGGCGAGCAGGATCGTCAGGACGGCTGCGCCGACGAACCGGGACCGGGTCGGAGTCTTCATCGAGCACTCGTGCTACGGACCGGTGGTTCGTCGAGCAGCGCTCACGCGGGACGCTGCTCTCCGTTGCCTGGAATGAGCCTAGGCACCGACGACGATCGTCACCGTCAAGGTCGCGACGTAGGTACCGACGTGGGCCCCGGCCGGGATCATGAGGTCGACGCCCAGGGCCTCGGTGTACGAGCCCGCACCGTAAGCGGCGGTCGCCGAGACGACCGAGCGCGCGGAGTCGAGCGCGACCGGCACGACGCGGCCGGCGGCAGGAAACGCGGTCGTGTCGGAGGGTTGTCCGGTGACCGCGACGGGGAGGTCGGCAGAGGTCAGGCTGAACGCCGCCGCCGGAATGTCGTTGAGCGTGCCGCCTGCCGCGGCACCGGTGTACGCCCACGCCGATGACTGGACCGTGACATGCCAGCCGAGTCTGAGATCGGTTGCATCCGCGGCGGACAGGGAGAGGGCGCCGATCACGTGATGAGCGGCGTCCTGGAAGGCGCTCGGCTCGAGCGTCACACTCGCAATGCTGGCGGTGAGCCCGCCACCCGTGATCTCGGCAGTGACGGTGTTGGCCGCGCCGACTGGCCCGACGGCGGAGGCGAGAAGGAGCAAGGCGGCGCCGACGCCGATGGCGAGCCGATGCAACGTCGTGGGTGAGCGCATGAGGGACGATCTCCTTATCAGGACGGCGTTACGCCAGGTGGCGACCCGAATGTCGCTCAGGAGGTGTCCGCGTCAGGGCCCCGGGGGCCTGCGCGTCCATTGACCATGCTCCGCGGTCTCCGCCGAAGATATGGGAAGGATTCGCCCGCCGATCTACGGTCCCCGCCGTATCCGGCAGCACGGAATCGAAACGACCGCCGGCGGGCCGGCGGTCGTGCGTCGCGGCGAGGTGTGGTGCCCAGGCCGGGACTTGAACCCGGATGAGTTGCCTCATACGCCCCTCAAACGTACGCGTATACCAATTCCGCCACCTGGGCAGGTGTGCCGTTCGCGGTGGGTCGAGAGGGAGGAGGTGGTACCGAGGAAGGGACTTGAACCCATACGCCCTTGCGGGCACTAGCTCCTGAAGCTAGCGCGTCTGCCAATTTCGCCACCTCGGCGTCGACCCGCCGGCCGGCCCGCCCGAGGGCTCACCGGTCGTCAGCGAGGCGCCATGTTAGCACATCGTCGAATCGCTCCGACCCGTCGGCGACCTCCCGGGCGACCGGTCCGATGACCCGCTTTCCGAGCACGACGACGTGCTCCGGCCAGGCGATCGGGAGCAGGTACGTGCCACCTGCGAGGCGCTCCTGGAGGGCCGCGAAGGCCGCCGTCCGGGCGGCATCGTCGCCGGGCTTGCGGGCCGCCACGAGCAGGTCGTCGAGGACCGGATCCTGGAGTCCGAGGACGTTCGCGCCACCCGATCGCGTCTGGGACGAAGCGAGAAGCGGATAGAGATCGGGGTCGTCGCCGATCGCGATGTCGACGACGGCCGCCTCGAAGTCGCCGGTCCGGAGATGGTCGGCGGCGATGACCGCGGGATCGACCTCGACGACCTCGACCGCGAAGCCGAGCGCCGTCCAGTCCGCCACGATCTGGCTGCCGACGGCGAACAGCAGCGGGCTCGCGGTGTGATCCGGGACGAGCAGCCGGATCGTCCTCGGATTCGAGGCGCCGGGGAAATGCCAGCCGTCCTTGGCGCGCTTCCAGCCGGCCTTGACGAGCGACGCGGCGGCAGCCTTGAGATCGCGCTTCACGACCGGGGTCCTGGCCGCGCTGTACGCCCACGACGTCGGCGGCACGAGACCGTCTGCGCGGACCGCCGCTCCGCCGTACACGACGTCGACGATCCGCGTCCGGTCGATCGCGGCGAGGAGAGCGAGCCGTGTCCGCGGGTCGGCGAACGCGGGCTCGGTCGGGCGCAGGTTGAGCACAACGGAGGCGAGGGTCGTCGACGGGTAGCCAACGGCGCGCGCCCCGGGAGTCGTGGCGAGCTGGGTCGCGGTCGCGGGATCGAGCCCCGACGCAGCGTCGAGCTGGCCGCTCCGGAACGCCGCCGCGAGAGCCGCCGGGTCGTCGAAGAATCGGAGCTCGATCCGGTCGAGCCCGGTCGCGGTTGCGCTCGGGCGGGGCGTCGGTTCGGGTGTCACGAGCGGGTCGCCGGATGGGCGGCCGACACCAGCCGACGCCGAGGGGTTGGGCAGCGACCGGCTGCTGACAGCCTCCAGAATTGCGTGATCACGATCCAGCTCGACGACCGCGTACGGCCCCGACCCGATCGGAGCCGCGTTGAACGGATCGTCCGCCATGGCAGCAGGCGGCGTGTCGCCGAGGAGGTGGCGCGGCGCGATCGGCTGGGCGACGAGATCGAGGAAGCCGCCGATCGCCGTCGCGAGATCGAACCGCACGGTGGTCGGGTCGACGGCCGTCGGCGTGATCCCCGTCCAGGAGCCGGCCCCGGGTCCGTGGTAGTCGGGGTCCTGGAGCGTCTGGACCGTGAAGACCACGTCATCCGCGGTGACGGGTTCGCCGTCCTGCCAGCGGGCGGCCGGGTCCAGCAGGAACGTCCACGAATCGCCGGCGGCGGTGCTCGTCCACGAGCGGGCGAGGCCGGCCACCGCCTGGCCATTCGGTCCGCGTGCGACGAGGCCGCCGAAGACGAGCGCCACGAGGTCGCGGTCGGCCTGGGTCCGGGCGGCCAGCGGGTTGACGTGGGTCGGACGCGACAGGATGCCTTCGCGGTAGGGCTCAGCGGCAACGGCCGACGAGGCGGGCGACGACCCGGACGGCCCCTTCGGTGTGAGGGCTGGACCGCCGATCGCGAACGCGGCGATCGCGAGGACGAGGACGAGGCCGGCGATGACCGCGCGGTCGATCCGGTTCATGGCAGGAAGGGAGTCGAGCGGCGCCCCGTGGCCGGACCCGGCCGCTTGGCGGTCAGATCGCCTGGAAGATGTACGAGGCGAGCGAGAACGCCACGAACAGGACGAGGAGGACGATCGTGAACTGCCACAGCCGCCGCTCGATGCCGCGCCGGCTCCGGTAGACGGCCGAATCGCCGCCGAACGTGCCGGATAGCCCGGTGCCCCGCGCCTGGAGCAGGATCGCGGCGATGAGGGCGATGCTGACGAGGATCTGGCCGATGGCCAGAGGGGCATTCACTGGGGGCGACCTCCGGGGGGAACGGCGACGGATGATAGCACGGGTTCCGGAGGCTCTCCCGAGGCGGCGAGGAGCAGGGATCGGCCCGTCATCCCCTCCCAGCGCGGCAGCCCGGCGAGCTCGAGCAGGGTCGGCGCGACGTCCGCCAGGACGCCGTCGCTGAGGCGGCGACCCTCGACGGACCGGCCGGCCAGGAGGAACGGCACCGGGTTGAGCGAATGGGCCGTGACCGGATTGCCGTCGTTGTCGCGCATCGCGTCGGCGTTGCCATGGTCAGCCGTCACCGCGAGGAGCGACCCGGGGCTGTCCGGGGCGGCGGCGTCGGCGACGGCGTCGGCGGCTTCGAGGGCGGCCACGACCCGGCCCAGGCAGGCGTCTACCGTCTCGACTGCCCTGATCGTCGCGTCCCAGACCCCGGTGTGACCGACCATGTCCGGATTCGCGAAGTTGGCCACGATGAGGTCGTATTCGTCGCTCGCGATGGCCCCGACCAGGGCGTCCGTCACACCGGCGGCGCTCATCTCCGGCTGGAGATCGTAGGTCGCGACCTTCGGGCTCGGGATCAGCCGTCGGTCCTCGCCCGGCAGCGGCGCCTCGCGACCGCCGTTGAAAAAGTACGTCACATGAGCGTACTTCTCGGTCTCAGCGACATGAAACTGGCGCCAACCGCCGTCGCTTGCGGCATGGGCGAGGGAGTGGACTTCCTCCGGTCCGAACGCCACCTCGACGGGCAGCCCGCCCTCGTACTCGGTCATCGTCACGACCAGGAGGTTGCGCGGGCGAGCATCGGGCACATCTCGTTCGAAGGCCGTGAAATCGTCGCCGTCGGCGAGGGCGTGGGTCAGCTGGCGAGCCCGATCCGCCCGGAAGTTGGCATGGACGATCGGGTCGCCGTCGCGGACGCGCCCGTCGACCCCGTCGATCACCGTGGGCCGGATGAACTCGTCGTTCTCGCCGCGGGCGTAGCCGGCTTGGATCGCGGCAACCGCCGATGGCGCCCGCTCCCCTGCCCCGTGGACGATAGCGGCGTAGCCGAGGGCCGTCCGCTCGCCGCGCTGGTCGCGGTCCATCGCGTAGTAGCGCCCGCCGATCGTGGCGATCCGCGCGTCCGGATGGGCGGCCGCCAGGCGTTCCTCCAGGTCGCGAACGAAACCGAGCCCGGACCGCGGCGGGGTGTCGCGGCCGTCGAGCAGGGCGTGGACGCGGACGGCCGGGACGTCGAGGCGGGCTGCGAGTACGGCGAGGGCGACCAGATGTCGGTCGTTGGCGTGGACGCCGCCGGGCCCGATCAGGCTCACGAGATGAAGACGGCCATCGGGCCGAGCGGCCCGGGCACAGGCCGCGAGCAGCGCCGGGCGAGTGAAGAACGACCCGTCGGCGATGGCGGCGTCGATCCGTGGCAGGTCCTGGAGGACGGGCCGCCCGGCGCCGAGGTTCAGGTGACCGACCTCCGAGTTGCCCATCTGGCCCGGTGGCAGGCCGACCGCCTCCTCCGAGGCGCCCAGGATCGAGTGCGGCCAACGGCCGAGCAACCGGCGCCAGACGGGCATCGCTGCCGCCGCGATCGCGTCGTCGGCGGGAAGCGGTCCGATTCCGAACCCATCGATGACGACGAGGATGATCGGGCGGGGGCGCCGTTCCGCTTCGCCCGAGCTCACGAGGCCGCGGCCACGCGTGCGGCGGCGGTCAGCCCGGCCCGGGCGACGATTCCGGCCATCTCGTCGGGCTTGAGAGACGCGCCCCCGACCAGCGCTCCGTCGATCGAGGGCTCGGCGAGGAAGTCGCCGATGTTCGCGGCGGTCACGCTTCCGCCGTAGAGGATCGGCACATCGCCCGCGGCGGCACCCCAGCCGAGGCGGGCGAGCGCGGCGCGGATCGCGTCGGCCATTGCCGCGGCATCCGAGCCGAGCGCATTCCGGCCGGTTCCGATCGCCCAGACCGGCTCGTACGCGATCACGAGGCCGGCACTGGTCAGGGCTGCCGGGTCGCGATCGATGAGGGCGCCGGCCAGCTGGGCGTCGATGATCTCTACGGCGTGACCCGCCTCGCGCTCGTCGAGCTGCTCGCCGACGCAGAAGATCGGGCGCAGACCCGCTTCTGTGGCCCGGGCCAGCTTCTGGCCGATCCGCTGGTCGATCTCAGCGTGGTCGCGACGGCGCTCCGAGTGGCCGACGATCACCCAGTCCGCGAGACCCGCCAGCATCGGTGCGGAGATGTCGCCGGTGAACGCCCCGGCGAGCTCGTGATGGACGTCCTGGGCGCCGACGCCGACGTCGGCATCCGCGGCGGCGAGGGCATCGCGGACGGAAGCGAGGCAGACGAACGGAGGGCAGATCACGCGGCTGACGCCCGCCACCCGGGTCCGGGCGGCGATCGTCACGGCGAGCTCGCCGGCGTCCGCCGGCGTAGTGTTCATCTTCCAGTTGGCGGCGATCACGATTGGGCGCATCGCCTAGATCATGCCAGAGGCCGGTCGATCGACGCGGCTGTCGGTGCCCTGCGCGTCCGCCCGCGGCGAGTCGCGAGCCCGTCGTGCCTGGCGACGGGCCGGCGACCGGGCCGTCTGTCTTCGTCGGGGGTCAGCGCAAGCCGCTCGATTCGCTCGAGCGAGCGCTGGACCGCCGATCGGTGCAGACCGAGACGCTCGGCCAGCTCACCGAGCGTCGACTCGGGTGTCTCCCGGCGGGCTTCAGCCACGAGCCGCACGACATACGGCTGCGCGCCGAGCTCGCCGCTGGCCGTGAGCTCGTCGATCGCGGCGATCTGGCGGCCGGCCGCCCCGACGGCGCGCTGGAGGTTGGCCGACTCGGCGTTGAGGACGCGGTTCAGGTCGCCGCGCAGCGCCCGCGAGACCTGGCGCACCTCGACTTCCAGGAGCGCGGCGCCGGCACCGATCCGGCGGAGGAACGTGCCCACGAGATCGCCTTTCTTCCACGTTACGACGCCCCGACCGCGGCGGACCCGCCACGACGCCGGCAGGTCGAGATCCGCGAGGCGCCGGCTGAGCACCGCGGCGTCCTCGCCGGCGACGACGAACTCGAGGTGGGTTCGGCCGCCGGACAGGCTGAGCGACCCGTGGGCCAGGAACAGGCCGCGGAGCCAGGCGAGGCGGCAGTGCTCGGCCGCGCCGTCCCAGTCGAACGCGGCGATCGGCGAACCATCGGGCAAGGGAGGCAACGCGATCATTGCCCGCTCACGAGCCAGCCGGAACAGCAGCCGGGCGATGGGGCTGTCGCGTGGAACCGCCACGTCGACCAGGGCGGCCGCCTCGGCCCGTCGGTCGCACGGCCGGGTCGGCTCGATCGCAGCCAGTTCCGAGCGCAGGGCAAGCACGAGATCCCGGTCGGCGTCGGTCACGATCCGCCGCGCCTCCGGAGCGACAAATCGGTCCGGGACGCCATCGGCAGTCACGCGGTCCGGGCGGCGGACGGGCGGCGCCGGCTCGTCCCTTCGCGCTCGAGGATCCGGACGACGGCTGCGGCGAGCCGGTCCGGGTCGTGGCGCTGGGCTGCGGTCGGATCGACCACGTCGTCGAGAACCAGCCGCGGCGCCCTCGTGAGTGACGGCGGCCACGTCAGGCGGACCGGTTCTGACGGCGAGCGCAGCCAAGCCCGGTCGGGCGGCCGATTGTTCGCCAGCACGACGTCCACGATGCCGGGGCCGGCATGCGCGACGAGCGCCTCGACGTGGCCCGCGAGATCGAGCCCGGCCGTCTCGCCGACCTGGGTCGCGACGTTGCAGACGTAGAGTCGGAGGGCGGGCGAGGCGACGACGGCGTCGCGGATCTCGGGCAGGAGCAGGCTCGGCAGGAGACTCGTGTACAGGCTGCCGGGCCCGAGCACGATCAGGTCCGCCTCGGCGATCGCGGCGAGCGCGTCCTCGGAGGCCGCGACGTCGGCCGGGGTCACCCACGCCCGGTCAATCGAGGACGTACGCGTGATCAGCGACTGGCCGTGCAGAACGCGCCCGTCGTGCGTCCGGGCGTGGAGGGTGAGCGGCGTGGCCGCCGCGGGCAGGACCTGGCCGCGGACGGCGAGGACCCGATTCGCGCGCCGGACCCCTTCCTCGAAGTCGCCGCCCTCGAGCTGGGTCATCGCGGCGAGCAGGATGTTTCCGACCGGATGGCCGCCGAGTGGCCCGCCGCCGGCCGGCGCGCCGTCGGTGGGCGAGCCGGCGAAGCGATGTTCGAGAACCTCGCCGACGAGGTTCTCGGCGTCGGCCAGAACGGCAAGGCAGCGCCGGATGTCGCCGACGGGCGGGATCCCGAGCTCCTCCCGGAGGACGCCGGACGAGCCGCCGTCGTCGGCGACCGTGACGATGGCCGTCAGGTTGCTCGTATGCTCCTTCAGCCCGCGCAGGATCGTCGACTGCCCGGTTCCGCCGCCGATCACGACGACCCGCGGACCGCGTGCGAGTGACTTGCGATGGTAGATCAGCTCGACCAGCCGGCCGCCGCCGCGCGATGGCAGGAACGGCGAGGTCAGCGCCCGGATCGTCCGCCACGCGCCGATGCCGATGATCCCGAGGCCGGCGGTGACGACGACGAGCCCGCGTAACGGATATGGCAGGAACTGGAGCGTGACCAGGTCGAGGACGACCCCGGCCGCCGCACCCGGTTCCAGGTCGCGAGTTGCCTGGCGGATCACGTGGGCGACGCCCAGCGCGAGGACGAGGAACCCGACGAAGGTCAGCAGGAGCCAGCGCTTGACGCCGATCCCCGGCGTCAGCCAGCGCTTGAGGTTGGCCACCGCCAGCCGGTCCGCGTCGACCCGCCGGCTCGCCCGCGGTGGTCCGTCCTCCGGCGACGCCGCGCCCGGCCGCCGATCGTCGGTCACGCCCGGTCCAGCTCGCGATGGAAGACCGCGACCGGCCCGAAGTCGCGCTCGCGAAGCCACTCCGCCAGTTCCTCCGTCAGCGCGATCGAGCGGTGGTACCCGCCGGTGCAGCCGAGCGCGATCGTCAGTCGGGTCTTGCCCTCCCCCACGTACGCCGGCAGGGCGAAGCCAAGGAAGTCGTGGAGGTAGCGCAGGAACTCCTGGGCGACCGGCTGGCCGAGAACGAACTCGCGGACGGCGTCGGTCAGGCCCGACAGCTGGCGGAGCTCATCGATGTAATAGGGGTTCTGCATGAAGCGGACATCGAAGACGAGGTCGGCCTCGAGCGGGACGCCGTACTTGAACCCGAAGCTGATCAGCTGGATCGCGATCCGGCTCGGGTCGGCCGCCTCGCCGAGCCGCGTGAAGATCCGCTCGCGCAGCTCGCGCAACGACAGGTCGCTCGTGTCGATGACGACGTCGGATTCGCTCCGCACCGGATCGAGCAGCCGGCGCTCGGCCGCGATCGAGCTCGCGATGCCACGCTGGTCGGCGAGCGGGTGGCGGTGGCGCGTCTCCGAGAAGCGCCGGATCAGGACCTCGTCGCGCGCCTCGAGATAGAAGACCTGGGGCCGGATCCCGCGGCCCTCGAGCGCGCCGCGCATCGCCCCGAAGGCCATCGGCGCGTCGCCCGAGCGGATGTCGACGACGATCGCGACCTTGCCGAACCGCTCCCGATCGTCCGACACCAGCTCGGCGAGCCCCTGCAGAAGCTCGCCCGGCAGGTTGTCGACGACGGTGTAGCCGAGGTCCTCGAACAGCTTCGCGGCGGCGGTCTTGCCGCCGCCCGACAGGCCGCTCAGGAGCACGACGTGCTGACCCTCGACGCCGCCGGCCTGGTCGAGGTCCGGGCCGGCGTCGGTCACCGCCCGGACCGCCGGATCGCGAGGATCGTCAGCTCGAACAGGACGTACATCGTGGTACCGAGCACGATCGGGCTGTACGGATCGCCGCCGGGCGTCACGACGGCCGCGAACACGGCGATCCCGAGGATGATCACCCGCCGCGACGACCGCAATCGTGCCGAGCTCAGGATGCCGACCCGCGCGAGCCCATAGACCACGATCGGGAATTCCATGAGCAGCCCGAATGCGAGGAACATCGTCGTGACGAAGCCGAAGTAGGCGGTCGCGGTCAGGTGGGCGACGATGACGTCGCTCGTGAATCCGAGCAGGAAGCCGGTCGCGAACGGCAGGATGATCCAGGCGATCGTGCAGCCGAGGACGAAGAAGAACAGCGCCAGCGGGATCCACGGGCGGAGGACCCGGCGCTCGGTCGGGGTGAGTCCGGGCGCGACGAACGACCACAGCTGGTACAGGAGCACGGGCATCGCCAGGATGATCCCGACCACGACGCCGATCTGGAGCCGGATCGAGAACGCGTCGCCCACGGCAAGCGTCTGGAGCGGCAAGGCGCTCGTGGGCAGCGGCGAGATCAGGAAGTGCTGGAGCGAGTCCCCGACCAGGAAGCCGACCGCCGATCCGAGCACGATCGCGAGGATCGCCCGGACGAGGCGCGTCCGGAGCTCGGTCAGGTGATCGACGAGGGACATCACGTGCTGGGGCTCGGTCGCCGGTGTCAGCGGGCCCGGCGCGCCGGCGGGCGGGCGGTCCGAGACGCCGGCCGCGGAGCCCGCGACGGCGTCGGCGTCGGCCATCAGCTGCGAAGTTGCCCCGGCTCAGGCCGGGAGATTCGTCGACTCGTCGTCGGACCGCGGCGCGGGCGGCGTCAGGACGGGGTCCGGGACGGCCGGCGCGGTCGGAGCGATCGGGGCGGCCGGCGCCGCGCTCACCGGATCCGGCGCGGGCGCTGCCGGCGGCGGCATGGGCGCGGTTGCCGGCGGCGCGGGGGCGGGGTCGAGGCGGGTCGAGTCGGCGACGTCGGAGGACGCCTTGCGGAACTCGCGGATGCTCTTTCCGAGCGCGGAGCCGACCTCGGGGAGGCGCCCGGGGCCGATCACGATCAGCGCGATCACGAGGATGATGATGAGCTCGACGGGCCCGATGTTCGGCATGGGTGGCTGATCTCGACCTCTCGTCCGACGGGATGGCCTGCGAGGATCCGCAGCGCTGGCTAGGGTAGCACGGGCAGCCTTCGAGCCCAGTCCCGTGCGGCTCTCGAGATTGCCTCACCCAGGTCCTCGGACGAGCCCGCGCCACCGCTCGGCCACGCTCCCGCGATCCCGCGCGACACGTTCACGAGCAGGCCACCGCCCGGCCCCGAGCCGGCGGGCGCCCCGGTCGCGCGGCCGTTGGCGAGCACCGCGGCCTCGTCACCACCCTGCGCGCCGACTCCCGGCACGAGGAAGGCCAGCTCGGGCACGAGCCGGCGGATCGCGGCCAGCTCGGCGGGTGCGGTCGCGCCGACGACCAGGCCAACAGTCCCGCTCGGACCCCATCGCCGGGCGCGCCGCGCGACCCGCGCCCAGAGCGGCTCGGCCGGCGCGTCGTCGGCCGGATCCGCGGCCACGACGAGTCCCTGGAGCTCCGCCGCGCCCGGGTTGGAGGTCCGGCACAGGACGTAGGCGAAGCGGTCGACCCGCTCGAGGAGGGGCTCGATCGCCTCGCCACCGAGGTATGGACTGACCGTGACCGCGTCCGCTCCGAGTGCGTCGAAGAGGGCGACAGCTTGGCGCGCCGCGGTCGTCCCGATGTCGCCGCGCTTTGCATCCATGACGACCGGGACGTCGGCCGGAACGGCGGCTCGGAGACGTTCCAGGGCAGCGATGCCGGCCGATCCGAAGGCCTCGAAGAAGGCGAGGTTCGGCTTGACCGCGGCCGCGAACGGGGCCCCGGCGTCGAGCACGAGCCGGGCGAAGGCCTCGACACCGCCGAGGTCGCGGGAGAATCCATCGGGAATGGTCGCTGGATCGGGATCCAGGCCGAGGCAGAGGACCGTCCCGATCGCTGCGGATCGGGTCGCGAGGCGGTCGAGGTACGCCGGGTGGGTCGCCGCGGGCGGGACCGGCCCGTCGGTCGCGGTCACCGTGACGGAGCGCCCGCGGTCACGGAGCGGTCGACGCGATCGGCGACGGACTGCTGCCGGCCGACGGGCTCGGGGCCGGGAGATCCGCGGGCGGGATGAACCAGCTCGGGCGGGAGGCGCCGTCGAGGCCGGACACCTTCGTGAGGTCCACCGTCTCGGTGACCTTCCACTGGCCGCTCGACGAGTCGAGCTTGGCCATCCGGAGGTCGACCAGGTTGCCCTCGAGGTGGAGGAACGCGACGGCGTCCCCGGCGGGCGACCAGATCGGCGAGAACGAGTGGCTGTCGGAGGTGACTCGGAGGACCTCCTTGCCGGCGCCGTCGAGGATCGCCACGTCCGTGCCGAAGGCGTCGGTCCTGGTCGCCGCGATGAACTGACCGTCGGGCGACCAGGCCGGCGACAGGTAGCCGGGTCCGGTGACGGCACGCGTCTTCTTGGTCGCGAGGTCGTAGCGCCAGATCTGGGGAGCCCCGCGCGTCAGCTCTCGGGCGTTCTCGACGTAGAGCAGCGACTTCCCATTCGGGCTCCAGGCCGGGTCCTGGTGGCCGAGATGAAGCGACTGCGGCAGGTTGAGCGAGGTCAGCTTCTTCGAGGCGAGATTGAAGGTCTTGAGGACGATGTCGCTCTGGAGGGGGTTCGGCCCGTCGGAGATCACCGCGACAAGCTTGCCGTCCGGGCTCGGAACCGGCTGGCGGAGCCAGTAGAACCAGGTCGAGCTGCCCTGCGCGTATTGCCCGACGAGCAGCGTCTGGACACCCGATCCGTCCGGCCTGACCCGGAGCAGGCTCGGCGTCGACAGGTCGTACCACGCCCGGTTGGCATAGCCGCCGGCCGGGAACTTCGCGTGACTCTGGTCGACCCGGACGAAATAGATCCACGAGCCGTCCGCCGAGAAGGTCGGCATCGAGTCCTCGCCGCTGCTCGTCAGCTGGCGGACGTTCTTGCCGGCCTGGATCCAGATGTTGCCCGCCTTGGCATACGCGATCGAGCCGGTGAACGTCGCCTCGGGCGGGGTGACGACGACGCCGGACGGGGCCGGGGTTGCCTGAGGGCCGCCGTTGACGCCACCCGGTGTGGTCGTGCGGAACGGGAGATTCCCGTTCATGAGGCTGAGCGTGAGGGCGCCGATGATCAGCAGGGCCACGATTGCAATCGCCGGTCCGGCATAGCCGGCGACGGGACCGATCCCATACGGGTCGCGCGGCGTCCGGGACGTGCGGCCGCGCGGCGGGGCGCCGTCGCGGGTCACGTCGCCGCCCCGAGCATCAACGGCGCCGGCTCGAGGCCGAGCAGGTCGATCGCCGGACTCTGGAGGCCGCTCGTCGCGACATCCCGGATCTCGAGCTGGAGCGACTCGAAGCCTCCGAACCTCCGGCTCGTGAGCCGCGCGACGACGTCGACGACGTCGCCTTCGTGGACAGTCTCGGCCAGGTCGGAGCGGCCGAAGGCGATCCCGTCGAGGACATCGAGGCGGCGTTTCAGGGTGATCTGGGTGTGGCCGCCACTGACCGCCCGGATTCGCGTCACCGACAGGCCCTGGACGATCAGCAGCGGCTCCGGGTGACCTTGGCCGAAGGGATCGAGGCGGCGCAGGTCGCGGTGGAGGGCGTAGTCGATGTCGAGGCCGGTCAGGGCGAGGTCGATCCTGAGCGGCAGCCGAGGATCGGGTGCGACGGCGCTCGCGGCCAAGGCGTCGAATGTGGCAACGAACTCCGGCCAGCGGGCGGTCTCGATCTCGAAGCCGGCCGCCCCGGCGTGCCCGCCATGGCGCAGGAACAGCGGACCGCAGGCGTCGAGTGTCGCCCCGAGGTCGAGCCGGCCGTCGCTCCGGCACGAGGCACGGATGACGTCACCGAGCTCCGCGCCGACGATCGCGCTGCGGCCGTGGTCGTCGACGAGACGCGACGCCACGAGCCCGACGATGCCGACCGGCCATGGGCCCCGGACGATCGTCGCGTGAAGTGCAATCGGAGCGGCGCCCGCCGGCGACCCCTCATGATCGGACTCGGACGACGGGGCCACCCTCATCGCGGACACGGCGGCCCGAGCCTCGCTCATCGCCTGGGTTGTCAGGTCGCGCCGCGTCTTGTTGGCCGTCTCGAGCTCCGCCGCCAGCCGCGCGGCGTCGGCCGGATCGTCGGTCAGGAGCAGCGCGGCCGCAGCCGCCGACTCCCCGACCCGGCCGGCCGCGTTGATCCGCGGCGCGACCGCGAACGACAGGGTCTCGACGTCGACGGCGCCCGGGGCGATGTTGGCGGCGCCGAGGAGCGCGGCGATCCCCGGCCGCGGCCCGGCGGCGATGCGAGCCAGTCCGAGCCGGACGATCGAACGCGTCTCGCCGAGCACGGGGACGAGGTCGGCGATGCTGCCGATCGCCGCGAGGTCCGCGAGATCGAGTGCGGCGGCGGGACCTCCCGGCTCGTCCGCGAGCAGCAGCTGGGCCAGCTTGAACGCAACCCCGCTGCCGGCCAGACGCCGCTCGGGGTAGTCGCTGTCGGCCCGCTGTGGGTTGACGACCGCCAGCGCGACCGGCAGCTCCGCGGGCAGCCGGTGGTGATCGGTCACCAGCACATCGATCCCGGCGTCGCGAGCGGCGGCGATCTCCGGCAGGCTCGTCGAGCCGCAGTCGACCGTGACGATCACCGTGCAGCCGGCGTCGCGCGCCGCGTCGACCGCCCGTTGCGACAGGCCGTGGCCCTCGTCGAGGCGGTTGGGCACGTATGGCAGCGGGTCCATTCCGAGCCGGCGGAGGGCACGCACCAGGATCGCGAGGCCGGTCAGCCCGTCGGCGTCGAAGTCGCCGAAGACCATCACCCGTTCGCCGGCCGTCCGGGCCTGCGAGATCCGAGCGAGGAAGATGCCGGCATCGGGCAGCCGGCGTGGATCGTGGAGCGCGCCGACCGGCTCCGCGAAGAACGCATCGAGCTCGTCGGCGGACGTCAGCCCGCGGGCCGCCAACAAGCCGATCGCCCGTTCCCCCAGCCCGTGCCGGATGCCGGCCTCACGGAGCCCGACGGTCGGGGTGACGGCCTCGACGACCTGCCAGGCGAAGCGGGGTTCGATCACGCGGTCAGGATGCCACGGGCGGCTCACCCGCGGATTGCGGGCGGCTCATCGCCGGCGGCCTTCGCGTCAGGACGCGGCGCGACGGGTTCGCGGCGCGCGGACCGAACCGGTCCGGCCGCGGCGGCGGTCCTCCCACTCGTGCCAGACGACGAGCAGGGGCGACGCGTTGAAGATCGACGAGTACGTCCCGGAGATGATCCCGATGAGCAGTGCCAGGACGAAGTTCCGGATCGCCTCGCCGCCGAACAGGTAGAGCGATAGCAGGGTCAGGACGACCGTGAAGCTGGTCATGATCGAGCGCGCGAACGTCTGCAGGATCGAGTGATTGACGATCTCCGCGAATGGCTCGCCGGCGTGCCGGGCGCGATTCTCGCGGATCCGGTCGAAGACGACGATCGTGTCGTGGACGCTGAAGCCGATGACCGTCAGCATCGCGGTCACGAACAGGGCGTCGATCTCGATCCGGAAGATCGTGCCGAGCATCGCGAAGATGCCAACGACGACGATCACGTCATGGACGAGCGCGACGAGCGCAGTGACCCCGAACTTCACGTCCTGGAAGCGGTACGTGATCCAGAGCAGGATCCCGATCGAGCCGACGAGGATCAGGATCAGGGCCTGGTTGACCAGTTCGGCCGAGACGACCGGGCCGATCGTCGTGAGCGACGCCTGCTCGGCGATCGGACCGAGCGCGGCCTGGAGCGCCACGACCATCTCGCCACCCTTGCCGTCGGTCGGGAGCTGGGTGTTGCCGATGGCGGCCGATGGCGTGGCGGACGGCGCCGCCGAGCCGCTTGGCGCGGCCGAGCCGCTTGGCGCGGGGCTCGAGGCGGCGCTTGGCGCGGGCGAGGCCGTCGGCGCCGGGCTCGAGCTGGAGGAAGGCGCCGGGGACGCCGACGCGGCGACGGCCGAGCCGCTGGCCGATTCGCTCGCGGCGACCGATCCGCTCGCGTCCGGGCTCGCCGATGGGTTCACGGTCGGGGCGGGCGTCGGCGACGGCGCCAGCGCGAGGAACCCTTTCGCCTCGGTCTTGATGTCCATGAACTTGTTGCCCTGCTTCACGACGATCGCCTGGAGGCCGTGATCGTGGAAGACGCCGGCGACCTGGTCGGCGGTCACGTTCTCGTCCTGGAAACGGATCTGCCAGGTCGTGCCGCCGGTGTAGTCGATCGTGAATTGGAGGCCTTCCTTGCCGCCCGTGAGCGGGGTCAGGAGGATGAAGATGAGGCCCGGGATGGTGACGATCAGGGAGATCAGGAAGAACCAGTTCCGCTTCCCGATGATGTCAAACACGCGTGCGCGCCTCGCCCCGGAGCCGCGTCCGGCCGGGCGCTCCGACGCCCGCGACGAATTCCTTCTCGCTGACGCCGAACAGCCGCGCGTTGCGCGACCACGGCCGGGCCACGACTGCCCGCAGGATCGAGCGGGTCACGACGATCGCGCTGAACATCGAGACGAGGACACCGAGGATCAGGACGAGCGCGAAGCCGCGGATGGTCGAGGAGCCGAAGAGGTACAGGATCGTGGCGGTGATCAGGCTCGACACGTTGGAGTCGAGGATCGAGTTCCAGGCCCGGCCGAAGCCCGCCTCGACGGCGGCGGGCAGGGACTTGCCGACCCGCATCTCCTCCTTCATCCGCTCGAAGATCAGGATGTTGGCGTCGACCGCCATGCCGATCGAGAGGACGAAGCCGGCGATCCCGGCGAGGGTCAGGGTGACCGGGATCAGGCGGAAGAGCCCCAGAACCACAAGGCTGTAATAGATCAGCGCGAAGCTCGCGATGAGCCCGGGCAGGCGGTAGTAGATCATCATGAAGCCCATCACCAGCAGGATCCCGACCGCGCCCGCGAGCAGGCTCTGATCGAGGAACTGGGTCCCGAGCGTGGCCGAGATCGTGTTGTTCGAGAGCTCGACGATGGGGAACGGCAGCGAGCCGAACTGGAGGACCGTGACGAGATCGGTCGCCTCCTTGAGCGGGTAGCCGCCGATCGTGCTGCCCTGGCTGATCTCGACGTTGCCGCCCGGAATCGCGCTCTGGATCACGGGTGCCGAGATCACCTTGCCGTCGAGGACGATCGCGAAGTAGTCGCCGATGTGCTTGGCGGTGTAGTCGGCGAAGGCCTTGGCGCCGGTGTCCTTGAGCTGGAACGTGACGACGCGCTGGTTGGTCTGGCCGCTGGTCGCGATCGCGGCCGACGACAGCTCCGTGCCGTTGAAGAGCGGCGGGAACTGTTTCGGGTCGATCGAGTCGCCCTTCTGCTTCTGGATCTTGCCCAGCGGGACGAACTCGAGCGTGCCCGTCTGGCCGACCAGGTGGCGGATCGCGTTCGGATCGGACACGCCCGGCAACTCGACCACGATCCGGTCGCTGCCCTGGGTCGTGATCACCGGCTCGGAGACCCCGGTGGCGTTGACCCGGTTCTCGATGATGCCGCGGATGACCTGGAGGTCCTCGGGTCGCGGCGTCTTGCCCTGGACGGGCTGCGCCTGGTACTCGACCCGCAGGCCGCCGCGCAGGTCGAGCCCGAGCTTCGTCTCGAGGACGCGGGTACCCGAATCGGACGAATCCGGGACGCTGAGCCCCGGGACGAAGTCGACGATGAGGGCGAGGATGCCGATGATCAGGATGAGGATGGGGCCGGTCTTGCGCATCAGCGGCGGATGATACAGGAACGCGCTGACAGGGCCGCCCCCACCGCTCGATGTGCCCTTCAGCGCTCCGTTTGCGCCAGCTGTGCATGCCCGACGTGATTCGCGTCTCGTCGCCCGAAATCTGCAGGGTTTGTTACTGAGGCGCACGAGGACGTCCACGTTCTCGTCAAACCGGACCGTCGACGGCCGCGACGTGTCGGATGTGCACCCTGGGGGCAAATCGAGGGCGCCCAGTCGTGGTCGGGCGCGGTAAGGGACAGCAAAGCCTCGCCTGCGACCATCGGCCGGATGGTGACCCGAGACCGCCGCATCGACCGAGCCAATCGCCTCATCCAGCGCAACCTCGTGTTGATCGGAGAGGAATTGCGCGAGGCCCGCTGGCAGGCTGCGCTGACCCAGAGTGCCGTCGGCGCGGCGGTCGGAATCTCGCACTCCCACATCAGCCGGATCGAGCGAGGGCTCGCACCGCGTGTGTCGTACGCGCTACTCGTCCGGATCGGAGCCGTCCTGGGGCTCGACCTCCCCCTCCGTGCCTTCCCGGCCGGCGAGCCGATTCGCGACGCAGGGCAACTGGCCCTGCTCGGCCGACTGCGGTCCCACCTTCCGGCCGGGACGAGCTGGCGTACCGAGGCCCCGCTCGGCATTCCGCGCGACCAGCGCGCGTGGGATGCAGTGATCGGAATCGGCGTGCCCGTCCCCGTCGAAGCGGAAACGCGCCTTCGTGACATCCAGGCACTGACCCGGCGGCTGACGCTCAAGATGCGAGACAGCGACCAACAGGTCGTGATCCTTCTCGTGGCGGGGACACGGCACAACCGGCACGTCCTCCGACTCGCGGCGGCGGAGCTCGCTGGAACATTTCCCGTGCGCGGTCGCGACGCGCTCGCCGCCCTTCAACGTGGCAATCGGCCAATTGGCAACGCGATCATCATCCTGTGACGCCGGCCACAAGAACGCCATCGGCGCGATTTGCTCGGAGCGTGCATATGCGACCGATCCGGGCCGCCCGGCATTCGATCTTGTCGCCGTTGTTCACAAGAGGCACCGCAGGGTCCGAAACGGTGGCGAAGGGCAACGAACCCCGTCAGATCTGCACTCGGGGCGCAAGCGAGCCACGAGGTACGGCTGGAAGCCGTCAGGCCTCGAGCGTCGCCTTGATCCGGGCCGCGAGCGCGGCGCCGATCCCCGGGACCGCGGCGATCTGTTCGACCGGCGCGTCGCGGACCCGCTTGGCCGAGCCGAAGACCCGGAGGAGGGCCCGCCGCCTCTTGGGTCCGACCCCGGGCAGGTCGTCGAAGGCCGACCGCGTCTGGCGCTTCGAGCGCAGGTCGCGGTGGTACGTGATCGCGAACCGATGCGCCTCATCGCGCAGGCGCTGGACGAGGTACAGCGCCGAGGATGTCGGCGGCAGGACAACCGGCGCGGTCACGCCGGGCCGGAACAGCTCCTCGCGCTCCTTGGCGATCCCGGCAAGCGGCAGGTCGTGCAGTCCGAGCTCGTCGAGGACTTCCTTGGCCGCGCTCACCTGGCCCTTGCCACCGTCGATGATCACGAGATCCGGCATCGCCCAGCGGAGTGCCTCCTCGGCGCCCTCGTCGCCTGCCTTCGCCCGGCGGAAGCGGCGACGGAGCACCTCCTGGTGCGAGGCGAAGTCGTTCGGTCCCTCGACGGTCCTGATCTTGAAGCGGCGGTACTCCCCGGTCCGCGGCCGGCCCTCCTCGAAGACGACCATGCTCCCAACGGTGTCCGAGCCCTGGATGTTCGAGATGTCGTAGCACTCGATCCGGAGCGGCGGGGCCGGCAGGCCGAGCGCCTCGGCGAGCTCCTCGAGGGCGATGAGCGTCTTGCCCTCGTCGGCCATCCAGCGTGCCTGCTCGCGGGCGAGCGTCTCGCCGGCGTTGCGCGTCGCGAGCGCCATGAGCTCGCGCTTCTCGCCGCGTCGCGGGACGGCCAGGTGGACGGGTCCGCTCCGCCGCTCGCTCAGGAACGCCTCGAGGTCGGCCGCGTCGGGCAGGACGGCCGGGACGAGCACCTGCGGCGGGATCGACGTCGCGCGCGCGTAGTACTGCAGGAGGAAGCTCGAGAGCACCTCCTCGTCGGGTGCCTCGCGGACCGCGTCGAGCAGGAAGACGTCGCGCCCGACCAGCTGGCCGTTGCGGATGGCGAACAGCTGGATCGCCGCCTGGTTGTCGTGCCGGGCAAGCCCGACGAGGTCGAGCTCCGTGCGCCGGAACGCTGCCATCTTCTGGCTCTCCATCGTCCGCTCGATGGCCCGGATCTTGTCGCGCAGGTTGGCCGCCCGCTCGTACTCTGTGTTCGCCGAGGCGGACGCCATCTCCACCGAGAGGGCCTTGACCACCGACTCCTGGCGACCCTCCAGGAAGAGCTCGATCTGGTCGATCTGCCCGCGGTACTCGGCCTTCGAGACCGCCTCGATGCACGGGCCCTGGCAGCGCTTGATGTGGTACAGGAGGCACGGTCGGGCAAGAGCGCGCTTGCCGTCCTCGATGTCGATCGTGCACGTCCGGAACGGGAACAGGCGCCGGACAAGGTTCATCGACTCGTCAACGGAGGAGGCGCTGGCATACGGCCCGAAGTAGCGGCTGCCGTCCTCGACGAGCTTCCGCGTTCGCTCCACCCGCGGGAAGTCGTCGGCCATCGTGATCTTGATGTACGGGTAGCTCTTGTCATCCTTGAGCCGGACGTTGAAGCGCGGCCGGTAGCGCTTGATCAGGTTGGCCTCGAGCAGGAGCGCCTCGCTGATCGAGTCGGTCAGGGTGTACTCGACGTCCGCCACGCGGTCGATGACCGAGCGGATCCGGTGGACCTCGCCAACCGGCGTCGCCTTTTGCCAATAACTCCGGACCCGGTTGCGCAGGCTCTGCGCCTTGCCGACGTACACGACCTCGCCGCGGGCGTCGCGCATGAGGTAGACGCCGGGGCGGTCGGGCAGCTTCTTGAGGGTCGCCTGGAGGTCGGGGGTCATCGCCCCGATGCTAGGGCACCCGGCGCGAGGGCGCGCCGGGGGCGGATTCGGACGGCGTCGGCGCTTCGGTCGAGGGCTCGATCAGGGCTTGGTCTTGGCCGGCGTGGCCTTGGAGGGCGCCGCGGGTGCACTGCCACGCAGGTCGAACCGGAAGGAGCCCGCCACGTTGCCGTCAAGGGACGCGGTCGCGATGTAGCAGCCCGGGCCGCCGAGCACGCTCGTGTCGAGATGGCGGGACCATTGTTCGGCGCCCCACGCCAGAGGGACCGTCACAGACGCGTTGCCGCCGCACGGCGCGACCGACAGGAGCGCCGCGCCGCGGGTCTGCTCGACGCCATTGGCGAACATCTCGACCTTGACCGGGATCGTCCGGCCGGCGTTGGCGACGAGGGTCGATCCCGCCGAGCCGACGGGCTCGCCCCAACTCGCGGTCCAGACGACCGGGGCCACGTAAGTGACATCGACCTGGAACGAGGCCGAGGCGCGGTTTCCGGTGTGGTCGGTGGCGGTGCAGGTCACGGTCGTCGTGCCGACGCCGATGTGGCTGCCGCTGGCCGGCGCGCACGCCACGGACGGCGCGGCGTCGGCGAGGTCGGTCGCGGTCGGCGCGGTGTAGGCGAAGGTCGTGCCCCCGGGATCGCTCGTCGTGAGGTGCTGGTCGGCCGGCATCCCGACGAGCGTCGGAATGGTTGTGTCCTCGACGCTCACGAGGAAGGATCCGGTCGCCGTCATGCCGCCGCCATCGGAGACGGAACACTGGACGGTCGTGAGGCCGAGCGCGAAGGTCGAGCCCGATGCGGGCGCGCAGGTCGGCGTCGGCGGAGTGGCATCCTCGAGGTCGGTCGCCGACGCGGACCAGGTGACGACCGCGCCGGCGGGCGAGGTCGCCTCGACGAGCATGTCGGACGGAAGGTGGAGGGTCGGCGCCGTGTTGCCCACGACGTTGACCGTGAAGCTCATCGCGCTGCTACCCGTCAAGCCGGTGGCGCCGGAGCGGGACCAGAGCAGGGAGAACGTGCCCGGTCCCGAGGTCGTCGGCATCGTCAGGGTGACGACGCTCGGATCGTTCGAGACGATCGTCGGCGCGGGCGTCGGGCAGCCCTGGCTCGCGGCAGTCCAGTCCGCGGGAACGGGCCCGATGGTGGCGCTCGTCGCGGTGACGGTGCCGTCACCGGGGACCGTGGTGCTCGTGAGATCGAGCGTCACCGTCGCGCCGGGCGTGGCGTGGCTCAGCCCCGCGCAGGTGAGCCGGAAGCTGACCGGCCAGGTCACCACCTGCCCGGGCGACCGATTGCCGAGGTCGATCGTTGTCTGGTTGCCCGGGGTCACGGCGTCGCCGTCGGCCGGGACGGTGTCGGCGTAGGCCGCGAGCGTCGTCAGAAGCGCGGCGGCGAGGGCGGCCGTCAGGGCTCGACGGATCATGCGCTGGTTCATGGGCCGGACCGCTCCTCACGCGCAGGAAGGTGACGAGCCCGAATGGTCCGGGGTCGGGCCGGGACGGGTCGATGGTCCGATTGGGGCGAATGGTGCGGGCGCGCACTCCCAAGGAGTACCGGTGCGGGGGATCAACGAACTGGTTTCGGGGAGTGGCGGCGGACCGTTGCGCGGCGGCGCCCGAGACGTACCCCGCACCGTCGGACCGGGAATCATCGAGGGCCGGTCCCCTGAAGGACCGGCCCTCGACGCGCGCTCGGATGCGGGTCGGTCTACTTCAGGCCGATGTACACGTACTGAGTCGTTCCATCGTCGAGCAAGGCACCGATCCGGTAGTAGTAGCCAGCCTGTAGTCCCTTCGTGTTCCAGTTGTATTGGTAGTGGCCGCCGCTGACGGTAAAGGTCGAGCCGCTAGTCGGTGGATCCGTGTACTGAAGCTCATCGACCGGCTGGGTCGTCGCGCCACCTCTGACGTAGCCGGTGAAGATCGGCAATGACCCGGCAGAGACGAGCGTGCCGTCGGCGCGCTTGAGGTCGAACTTCACGGGAACCGTGCTGCCGGCCTTGAAGATGCTGATCGGGCACGTGGGACCACAAACCTGCTCATGGGCCGTGTCATTGATCGGCTGGAGGAAGCCGTCGAACCGGTAGCTGACTTGCTGGCCGCCTGACAGGGTGCCGGTGGACCCGTTGAAGCTAGCGTCGCCGCCGTAGACGGCCGCAATCACATGGTTCCCAACCGTCAGAGCCGACGTCGAGAACGTGGCCATGCCGGTGGGACCCACGATTCCAGAGCCGAGCACGGTGGCGCCATCCTTGAAGGTAACCGTGCCGCTTGGCGAGCCGGCCCCAGGAGCGACCGCGCCCACGGTCGCTGTGAACGTTACGTTCTGGCCGAGAAGCGATGGAACAACTGAGCTGGTCAGAAGTGTCGACGTACTCGCCTTGGTGACGACCTGGGTCAGGGTGGCCGACGAACCGGTGAAGTTGCCGTCGCCGCCGTAGGTCGCGGTGATCGTGTGGCTGGCGACGGACAGGCCGCTCGTGCTGAGCGTCGCCTGGCCGGCGATGACGGTCCCGGTCCCGAGCGGGACGATCCCATCAAGGAAGGTGACGGTGCCGGTCCGGGTGCCGGCGCCCGGGGCGACGGCGCTGACCGTGGCCGT